>NZ_DLNK01000002.1:0-65105 GCF_002476985.1 Aeromicrobium sp. UBA7512
GTGGTAGACGACCTCGGACTCGTACTGCGCGGCGACGCCGGAGACGAGGCGCTGCTTCTCGGCCTCGGGGATGCCCAGGCGGTCGTACGTGTTCTTGATGTCCTCGGGGAGCTCCTCCCACGTGGTCGCCTGCTTCTCGGTCGACCGGACGAAGTACTTGATGTTGTCGAAGTCGATCGCGTCGAGGTCGGCACCCCACGTGGGCATCGGCTTGCGGTTGAAGAGCTTGAGGCCCTTCAGGCGCAGGTCGAGCATCCACTGGGGCTCGCTCTTCTTGGCCGAGATGTCGCGCACGACGGCCTCGCTGAGGCCGCGCTGCGCGCTGGCTCCGGCGACGTCGGCGTCGTGCCAGCCGAACTCGTAGTTTCCGACATCCTTCAGACCCGGGTTCAGGTCCTCGATCGAGGTCGTGTCGTTCGTGGTCGTCATGACGACTCCCCTTCAGTTGGAGACACAGCGGTGACATGGGTGGACTGGGTGGTGCGGGGCAGGTGCGTGGTGCAGATGCCATCGCCGTGGGCGATGGTCGCCAGGCGCTGGACGTGGGAGCCCAGCAGCTCGGCGAAGACCTCGGTCTCGGCCTCGCACAGCTGGGGAAACTCCTCGGCGACGTGGGCCACCGGGCAGTGGTGCTGGCAGATCTGCTCGCCGAGCGGGGTGGAGCTGGCCGAGGCCGCGAAGCCGTCGTCGGTCAGCGCCCGCGCGAGCACCGAGGCCTGGTCCTCGACCGGGACGTCGGCCAGCAGCCGCTCGTACCGGTTGCGGAACTCGGCCAGCCGGTGACGCGCGAAGTCCATGACGGCGGAGTCGCCGCCCGTGGCGCGCAGGAAGCGCAGCGCGTCGGCGGCCAGGTCGTCGTAGGTGTGCGCGAACGTGTCGCGGCCGGCGGCAGTGAGAACGAAGACCCGGGCGGGGCGGCCGCGGCGACGCTGGCCCCGGACGCGCTCCTCGCGCGACTCCACGAGGCCGTGCTCGACGAGGTGCTCGAGGTGGCGACGCACGGCGGCGGGGGTGAGTCCGAGGCGGGTGGCCAGGCTCGTGGCGGTGCTGGGACCGTTCTCCAGGATGCTCTCGGCGACGCGATCGCGCGTGGAGAGGTCGTCGACCGACGACACCTCATGATCCACGCTCACGTATTTCACAACACCATTGTTGCGTTATTGATTCCTCGCATTCAACGAAGGCTCGCCTCAGTGAGCCGTACCTCACTCCCGTCACGCCCACCGCGTGGGAGACCGGGCGGCAGTTCTTCACTACAATCGTGCCCATGCTTGCAAGGGGGATGCGCATCACGACGTGCGCGATGGCACTGGCCGGGGCGCTGCTGCTGGGCGGTTGCGGTGGCGACGACGGCTCCGACACGCCCGCCACCACGACGCCCACGCCGACCGCCTCCGCGCAGGACGAGGCCGTCGCGGTCCTCGAGGCCTACTGGGACGAGCGCGTCCGGGTCGAGACCTCGGGCGCCTACGACACGGCCGACTTCAGCCGCACCCTGGCCCCCTCGGAGACCGAGCCGATGCTCGCGCGCTACGCGCAGTTCGAGGCCGGGAACTTCCGCCGCACCGGCGAGCCGGAGCTGCGCGACTACACCGCCACGGTCGACGGGACCTCCGCGATCGCCACGGTCTGCGTCAATGAGGACGAGTGGGGCGCCGAGGCCGACGGCGAGGTCGTCGAGCCCGAGGCCGCCGGCTGGTACGCCAGCAGTCACCGGCTCGAGCAGACCGACGGCACCTGGCTCATCGTGGGCGAGGCCGACACCCCGAGCGGGATCTCGTGCTGACCCTCGCCCGGCGCACGGGCGCCTTGCTGGCCACCGTCATGGTCACGCTCTTCGTGCTCATGGTCCCGGCCCACGCCGACCCCGTCTGCACCGCCTGGGGCGACACCGATCCCGCGGCCGACGGCCTGCAGTACGGCTGCATCACGTGGTCGGGCGGGAGCGACGATGGAGGCGGCGGCGACGGTGGCGGGGGCGGCACCCCCGCTGCGCCCGAGTGCACCTTCTTCGATCTGTGGAACGAGTTCTGCCAGGGCAACCGCGCCTGCTACATGAACGACCCGGCCGCGATCCAGGACATCGAGAAGGCCCGCGAGGACGACCCCAGCCTGAAGGACAAGCCCGAGGACGCGGAGAAGCTCATCTTCACGTCGTGCAAGGAGAACGCCGACGCCGAGGAGATCCGCACCTACTACTGGGACACCGAGTTCCAGATGGTCACGATCCTCGACCGCATCGAGGCGGCCCGCGGCGCCCTGCAGCTGCCCACCGTGACCGCGGTGTTCAACCCGCCCACGCGCACGCTCGTGAACCTCGACACCTGGTGGTGGGCCGAGGGTGCCCCCGCCGGTGAGGTCGTGGGCTCCCCCGCCCTCGGCATGCGTGCGATCGCGTCGCCGCGCGGCATGACCGTCAGCGCCGGCGGCCAGACGATCGACTGCCCTCTGGTCACCGCGAAGTCGGACGAGTGCTCGATGACGTTCCGGCGAGCCGGGGACTACCAGGCCACGATGACGATCACGTACGACATCCGCTTCGAGATGGGCGGCCGCGTCATCGACGTCCCGGCCGGCGCCCAGGACCTGCTCACGATCAGCACCACGGCCACGACCGCCGTGCCGGTCCTCGAGGTCCAATCCATCGTCACCGAGGTCGACTGACAGTAGGGTCGCCCCATGGGGGCAGCCGCAGCCGAGGTCGAGGCCGGGGGGCGCGCCGTGCGCGTCTCCAGCCCCGACCGCGTGATCTACGAGAAGACCGACCGCACGCCGGACATCACCAAGCTCGAGGTGGTCCAGTACTACGTGGCCGTCGAGGACGGGTTGATGCGCGCGCTGCGCGAGCGCCCCACCACGCTGGAGCGCTGGCCCAAGGGCGTCCGCGAGGACATGGTGATGGCCACCCGCGCCGACGGCCACGGCGACGCGTTCTACCAGAAGCGCGTCCCCAAGGGCGCTCCCCCGTACCTGGAGACGGTGCGCATCCACTTCCCCTCGGGTCGCCGCGCCGACGAGATCTGCCCCACCGAGATCGCCGTCGCCGCCTGGGCCGCCCACATGGGGACCATCACGTTCCACCCGTGGCCCGTGCGCCGCGCCGATGTCGACCACCCCGACGAGATCCGCATCGATCTCGATCCGCAGCCGGGCACCGACTTCCACGACGCGCAGCGGGTCGCGAAGGTGGCCAAGGAGCTGCTCGAGGAGATCGGGATCCGCGGGTTCGCCAAGACCAGCGGCAACCGCGGCGTGCACATCTTCGCGCGGATCGAGCCGAAGTGGACGTTCACCGACGTCCGTCACGCGGCCCTGGCGTTCGGCCGTGAGCTGGAGCGCCGCGACGACGCCGTCACCACGGCCTGGTGGAAGGAGGAGCGGGGCGCCGCGATCTTCGTCGACTTCAACCAGAACGCCCGCGACCGCACCATCGCCAGCGCCTACAGCCTGCGCCCGAAGCCGTGTGCGCCCGTCTCCACCCCGCTGACGTGGGACGAGCTCTTCGACGTCGAGGACCCGCGCGACCTGAACCTCACGACCGTTCCCGCGCTGCTGGGGCGACGACCCGACCCGTGGTCGGAGATCGACGACGTCCACCACTCGCTGCAGACGCTGCTCGACTGGTACGACCGCGACGAGGAGAACGGACTCGGCGAGATGCCGTACCCGCCGGACTACCCCAAGATGCCGGGCGAGCCGCGCCGCGTGCAGCCGTCGCGCAAGAAGGCCGACGAGACGGACTGACAACGCAACTGAGGGTTACGTCATGTTCATTCCCGACGCCCGTTCCACTGTCACGGGCCGTCCCGTCGGGCTCCCTCCGGCGGGGCGGTTCGCTACTGTCATCAGGTGACCCAGAAGCAGGCGCCCGCGGGCTGGTACGACGATCCGGCCGGCGGCGGCGGACGCCGCTACTGGAACGGATCCGCGTGGACCGAACGCGTCGAGGGAGGTCGCTCCGCCGCTACGGCCCCTCGCGCCACGGGCTCGCGGGACCGCATCCGCGACGGGTACATGCTGCTCAACGGCCAGGAGGTGCCCATCCGTGGCTCGCTGCCGCACCAGGCACGGGCCGGGATCAGCGGATTCGTCATCGCGGGACTGATCGCCGCCGTGGCCGTCGCCCTGCTCTTCCTCATGAGCACCGTCGCCCGCGACTCCTCGTCCGAGCAGGTTCCCACCGAGGTGGAGACGTTCCAGGTGGAGGACTTCGACGAGTTCGAGCCCTGGTGAGTCAGATCAGCACGTCGCCGAGGTCGTAGCGCGCGACCTCCTCGAGCTGGTCGTACGTGCAGGACTCCGGCTCACGGTCGGGGCGCCAGCGCTGGAACCGGCCCATGTGGCGGAAGCGGGCCTGGTCGCCCTCCCCCTCCATGTGCTCGTAGGCGACCTCCAGCACCCGCTCGGGGCGCAGCGGCACGAACGACAGGTCCTTCGTGCCCGTCCACCGGCTCTGCCCGCCGGGCAGGCGACCCGAGGCCTGGGCCTGCTCGTCACGCCAGAGGTCCCACGGGTGGGACTCCCCCTCGGCCAGCTCCAGCGGCGCGAGCTCGTCGATGAGCTCCGCGCGACGCGCCTCGGTGAACGAGGCCGCGACGCCCACGTGCTGGAGCCGCCCGTCGTCCGCGTAGATGCCGAGGAGCATCGAGCCCAGCAGCGGCCGCTCGGTGGTGGAGTTCTTGTGGAGCCGGTAGCCGGCGAGCACGACGTCGGCCGTGCGCGCATGCTTCACCTTGAGCATCGCCCGGCCGTTCGGGACGTAGGCCCCGTCGAGCTGCTTCGCGATCACGCCGTCGAGCCCCGCACCCTCGAACGTCGTGAACCAGCGCTCGGCCTCCTCGGGGTCGGCGGTGACCCGGGTGACGTGCACGGGCGGCCGTGCGGCCGACAGCGCCTCGACGAGCGACTCGCGCCGGACCGACAGCGGCTCGTCGAGGAACGAGCGGTCGTCCAGCGCGAGGAGATCGAAGACCACGAACGACGCGGGCGTCTCACGGGCGAGCATGGTGACGCGCGACTCCGCAGGGTGGATGCGGTTCGAGAGCAGGTCGAAGCTCAGCCGGCCGTCGCTGGCGATCACGATCTCGCCGTCGAGGACGCAGCGCTCGGGCACGTTCTGCCGGATCGACTCCACGACGTCGGGGAAGTAGCGGGTGAGCGACTTGGTCGAGCGGCTGGCGATCTCAATCTCGTCGCCGTCACGGAAGACGATGGCGCGGAAGCCGTCCCACTTGGGCTCGTACAGGTGGCCGTCGGCGTGCGGCACCTGCTTCGCGGACTTGGCGAGCATCGGTGCCAGCGGTGGCATCACGGGCAGGTCCATGGCTTCAACCTGCCACACCTAGAATGTTCTGGTGCCCTCGACGACGACGACTCCCGCCGTGGAGGTTCGCGACCTCGTCATGCGATACGGCCGCGGCGGCGCGGAGGTCCGCGCGGTCGACGGACTCACCCTGACGGTCGAGCCGGGCACCGTCACGTCGATCCTCGGGCCCAACGGCGCGGGGAAGACCACTACGATCGAGACCTGTGAGGGTTTCCGACGCCCGCAGTCGGGCCGCGTGCGCGTCCTGGGCCTGGACCCGGTGGCCGACGCCACCGAGCTGCGCCCCCGTGTCGGCGTGATGCTGCAGTCCGGCGGCGCCTGGCTGGGCGTCCGCGCCGGCGAGATGCTGCGCCACATGGCCTCGCTCTACGCCGACCCGCTGCCCGTCGAGCCCCTCGTCGAGCGGCTCGGGATGGCGTCGTTCGGCCGCACCTCGTACCGGCGCCTCTCGGGCGGCCAGAAGCAGCGCCTGTCCCTCGCGATGGCGATCGTGGGCCGCCCGGAGCTGGTGTTCCTCGACGAGCCCACCGCCGGGCTCGACCCGCAGTCGCGCCGGGCCACGTGGGACCTCGTCGACGAGCTGCGCCACCACGGCGTCACGACCGTCCTGACGACGCACTACATGGACGAGGCCCAGGAGCTCTCCGACCACGTCCACATCGTCGACGCCGGCCGCGTGATCGCCTCGGGAACGCCCTCCGAGCTCGTGGCCGCGGGCGCCCAGAACACCATCCGCCTGCGCACGCGCGCGGGCCTCGACCGCGACTCGCTGGTCAAGGAGCTGCCCGAGGGCGCCGCCGTGACCGAGCCCGAGCCCGGCCAGTACGTGCTCACCACGGAGGTCGACCCGGCCGTCCTGCACCGCATCACCGGCTGGTGCGCGGCGCACGACGTCCTGATCGAGTCCGTCCTGGTCGAGCACCAGACCCTCGAGGACCGTTTCCTCGAGCTCACCGGGCGGGAGCTGCGATGACGTCCCTCGACCTCTCCCCCGCGCCCGGCGCCGCCTCGCGCCTACGCCGCACCTGGGCGCAGACCGCGATGGAGCTGAAGCTCACCGTCCGCAACGGCGAGCAGATGGTGGTCACCTTCGTGATCCCTATCCTGCTGCTCGTCGTGGGCTCGCGATCCGACCGGTTCATCGACAGTGATCGGCCCCTCGACGTGCTGGCGCCCGGTGTGCTCGCGCTCGCCATCGTCTCGACGTCGTTCACGTCGCTCGCGATCGCGACGGCGTTCGAGCGCCGCTACGGCGTGCTCAAGCGCCTCGGCGCCACTCCCCTGTCCCGCGGCGGGCTGCTGGCCGGCAAGGTCGGCGCCGTCGCGATCCTGCAGCTCGCGCAGTTCGCGGTCCTCGGCGGGCTGGCCGTCGCGCTCGGCTGGCGGCCCGAGGCACCCGTGGCCGGCACCTGCTGGCTCCTCGTGCTGGGCCTGCTCGGCACCGTGGCGTTCGGAGGGCTCGGCCTGCTCCTGGCCGGCACCCTGCGCGCCGAGGCCACGCTCGCGCTGGCCAACCTCGTCTACGTGCTGCTCCTCGTCGGCGGAGGGCTGCTGCTCCCGCTCGACCAGTACCCCGAGGCCGTCCGCGGCCTGCTGGCGCTGCTGCCCTCGGGCGCTCTCGGCGAGGGGCTGCGCGACGCGTTCATGACCGGCTCGCCCGGTACGTTCTCCGTGGCGGTGATCGCCGCGTGGGCCGTGGGTGCCGCGGCAGCCGCCGGAAGGTGGTTCCGATGGGAGTGAGTGCGGTCTCTCGACGCACCGTGTCGAAGTCGACGGTCGAGAAGTGGGCGTGGGCCAACCTCGTCGCCAACACCCTGATCATCCTGACGGGTGGGCTGGTGCGGCTGACGGCCTCGGGCCTGGGCTGCCCCACGTGGCCCCGGTGCACCGACGAGTCGTTCGTCCCCCACGGCGCCCTCGGCTGGCACGGCGCGATCGAGTTCGGCAACCGCATGCTGACGTACGTCCTGGTCGTCGTCGCCATCGGTGCCGTCGTCGCCACGTGGCGCTGGACCGGCGCCACGCGCACGCAGCTGCGCCTCGTGCTGGGCATCGCGATCGGCATCCCGTTCCAGGGCGTCATCGGCGGCATCACCGTGCTGACCGACCTCAACCCGTGGATCGTGTCGCTGCACCTGATCCTGTCCATGGCGCTGGTGGTCGCGTCCACGGTGTTCCTGGTCTCGCTGCGCGAGGCGGAGGGCACGGTGGAGCCCCGGGCGGCCTGGGTGGTGCGGGCGGCGTACGTCGTGCTGCTGGCGGCGATCTACCTCGGCACGATCGTGACGGGCAGCGGCCCCCACGCGGGCGACGCCGACGCGCCGCGCAACGACCTCGACCCGGCGTGGTGGAGCCGGACCCACGCGATCTCCGTGTGGCTGTTCCTCATCCTGACCGTCGTCGCCATCGTGCTGCTGCGCGACCGCGCGCGCCGCATCGGCCTGCTCGTGCTGGCCGCCGGGCTGGCCCAGGGACTCGTCGGCTACGTGCAGTACTTCACTGATCTGCCGATCGTGCTGGTGGCGACGCACCTGGTCGGCGCGGCCGTTCTGCTGGCGGTGACCACGTGGTGGTGGCTGGCGTCCCGGCCCGCCGCATCGTGAGCGTGCCCTCCTCGTCGACCGGCTCGCCGGTCAGCACGAAGCCGCACCTCTCGTAGAAGGCGATCGCGCCGGCGTTCTGCGCCATGACACGCAGCCGGAGCGGCCGCGCTCCCGCCTCGCGCACCACGGTCTCGACGAGCGCCACGCCGATCCCGCTGCGCCGGGCCTCCGGCGCGACCCACATCGAGATCAGCTCGGGCTCGTCACCGGGGGCCAGTCCGATCATCGCGACGTCCCGGCCGTCCTGCGTCGCGAGGAAGAGGCGACCGGGCGCGGCGATCCGCTCGCGCCAGCGCTGCTCGCTGTCGCCACCCTCGATCCAGCGGTGCGCGCTGCAGGCGAAGGCGGGCGCGTCCTCCTCGAGGGCGCGCAACCGGATCGCACGCCAGCGGGCCCAGTCATCGGGCTCGACGGGCCGGATCGGGGTCGTCACGGCTGGGCGTCGCGGCGCAGCCGGGACTGGCGGTACGCGGAGGTGATCATGACGACCAGGACGGTGCTGACCACCATGCCGAACACGACCATCCCCCAGCCCACGACGAACAGACCCGATTCGTCGTCGGACCAGCTTGTCCAGCAGGCGGCGGCCACGCCGACCACGGCGGAGACGATGACGCCGAGCAGCTCACTGCTGCGTGCGAGCCAGCCTGCCGCGATGCCGATCACGATCAGGACGACGACGAGGCCGGCCACCTGCAGCACGGAGTAGGTGTCGTTCTCGTCCATCCCGAGGAAGAGCCACCACGCGGCGAACGTGGCGACGGCCGGGAGGATCCAGGAGAGGAAGGCGCGCATGGCTCCGAGCCTACGGCGCGTGAGGCGCTCAGCCGATGAAGGGATCGATCGCGGCGGCCACGAACAGCAGCGCCAGGTACGCGTTCGAGAAGTGGAACAGCCGCATCGGCTTGATGATCGACAGCTCCTCCGTCTCGCGGGCGCGGGCCCGCAGGTCGTAGGCCTCCAGCAGGAAGACGATGCCCAGCAGGATCGCCATCGACGGGAAGAACCAGCCCGTGTCGGCGACCGGCCACACCAGCACCGACGTCAGCACCGTGGCCCACGTGTAGCGGACGATCTGACGGCCGACCTCGGCCGACGGGGCGACCGACGGCAGCATCGGCACGTCGGCGGCGGCGTAGTCCTCGCGGTAGCGCATCGCCAACGCCCAGAAGTGCGGCGGCGTCCAGAAGAAGACCACCAGGAAGAGCAGGATCGGGGTCCAGGCCAGCTCGTTCGTGACGGCGGTCCAGCCGATCAGCGGCGGGAAGCATCCCGCGGCGCCGCCCCACACGATGTTCTGCGTGGTGCGTCGCTTGAGGATCATCGTGTAGCCCACGACGTAGAAGACGTTGGCGGCCAGCGCGAGCGCCGACGAGAGCCAGTTGACCGTCAGGCCGAGCCAGGCGGTGGAGAGCACGCCGAGGATGAGCCCGAACTTCAGCGCGGCCTGCGTGCCCACCTGGTGACGGGGCAACGGACGGCGAGCCGTGCGACGCATCTTCTGGTCGATGTCGGCGTCGACGACGCAGTTCAGCGCGTTGGCCGACCCGGCCGAGAGCGTGCCGCCGATCAGGGTCGCCACCACGAGCCACAGGTCGGGAACGCCCTGCTGCGCCAGGAACATCACCGGCACGGTGGTGAGCAGCAGCAGCTCGATGATGCGGGGCTTGGTCAGGGCCACGTAGGCGAGCACCACATCGCGGCGGCTGGGCCGATCGATTCGGGTGTGCTCGTCGGAGGCATGCGGAGTGACGGTCACATGGCAGAGTCTAATGCCCGACGGATAGGCTCAAGACGCAGACCTCGTTCGACCAACCACGTGACGACCCAGGAGTGCCGCGGTGACCAACGCCCCTCATGCCACTGAACCGACGATCGACTGGTCGGACGTGGACGACCGCGCCGTCAACACGGCGCGACTCCTGGCGGCCGATGCCGTCCAGAAGGCCGGCCACGGCCACCCCGGAACCGCGATGAGCCTGGCGCCCGCCGCGTACCTGATCTACCAGAAGCTGATGCGGCACGATCCCGCCGATCCGTCGTGGATCGGCCGCGACCGGTTCGTGCTGTCGTGCGGGCACTCGAGCCTGACCCAGTACATCCAGCTCTTTTTGTCGGGCTACCCGATGTCGCTCGACGACCTCAAGAGCCTGCGCACGTGGGGCAGCCAGACGCCGGGTCACCCCGAGTACGGCCACACCCCCGGCGTCGAGGTGACCACCGGCCCGCTGGGTCAGGGCGTCGCCAACGCGGTGGGCATGGCGATGGCCGCCCGCCGCGAGCGCGGCCTCTTCGATCCCTTCGCCGGTCCGGGTGAGAGCCCGTTCGACCACGACATCTACGCGATCTGCTCCGACGGCGACCTGCAGGAGGGCGTCTCGGGCGAGGCCTCCTCCCTGGCCGGCCTGCAGGAGCTGGGCAACCTGACGCTGCTGTACGACGACAACAAGATCTCCATCGAGGACGACACCGACGTGGCGTTCACCGAGGACGTCGCCCTGCGCTACGAGGCCTACGGCTGGCACGTGCAGACCGTCGACTGGACCCACGGCGGCGGCGAGTACCGCGAGGACGTGCACGCCCTCGCCGACGCGTTCGCCTCGGCGAAGCTCGTCACCGACCGCCCCAGCCTCATCGTGCTGCGCACGATCATCGCCTGGCCCGCGCCGAACGCGCAGAACACCGGCGCGGCGCACGGCTCGGCGCTCGGGGCCGACGAGATCAAGGCCACGAAGGAGCTGCTCGGCTTCGATCCCGAGGTCGACTTCGCCGTCGACGACGACGTGCTCGAGCACACGCGGGGTGCGATCCAGCGCGGCGCCGACGCCCGCGAGGAGTGGCAGACCCGCTTCGACCTCTGGGTCACGGCCAATGGTGAGCGCAAGACGCTGCTCGACCGTCTGACGTCGCGCGAGCTGCCTGACGGCTGGGACGCCGACCTCCCGGTCTACGAGCCGAACGAGAAGGGCGTCGCCACCCGCGTGGCGTCGGGCGACTTCCTGTCGGCCGCCGCGCCGCACCTGCCCGAGCTGTGGGGCGGCTCCGCCGACCTCGCCGGCTCGAACAACACGACCCCCAAGGACCAGCCGTCCTTCCTGCCGCCGCAGAACTCCACCAAGAAGTTCTCCGGCGACTGGTACGGCCGCGTGCTGCACTTCGGCATCCGCGAGCACGCGATGGGCTCGATCATGAACGGCATCGCGCTGCACGGCCCCACCCGGCCGTACGGCGGCACGTTCCTGGTCTTCAGCGACTACATGCGCCCCGCGGTGCGCCTCGCCGCACTGCAGGAGCTGCCGGTCACCTACGTGTGGACGCACGACTCCATCGGCCTGGGCGAGGACGGACCGACGCACCAGCCGGTCGAGCACCTCGCCGCGCTGCGCACGATCCCCGGCCTCGACGTCGTCCGCCCGGCCGACGCCAACGAGACCGTGGCCGTCTGGTCCACGATCCTGCAGCGCCACCACCGCCCCGCGGCGCTGGCGCTCAGCCGGCAGAACCTGCCCGTGTTCCCGCGTGACGGCGAGTACGCCGCCGCGTCGGAGGCCGCCAAGGGCGCCTACGTGCTCCTAGACTCCCCCGCCGAGCTGCACCACGCCACGCCCGACGTGATCATCGTGGCCACCGGCTCGGAGGTGCAGCTCGCGGTCCAGGCGCGCAGCACGCTGGCCGAGCAGGGCATCGGCGCGCGCGTCGTCTCGATGCCGTGCCGCGAGTGGTTCGAGGAGCAGGACCAGGCCTACCGCGACAGCGTCATCCCGCCGCACGTGCGGGCGCGCGTGGTCGTCGAGGCCGGTGTCGCGTTCGGCTGGCGTGACATCGTCGGCGACGCCGGACGGATCATCTCCCTCGAGCACTTCGGCGCCTCGGCCAACTACAGCGAGCTGTACGAGCGCTTCGGCATCACGGCCGCCTCCACGGTCGACGCGGCGATGGAGTCCATCCAGGCCGCCCAGCACGAGGGGGGCGTGCCGGTCTTCGCCCGACCGACCGGCCCGGTGCTCCCCGACACCACCCACTGACCACCATCTCAGGAGTGATCGACATGACCGAACGACTGAAGGCTCTCAGCGACGCGGGGGTGTCGATCTGGCTCGACGACCTCTCCCGCGAGCGGATCGAGACCGGCAACCTCGCCCAGCTGGTGACCGAGCGTCACGTCGTGGGCGTGACCACCAACCCGACGATCTTCGCGTCCGCTCTCGCCAAGGGCGAGAAGTACGAGAAGCAGGTCGCGGAGCTCAAGGCCTCCGGCGCCGACGTCGACGCCACGGTCTTCGCGATCACGACCAAGGACGTGCGCGACGCGTGCGACATCCTGCGTCCGGTCTACGACGCCACCGACGGCTTCGACGGTCGCGTGTCGATCGAGGTCGAGCCGGGCCTCGCCCGTGACACGGACGGCACGGTCGAGATGGCCGAGCGGCTGTGGAACGAGATCGACCGCCCCAACCTGCTGATCAAGATCCCGGCCACCCGTGAGGGCCTGCCGGCCATCGCCGCGTCGATCGCGAAGGGCATCAGCGTCAACGTCACGCTGATCTTCTCCCTCGAGCGCTACCGCGGCGTGATGGACGCGTACCTCTACGGCCTCGAGCAGGCCGCGGCCGAGGGTCGCGACCTGTCGAAGATCCACTCGGTCGCGTCGTTCTTCGTCAGCCGCGTCGACGCCGAGGTCGACGGCCGGCTCCCCCAGGACAGCCCCCTGCGCGGCAAGGCGGCGCTGGCGAACGCCTGGCTGGCCTACGCGGCCTACGAGGAGGTCTTCGGATCCGACCGGGCCAAGGAGCTGCTCGCCAAGGGCGCGCACCCCCAGCGCCCCCTGTGGGCCTCCACGGGCGTCAAGGACCCGGCGTACTCCGACACGCTCTACGTGACCGAGCTGGTCGTTCACGGCACGGTCAACACGATGCCCGAGAAGACGCTGGAGGCCTTCGCCGACCACGGCGAGGTCACCGGCGACACGGTCACCGGTCGTGCCGCCGAGGCCCAGCAGGTGATCGACGACCTCGAGGCGCAGGGCATCTCCTACGACGAGGTCGTCGAGAAGCTCGAGGACGAGGGGCTCCAGAAGTTCGACGACTCGTGGGCCGAGCTCCTCGAGACCGTCCGGGCCGAGCTCGACAAGGCCTGAACATGACGAACCGGCTCCGCGTCCACCCGCCCCAGCACGAGTCGGTCGACGGCGCCGTCCAGGCGCTCGTCGCGGAACGGTTCGCCTCTCGGTTGTTCGCCGAGGACGGGACCCTCTGGGGTCCCGAGGCGGAGTCCGAGGCGTCCATCCGGCTCTCCTGGGTGACCCTGCACGAGTCCTCGCGCGCGCTCGTCCCCGACATCGTGGCCCTGCGCGACGAGCTGGCCTCCCGCGGCATCACGCGCGTGGTGCTGTGCGGGATGGGCGGCTCGTCGCTCGCGCCCGAGGTCATCTGCGCCGCCGCCGGCGTGCCGCTCGACGTGCTGGACTCGTCGCAGCCCGACATGGTCCGGTCCGCGGTCCACGACCTGGAGCACACCGTCGTGGTGGTGTCGAGCAAGTCCGGCGGCACCGTCGAGACCGACAGCCAGCGCCGGATCTTCGAGCAGGCGTTCCGCGACGCCGGCCTCGATCCGGCCGGCCACCTCGTGGTCGTGACCGACCCGGGCTCGCCCCTCGACGAGGAGGCCACCGCCGCGGGCTACCGCGTCTTCCGGGCCGATCCTCACGTGGGCGGCCGCTACTCGGCGCTGACGGCGTTCGGCCTGGTCCCCAGCGGGCTGGCCGGCGCCGACATCGGGGCGCTGCTCGACCAAGCCGGTGAGGTCGTGCCCTCCCTGGGCGACGACAGCCCCGAGAACGACGGCCTGGAGCTCGGCGCCGCGCTCGGCGTCGCCGCCCGCGAGGGGGTCGACAAGGTCGTCCTGTTCGACCACGACGGTCACGGCCTCGGCGACTGGATCGAGCAGCTCGTGGCGGAGTCGACGGGCAAGGACGCCACCGGCATCCTCCCGGTCGTGGCCCAGTCGGCGACCGACCCGACCACCCCCGACGAGTTCGTCGTCCACCTCGGGACCGAGGACGTCCCCGACGCTCCCTGGGCCGCAGCGGTCCACGGCTCGCTCGGCGGGCAGTTCCTGATCTGGGAGGTCGCCACGGCCGTCGCCGGGCGCCTGCTGTCGATCGACCCGTTCGACCAGCCCGACGTCGAGAGCGCCAAGGCGGCAGCCCGCGAGCTGCTGGGCGGCGACGCCTCGCTCCCCGAGCCCGACCACGCCGGCGAGGTCGCCGACATCTACGGGTCCTCGGCGCAGAGCATCGAGGACGCGATCAGCGAGCTGCTGGGCCAGGTCGGCGAGCGTGAGTACCTCGCGCTGCAGTTCTACCTCGACCGTTGGGCTCTTGAGGGGCTGGAGTCGCTGGCGCCGCAGCTCGCGGGACGGCTCTCGCGACCGGTGACGTTCGGCTGGGGCCCGCGCTTCCTGCACTCCACCGGCCAGTACCACAAGGGTGGGACCCCGGTCGGCGTCTTCCTGCAGGTCACCTGCGACCCGGCGGAGGACCTTGCCGTGCCCGGGCGGGACTTCACCCTCGGCCAGTTCATCGTGTCCCAGGCGGCCGGTGACGCCCAGGTCCTGCGCGACAAGGGACGTCCGGTCCTGCGGCTGCACCTCCACGACGTCGATGCCGGCCTGCGAGCGATCAAGGACGCCCTGGCATGAGCCCCAATCCCCTGCGCGATCCGCGCGACCGCCGTCTGCCGCGCATCGCGGGACCCTGCACCGTCGTGATGTTCGGTGTCACCGGCGACCTCGCGCGCAAGAAGCTCATCCCCGCGATCTACGACCTGGCCAACCGCGGCCTGCTGCCCCCGGGCTTCGGCCTCGTCGGCTTCGCCCGGCGCGACTGGGGCGACGGCACGTTCGCCGCCCTGCTCAAGAAGGCCGCCAAGGCCGGCGCCCGCACCGAGTGGAGCGAGACGGTCTGGAAGCAGCTGGCCGCCGGCATCAAGTTCGTGCCTGGCCAGTTCGACGACGACGACGCGTGGGAGGAGCTGGCCAAGACCCTCACGAAGCTCGACGAGCGGCAGGGCACCGGCGGCAACCACGCCTTCTACCTGTCGATCCCGCCCGGTCTGTTCCCCACGGTCGTGTCCAAGATCGACGAGCACGGCCTGGCCAAGCCCGGCACGGGCTGGCGCCGTGTGGTCATCGAGAAGCCCTTCGGTCACGACCTCGAGTCGGCCAAGGAGCTCAACCAGCTGATCGGCAACGTCTTCGAGTCCGAGTCGGTCTTCCGCATCGACCACTACCTGGGCAAGGAGACGGTCCAGAACATCCTGGCCCTGCGCTTCGCCAACCAGATGTTCGAGCCGGTGTGGAACGCCAACTACGTCGACCACGTGCAGATCACGATGGCCGAGGACATCGGCATCGGCTCGCGCGCCGGCTACTACGACGGCATCGGCGCCGCCCGCGACGTCATCCAGAACCACCTGCTGCAGCTGCTGGCCCTCGTGGCGATGGAGGAGCCCGTCGCGTTCGATGCCGCCAGCCTGCGGCTCGAGAAGCAGAAGGTCCTGCGCAGTGTGCGGCTCCCGGACGACCTGGACAAGCACACCGCCCACGCGCAGTACGTCGAGGGCTGGGCCGGTGGCCAGCCGGTCGTCGGCTACCTCGAGGAGGAGGGCATCGACTCCAAGTCCCTCACCGAGACCTTCGCCGCGCTGCGCCTCGACATCGAGACACGGCGGTGGGCCGGTGTCCCGTTCTACCTGCGCACCGGCAAGCGACTCGGACGGCGCGTCACCGAGGTCGCGGTGGTGTTCAAGAAGGCTCCGCACCTGCCCTTCCCGAGCAACGACGTCACCGAGCTGGGGCACAACGCCCTCGTGATGCGCATCCAGCCCGACGAAGGCGTCACGATGCGGTTCGGCGCCAAGGTGCCCGGCACCACGATGGAGATCCGCGACGTCAACATGGACTTCGTCTACGGCGGCTCGTTCGTCGAGAGCAGCCCCGAGGCGTACGAGCGACTCATCCTCGACGTCCTGCTGGGCGATCCGCCGCTGTTCCCGCAGCACCGGGAGGTCGAGCTCTCGTGGGAGATCCTCGATCCCGTGATGGAGCACTGGTCGCGCAAGCGCTCGATCGACACGTACCAAGCCGGAACGTGGGGCCCGCAGTCGGCGATCGACATGCTCGCGCGCGACGGCCGCGTCTGGAGGCGACCCTGATGGACCTGCTGCTCGAGGACACGAATGCCGCGGCGGTCGCCAAGGCGCTGACCAAGGGACGCTCCCTCGCGGGCAGCCCCGCCATGGACATGGTGCTGACCTTCCTCATCGTCACCGACGACGAGAACGTGGCCGAGGCGATGAAGTCCGCCAACGTCCTGCAGCACGAGCACCCCTCCCGCGTCCTGGGCGTCATCCTGGGCGACGGACGGGGCAAGCCGCGCCTCAACGCCCGCGTGCGGGTCGGCGCGGGCTCTCCGGGCGAATCCGTGCTGCTGCGCATGTCCGGCCCGCTCGTGAAGCACGCGGAGTCCGCGGTGCTGCCGCTGCTGCTGCCCGACTCCCCCGTCGTGGTCTGGTGGCCCGGTGTGGGCCCGCTGGAGCCCTCGCTCGATCCCATCGGTCGCCTCGCCCGCCGCCGGCTGACCGACTCCGAGCGCACGCCGGCGCCGGTGCAGTGGCTCCACAAGCTCGCGCCCGGCTACGACCCGGGCGACACCGACCTGGCCTGGACCCGGCTCACGCTGTGGCGCGCCCTGCTCGCCGCGGCCCTCGACCAGACCTCGGGCTCGGCGACCGGCGGCCGCATCCTGGCCGACGACGTCAACCCGGTCGCCGTCCTGCTGCAGGCGTGGCTCGAGTGCCGCCTCGGGGTCCCGATCGAGTTCGTGGACGACGACTCCGGCTCGCAGATCCAGCGCGTCACCCTGTTCACCGACGTGGGTGACATCGACATCAAGCGCACGAGCGAGATGAGCTGCGAGTTCAGCGTGCCCGGCTCGTCGCCCCGGGTGGTGCCGATCCGCCGCCGCACGATCCCCGAGCTGCTGGCCGAGGACCTGCGCCGCCTCGACGCGGACGAGATCTACGGCGAGACCTTGCAGCACCTGCACACCGGAAAGGACTGAGGATGATCGAGATCTTCGACAGCGCCGACGACCTGGCGCTGGCGGTGTCGCGCCAGCTCGCGGCTCGCGTGCACGCCGTCGCCACCGCGGGACGCACCCCGCGGATCGTGCTCACCGGTGGGTCCATCGCGACGAAGATCTACGGTCGCGTGTCGAGCGAGAACGCCGACTGGCGCGTGGCCGAGTACTGGTGGGGCGACGAGCGCTTCGTGCCCGAGGGTCACGAGGACCGCAACGACCGTCAGGCTCGCGAGGGCTTCCTCGACCGCCTGGGCATCCCCGACGAGCACGTCCACGCCATGCCGGCGCACGGCTGCGAGCTCTCGATGGCCGAGGCGGCCGACGCCTACGCGAAGACGCTGCCGGAGGACCCGTTCGACGTGGTGCTGCTCGGCGTCGGGCCCGATGCGCACATCGCGTCGCTGTTCCCCGGCCACCCGCAGGTGCACGAGACCGAGCGCCTCGCCGTCGAGGTCTTCGACTCCCCCAAGCCGCCGCCGGAGCGCATCTCCCTGACCTACCCGGCGCTGAACCACACGCGCGCCACCTGGTTCGTGGTCTCGGGCGCCGACAAGGCCGAGGCGGTCGCGAAGGCCATGATCGGCACGCCGATCGACCAGGCGCCCGCCGCCGGCGCGCGCGGGCTCGAGGAGACCGTCTGGTTCCTCGACACCGCCGCCGCCTCGCGCCTGCCTCGCTGAGCAACCGGTGATCGAGTGCCGGCGAGCGCAGCGAGACGGTGTATCGAGATCACGCCGAATGACGAAGGGACCACGGGTGATTCCGTGGTCCCTTCATCGACCGGGTTTCGAGGCTTCGGGCGCTGAGCGCCCTCGCACCTCAACCTCTTCGGGCGAGTCGGCCGCAGAGCGGCCTCGGCCCTCAGAAGATGATCTCGCCGGTCTTGCGCTTGCTGCGCAGGGTGTCGAGGGCTTCCTTGAGGATGTCGGCGGCCTCGGTCTCGGAGCGGCGCTCCTTCACGTAGGCCAGGTGGGTCTTGTACGGCTCGGTCTTGGGCGCGTCGGGCCGGTTGTCCGAGTCCATGCTCGCGGGCATGCCGCACTTCGGGCAGTCCCACTCGGCGGGCACCTCGGCCTCGATCGCGAAGTTCAGCGTGACCGAGTGGTCGTTCACGCAGAAGTACGAGATCGCCTGGCGCGGTGCGGCCTCGCCACGCTCGGCCTCGCCCATGGGGCCGGCGCCGATGCGGCTGCCGCGAATCGCTCCGGCGGCCATCAGTTGCTCACCTTCAGCAGCAGGCCGAGTGCGAAGACGCACACGACCCACACCACGGCGGTGCCGACGGTGATGCGATCGAGGTTGCGCTCGGCGACGGAGGAGCCGCTCAGCGAGCTGGAGACACCACCGCCGAACATGTCGGACAGACCGCCGCCTCGGCCCTTGTGCATCAGCACGAGGACGATCATGAGCACGCTGCTCAGGGCGAGCAGCACGGAGAACGCGATGACCACGTCTCTCCCTTCGGTCAGGACCCCTGGAGGTCTGGCATGTCGTAGAACCGGGCGATCCCGGCGAACTCCTCCGCGACCAGGCTCGCCCCGCCGACCAACGCTCCGTCGACATCGGGTTTCGCCATGATCGCGGCCACGTTCGCCGCCTTGACCGATCCGCCGTAAAGGATACGGGTCTGGTCGGCCGCCTCGGTACCCCAGGTCTCCCCCAGGCGTCCACGGATGGCCGCGCAGACCTCCTGGGCGTCCTCGGGGGTGGCGACCTCACCGGTGCCGATGGCCCACACGGGCTCGTACGCGATGACGAGTCCGGCGACCTGCTCGGCCGTGAAGCCGGCCAGCGAGCCGTCGACCTGGGCGAGCGTGTACGCGACGTGCTCACCGGCCTGGCGGACCTCGAGGCCCTCGCCGACGCACACGATCGGCGTCATGCCCGCGGCGAGCGTCTTGGCGGCCTTCTCGTTCACGAGCTGGTCGGACTCGGCGTGGTACTCACGGCGCTCGGAGTGGCCGACGACGACGTACGAGCAGCCGAGCTTCGCCAGCATCGCCGCGGAGATCTCGCCGGTGTACGCGCCACCGTCGTGCGCGGAGACGTCCTGCGCGCCGTAGCCGATCGGCAGCTTGTCGCCGTCGATGAGCGTCTGGACGCTGCGCAGGTCGGTGAAGGGCGGGATCACCACGACCTCGCTCCTGGCGTGGTCGTGCTTCTTGTCCGACAGGGTCCACGCCAGCTTCTGGACGAGGACCACCGCCTCCTGGTGGTTCAGGTTGGACTTCCAGTTGCCCGCCATCAGCGGCGTACGCGTCATGCTGACTCCTCCAGTACGGCCAGTCCGGGCAGGGTCTTGCCCTCGAGGTACTCCAGGCTCGCGCCGCCACCGGTCGAGATGTGGCCGAACTGGGAGTCCTCGAAGCCGAGCTGGCGCACGGCGGCGGCGGAGTCGCCACCACCGACGACCGACAGTCCGTCGACCTCGGTGAGGGCCTGCGCGACGGTGCGGGTGCCGGCCGCGAAGGCCGCCATCTCGAACACGCCCATCGGGCCATTCCAGAACACCGTCTTCGCGCTTCGGATGACCTCGGCGAACGCGCTCGCCGACTCGGGCCCGATGTCCAGACCCATCTGGTCGTCCGGAATCGCGTCGATCGAGACCGTGGTGGCCGGGGCGTCGGCCGCGAACTCCGGCGCCACGACGACGTCGGTGGGCAGCACGATGGACACGCCGAGCTGCTCGGCGCGATCCAGGTAGCCCTTGGCGACGTCGATCTGGTCCTGCTCCAGCAGCGACTTCCCGACCCCGTGGCCCTGGGCCGCGAGGAACGTGAACACCATGCCGCCGCCGATCACGAGCGTGTCGGCCTTGGTGAGGAGGTGGTCGATGACGCCGAGCTTGTCGGACACCTTGGAGCCGCCCAGGACGACCGCGTAGGGCCGCTCGGGCGACGCCGTGAGCCGCTGCAGGACCTCGACCTCGGCCTGCACGAGGCCGCCCACCGCGGCGGGCAGGCGCTGGGCCACGTCGTAGACACTGGCCTGCTTGCGGTGCACCACGCCGAAGCCGTCGGACACGAAGACGTCGGCCAGGGCCGCCAGCTCGTCGGCGAAGGCGCCGCGCTCGGCGTCGTCCTTGCTGGTCTCGCCGGCGTTGAACCGGACGTTCTCCAGCAGGGCGACCTCGCCGTCCTTGAGCTCCTGCACGGTCCGCTGGGCGTCCACGCCGACGGTGTCGGACGCGAAGCGCACGCTCTCCCCCAGCAGCTCGCTCAGCCGGATCGCGACGGGCGACAGCGAGTACTGCGGGTCGGGCGCGCCCTTGGGCCGACCCAGGTGCGCGGCGACGAGGACGCGGGCGCCCTTCTTCACCAGCTTCTGGATCGTCGGGACGCTGGCCCGCACGCGGCCGTCGTCGGTGATGGTGGCACCGTCGAGGGGCACGTTCAGGTCGCTGCGGACCAGGACGCGCTTGCCCTTCAGGTCGCCCAGGTCGTCGATCGTCTTCACGAGGGAGCTCAGAGCGACTTGCCGACGAGCGCGGCGAGGTCGACGAGGCGGTTCGAGTAGCCCCACTCGTTGTCGTACCAGCCGACGACCTTCACGAGGTCGCCGGTGACCTTGGTCAGCGGCGCGTCGAAGATGCACGAGTGCGGGTCGGTGACGATGTCGGTGGAGACGATCGGGTCCTCGTTGTACTTGAGGTACGTCGAGCCCTCGGCGGCCTTGCGGACGATCTCGTTGATCTCCTCGACCGACGTCTCACGGCTGGCCGTGAAGGTCAGGTCGGTGGCCGAGCCGGTGGGCGTGGGCACGCGGAGCGCGTAGCCGTCGAGCTTGCCCTTCAGCTCGGGCAGCACGAGGCTGACGGCCTTGGCGGCACCGGTGGAGGTGGGGACGATGTTCAGCGCGGCGGCGCGGGCACGGCGCAGGTCCTTGTGCGGCGCGTCCTGGAGGTTCTGGTCCTGCGTGTAGGCGTGGATCGTGGTCATCAGGCCGCGCTCGATGCCGATGCCGTCGTTGAGGGCCTTGGCCATCGGCGCGAGGCAGTTCGTGGTGCACGAGGCGTTGGAGATGATCGTGTGCGAGGCCGGGTCGTACAGGTCGTCGTTGACGCCCATGACGATCGTGATGTCCTCGTTCTTGGCCGGGGCCGAGATGATGACCTTCTTGGCGCCGCCGTCGATGTGCGCCTTGGCCGCGGTGGCGTCGGTGAAGAAGCCGGTGGACTCCACGACGATGTCGGCGCCGACCGAGGCCCAGTCGAGGTTGGCCGGGTCGCGGTCCTCGAAGGCGACGATCTTCTGGTCGCCCACGTAGATCGCGGTGTCGTCGAAGTTCACGTCGGCGTCGAGGCGACCCAGGATCGAGTCGTACTTGAGCAGGGTGGCCAGCGTCTTGTTGTCGGTCAGGTCGTTGACGGCCACGATCTCGACGTCGACGCCGGCGGCACGCACCGCGCGGAAGAAGTTACGACCGATGCGGCCGAATCCGTTGATACCTACGCGAACAGTCACGGTTGCTCCTGAGTTGCCGGGTGAAGACTCGATTACGTCCTCACCCTACCGACGTCCCCCGGTCGAATGCACCGGGCGTCGCCCCTCGGGATCGGTCAGCCGTCCGCGTACTGATCGGGGTTGAGCCCCGCCTCGGTGTCGTCGATCCCCAGATCGTGGGCGCGCTTGTCCGCCATCGCGAGCAGGCGGCGGATGCGGCCGGCGATCGCGTCCTTCGTCAGCGGCGGATCGTGCAGCTGGCCGAGCTCCTCGAGGCTGGCCTCGCGGTGCTGCACGCGCAGCTCGCCGGCCATGCGCAGGTGGTCGGGGACCTCGTCGGCGAGGATGTCGAGCGCGCGCTGGGCGCGAGCCCCGGCCGCGACCGCGGCGCGGGCGGAGCGACGCTGGTTGGCGTCGTCGAAGTTGGCGAGCCGGTTGGCGGTGGCGCGCACCTCGCGGCGCATCCGGCGCTCCTCCCAGGCCAGCAGCGTCTCGTGGGCGCCGAGGCGGGTCAGCAGCGCACCGATGGCCTCGCCGTCGCGGATGACGACGCGGTCGCCTCCACGCACCTCGCGAGCCTTGGCCGAGACGCCGACGCGACGCGCGGCACCGACCATCGCGAGCGCAGCCTCGGGGCCGGGGCAGCCGATCTCCAGTGCCGACGAGCGGCCCGGCTCGGTGAGGGAGCCGCGGGCCAGGAACGCACCGCGCCACGCGGCGACGGCATCGCACGACGGACCCGAGACGACCTGCGGCGGGAGACCACGGACGGGGCGGCCGCCGCCGTCGACGAGGCCGGTCTGGCGGGCGAGGAGCTCGCCGCCCCGGGCGATGCGCACGACGTAGAGCGTGGTCTTGCGGACGCCGGCGCCCTGCTGGACGATGATCTCGCTCTCGTGCCCGTAGACCTCGGCGATCTCCTGGCGCAGCCGGCGGGCGGCGGCGGCGGTGTCGAGCTCGGCCTCGATCACGATCCGGCCCGAGACGATGTGCAGGCCTCCGGAGAAGCGCAGGATCGTGGAGACCTCGGCCTTGCGGCAGCATGCCTTCGTCACCGGGATCCGGGCCACTTCCGCCTTGACCTGTGCCGTCATCGCCATCGCTTCATCAGCCTCCAGTTCCAGCGTCCCGAGATGTCCGCTCGGGCCACTCTATGCCTGTGCTGGTGACGCGGGGGCGAACGTGGTGGCAAAGACCTCGGCCAGCGCGGCCGGATCGTGCTGGCCCGACTGCCCGGCGGCGCGCACGTCGGCCGTCACCAGCCGAGCCCCCAGCCGGGCGGCTCCGCGGGCGAGAGCGTCGACGTCGCGGGCCGCCGACGTGTCGGCCACGACGACGTCGAGGCGCAGGTCGGGAGCGTGGGCCGCGAGGACGTCGAGGTGCTCCTCCGGCGTGAGGTGCTCGGTCTCTCCGGGTTGGGCCACGAGGTTGAGGACCAGGCAGCGGCGCGCCGGCGTGCGCAGCAGGGCCTGGCGCAGCTGCGGCACCAGCAGGGTGGGCATGACGCTGGTGAACCACGAGCCGGGTCCGATCGTGACCCAGTCTGCGGTCTCGAGCGCGGCGACGGCCTGGGGGCAGGCCGGCGGGTCGCCCGGGTCGAGCCGAACCCCCAGGATCCGGCCGGGCGTGGTGGCGACCTCGGCCTGGCCGCGCACCAGCTCGATCCGCTCGGGCGGGCCGAAGTCGACGTCGGCCTCGATGTCGAGCGGCACGTTGGCCATCGGCAGCACGCGTCCCTGCGCGCCCAGCAGCTCCGCGACGAGGTCGAGCCCCGCCACCTGGTCGCGCTCCATGTCCCACAGCGCGGCCAGGAGCAGGTTGCCAACGGGGTGGCCCGCCAGCGGACCGTCTCCCCCGAACCGGTGCTGCAGGACCTCGGCCCACGCGCGGCCCCAGTCGTCGTCGCCGCACAGCGCGGCCAGCGCCATCCTCAGGTCGCCCGGAGGCAGAATGCCGAGCTCGGTGCGCAGGCGACCGGACGAGCCGCCGTTGTCGGCGACCGTGACGATGCCCGTGAGCCGGGTGGTGACCTGGCGCAGGGCCGACAGCGTGGCGGCCAGGCCGTGCCCGCCGCCGAGGGCGACGACGGCGGGGCCCCCGGACCGCGCCTGCGTCATTCGCGGCCCAGGTCGCGGTGGACGACGAGTGTGCGGACGTCACGGGCCCGCAGCCGGTCGGCGAGCGCCTCGGACATCGCCACGCTGCGGTGGCGGCCGCCGGTGCAGCCGATCCCGACGGTGAGGAACAGCTTGTCCTCCTGCAGGAACCCGTTCGTGATCATCGAGAGCAGCTCGACGTACCGGTCGAGGAACTCCTGCGAGCGCTCCTGCCGGTGGACGTACTCGGCCACCGCGGCGTCCTGGCCGCTGAGGGGACGCAGCTCGTCGACCCAGAAGGGGTTGGGCAGGAAGCGCATGTCGGCCACCATGTCGGCGTCGATCGGGATGCCGTACTTGAAGCCGAAGGACACGATCGTGACGTGGAGGCCGCGCTCGTCCTCGACCTCGAAGGCCTGCCGGACCCGGTGGGCCAGCTGGTGGACGTTGAGACGACTGGTGTCGATGACGATGTCGGCACGGCCGCGGATGGTGCGCAGCAGCTCGCGCTCGCGCACGAAGCCGTCCATGAGGCGACCCTGGCGGCTCAGTGGGTGCGGTCGACGTGCCGCCTCCTGGCGCCGCACGAGGACCTCGTCGGAGGCCTCGAGGTAGAGCGTGCGGACCCGCACGCCGAGGTCGAGGACCGACTCGATCGCGTCGACCAGGCCGAAGAAGAACGTGCGGGAGCGCGAGTCGACCACGACCGCGAGCCGGTCGATGTCCTCGGCCGCGTCGACGGAGGACACCAGCTCGTCGAGCATGCCCGGCGGCAGGTTGTCGACCACGTAGTAGCCCAGCTTCTCCAGCGCCTTGGCCGCGGTGCTGCGGCCCGCGCCGGTCATCCCGGTGACGAGGACGAACTCGGTGAGCTTGGTCATGGTCGGTCTCAGTCCTCCAGGATCTCGCCGGTGGCCATGTTCACGGCCGGCGCCGGCGGTTCTCCCTCGTGGAGCGCCGCCACGATGGATTCTGCCGTAGCGGGGCCGATCCCGGGCACGACAGTGA
Source organism: Aeromicrobium sp. UBA7512 (assembly GCF_002476985.1). Lineage (NCBI taxonomy): Bacteria > Bacillati > Actinomycetota > Actinomycetes > Propionibacteriales > Nocardioidaceae > Aeromicrobium > Aeromicrobium sp. UBA7512. The sequence continues at coordinate 24,618 of NZ_DLNK01000002.1, forward strand.
TTTCCTCCACGGTCGCGGTGCGCAGCTTCTTGAGCGAGCCGAAGTGCTTCATCAGCGCACGACGCCGGCTGTCGCCGAGGCCGGGCACCGGATCGAGCAGGCTCTCGACCATCGACTTGCTGCGCCGCTGGCGGTGGTGCGTGATCGCGAAGCGGTGGGCCTCGTCGCGCACGCGCTGCAGCAGGTAGAGCCCCTCGCTGGTACGCGGCAGGATCACGGGATCCTCGTCGTCGGGCAGCCACACCTCCTCGAGCCGCTTGGCCAGACCGCAGAGCGCGACGTCCTTGATGCCGAGCGCGTCCATCGCCTGCTGCGCGGCGGCGACCTGCGGCGGACCGCCGTCGACCACGACGAGCGACGGCGCGTAGGCGAACCGGCGCGGCTTGCCCGTCTCGGGATCGATGCCCGGCTCGGCGTCGCCCTGGCGCTCCAGGGCGCGCAGGTGGTGGGCGAACCGGCGCGTGATGACCTCGTGCATCGCGGCGACGTCGCTCTGGCCCTCGTGGCGCACGGTGAAGCGCCGGTACTCGGACTTGCGCGGCAGGCCGTCCTCGAAGACCACCATCGACGCCACGATCTCGGTGCCCTGGAGGTTCGAGACGTCGAAGCACTCGATCCGCAGCGGCGGCGACGGGAGGTCGAGGGCCATCTGGATCTCCTCCAGGGCCCGGCTGCGGGTGGTGAGGTCGCCCGAGCGCTTGAGCTTGTGGCGCGCGATCGCCTGCTTCGCGTTCTGCTCGACGGTGTCGAGCAGCGCCCGCTTGTCGCCCCGGCGCGGGACGCGGATCGTGACCTTCGCCCCGCGGCGCTCGGTGAGCAGCTCGGCGACCGCCTCGTGGTCGGCGGGCAGCGCCGGGACGAGCACCTCACGCGGGATCGCGGAGGGTACGACGTCGGCGTACAGCGTCATCAGGGCGTTCTGCACGAGCTCGGGGAGCCCGGCGTCGTCGCCCTTGTCGGCGACCCACCCGCGCTGGCCGCGGATGCGACCGCCGCGGACGTTGAAGATCTGGACGGCGACCTCGAGCGGGTCGTCGACGAAGCCGAGGACGTCGGCGTCGGTGCCGTCGCCCAGGACGACCGACTGCTTCTCCAGGACACGGCGCATCGCCATCAGGTCGTCGCGGTACTTGGCGGCGAGCTCGTACTCCTGCGACGCCGCGGCGTCGCGCATGCGCTGCTCGATCCCCCGCTCGAAGCCGGCGGTCTGGCCACCCATGAAGGAGAGGAAGTCGTCGACGATGTCGCGGTGCTCCTCCGGGGAGACGCGCCCGACGCACGGCGCGGAGCACTTCCCGATGTCGCCGAGCAGGCACGGTCGGCCCGCCGCCCTGGCTCGCTTGAAGACGCCGGCGCTGCACGAGCGCATCGGGAACACGCGGAGCAGGGTGTCGACCGTGTCGCGGATCGCCCAGGCGTGCCCGTAGGGACCGAAGTACCGGACGCCCTTGCGCTGGGCTCCGCGCATCACCAGGACGCGTGGGATCTCCTCGCCCACCGTGACGGCGAGCCACGGGTAGGACTTGTCGTCGCGGTACTTGACGTTGAACCGCGGGTCGTACTCCTTGATCCAGGAGTACTCCAGCGCCAGCGCCTCGACCTCGGTGTTGACGACGGTCCACTCCACCGACGCGGCGGTGGTGACCATCTGGTGCGTGCGCGGGTGCAGGTTGCCGAGGTCCTGGAAGTACGAGCTCAGGCGCGGCCGCAGACTCTTGGCCTTGCCGACGTAGATGACCCGCCCCTGCTCGTCGCGGAACTTGTAGACGCCCGGACTGGTCGGGATCTCTCCCGGCCGCGGCCGGTAGGTGGACGGATCAGCCACGGTCGCTCCCCCACCCGCTCATGACAGGAGGGGCTTGAGGAACCGGCCGGTGTGCGAGTCGGGATGTGCCGCCACGTCCTCGGGGGTGCCCTGCGCGACGACCGTGCCGCCGCCGCTGCCGCCCTCGGGGCCCATGTCGATGAGCCAGTCCGAGGCCTTGATGACGTCGAGGTTGTGCTCGATGACGATGACCGAGTTCCCGGTGTCGACGAGGCGCTGCAGCACGATGAGGAGCTTGCGGATGTCCTCGAAGTGCAGGCCCGTCGTGGGCTCGTCGAGCACGTAGACGGTGCGGCCGGTGGAGCGCTTCTGCAGCTCGGAGGCCAGCTTCACGCGCTGCGCCTCGCCGCCGGACAGCGTGGGCGCGGGCTGGCCCAGGCGCACGTAGCCCAGGCCGACGTCGACCAGGGTGCGCAGGTGGCGGGCGATCGCGGGGATGGCCTCGAAGAACTCGACGCCCTCCTCGATGGGCATGTCGAGCACCTCGGCGATGGTCTTGCCCTTGTAGCGCACCTCGAGCGTCTCGCGGTTGTACCGGGCGCCGTGGCAGACCTCGCACGGCACGTAGACGTCGGGCAGGAAGTTCATCTCGATCTTGATCGTGCCGTCGCCGTGGCAGGCCTCGCAACGGCCGCCCTTGATGTTGAACGAGAAGCGGCCCTGCTGGTAGCCGCGCATCTTCGCCTCGGGCGTCTGCGCGAACAGCTTGCGGACGTGGTCGAAGACGCCGGTGTAGGTGGCCGGGTTCGAGCGCGGCGTGCGCCCGATCGGCGACTGGTCGACGTGGATGACCTTGTCGACCTGGTCGGTGCCCTCGATGGTGCGGTGGCGACCCGGGATCGTGCGCGCCTTGTAGATCTGGCGGGCGAGCGACGTGTAGAGGATGTCGTTCACCAGCGTGGACTTGCCCGAGCCGGAGACGCCCGTGACCGAGACGAGCTGGCCGAGAGGGAAGGCCACGTCGACGTTCTTGAGGTTGTTCTCGCGGGCGCCCTTCACGACGAGCTGGCGGCCCTTGTCGCGGGGGCGACGGACCTCCGGAACGGGGATCGACTGGCGACCCGACAGGTAGGCGCCGGTGAGCGAGTCGGGACTGTTGAGCAGGTCCTCGACGGGGCCGGACACGATGACCTGACCGCCGTGCTCGCCCGCACCGGGGCCGATGTCGACGACCCAGTCCGCGGCGCGCACGGTGTCCTCGTCGTGCTCGACCACGATGAGCGTGTTGCCCAGGTTCTTGAGGCGCACGAGCGTCTCGATGAGGCGGTGGTTGTCGCGCTGGTGCAGGCCGATCGACGGCTCGTCGAGCACGTACAGGACACCGACGAGGCCGGCGCCGATCTGGGTGGCGAGCCGGATGCGCTGGGCCTCGCCGCCCGACAGCGAGCCGGCGGCGCGATCCAGCGCCAGGTAGTCGAGGCCGACGTCGAGCAGGAACCGCAGGCGCTCGTGGATCTCCTTGAGCACACGCTCGCCGATCTGGCGCTCGCGATCGCTCATCACCAGGTCCTGCAGGAAGTCGGCCGCCTCGGCGATCGACTGGTGGCAGAGCTCGGCGATGTTCTTGGCGCCGAAGCGCTCGGACTCGAGCGTGACGGCCAGGATCACGGGCTTGAGGCGGGTGCCGCCGCACGCGGGGCACGGGACCTCGCGCATGAACCCCTCGAGGCGGTCGCGGCTGGTGTCGGAGTCGGTCTCGGCGTGGCGTCGCTCGACGAACGCCTTCGCGCCCTCGAACTCGGCCCAGTACGACCGCTGGCGGCCGTAGCGGTTCTTGTACTGGACGTGCACCTTCGTGGAGTGCCCGTTCAGCAGCGCGTCCTGGAACTCGGGCTTCAGGTCGGCCCACTTGGTGTCGACGTCGAAGCCGAGCTCGTCGCCGAGCGAGCGCATGAGGCGCAGGAAGTAGTCGGAGACCTGGGTGTAGGTCCACGCCGTGATCGCGCCCTCGGCGAGGGTCTTCTCGGGGTCGGGGACCAGGAGCTCGGCGTCGACCTCCTTGCGCGAGCCGAGGCCGTGGCACTCGGGGCACGCGCCGTACGGGGCGTTGAAGGAGAACGAGCGCGGCTCGAGCTCGTCGACCTGCAGCGGGTGGTCGTTGGGGCACGCGAGGCGCTCGGAGAAGCGGCGACGGCGCGCCGGGTCCTTCTCGTCGAGGCCCACGTAGTCGATGATCACGATGCCGTCGGCCAGGCCGAGTGCCGTCTCGACGGACTCGGTGAGGCGCTGCTTGGACGACGGCTTGACCGTGAGGCGGTCGACGACGACCTCGATCGTGTGCTTCTTCTGCTTCGCCAGCTTGGGCGGCTCGTCGGCGAGCATGATCATCTCGCCGTCGACGATCGCGCGGCTGAAGCCAGACTGCTGGAGCTGGCGGAAGAGCTCGAGGTACTCGCCCTTGCGGCCGCGGATCACCGGGGCGAGGACCTGGAAGCGGGTGCCCTCCTCGTCGTCCTGGATGCGGTCGACGATCTGCTGCGGCGTCTGGCGGGCGATGGGCTCGCCGCACGTGGGGCAGTGGGGCCGGCCGGCGCGCGCGTAGAGCAGGCGGAGGTAGTCGTAGACCTCGGTGATCGTGCCGACGGTGGACCGCGGGTTGCGCGAGGTGGACTTCTGGTCGATCGACACCGCGGGCGACAGGCCCTCGATGAAGTCGACGTCCGGCTTGTCCATCTGGCCCAGGAACTGGCGGGCGTACGCCGAGAGGGACTCGACGTAGCGGCGCTGGCCCTCGGCGAAGATGGTGTCGAACGCCAGGGACGACTTGCCCGACCCCGACAGGCCCGTGAACACGATGAGTGAGTCACGGGGCAGATCGACGGAGACATCCTTGAGGTTGTGCTCGCGCGCACCCCTCACCACGAGACGATCGTTCACCTGTCCAGCGTACTGAGGTGCCCTGACAGAAACCTCCCGACGAGTAGGGTCGAGGCCATGACGTACACGGGAGAGGTCACGGTCGGCGGCGCGCCCGACACCCGCGAGGCCGGCGACCTGGTGATCACGAAGATCGCCGTGGGACCGATGGCCAACAACGCCTACCTGCTGCGATGCGCGCTCACCAGAGAGCAGGTGCTGATCGACGCCGCGGACGAGGCCGGAAGGCTCCTGGAGCTGGTCGGCGATCGGGGTCTGGCGCGCGTCATCACGACCCACCGGCACGCCGACCACTGGCAGGCGCTCGCCGAGGTCGTGGACGCCACCGGCGCCGAGACCGTCGCGGGCGAGGACGACGCGGACGAGCTGCCCGTCGAGGTCGACGTCCGGGTCCGCACGGGCGCTCGGGTGCGGGTCGGCTCGTGCGAGCTCGAGGTGATCGAGGTCGTCGGGCACACGCCCGGCTCGATCGTGCTGGTGTACGACGACCCCGACGGCGTCACCCACCTGTTCACCGGCGACTCGCTGTTCCCCGGGGGCGTGGGCCGCACGTGGTCGCCCGACGACTTCATGCGACTGTGCGGCGAGGTCGAGTCCAAGCTGTTCGCCCGGTTCGACGACGACACGTGGTTCTACCCGGGCCACGGCGACGACTCCACTCTGGGCGCTGAGCGACCGAGCCTGCCGGACTGGCGCGCCCGGGGTTGGTAGCCTGCGGCTGCTTCGCCATGGTTGAGCCGCTTAGGTCATACGAGTCGGTCGCCATGACGACCGCACCGTATGACGTCCGGCGTGGTTGCTAGGCCAGCGTGATGGGGAGCGACTCGATGCCGAAGACGAAGCTGAGCTGGCGGAATTCCAGCTCGGACTCGGGGACGGCCAGGCTCAGGTCCGGGAAGCGGCGCAGCAGCTTCGGCAGCGCGATGCGCAGCTCCATGCGGGCCAGCTCGGCGCCGATGCACCGGTGGATGCCGTGGCCGAACGCCAGGTGGCCGCTCGTGGGAATCCGGAGCGGGTCGAAGGCGTCGGCGCCCGCGCCGGCGCTGGACTCGTCGCGGTTGGCGCTGCTCAGGGAGACCAGCAGGACGTCGCCGGCCTTCACCTTCGTCCCGAACAGGTCCATGTCCTGCTTCGCGAAGCGCGGGAACGCGACCTGCACGACGGCGAAGTAGCGCAGCAGCTCCTCGATGACCCGGTCGAGGGTCTCGCGGTTGCCCGATCGCACCAGATCGGCGTAGGCGCGGTCCCTCGACAGCATGATGGTGCTGAGCGCGATCATCCCCGCGGTGGTCTCGTAGCCACCGGTGAACACGCCGTCGGCGAGTCCCGCGAGGTCGCGGTCGCTGATCAGCTCGCCCTCGTCGCGGATGATCTGGCCGATGAGCCCGGGTCCGGGCTCCTTGCGCTGGCGAGCGACCGCGTCGAAGAGGAACTCGCGCTGCTCGGAGACCGCGCCGAAGGCCGCCGCTCCCCCGTTGGTCGCGTCGAAGCGGGCGCTGCCCAGCTTCGAGAAGGCCTGCGTGTCCTCGTAGTCCAGACCCAGCAGCGCGCAGATCGTGTTGAACGGGATCGGGAACGCGAAGGTCTTCGCGAGGTCGACGTGGGGGCCGGCCGCCTCGAGGTCGTCGAGGGCACGGTCGACGATCTGCTCGATCATCGGCTCCAGGCGCGCGAGCCGGCGCATCGTGAACTCCGGCGTGATGATCTTCCGCAGCCGGGTGTGCACGGGAGGGTCGGTGAAGCCCAGTCCCCCGATGTCGTCCGACGTCGCGGGACCGTCACCGGAGAACAGGTGGCGGATGTCGGTGGAGTACGTGTCGCGCGCCGTCATCACCTGACGCGACTCCTCGTACCCGGTGACCAGGTAGGCGGTGAAGTCGAACGGCAGGTCGAGCCGGTGCAGGGGCTCCTCACGCCGGAGTCGGGCCATCTCGGGCACCGGGTCGACGCCGATCCGCTGGAGCGGGGCCTTCGTGGGCTCGGGGATGAAGGAGAAGCTCGCGAGGTCGATTCCGCGCTTGGCGACGTGCCGCCGGGCCAGCGACGACACCACCTTCGAGCGGATTCCCCGCATCAGTCTCACCCGCACACGATATCGGTCCGGGGTTCGGATCCGTGCCCGGTTGCCGTTTCGGGCGCGTGGGACGAAGGTGTAGGCAACCTACGTAGGGGGAGCCATGGCCACCAGCACCGACCAGCCCACCGAGCTCAGGCGGGTCCTCGGACCCAAGCTCCTACTGCTGTTCATCATCGGCGACATCCTCGGCACGGGCGTCTACGCGCTCACGGGGCAGGTCGCGGCGGAGGTCGGCGGCGCGGCATGGCTGCCGTTCCTCGTCGCCTTCGGCGTGGCGCTGCTGACGGCGCTCTCGTACCTCGAGCTGGTGACGAAGTACCCGCAGGCCGCCGGCGCCGCGCTGTACGTGCACAAGGCCTTCGGCATCCACCTGTTCACGTTCATGGTGGCCTTCACCGTGATGTGCTCGGGCATCACGTCCGCCTCCACCGCGGCACGCGCGTTCGCGGCCAACCTCGCCGTGGGCTTCGACTGGGAGGCGTCGAACTTCGAGATCATGCTCATCGCGCTCGGATTCATGTTCCTGATCGCGGCCATCAACCTGCGGGGCGTGAGCGAGGGCGTGAAGACCAACGTCGTGCTGACGCTCATCGAGCTCTCGGGCCTGCTCCTGGTGATCATGGTGGGCCTCTGGGCGATCGCGGGCGGCAACGCCGACTGGGGTGCGGTCGTCGCGTTCGAGACGCCCGACGACAAGAACGTGTTCCTCGCGGCGACCACCGCCACCTCGCTGGCGTTCTTCGCGATGGTCGGCTTCGAGGACGCCGTCAACATGGCCGAGGAGTGCCACGAGCCGAACCGCATCTTCCCCAAGATCATGCTGACCGGCCTGGGAGTCACCGGCGTGATCTACATCCTCGTGTCGATCTGCGCCGTGGCGATCGTGCCCATCGGGGAGCTCGCCGGGAACGACACCCCGCTGGTCACCGTGGTCGAGCAGGGCGCGCCCGGCGTCCCGATCGACCAGATCCTGCCGTTCATCTCGATGTTCGCCGTCGCGAACTCGGCCCTGATCAACATGCTGATGGCCAGCCGGCTCCTGTACGGCATGGCGAAGCAGGGCATCATCCCCCGGAGCCTGTCGAAGATCAGCAAGCGCCAGACGCCCTGGGCGTCGATCGCGCTGACCACCGGCCTGGCGCTGGGCCTGATCGCCTACGTCTCGAACGCCAGCACCGAGGCGGTCGCCATTCTCGGCGGCACGACGAGCCTGCTGCTGCTGGCCGTCTTCGCCGTCGTCAACACCGCCGTGCTGGTGCTGCGCAAGGACACCGTCGAGCACTCCCACTTCTCGACCCGGGCGCCGATCGCGGTGCTCGGCATCGTGACGTGCGTCTACCTCGTGACGCCGCTTTCGGGCCGGCCGGGTGAGCAGTACGAGATCGCGGGGATCCTGCTGGTGATCGGTCTCGTGCTGTCGGTGCCGATGTACTTCCTCAGCCGCCGCCGGGGCGAGCGGCTGGAGGTCGGGGCGCCGGACGACCTTCCGCCGCACGACATCCCCTGACCCCAGCCGCTCGGGGTCAGTGGCCGCCGCCCACCCGGTCGGGGTACTTGTTGGAGTACCAGAGGCTGGCCACGGCCGTGATCGTGAGCGTCGCGATGATGACGCCCAGGCTCAGCAGGGTGGGCACCTCGGGGATCGGGATCGGACCGATGTGGTGCACCGGCTCACCGCCGTTGATGAACGGCAGCTCGTTCTCGTGCAGCGCGTGCAGCACGAGCTTGATGCCGATGTAGAACAGCAGGAACGCCAGGCCGTAGGACAGGAACACCAGACGCTGCAGCAGGTCGCCGAGCAGGAAGTACAGCTGGCGCAGGCCCATCAGCGCGAAGACGTTCGCGGTGAAGACGATGTACGGCTCCTGCGTGAGGCCGAAGATGGCCGGGATCGAGTCGAGCGCGAACAGGATGTCGGTGGTGCCGAGCGCGATGATGACCAGCGCCATCGGCGTGATCGCGCGCCGGCCGTTCTCGCGGACGACCAGCTTCAGGCCGTCCCACTGGTCGCTCATGTTGAAGCGCTTGCGGGCGAACCGGACAACGGCGTTCTCGACGTCCTCGTCCTCGTCGTCGTTCTTCGCCAGCTTGACCGCCGTGTAGAGCAGGAAGGCGCCGAAGATGTAGAAGACCCACGAGAACTCGTTGATGGCCACCGCGCCGAGCGCGATGAAGATGCCGCGGAAGATCAGCGCCAGGATGATGCCGACGAGCAGCGCCTCCTGCTGGTACTTCCGCGGGACGGCGAAGCTGCTCATGATGATGATGAAGATGAACAGGTTGTCGATCGACAGGCTGTACTCGGTGAGCCAGCCGGCGTAGAACTCCACACCGTACTGACTGCCGTGGAAGCCCCAGACCCACGCGCCGAACGCGATGGCCAGGCCGATGTAGAACGACAGGTAGAGCGCGCACTCCTTCGTGGTGGGCTCGTGCGGCTTGCGGGCGATCACGACGATGTCGAACAGCAGGATGGCGATCGTCACCGCGATGGTGACACCCCACTCGAGCGTGCTGACGTTCACAGGCGTTCCTCTGCTTCTCTCTCCGGGTCATCAAGGACTCGGAGGTCTCTTCCACCGGAATGCAGATGTGGCCGGTCCGGCGCCCCGGGGTGGTCGACGATGACCCCCGTGCTGACGACACGCCGGTGATGGGAATACTCCCCTCCGCGGACCAGTCTGACAGCGCCGCGAAGCGGGCGCCAACTCAGGTGCCGGCGCTCATCATTCCGCGGAGCTCTCGCTTGAGCTCGCCGATCTCGTCGCGCAGGCGCGCCGCGACCTCGAACTGCAGGTCGGCCGCGGCCTGGTGCATCTGCTGGGAGAGCTGGTCGATGAGCGACGCCAGCTCGCCCGAGGGCAGGTCGGCGAGACCCTTCGTGTGCTGGCCCAGCGGGACGGCCGCGCCCTTGCGCTTGTGGTCGCCCGTGGCGGCGAGCAGGGCGCGGGTGTCCTCGTCCTCCCGGGCGAGCATGTCGGTGATGTCGCCGATCTTCTTGCGCAGCGGCTGCGGATCGATGCCGCGCTCGGTGTTGTAGGCGACCTGCTTGGCCCGGCGACGGTTCGTCTCGTCGATCGCCTTCTCCATCGAGTCGGTGATGCGGTCGGCGTACATGATCACCTGACCGGAGACGTTGCGCGCCGCACGGCCGATCGTCTGGATCAGCGAGCGACCCGAGCGCAGGAAGCCCTCCTTGTCGGCGTCGAGGATCGCCACGAGGCTGACCTCGGGGAGGTCGAGCCCCTCACGCAGCAGGTTGATGCCGACGAGGACGTCGTACTCCCCCATCCGGAGCTCGCGCAGCAGCTCGACGCGGCGCAGCGTGTCGACCTCGCTGTGCAGGTAGCGGGTGCGGATGCCTGCCTCCAGCAGGTAGTCGGTGAGGTCCTCGGACATCTTCTTGGTCAGCGTGGTGACCAGGACGCGCTCGTTCTTGGCGACACGGTCGTTGATCTCGCCGATGAGGTCGTCGATCTGGCCCTTCGTCGGCTTGACGACGACCTCGGGGTCGATCAGGCCGGTGGGGCGGATGACCTGCTCGACGACGTCGCCCTCGACCTTGTTCATCTCGTAGTCGCCCGGCGTGGCCGAGAGGTAGACGGTCTGGCCGATCCGCTGGAGGAACTCGGGCCACTTGAGCGGCCGGTTGTCCATCGCGCTGGGCAGCCGGAAGCCGTGCTCGACGAGCGAGCGCTTGCGGCTCATGTCGCCCTCGTACATCGCGCCGATCTGCGGGATCGTGACGTGGGACTCGTCGACGACGAGGACGAAGTCCTTCGGGAAGTAGTCGAGCAGGCAGTTCGGCGCCGATCCCGGCGGCCGTCCGTCCATGTGCAGCGAGTAGTTCTCGATGCCCGAGCAGGTGCCGACCTGCTCCATCATCTCGAGGTCGTACGTGGTGCGCATGCGCAGTCGCTGGGCCTCGAGCAGCTTGTTCTCGCGCTCGAGCACCGCGAGCCGCTCCTCCAGCTCGGCCTTGATGCGCTCGATCGCGCGCACCATGATCTCGGGGCCGGCCGCGTAGTGGGTGGCCGCGCCGACGAAGAGCTCCTGGTCGTCGCTGAGCACCTCGCCGGTGAGCGGGTGCAGGGTCATCAGCCGCTCGATCTCGTCGCCGAAGAACTCCACCCGCACCGCCATCTCCTGGTAGACGGGGAAGATCTCGACGGTGTCGCCCTTGACGCGGAAGGTGCCGCGCGTGGCGCTGACGTCGTTGCGGACGTACTGCGCCTGCACGAGCGTGCGCAGCAGGTGGTCGCGGCCCATCTCGTCGCCGACCTTGAACCCGATCATCCGGTTCAGGTACTCCTGCGCCGAGCCGAGGCCGTAGATGCACGACACGGTGGCCACCACGATGACGTCACGCCGCGTGAGCAGCGACCACGTGGCCGAGTGGCGCAGCCGCTCGACCTCCTCGTTGATCGAGGAGTCCTTCTCGATGTAGGTGTCGCTCTGCGCGATGTACGCCTCGGGCTGGTAGTAGTCGTAGTACGAGACGAAGTACTCGACGGCGTTGTTCGGCAGCAGCTCGCGCAGCTCGTTGGCGAACTGCGCGGCGAGGGTCTTGTTCGGCAGCATCACGAGCATCGGGCGCTGCAGCTGCTCGGCCAGCCACGCGGTGGTGGCCGTCTTGCCGGTGCCGGTGGCACCCATCAGCACGACGTCGTCGGTGCCACCCTGGATGCGCTGGGTGATCTCGGCGATCGCGGCGGGCTGGTCGCCGGCGGGCTGGTAGTCGGAGACGACCTCGAACGGTGCCACCTGCCGCGTGAGTTCGGAGACGGGTCTCATGCCTTCGAGCCTACGGGCGGACACCGACAGAATCGCGCGGAAGGATCCGCGGGGCGATCAGCGCCGGACGCGGTACCGCAGGTACATCAGTCCCGCGGCGCACTCCCGGCTCTCGACGAGCTCGAGGTCGACGTGCTGGCGACCGCGCGTGAAGTAGGGGATGCCGCCGCCCACCAGCACCGGGCTGACCCGCAGGCGGTACTCGTCGATGAGGCCGAGGTCGGCGGCCTGCGCCGCCAGCGTGGCCCCGGCGATCGCGATGTCGCCGTCGCCGGGCTCGGCCTTGAGCCGCTCGATCTCCTCCTGCAGGGAGCCGTTGGCCAGCCGCGCCGCGCCCTCCACCTCGGTGAGCGTGCGCGAGAACACGACCTTGGGCAACGGGTTCCACAGCTCGGTCCAGCGGCGCTCCTGCTCCCCCAGGTCCGGGTCCTCGGCGGCGGTCTCCCAGTAGAGCATCGTCTCGTAGATCCGCCGGCCCATGAGGTGGGTGGAGACGCCCTGGATCTCGTCCATCGAGATCTCCATGACGTCGCTGATCTGCTCCTCCGGGGCGCCCCAGTCGAATCCCCCGTCTGGCCCGACGATGTAGCCGTCGAGCGACAGGCCCATCGAGTACGTCACGTCGTGCATCTGGCCTCCCCGTCTCGGTGGTCCGACCGTACGACGGGAGTCGTCAGTCCGTCGAGCGGTCGGGCGCGATGCCGAGCGTGCGGATTGTGGTGGCGAGGCCGCGATACTGGCCCACGAGCAGGCACAGCTCGATCGCCTGCGCCTCGTCCCAGTAGGCGCGCAGCCGCCACCACGTCGCGTCGTCGACGTCGTCCTCGGCCAGCAGCCGGTCGGTGGCCGCGAGCAGCACCTCGTCCGACGGCTTCCATCCCGCGAGGCCGTCGGCACGCACCCGCTCCATCTCGTCGCGCCCGAGGCCCGCCCTGGCACCGAGCCGCACGTGGTGCTGTCGCTCGTACTCGCTGTCGCAGCGGTGGGCGACCCGCAGGATCACCAGCTCGGTCTCCCGACGCGGCAGCCGTCCGCGCAGCATCAGCGCGCCGGAGTAGAGCAGCCACGCGCGGAACAGCCCGCGGTTGCGGCCGAGCGTGGTGAACAGGTGGGCGTTCCTGACGCCCGCACCGCGGGACAGCAGACGGCCGAGCAGGTGGTTCACCGGCCCGAGCTGCCGGCGCCCGCCGGGAGTGACGCGCGGCGCCCTCATCGCCTCCCTCCGCTCATCGCCCGGGCCTCGGCCCACGTCAGCATCCGGTTGAGGTACCGCATCGCCAGTCCGTAACCCCACGGGAACCAGCGCTGGGCGTAGTGGCCGAGCCGGATGTCGCGTGACGTGTAGACCCAGTAGCGCCGTCGCTCGAGGCCCTTGACGATGGCGTCCGCCGCGGCCTCGGGGCTGATGGCGTGACGGAGGAACCGCTGCTCGATCGCCTGGAAGGACGGCGCGGAGCGGTCGACGCCCACCACCTCGAGGTCGCGCACCAGCGGTGTCGCCACCGCCCCGGGGCAGACGAGGCTCACGCCGATCCCGTGCCGCCGCAGGTCGAACCGCAGCACCTCCGAGACGCCACGGAGTCCGAACTTGCTGGCGCTGTAGGCCGCGTGCCACGGAAGCCCGAAGATCCCCGCGGCGCTCGAGACGTTGACCACGTGACCGCCGCGGCCCGCCTCGATCATGCCGGGCAGGAAGGACGACATGACGTGGACGGGCCCCATGAGGTTCACGTCGAGGAGCCGGCGCCAGTGCTCCTCCTGGAGCCGGTCGATCGTGCCCCAGATCGAGATGCCGGCGATGTTCAGCAGCACGTCGGGCGACCCCACCTCCTCCCGCACGTCAGCGGCGAAGCGGCGGACCGCGTCGGCGTCGGTGAGGTCGACCGCACGGCTGAGCACGACCTGGCCCCGAGATGCCCTGACCTGCTCCACCGTGCGCTCGAGCCCCACCGGGTCCAGGTCCGTGAGCACCAGACGCGCACCGGCGCGAGCCAGCGCGAGCGCCGTGGCGGCTCCGATCCCGCCGGCTGCACCGGTCACGACACACTGCTTGGTACGTATGTCCAACTTCGCCATGCTGCACACCCTACGTGCTGTGCGTCACATCGCCTTGACGCGCGCGCGGTGCCGGACGTCACTTTCGCGGACGGAGCCGATAAGGTCGTCGGTATGGCCATCGTCGAGCGCAGGGCGCAACGCACGCGCGAGATCCTCGATGCGACCCGCGCCCTGTTCGACGAACGTCGAATGCGGGACGCGCAGATCGAGGACATCGCGCGGGCCGTCGGCATCAACCGCGCGATCATCTACCGCCACTTCACCACGAAGGAAGAGCTCTTCGCGATGACGCTGGTGGACTACCTCAACCAGCTCGAGACCCGTCTGGCCAAGTCCGACGACTCCCAGCTCAGCCCCATCGAGCGGATCGACACGATCACCGTCGAGTTCCTCTCCTACGGCAGCGAGTACCCCGCGTTCGTCGACTGCGCTCAGTCGCTGCTGCGCCACCGCGGCTCCGAGCTGCTCGAGCAGATCAGCCTCGACCGCCTCACCGAGCTGGGCGCCGCGATCAACCGCTGCTTCGACCACATCACCTCGGCGATCCTGGCCGGCAACGCCAGTGGCGACTTCGACGTCAAGGACCCCGAGCTCGTCGCGAACATCATGTACACGCAGGGCCTGGGCATCCTGAACCTCGTCACGTTCCAGCGCTCGATCCGCGAGCTGAACTCGGGCCTGCCGACGATGGAGCACCTGCCCACGACCGAGGTGCTCGACCTCGCGAAGCGCTCGGTGCGCGCCATCGTCGAGATCCAGGACTGACGCTCCCCCACGACGCACACGAAGCGGGGCCGGTGGCTGATGCCACCGGCCCCGCTTCGTTCGTCCGTCGCGTCAGCGCTCGAGGATCGCCACGACGCCCTGGCCGCCGGCAGCGCAGATCGAGATCAGGCCGCGGCCCGAGCCCTTCTCCTCCAGCAGCTTGGCGAGGTTGGCGATGATGCGCCCGCCCGTGGCCGCGAACGGGTGCGCCGCGGCGAGCGACGAGCCCTTCACGTTGAGCTTGCTGCGGTCGATCGAGCCCAGCGGGCTGTCGAGGCCGAGGCGCTGCTTGCAGAAGTCCGCGTCCTCCCACGCCGCGAGCGTGGACAGCACCTGTCCGGCGAACGCCTCGTGGATCTCGTAGAAGTCGAAGTCCTGCAGGGTCAGGCCGTTGCGCTCGAGCATCCGCGGCACCGCGTAGGCCGGAGCCATCAGCAGGCCCTCGCCGCCGTTGACGTAGTCGACCGCGGCCGTCTCGTAGTCGACGAGGAACGCCTTCACGTCCCAGCCGCGACGCGCGGCCTCCTCCTCCGAGGCCAGCAGCGCCACCGAGGCGCCGTCGGACAGCGGCGTGGAGTTGCCGGCGGTCATCGTGGCGGCGTCGCCGAGCTGCTTGCCGAAGACCGGCTTGAGCTTGGCGAGCTTCTCGACCGTGGAGTCCGGACGCAGGTGGTTGTCGCGCTCCACGCCGTTGAACGGCGAGACGAGGTCGTCCTGCCAGCCCGACTCCCACGCGGCGGCGAGGTTCTGGTGCGAGCGGGCGGCCAGCTCGTCCTGCGCCTCGCGCGTGATGCCCCACTCGTGCGTGGTGAGCGCCTGGTGGTCGCCCATCGACAGGCCGGTGCGCGGCTCGGCGTTGCGCGGCTGGTCGGGGGCCAGGTAGCTCGGGCGGATCTTGGCGAGCAGCTTGACCAGTGCCTTCTTGTCGCCCTTGGCGTTGGCCTGGTTGGCCTGCAGCAGGATCTTGCGGAGCTTGTCGTTGACGGCCAGCGGGGCGTCGGACGTGGTGTCGGTGCCGCCGGCGATGCCGAACTCGATCTTGCCGAGCGCGATCTTGTTCGCGACCTGGAACGCCGCCTGCAGGCCGGTGCCGCAGGCCTGCTGGATGTCGGCGGCGGGCGTGGCGGGCGAGAGCTTGGAGCCGAGGACGACCTCACGCGTGAGGTTGAAGTCGCGCGCGTGCTTCAGGACGGCACCGGCGACGACCTCGCCGGCCCGCTCGCCCTCGAGGCCGAAGCGGTCGACGAGCCCGTCGAGCGCGGCGGTGAGCATCTCCTGGTTGGAGACGCCCGAGTAGACCGAGTTCGAGCGCGCGAACGGGATGCGGTTGCCGCCGATGACGGCGACGCGACGGATGGTGGCGGCGTCCTGGGGGGCGGCCTTGGTGGCCTTCGCGGCCTTCGTGGAGGGCTTGTCAGCCATGCGGAACCTTTCGTCTGCGACCTACGTCGCTTTCCTTTGCCGTGGCGCTGCCGTGCAGGCTAGAGTCACCTTAACGCGTTCAGATACCGATGGTATCCGAGAGATCCGAGAGATAGGACACATCCTGCGATGAGCGACCGTTACAAGTCGATGATCCAGAACCCGATCGGTCAGTTCCTGGTGAAGAACCTGGGCCTGCCGAACCCTCCGGAGCTGGAGCGCTACCGAGGCGGTGCGCTGGTCGACGGTCCCGTCCTGATCGGCGGAGAGGGCCTCGTCGTGGGGTCGCTGCCCGGGTTGCTCAAGGGCGCCGGCATCGACACCACCACGGTGCGGGCCGAGGGTCGCCGTTACAAGGGCCTCGTGCTCGACGCCTCCGGGATCGACTCGGCCGCCGGCACCGTGGCCCTCCAGGAGTTCTTCACGCCGGTCCTGCGCTGCCTCGCCGGCAGCGCCAAGATCGTCGTGATCGGCCTGCTGCCCGAGCGCGCCGAGTCCGTCGGCGCCGCCATCGCGCAGCGCGGCCTCGAGGGCTTCGTCCGCTCGCTCGGCAAGGAGATCGGCGCGAACGGCAGCACCGCCAACCTCGTGTACGTGACGCCCGAGTCCAAGGACGCCGTGGGCTCGACCCTGCAGTTCCTGCTCTCGGCCAAGTCGGCGTTCGTCGACGGCCAGGTCGTCCGCCTGGGCACCACCGAGCTCGCGGAGGCCGACTCCCCCGCCGATCCGACGCGTCCGCTCGCCGGCAAGGTCGCCCTCGTCACGGGTGCCTCCCGCGGCCTGGGCGCAGCCATGGCGCGCACGCTGCACCGCGATGGCGCCACCATCATCGGCCTCGACGTCCCGCCGCTGCAGGCGGACCTCGACGCCCTCATGGCCGAGCTGGACGGCTCCTCGATCGTCTGCGACATCACCGCCGACGACGCTCCCGAGACGATCGCCGCGGGTTTGGGCGACGGCGTCGACTTCGTGGTCCACAACGCCGGCATCACCCGCGACAAGCGGCTCAGGAACATGAAGGCCGAGAACTGGGCGAAGGTCGTCGACATCAGCGTCGGCGCGCCGGAGCGCATCACGGCCCACCTGCTCGAGCAGAAGCTCATCCGCCCCGGTGGCCGCGTCATCGGCATCTCGTCGATCGCGGGCATCGCCGGCAACAACGGCCAGACGAACTACGGCACGGCCAAGGCCGGCGTCATCGGCTTCGTCCAGGCGCTGGCGCCCCGGGTCGCCGGCGACGGCATCACGGTCAACGCGATCGCCCCCGGCTTCATCGAGACCGACATGGTCCAGACGATGCCGCTGGGCATCCGCGAGGCCGGACGCCGCCTGAGCTCGCTGTCGCAGGGTGGCCAGCCGGTCGACGTCGCCGAGGCGATCGCCTGGTACTGCCACCCCGGCTCGTCGGCGATCTCGGGCAACGTCGTGCGGGTCTGCGGCCAGGGCTTCCTCGGTGCCTGACGTGACCACGCGCACCTTCGACAAGGCGCCGGCGGGCCTGCCGCTGATGCTCAAGGCGGCGCTGCCGGCGATCCCGGTCGTCGGCGGCCTGCCCGGCATCAAGCACGAGCGGGGCGGCCTGCCCGACGTCACCCTGCGGCGCACACGGGTGGCCACCGACCTGGCGCACCTCGACCGCTACAACGAGGTGTGCGGGTTCGCCCGCGCCGAGACCCTCCCGGCCACGTACCCGCACATCGCGGCGCACACGCTGCACCTGAGCCTCATGACGGACACGGCGTTCCCGTTCCCGCCCATGGGCGCGGTGCACCTGCGCAACCGCATCACCCAGTACCGGCCGATCGGTCGCGAGGAGATCTACGACCTCTCGCTGCGGGCCGCAGCGGACGACCCGCACCCGAAGGGGCGCCTCATCTCGCTGGTCAGCGAGGCCCACGTGGCGGGCGAGCTGGTGTGGGACGAGACCATGACGGTCCTGTTCCGCAGCAGCAAGGGCGGCGACGAGCCCGCCGTGCCCCCGCTGGCGGGCGTGGACGCTCCTGAGGGCGTCGTCCACTGGAAGCTCGGTGGCGAGCTCGGACGTCGCTACGGCGCCGTGTCGGGTGACCGGAACCCGATCCACCTCTACCCGTGGACGGCCAAGGCGTTCGGCTTCCCTCGCCAGATCGCGCACGGCATGTGGACGAAGGCCCACAGCCTCGCCGCGCTGCAGAACCGGCTGC
Source organism: Aeromicrobium sp. UBA7512 (assembly GCF_002476985.1). Classification (NCBI taxonomy): domain Bacteria; kingdom Bacillati; phylum Actinomycetota; class Actinomycetes; order Propionibacteriales; family Nocardioidaceae; genus Aeromicrobium; species Aeromicrobium sp. UBA7512. The sequence goes on from NZ_DLNK01000002.1 coordinate 42,619, forward strand.
CCGACGCCTACACGGTGGACGTCGAGTTCAAGAAGCCGGTCCTGCTGCCCGCCACCGTCGTGTTCGGCACCGAGGCCGAGGGCGCCGTGACGACGTTCGGCGTCCGCGACGCCCGCTCGGCAGCTCCCCACCTCGTGGGGCGCATCACGCCCGCCTGAGCGAACGAACGGGCCCGCCACACGTGCTGTGTGGCGGGCCCGTTCGTCTCGTCAGCGCTTGTCGCGGGGCTTGGCCGGGCGGATGAGGCCCTCCTGCGCGACCGTGGCGACAAGCGTGCCGTCCTGGGTGAACACGCGGGCCGTGCTGAGGCCGCGGGCACCGGAGGCCGACGGCGACGTCTGGTCGTAGAGCAGCCACTCGTCCACGCGGAACGGCCGGTGGAACCACACCACGTGGTCGAGGGAGGCCGGCTGCACCTTCGGCGAGCTGATCACGAGGCCGTGCGGCACCAGGGCGGCGCCCAGCAGGCTGAAGTCGCTGTAGTACGTGAACGCGGCGCGGTGCAGCTCGGGATCGTCCGGCAGCGCGTCGCTCGCGCGGAACCACATGCGCTGCACGACGGGGACGTACGGGCGGGAGGGGTCGTCCTCGGGCCGCGGGTCCCCGACGTAGCGCATGTCGAACCCGCCCCACTCGCGCTTCCACTGCTCGGCGCCGTCCGGGCTGATGTACTTCACCAGGTCGAGCATCGAGGTGGCCTCCTCGGGGCCCGGCGTGGGCGGCAGGACGTCCTGGTGGTCCCAGCCCTCCTCGTCGCGCTGGAACGAGGCGGTCATGTAGAAGATGACCTCGCCGTGCTGACGTGCCGACACCCGGCGCGTGGCGAAGGAGCGGCCGTCGCGCACGCTCTCCACGTCGTAGATGATCGGGATGCTCGGGTCGCCGCCGAGGATGAAGTACGCGTGCAGCGAGTGCAGGTGCTTCCCGTCGGTGACGGTGTGCTGGGCTGCGCTCACGGCCTGACCGGCCACCTGGCCGCCGAAGACGCGCGGCAGGCGCGACTCCTTGGGCTGACCACCGCGGAAGAGGTTGACCTCCAGCTGTTCGATCTGCAGCAGGTCGACGAGTTCGTTCACGGAGGCAGGCACGATCGCGATCCTATCGAAGTCGGCCGGCGTCGCCGGGCCGACGACGGCACGGCGCAGCCGTAACCGTCGTCACAACTTCCGGTGATCGAGTGCCGACGAGCGAAGCGAGGCGGTGTATCGAGATCACGCCAGGCTCGGTCAGCCCTGATCGTCCTTGCGCTGCCTGGCCAGGAACTGCTCCAGCTGGCTCGCGAGCTCGTCTCCGGTCGGGAGGCTGGCGTCGTCGGCGAGCAGCGACTCGGCCGCGCCGCGGCTGAAGATGTCGTACTGCTCCTCCAGGCCGGCCAGCACCTGCTCACCGTCCTGCTCGGCGATCTGCTGCTCGATCTCGGTGATCGACTCGGGCTGGCGGGCCCGGAGGTCCTCGAGGTCGAACTCGAGGCCCAGGCGCAGGCCCACGGCCTCCAGCAGGGCGATCGCGGCGGTCGGGTACTCGATCTGCGCCAGGTAGTGCGGCACGTGCACGACGTAGCCGATCGCGTCGAGCCGGTGCTCGCGCATCCGGAACTCCAGCAGCGACTGCGCGGACGACGGCACCGTGACCTCGGCGTTCCAGAAGTTCTTCCGGTCGACCAGCTCGGGGCGGGTGCCGTGCATCGTCAGCAGCGGCGGCCGCGTGTGCGGCACGCCCATCGGCACGCCACCGAGGCCCACGGTGAGCGGGACGCCCAGCTCGGTGATGACGTCGATCGTCTCGGCCGCGAAGGCCTCCCAGCCGAAGTCGGGCTCGGGACCGGCGAGCAGCAGGTACGGCGTGCCGACGCGGTCGGTGTGACGCGTGAGCTGCAGGACGGGCTCGACGTAGTCGACGTAGTGGTCACGCCGGAACGTGATCGGGGGCCGCCGGGCGCGGTAGTCGAGCATCGAGTCGAGGTCGAACTCGTGCACCACCTCGCCGCCGTCGGTGCGCAGCTGCTCGGCCGCGAGGACCGAGGAGGAGCCCGCGCTCAGGAAGCCGTCGAGGGCGACGATCAGCGGGATCGGGTCGCGCTCGTATTCATCGGAACGTCGTCGTGAGAACCACTTCGGAGTCAACGCCGGTCACCCTCGGGACATTCCCCGAGCCGGGCCAGTGCGTCCTGCGTGATCGACTCGGGGGTCAGGCCGAGGCGGCGCAGGATCACGTCGCGCTTCGCGTGGTCGAGGAACTCCTGCGCGACGGCGTGGATCCGCACCGGCACGTCGAGGCCGCGGTCGCTGACGGCGTGCAGGATCGTGGACCCCACCCCGCCCTGGCGGCCGTTGTCCTCGATCGTCACCACGAGACGGTGGTCGGCGGCGAGGTCGAGCACGGCCGGGTCCAGCGGCTTGATCCAGCGGGGGTCGATCGCCGTCGCGGCCACGCCCTCCTGCTCGAGGCGCTGGGCCACGTCGACCGCCATCGCGGCCATCGTGCCGACGCCGACGACGAGGACCTGGGCGTCGTCGGACCGGTGCAGGACATCGACACCGCCGACGCGGTCGACGGCCTCGAGGTCGGGGGCCACGGGGCCCTTGGCGAAGCGCACCACGCTGGGCGCGTCGTCGATCTCGACGGCCTCGCGCAGCAGCTCGCGCAGTCGGCTGCCGTCACGCGGGGCGGCCAGGTGCAGGCCGGGGACGAGCTGCATGAGGGAGAGGTCCCACATGCCGTTGTGGCTGGCGCCGTCGTCACCCGTGACGCCGGCGCGGTCGAGCACGAACGTGACGCCCTGGCGGTGCAGGGCCACGTCCATCAGGACCTGGTCGAACGCGCGGTTCAGGAACGTGGCGTACACCGCGACGACCGGGTGCAGGCCGCCCATCGCCATGCCGGCCGCGCTGGTGACGGCGTGCTGCTCGGCGATGCCGACGTCGAGGACGCGATCGGGGAACTTGTCGGCGAAGGCGTCGAGCCCCGTCGGGTACAGCATGGCCGCGGTGATGCCCACGACGTCGGGACGGTCGTCGGCGATGCGCACGATCTCGTCGCGGAAGACGGAGGTCCAGCCCGCGGGCGCGATGCTGATGGCCTCGCCCGTCAGGCGGTCGAACGGGGTCGCCTGGTGCATCTGGTCGTTCTCGTTGGCGACGGCGATGTCGTAGCCGTGGCCCTTCGTGGTGATCGCGTGGACGAGCACGGGACCGCCGAAGTTGCGGGCCGCCGTGAGCGCCTGCTCCATCGCGTGGCGGTCGTGTCCGTCGACCGGACCGAGGTACTTGATGCCGAGGTCCTCGAACATGCCCTGCGGCGCGAGGACGTCCTTGAAGCCCTTCTTGATCGCGTGGAGCGCCTCGTAGGCGACCTCGGCGAACCTGGGGCCGGTGGTCATCCGCTCGCGGATGGCGCTCAGGGCCGGCTCGTACCGCGGGTTGGTGCGGATCTGCGTGAGGCGGTTCGCCAGGCCACCGACGGTGGGCGTGTACGAACGTCCGTTGTCGTTGACGACGATCACCACGCGCCGGCAGTTGTCGGCGCAGATGTTGTTGATGGCCTCCCACGCCATGCCGCCGGTGAGCGCGCCGTCGCCGATGACCGCGACGACGTGGTCGTCCTTGCCCTGCACGGCGTTGGCGCGCGCGAGGCCGTCGGCGTACGACAGCGACGTGGAGGCGTGCGAGTTCTCGACCCAGTCGTGGGGCGACTCGGCGTGGCTGGGGTAGCCCGAGAGGCCGCCCTCCTTGCGCAGGTCGCCGAACTGGTCGGCGCGGCCGGTGAGCATCTTGTGGACGTACGCCTGGTGTCCGGTGTCCCAGACGATCTTGTCGTTCGGGGAGTCGAACACGCGGTGCAGCGCGATCGTCAGCTCGACCACGCCGAGGTTGGGACCGAGGTGCCCACCGTTCGCGGCGACCGACTCGATCAGCAACTCACGGACCTCGGCAGCGAGCCGCGCCAGCGATTCGTCGTCCAGGCGTCGCAGGTCGGCGGGACCGGACACGGAGCTGAGCACTGACGGCATTCCTCCATCGTAACGACGCCCGGCCAGCGAGGCGCCACGACCGGCCGTCAGCCGAGGTCGTGGAAGCGCCCGCGGGCGTGGGCCGTCCCGGTGGAGGCCTCGACGCCGACCTCGTGGACCGTTCCGGTCACGCGCAGCGACCAGCCGATCTCGGTCACCTCGTCCACGGTGAGGCCGCACCACGAGCGGTCCTCGAGTCGGGGTCCCCACGCGGAGTCGGTCCAGCGACCGACGGTGAACATGCCTCCCGGCGCCGGCGCCATGCCGGCGAACACCTCGGCGAGGTAGTCGTCGCCGGGCTGCAGCACGCTGGCCGCGGCGCGGAAGCCTACGTCGAGCGACTCCCCCAGGTCGGAGTCGGGATCGACGAGCAGCTCGATCCGGGGCGGCTCCCCGTCAGCGAGCAGCACCGAGGAGACCGTGAGCCCGACCCGGTCGCGGCCCGCCCCGGTGGCGACGACCGTCACCGGCGCGGGGAGGCGGCCCCGGAGCCGGCGGAAGGCGTCCTTGTCGCGGTCGGCCGGCACGAACGGGTGCTCCGAGTGGATCGTCACTCCCCCATCCCATCATCCGCCGCCGCGCCGGACACCCCGTGACGCAGAACTGCCCGCCACCGGAGCGGTGGCGGGCAGTCCAGGACGTCTCACTCAGTCGAGCAGCGAGCGCAGCACGTACGGCATGATGCCGCCGTTGCGGTAGTAGTTCGCCTCACCGGGGGTGTCGATGCGGACGACGGCGTCGAACTCGATGTCGTCGGCCTTCACCTTGACCGTGCGCGGCGTGGTGCCGTCGTTGAGCTCGGTGATGCCGGTGACCGTGAAGGTCTCCTCACCGGTCAGGCCCAGCGACTCGGCCGTCTCGCCCTCGGGGAACTGCAGGGGCAGGACGCCCATGCCGATGAGGTTCGAGCGGTGGATCCGCTCGTACGACTCGGCGATGACGACCTTGACGCCCAGCAGCGCCGTGCCCTTGGCCGCCCAGTCGCGCGACGAGCCCGAGCCGTACTCCTTGCCCGCCAGGACGACCAGCGGGATGCCGGCCTCCTGGTAGTGCTGCGAGGCGTCGAACACCGAGGTGACCTCGCCGTCGGCGGTGAAGTCGCGGGTGAAGCCGCCCTCGGTGCCGGGCGCGATCTGGTTGCGCAGCCGAATGTTGGCGAACGTGCCGCGGATCATGACCTCGTGGTTGCCGCGGCGCGAGCCGAGCGAGTTGAAGTCGCGCGGCTGCACGCCCTTCTCCATGAGGTACTTGCCGGCGGGGCTGTCCTTCTTGATCGCGCCGGCCGGGCTGATGTGGTCGGTGGTGACCGAGTCGCCCAGCTTCAGCAGGACCCGGGCGCCCTCGACGTCGGTGACGGCGTCGGGCTCCAGGCCCATGCCGTCGAAGTACGGCGCCTTGCGGACGTAGGTGGAGTCCTCGTCCCACGCGAACGTGTCGCCCTCGGGGGTCGGCAGGTTCTGCCAGCGCTCGTCACCGGCGAACACGTCGGCGTACTCGCGGCTGAAGGTGTCGGCGTCGATCGAGCTGGCGATGACGTCCTCGACCTCGGCCGGCGACGGCCAGATGTCCTTCATGAAGACGTCGTTGCCGTCGGCGTCCTGGCCCAGCGGGTCGTTGAACAGGTCGACGTCCATCGAGCCGGCGAGCGCGTACGCGATGACCAGCGGCGGGGACGCGAGGTAGTTCATCTTGATGTCGGGGTTGATGCGGCCCTCGAAGTTGCGGTTGCCCGAGAGCACCGCGGAGACGGCCAGGTCGCCCTCGTTGACGGCCGCGCTGACCTCGGGGATCAGCGGCCCGGAGTTGCCGATGCACGTGGTGCAGCCGTAGCCGACGAGGTTGAACCCGAGCTTGTCGAGGTAGACGTTCAGGCCCGACTTCTCGTAGTAGTCGGTGACGACCTTCGAGCCCGGCGCCAGCGTCGTCTTGACCCACGGCTTGCGCTGCAGGCCCTTCTCGACGGCCTTCTTGGCCAGCAGTCCGGCGCCGATCATGACCGACGGGTTCGACGTGTTGGTGCACGACGTGATGGCCGCGATGGTGACCGCGCCGTGGTCGACCTCGAACGAGGTGCCGTCCTCGAGCGTGACGCTCTGCGGGTTGCGGACACGCTCGCCGGGAGCGCCGGTGGCGTGCTCGCTCGGGCCCTCGCCGCCGTTGGCGTACGTGGACGTCTTGGGCGTGTCGGACGCGGGGAAGGAGTCGTCGACAGCCTCGTCGTACCCGTTGAGCTGCTGCTCGCTGTGATCGACGTAGTCACGCAGCGACGCACGGAAGGCCGTCTTGCTGTTCGTCAGCGCGATGCGGTCCTGGGGGCGCTTCGGGCCGGCGATCGACGGGACGACGTCCGCGAGGTCGAGCTCGAGGTACTCGCTGTAGCGCGGCTCGTGGTCGGTGTCGTGCCACAGGCCCTGGGCCTTGGCGTACGCCTCGACGAGCGCGATCTCCTCGGCCGAGCGGCCGGTGAGCTCGAGGTACTTCGTGGTCTCGCCGTCGATCGGGAAGACCGCGATGGTGGAGCCGTACTCGGGGCTCATGTTGCCGATCGTGGCGCGGTTGGCCAGCGGGACGGCGCTGACGCCGGGGCCGTAGAACTCGACGAACTTGCCGACGACGCCGTGCTCGCGCAGCTGCTCGGTGATCGTCAGCACGAGGTCGGTGGCGGTGGCGCCCTGCGGCAGCTCGCCGGAGAGCTTGAAGCCGACGACGCGCGGGATGAGCATGCTGATCGGCTGGCCGAGCATCGCGGCCTCGGCCTCGATGCCGCCCACGCCCCAGCCGACGACGCCCAGGCCGTTGACCATCGTGGTGTGCGAGTCGGTGCCGACGCACGAGTCGGGGTAGGCCACGACGCCGCCGTCGCTGTCGCGGGTGAACACGACGCGGGCGAGCTTCTCGATGTTGACCTGGTGCACGATGCCCGTGCCCGGCGGGACGACGCGGAAGTCGCTGAAGGCGCCCTGGCCCCAGCGGAGGAACTTGTAGCGCTCGCCGTTGCGCTCGTACTCGATCTCGACGTTGCGCTCGAACGCCTCGGGCGTGCCGAAGACGTCGGCGATCACGGAGTGGTCGATGACCATCTCGGCGGGCGCGAGCGGGTTGATCTTGGAGGGGTCGCCACCGAGGTCGGCCATCGCCTCACGCATCGTGGCGAGATCGACGACGCACGGGACGCCGGTGAAGTCCTGCATGATCACGCGGGCGGGGGTGAACTGGATCTCCTTGCTGGGATCCGCGTTCGGGTCCCACGAGGCGATCGCCTTGATGTCCTCGGCGGTGATGTCCGCGCCGTCCTCGGTGCGCAGGAGCGCCTCGAGCAGGATCTTGAGGCTGAACGGCAGGGAGGCGACGTCGAGTCCCTCGCCCTGGACCGCATCGAGCCGGTAGTAGTCGTAGGACTTCTCCCCGACCGCCAAGGAGTCCTTGGCCTGGAAAGTGTCGACGCTCATGGGCTTCTCCTTCACTGGTGTTCCCATCCTGCCCCCCGTGGGGCCGCCCGGGGGCGTTCAGGATGGCCTAAGTACCAGTTATCTTGATGTCAAGATAAACGATATCAAACGATGTCCGGAAGCGCTCCGCTCAGGTGACCCTCACCTCAGCGCGGCGATGCGCACCAGCAGGGCGCGTCCCTCAGCGACTCGCTTCTCCCACGTGGTACCCACCACGAGCAGGATCAGCCCGGCGATCGCGATGAGGATCCAGCGCTGCAGTCCCAGCGCCGTCGGGCCGACGTTCGCCAGGACCAGCACCAGCAGGACCGCCGCGCCGGCGATGACCGGTGCGCCCCAGCGCAGCACGAGCCCGGCGGCGAGGGAGACGGCGGCGACCAGACCGAGCAGCAGGGCGCGCAGGCTGGTCGGGTCCTCCAGCGCCTGGGGCAACGACGGCAGGAAGGCCAGCAGGAGTCCGGGCGTGAGGGCGACCCAGGTGCGGCTCTCCGGGTGGGAGCGCAGGTGCCACCAGCCCGCCACGAGGACGGCCACGGCGAACGGCGCCGTGTACGCCTCGACGGTCTCCACCTCGCTGGCGGCCAGTCGCGCCACCCAGGCGGCGCCGGTGAGTCCGGCGGCGACCCAGCGCAGGTGCGTGCGGTCGTCGTCGAGCAGGCCCACCACGGCCGAGGCGACCGCGCCGATCGTGAGCAGCAGTGAGACCAGGGCCAAGTCGTCGCCCTCGCGGACCACCGTGACGAGCAGGGTCGCGGCGACCACGACCTCCACCGCCGTGCGGTGCCAGGGCAGCTCGTCGAGCGCGAGGGTCAGCAGCAGCAGCCCCGCGGCCACGCCCACGACGATCGGTCCCCACGCACCGGGGCTGACGTCGGCGAGGTCGGCGACCTGCGCGACCGTGGCGACGATCGCGAACGCGGTGAGCCCGGCGGCAGCAGCCGAGATCGCGCGACGCGGACCCGGAGGCTCCTCGAGACCCACCACGGCACACACGAGAGCGCCCGCGGCAGCGATCCCCCACGCCCACGCGGTGACGGGTCCTCCGAGGGGCACCACGACCATCGCGAGGGCCACGACGCCCACCGGGACGATCGCGAACCCCCACAGCGCCTTCCGCAGGGCGACCGCGAGCGCGGCACCGACCACGACGAGCACGACGGCGTGCACGAGGAAGGGCAGCGTCGACGAGCCGACCGCCGTGACCACGGCGGCGCCGGCTGCGACGAGCGCGACCGGGACCCGCCACTCCGGCGGAGCGAGCCTCGGCGCCGGCCAGCGCGTCGTGGCGAGCCACGCGGCGATCACGGGCACGGCGACGGCCAGCACCCACCACCCCTCCGTGATGTCGAGCTCGTTGGGGCGCACCCACACGTCGGATGGCGAGGAGAACCAGCCGGCCTCGTCCGCGCGCTCGGCGTTGGAGAGCGCCACGGCCCCGCACCACAGCAGCGCGGCGGTGCCACCGGCGACCGCCGCCCACCGGGTGCCGAGCGACCAGTCGTCCTCACGGACCACGAACCACGCGAGCAGGGCCACGAGCACCGCGACGGCCGTCAGACCCGCCGCCGACGTGACGACGTCGGCGCTCCACGCCGCACCCTGGGCCGCCACGCCCACCAGGTAGAGCGCGGCGGACACCGCGAAGGCGGTGAGCCAGACGCGGAGGCGGGGCACCACGACGGCCCCGCCCACGGCGAGGGCAGCCAGCACGATGGTCGGCAGCGCCTCGGTCGGACCCAGGACCGGCGACCCGGCCTGCGACGCGTCGATCGCGAGAGCCACGAGAACGACAGCGAGGAGCAGCGAGAGCAGTGCGCTGGGCCACAGCATCCAGCGCAGGCCCGTCCGGTGGCCGACGGCGACGACCACCAGCGGCAGCACGAGTGCCGCGGCCGCGGCCCAGAACCAGAGATCGGCACCCTCGCCGAGGTCCCCCAGGCGCACCATGACGGCGGGGGCACTGACGTACGGGGCGAGGCCCGCCACCAGCTGCGGGCTGACGAGGCGACGGCCCAGCGGCGCCTCGGACGACCGGACGATCGCCACTCCCGCGCCGACGAGCACGCCGGTCCAGACCACCGAGACGAGCGCGAAGTCGGACCACTCGAGCCCGAAGAGACCCTCGGCCACGGCGGCCAGCAGGTCCACCGTGACGAAGCCGAGGAAGACGGCCCAGAGCGCCTCGGCGGTGTTGTCGAGCCCGCGGCGCGTGGCCCAGCGGGCCGCGAGGCCGACGAGGGCGGTGACCACCAGCAGGATCGCCGCCCTGCCGAGCACACCGAGGGAGCCCCAGGCCACGGTCGCGAAGATGATGCCCGCGACGACCAGGCACACGGCACCGAGGCCGAGCAGGATCGAGCCCGTCGACCACGTGCGAGCCGGAGCCGGCGCCGGCGTCGGCGTCGGGGCGGACGGGAGCGACGTCGTCCCCGTGGCGGGGGTCGTCGCCGCAGCGGCAGCGGGCGTCGTCGCGCCGACCTGCTGGCGGGCGCGTCCCTCGGCCACGAGCCGGTCGGCTTCGACGAACAGCCCCCACAGGCGCTGCGCCTCCACGGAGCCGAGGTCGAACCCGCAGCGAGGACAGGTCATCGCTGCGCTGATCATCCCTCGGCAGGCGGGGCAGGCATGGGGGTCGGCGTACGTCACGGGGGTGACTCAACCGGACGGGTCACGCCCGCGCAAGCACCGCGACGCACTCCACGTGGTGCGTCATGGGGAACAGGGCGAAGCCACGCAGCGACTCGAGCCCGTAGCCCAGCCGGCCGAACGTGGCCAGGTCGCGGGCGAGCGCGGCCGGGTCGCACGCGACGTAGACGATCCGTCGGGGCTCCAGCGCGGCGATGGCCGCGACCGCCTCCTTGGCGCCGGTGCGCGGCGGGTCGAGGACGACGACATCGGCCCGGGCCCCGAGGGCGCCGCGGCGCAGCGCGCGCTCCACGGGCGCGTGGACGACGGCCGCGTTCGGCCGGTCGGCGAGGTTCTCCCCCGCGTCGGCCGAGGCGCGGCGATTGCCCTCGACGCTCACCAGCTCGCCCGGGGCGCAGGCCTCGGCCAGGAACGCCGAGAACAGGCCGGCTCCCGCGTAGAGGTCGAGCACGCGGTCGCCCGGCCGGACGTCGGCGCCGGCGAGGACCGCGTCGACCAGGGTGGTGGCGGACGCGGGGTGCACCTGCCAGAAGCCCGAGCCGCTCACGGCGAATCGGCGTCCCTTGACCTCCTCGACGAGCGTGCCGGTGCCGGCGCGGACCGAGCCGTCGGAGGCCACGACGCCGTCGGCCTGCGCCTCCAGCTCGTCGCCGATCGTCGCGTCCGTGACGAGCAGCCGCTGGCCCGTGGACGAGACGATCGTCTCCACGCGCGGCTCGTCCCACAGCTGACGGCTGACGTCGGGCAGGTCGGGATGCGCGATCGGGCAGTCCTCCACGGGGATGACGTCGTGGCTGCGGTGCCGGCGCAGGCCGGCCATCCCGTTCTCGGCGACGGACCAGATCACGCGGGTGCGCCAGTCGAGCAGGGGGCCGACCGACTCGACGCGACCGTCCCAGTCGAGTCCGGCGAGCCGCTGGAGCTGCTCGCGGACGACGTCGGTGAGCAGGGTCAGCTGGCCCTCCTCCGAGACGTGCTGGAAGTCGCAGCCACCGCACAGGCCCGGCCTCGCGAGGGGGCACGGAGGGGTGACGCGGTCGGGCGACGCCTCGAGGATCTCGATCGCGTCGGCGCGCAGGAAGCGCTTCGTGCGGTCGGTGACGCGGATCCTCACCACCTCGCCGGGGAGCGCGTGCCGCACGAAGACGACCTGGCCGTCCAGGCGGGCCACGCAGTGGCCGCCGTGGGCGACGGGTCCGACGGTGACCACGGGATCGTCGGTCATCGCTCCTCCCTGCCGATGCCGCGCCGGACGTCGCCGGCCGTCGGGCGGGAGTCGACTGCGGCCATCCGCTTCGCCGAGGCCAGCTGGAACGGCACGCTGACGACGAGCACGCCCGGCACGAAGAGCAGGCGGGCCTTGAGGCGCAAGGCGGTCTGGTTGTGCAGCAGCTGCTCCCACCAGCGGCCGACGACGTACTCGGGGACGTAGACCGTGACGAGGTCGCGCGGGTTCTGCGAGCGCCGCGCCTTCACGTACCGCATGACCGGACGCACGACCTCGCGGAAGGGCGAGTCGAGCACGCGCAGCGGGATCGGCACTCGGAGCTCGTCCCAGCGACGCGTCAGCTCGGCGGTCTCGTCGGGATCGAGGTCGACCGTGACCGCCTCGAGCGTGCCGGAGCCGGCCAGCCGCGCGTAGGCGATCGCTCGCATGGCCGGCTTGTGCAGCTTGCTGACGAGCACGACGCCGTGGACACGGGCCGGCAGCGCGACGTCGGCTTCATCCACCGCGAGCTCGAGCGCCACGCGGTCGTAGTGGCGGGCGATGGCGCGCATGACCACGAACACGATCACCATCGCCAGGATCGCGATCCACGCCCCGGCGAGGAACTTGGTGATGAGCACGATCACGAGGACCGTGGCCGTCATCGCCAGGCCGAACGCGTTGACGACGCGCGAGCGCCGCATCCGGTTTCGCTCCCCCGGGTCGGACTCGGTCCGCAGGTGCCGCGTCCAGTGCCGGATCATCCCGAGCTGGCTCAGCGTGAACGAGACGAAGACCCCGACGATGTAGAGCTGGATCAGCTTGGTGACCTCGGCGTCGAACGCCACGATGAGCACCGAGGCGGCCGCCGCGAGGGCCAGGATGCCGTTGCTGAAGGCCAGCCGGTCGCCACGGGTGTGCAGCTGGCGCGGCAGGAACCCGTCGCGCGCGAGGATCGACCCGAGCACCGGGAAGCCGTTGAACGCGGTGTTCGCCGCGAGGACGAGGATGATGCCCGTGCAGGCGATGACGAAGTAGAACAGCGGCGGCACGTCGTGGAAGAGCGCGCCGGCGAGCTGGCCGATCACGGTCTCCTGGACGTATCCCTCGCCGACCGGCTGGCCGTCGAGGAGCAGCTGGTGGGCCGGGTCCTCGACGTAGCGCAGGTTCATCAGGTCGGCCAGCACGATGATGCTCATCAGCATCGCGATGGAGATGGTCCCGAGCAGCAGCAGGGTCGTCGCGGCGTTACGGCTCTTGGGCTTGCGGAAGGCCGGCACGCCGTTGCTGATCGCCTCGACGCCCGTCAGCGCCGCACAGCCGGACGAGAAGGCGCGGGCGAGCAGGTAGGCCATCGCGATGCCGGAGATCGCGCCGGTGAAGGGCTCCTCCGCCGCGATGTCGTACTTCGCGCTCTCGACCTCGGGCAGCGTGCCGAGCGCGTACTCGATGTAGCCCCAACCGGCCATCAGCGCGATCGCGACCATGAACAGGTAGGTGGGGATCGCGAACGCGCGACCCGACTCCTTCGTGCCCCGCAGGTTCATGGCGGTCAGCAGCGCCACGAGCCCCACGGCGGTGACGGCCTCGTGACCCTTGAGGAACGGCAGTGCCGCGGCGGCGTTCTGGACACCCGAGGAGATCGAGACTGCGACCGTGAGCACGTAGTCGACCATGAGCGCACTGGCCACGGTGAGACCCGCGTTGCGGCCCAGGTTGACGGTCGCGACCTCGTAGTCGCCACCGCCGCTGGGATAGGCACGCACGTTCTGGCGGTACGAGGCGACCACCGTGAGCATGACCACGACGACCGCCAGACCGACCTGCCAGTTGAACGCGTATGCCGTCAGTCCGCCCATCGACAGGGTCAGGAAGATCTCGTCCGGCGCATAGGCCACGGACGACAGAGCATCGCTGGCGAACACCGGCAGCGCGATCCGCTTGGGGAGCAGGGTCTCGCCCATCTGGGAGGTGCGCAGCTTCTGTCCGATGAGAGCGCGCTTGAGCGCCCCGGTCAATCCCACCCGACCGATGCTAGACCCGATCAGGCCGGTGTACCGTCGCCGGTGTGCACATCGTGATCATGGGGTGCGGGCGCGTCGGCGCGTCGCTGGCCCGCAGCTTGGAGTCACGCGGCCACTCGACCTCCGTCATCGACTCGAACCCCGACGCGTTCAGGCGCCTGGGACCCTCGTTCGCCGGGTCCACCGTCACCGGCATGGGCTTCGACCGGGGCGTGCTCGTCTCGGCCGGGATCGAGCAGGCCGACGCCTTCGCCGCGGTGTCCAGCGGCGACAACTCCAACATCATCGCCGCGCGGGTCGCCCGCGAGGTGTTCCGCGTGCCCAACGTCGTGGCGCGCATCTACGACCCTCGACGCGCCGAGGTCTACGAGCGCCTCGGCATCCCCACCGTGGCCACCGTCCCGTGGGCGGCCGACCAGATGCTCCGCCGGCTGCTGCCGGCCGGCTCCGAGCCGGCCTGGCGCGATCCCTCCGGCCGGCTCCGGCTCGACAACGCCTACGCCCCGTTCGCCTGGGTCGGGCGCACCGTCGCGGCGCTCGAGGCGCAGACCGGCGCCCGCGTCGCGTTCATCACGCGTCTGGGCACGGGCCAGCAGATCACGGGTGACACCGTGATCCAGGAGGGCGACTACCTCAGCATGTTCCTGGTCTCGGAGGAGGCCGACGGCGTGCTCGAGGCGCTGGACAACGGGCCCAAGGAGGAGGACTGATGCGCGTCGCGATCGCCGGAGCCGGTGCGGTCGGCCGCTCCGTGGCCCAGGAGCTCGTCGACCACGGTCACCGCGTGCTCCTCATCGACAAGGCCGCCACCTCCATCCGCAGCGACCTCGTGCCGGGAGCCCAGTGGCTGCTGGCCGACGCCTGCGAGATGAGCACGCTGGAGGAGGCGCAGCTGCAGACGTGTGACGTGGTCATCGCCGCCACCGGCGACGACAAGGCCAACCTCGTCACGTCGCTGCTGGCCAAGACCGAGTTCGCGGTCCCCCGCACGGTGGCCCGCGTCAACAACCCGAGCAACGAGTGGCTCTACGGCGAGTCGTGGGGCGTCGACGTGGCCGTGTCCACGCCGCGCATCATGGCCGCGCTCGTGGAGGAGGCCGTGTCGGTCGGCGACCTCGTCCGGCTGTTCACCTTCCGCCAGAGCAACACGAACCTCGTCGAGCTGACCGTGCCCGAGGACTCGGCCTACGTCGGCCGTCGCCTCGGTGACATCACGTGGCCCGACGGCGTCGCGCCGGTGGCGATCCTGCGGCTCCAGCAGTCGCTGCTGCCCGAGCCCGACCGCACGGTCGAGGCCGGTGACGAGCTGCTCTTCGTCACCCCCGCCGAGGCGGAGGAGCAGCTCGCGGCCCAGCTGTCGTCGCACGACTGACAGAGCTCAGACCTCGCGGGGCTCGTCTCGCAGGTCGGTCACCGGCGTGCTGTTGCGGCTGAGCAGCCACACCATCGCGGCGAGCGTGGCGATCTGCAGGGGCCAGCCCATGACGACCTTCGAGGTGCCCAGCCAGCCGATCTGGTCGGCCGCGTAGAGCGGGTACTGCACGAGGACGCGCAGGACGCAGGGCAGCGCGAACAGCAGGGTCAGCCGGTTGCACAGGCGGCGCATGCCGGGATCGCGACGCCATCCGCTCGGATCGCCGACCAGGGCGCCGATCATGACGCCGATCGCCGGCCAGCCGATGACCACCGTCGCCACGAGGACGACCGCGTAGCCGGCGTTGTAGAGGATCCCGGGCAGGAACACGTCACGGGCCTCGCCCGAGCGGGACGCGAACAGCGCAGCGATGCCGATGCCGACGAGCGCGTTGATGACGAACTGGGGGTTCGAGCGCTGGACGACCCGCACGATCAGCAGGACAGCCGTGAGCGCCGAGGCGATGATCAGGCTGAGCCGGAGGTCGCGCGTGGTCAGGTAGCAGAGGGTGAAGGTGATCGTCGGGACGGCGGCCTCGACGATGCCGCGCACGCCGCCGAAGGCCTCGGCCAGGCGCTGGCGCACGACCTGCTCGACGGTGGCGGCGTCGGCGCGGGCCGGTTCGGACGTGCTCATGCGTCGAGCCGGTAGGCCGGGTTGTAGATGACGCGCTCGGTGCCGCGGTGACCGATCCGGCCCGTGGCGATGAGGGAGCGTCCCGCGGAGATCCCCTCGATGCGGCGCCGGCCGAGCCAGATCAGGGTGACCGTTCCCGTGCCGTCGTAGAGCGAGGCCTCCAGCGCCGTGACGTCGCCGACGGGCCGCAGCGTCACGTCCTGCAGGACGCCGTGGACGTCGACGCGCTCGCGCTCGGGCACGTCCTTGATCGCGGCGCACCCCGCGGCCGTGGCGCGGCCGCGCAGCTCGGTGTCCTCCTGGCTCTCGACCGAGAAGCGGTCGAGCCAGCGCGAGACGACGCCTGCCATCTCCGCCTACTCCTCGGGGATGCGCTGGGCGTCGGGCGGCAGGACGATCGGCAGCGACTCGCGCAGCATCCGCGGCTCGTCGCCGCGACGCACGCGCAGGTCGCGCAGGATCTCCATGAAGACGCCGCTGTCGATGGACTCGAGGCCGGCCGCACCCAGGATCGTGGCGCGCAAGACCCAGCGGGGCCCCTCGATGCCGATGAAGCGGGCGGGCTGGACGCCCGCGCTGCCGTCGGGAGCCGTGGCGGGGAACTGGGCCAGCACCTCGGTGCCGAACGGGCCGTCCACCTCGGTGAACGTGCCGCCGCGCTTGTCGACCTCCTCGCGCAGCTCGGCGCGCACGCCGTCCCACGTGCCGCCGCTGCGAGCGCCGGCGAAGGGGCGCAGCTCGACGGCCGAGCCGCCGGAGGTCACGAGGACCGCGGTGACCACGTCGTCCTCCGTGGGCAGCTGCACCTCGATGTCGCCGCGCATCTTGATCAGCAGGCTGCCCAGGTCGACGTACTCGTCGTGGGACTCGTTCGGGCGCTCCGTGACGTCGAACGGTCCGTCGGCCCGGGGGCCGGTGACCTCGACGTTCTCAGGAGCAGCGGGGGCGGGAGCCGCGTCGGCCCCCGCGTTCTTGCGACCCCACATCACAGACTTCCTTCCGTCGATGCCTCGATCGAGGCGTGACCACCCGAGGAACCGTACCCGCCCTCGCCTCGCACGGAGTCCTCGAGACCGTCCACCTCGACGAAGCGCACGTGCTCGACCCGCTGGACGACCAGCTGGGCGATCCGGTCACCGCGTGCGATGCGGACCGGCTCGCGCAGGTCGTGGTTCACCAGGAGAACCTTGACCTCCCCACGGTAACCCGCGTCGATCGTGCCCGGCGTGTTCACGACCGAGAGCCCGTGCCGCAGCGCGAGGCCCGACCGGGGGTGGATGAAGCCGGCGAACCCCTCCGGCAGGGCGATCGCGATGCCCGTGGGCACGAGGGTGCGCTCCCCCGGCGCGAGCTCGAGGTCGACCGTCGAGACGAGGTCGGCGCCGGCGTCGGCGGGGTGGGCGTACGTGGGAAGGGGAACACCGGCGTCGAGCCGGCGGATCTGCACCTCGGTCACGGTGGCGACGATACTGGCGCGAGACCCCATCGGGCACAGTGGACTCGTGAAGACCAACAATGCCCACCATCGTGAGCGTCTCGTGGCGTCCGGCCTGTGGTGGGGCGCCGTCGGCCTCGTCGCCGCGACCATCGGCTGGCTGCTGCTCGTCGCCACCAGCCCCGCGGTCGCCGGCGGTCTCGCGCTCC
This sequence comes from Aeromicrobium sp. UBA7512, assembly GCF_002476985.1. Classification (NCBI taxonomy): domain Bacteria; kingdom Bacillati; phylum Actinomycetota; class Actinomycetes; order Propionibacteriales; family Nocardioidaceae; genus Aeromicrobium; species Aeromicrobium sp. UBA7512. The sequence continues at coordinate 59,648 of NZ_DLNK01000002.1, forward strand.
TCATCCTGGTGGTCGCGGGAGCGGGACTGTGGCGCTACGGCTCGCTGCTGGTCGTCGCGGAGCCCGGCCGGCTCCGCGCGGGGGACGCACACCTCGAGGCGCCCGACCTCGGCGAGGTCGTCGCGCTCGACCCGGCCGCCTGGCGAGCCGCGCTCTCGCGGGCCGGCACCGACCGCGCCTTCCTGCTGACCCGCCCGTGGATCGACCGCGGCGTGCGCGTCGAGGTGGCCGACCCGGCCGACCCGACGCCCTACTGGCTCGTGTCGACCCGGCGTCCCGACGCGCTCACGCGTGCCGTGGGCCACACTGGTCCTGCTCCCGACGAAAGGATCATCGATGGCCCGGAAGCGCGCGACGAAGGCGACGCCTGACCCCGCAACCACCTCGCCTGCCGAGGCGGAGGTCTCCACGGGGCGGGGGCGAGGCGCCTGGCGGGCCCTCGACGCCGGTTCCGCCCTGCTCGCGGCGTCGCTCGCCCCGTACATCTCGAACCTGGCCTGGCGGGCCGTCACGGGTCGCAAGCCGCCGCGCAACACCCGCCACCCCGATCTGAGCACGACCGAGGCCATCGCGTGGGCGGCCATCGGCGGCGCCACGGTGCAGGTCGTCCGCACCGTCGCGCGGCGCGGTGCCGCCACCTACTGGGTGAGGTCCACCGGCGGGCTGCCGCCGGGCATGAGGTCCACGAAGAACACCACGCCCTGAGACGACGACGTCCGGCCCGCCGCGTGAGCGGCGACGCCGGACGTCGTGAGTCGGTGCGCGGACCTCAGTCGGCGCAGTCCTTGCAGATCGCCATGCCGTTCTTCTCGGTGGCCAGCTGACTGCGGTGGTGCACCAGGAAGCAGGACATGCAGGTGAACTCGTCGGACTGCTTGGGCACGACCTTGACCGCGAGCTCCTCGTGCGAGAGGTCGGCGCCGGGGAGCTCGAACGACTCTGCCGCCTCGACCTCGTCCTCGTCGACCTTGCCCGAGTTCTTCTCGTGGCGACGCGCCTTCAGCTCCTCGATGCTGTCCTCGGACTGCTCCTCGTCGGTCTTGCGGGGCGCGTCGTAATCGGTTGCCATCACTTCTCCATGCTCGTTCTCGTGGAACTGTGGTCGTGTTCTTGTGGAACGCGCAGATTCAACCACATGGACCAAATCTGCCCGCACCCGGACGCAATCCCCCTCGTGGCGCCGATGCTCCCACTGCCGGGGCGCCCGCGCCAGTCGTGCGGACGGCTTTTCTCAGAACCCGCAGCGGGCGACGAGATCGAGGAACGGATCGATGCTGCCGGCGGGCGCCGCGACGAGGAGCCGCTCGCTCGGCGAGCCGTCCGGTCCGGTGACCACGAGACCCGCCTCGCGGGCGATCAGGCCGGCCGCCGCGTGGTCCCAGACGTGCAGTCCCTGCTCGACGTAGGCGTCGAGCCGCCCCTCCGCGAGATCGGTGAGGTCGAGCGCCGCGGCGCCGATCCGGCGGATGTCGCGCACGTGCGGCAGCATCGCGCCGACGGCGCGGGCCTGGTGCTCGCGGACCTCAGGGACGTAGTTGAAGCCCGTGGCGACCAGCATCTGGTCCAACGGCAAGACGGGCGGCCCCGTCAGCCGCCGCGGCTCGGCCTCGTCGGTGCGCCAGGCACCCTCGCCCGCCACCGCCTCGTAGGACTCCCCCGTGGCGATGTTCACCACGACGCCGACCTCGTCGGCGCCCTCGACCCGGGCCGCGATCGCCACGGCGTAGCGCGGGATGCCGTAGACGAAGTTCACCGTGCCGTCGATCGGGTCGACCACCCACTCCACACCCGAGGTGCCGGGGACGTCCTGGCCCTCCTCACCCACGAAGGCGTCGTCGGGGCGTGCGGCCAGGATCCTCGCGCGGATCAGCTCCTCGCACGAGCGGTCGATCAGGGTGACCAGGTCGGTGGGGCTCGACTTCGTGCCCGCGATCCCGACGCGTCCCTGCGGGCGGAGGGAGGCGACGTGCTCGACCGCCTCGGCCGCGACCCGGCGGGCGAGGTCGAGCAGCTCGGTCACGCCAGGACCGGCCGCAGCGAGCGCGGGTTGACGCAGCAGTCGCCGGGGCAGGTGTCGGCCTTGGGGCCGAGCTCCCCCCGCACGGGCCGCTCCGGCTTCTCGCCGCGCTCGGCCGCGGTGCGCTCCAGGAGCAGCTCGCGCACCATCGCCGCGTAGCGCGGGTCGGCGTTCGGGCTGGCGGCCCGGGCGAACCGCAGGCCCAGACGCTCGGCCGTGGCCTTCGCCTCGGTGTCGAGGTCGTACACGACCTCCATGTGGTCGGCCACGAAGCCGATCGGGACCAGGACGACCCCGGTGACGCCCTGCTCGGCGAGCTCCTCGAGGTGGTCGTTCACGTCGGGCTCCAGCCACGGCTGGCTGGGCGGACCGGAGCGGGAGCAGTACGCCAGGGACCAGGTCGGCAGGTCGAGGGCATCGGCCACGAGCCCCGCGACCGAGAGGTGCTGGCGCTCGTACAGCCCGCAGCCGGGCCCGCCGCTGGCCTCGTTCATCTGCTCGGGCACCGAGTGCGTCACGAAGACGACGCGGGCGTCCCCGCCCACCTCGGCCAGCGCCGCGCGCGTGTACTCGGTGAACAGGTCCACGAACACGGGGTGGTTGAAGTGGTGCCGCAGGCGGTCCACCCGGATCGGGCGGTCGTGCGAGACCTCGAAGAGGTTCTCGCGGTACTGGCGGCAGCTGCTGTAGGAGGAGTAGGCGCTGGTCATGAAGCAGGCGACCCGCTGGACCCCGTCGGCCTCCATCTGGTCGAACGCGTCAGCCAGGTAGGGGTCCCAGTTGCGGTTGCCCCAGTAGACCGGCAGGTCGATGCCCTGGTCGGCGAGGTCCTGGCGCAGCGCGGCCAGCAGATCGCGGTTGATGTCGTTGATCGGCGACTTCCCGCCGAAGCCGAAGTAGTGCTCGCCGACCTCGACGAGGCGCTCCTTCGGGATGCCCCGGCCCCGTGTCACGTTCTCGAGGAACGGGACCACGTCCTCGGGCTTCTCGGGTCCACCGAAGGAGACCAGCAGGAGGGCGTCGTAGGGGGCAGCGTCCATGCCGCCAGTGTTCCACGGCGCCACACGGCACACCCCTCGGGCGCAGGCCGTCGACAGCCCTCCCCCGGCGCCAGCGTGACGTGGTCCAAGATGAGTCTCGACATGTTCTCCGCCTACCGCACGATCCTCGCCACTCCCGGCGCCCCGGCCTTCACGACCGCCGGCGCGCTCGGACGTCTCCCGCTGTCCATGACGGGACTCGGGATCGTGCTGCTGGTCTCCGGTCGCACCGGTGACTACGCGCCCGCCGGCCTGGTCATGGCGGTCTACGTCGTCACCTCGGCGTTCTTCGCCCCCGTCCAAGGCAGGCTGGCCGACCGCCTGGGGCAGGCCCCCGTCCTCGTCGCGGCGGGCGCCCTGTTCGCGTCCGGCATCGTGATCCTGCTCTCGACGGTGGACATCACGCTCTGGGGTGCTGCCGCGGGCGCGGTGATCGCCGGGCTCGGGGCACCGCAGACCGGGAACATGGTGCGCGCGCGCTGGACCCACGTCCTGCCCGACCGCTCCCGCCTGCAGACCGCGTTCGCCCTGGAGGCGGTGCTCGACGAGGTCGTCTTCATCGTCGGCCCCGTGCTCGTGACGATCCTCACCCTCAGCGTCCTCGACTGGTCCGGGCTCGCCGTGGCCGGTGTCGCCGCGATCGTCGGGGCATGGGGCCTGGCGCTGCAGCGCTCCACCCAGCCACGGCACCGGCCCCAGGCGGACGGTCCCCGCGAGCCGCTCCCCTGGTTCCTGCTCGGCCCACTGGTCGTCGCGGCGTGCGGACTCGGCGTGCTGTTCGGTGCCGCCGAGGTCCTCGTCGTGGCGTTCACGGAGGAGCAGGGACGTCCCGGCGCGGCCGGTGTCGTCCTGGCCATCTTCTCGGCCGGAAGTCTCGCCGCCGGCCTGGTGATCGGGGCCCAGCCGCCCCCGGCCGACCCCGTCCGACGACTCAGGATCTCGACGCTGGGGCTCCTCGTCTTCCTGTCGCCCCTGCCGTTCGCGCCCAACATCGCCCTGCTCGCCATCGGCTTCGGCCTGGCGGGCCTCATGCTCTCGCCGACCCTCATCACGGCGGTGCACCTCGTCGAGCTCACCGTGCCGCAGTCGCGCCTCACCGAGGCGCTCACCTGGACGACCACGGGCATGTCCGCGGGAACCGCGGGCGGCGCAGCCCTCGCCGGCCTCATCGTCGACCGCTGGTCGGCCTCGGCCGGCTTCGTCCTGCCGATCGTGGCGGCGCTGATGACCACCACGGTGGCCATGCTCTACCGGGCTCCGGAGCCCGCCCCGGCCGACTCGCAGGCCTGATCGCGGGACCGTCACGGACCCGGCCCGAAAAGCCATCCGGACCCGGCGCGTCTCCCGGGATCGCCACGGGCATTCACTAGCCTTGAGGTCGGTGGCAGAAGCGACACGGGGAGGCTCGAAACATGCGGGAACTCGCGACCGTGGGACTCAGCGACGACGGGCGATTCCTCGTCGCTCGGGACGCGACCACCGGAGAACGCTTCCGGCTCAGCATCGACCGCCGGCTCACCTCACTGGTTGACCGCACCCCCGTAGGGTCGAGTCGTTCAGGACAGATGGAGATTCCGATGGAGAGTTCGCTCACCCCCCGAGACATCCAGACCCGCATCCGCCGCGGCGAGTCGGTCGAAGAGGTCGCCGAGGCCGCCGGCATCACGGTCGAGCGGGTGCACGGCTTCGCCGTGCCCGTCATCGCCGAGCGCGAGTGGATGGCCCAGTCGGCCCGCGCCACGTCGGTGCGCCGCAAGCACGTCGGCGGCGCCGCCGTCACCCTGGCCGAGCTGGCCGACGCGGCCCTGGCCGAACGCGGCATCGCGCCCGAGAAGGCCGCGTGGGACGCGTTCCGCCGCGAGGACGGTCGCTGGACCGTGCGCGTCGACCTCGAGGACGGCTCCGCGTCGTTCCTCTACGACCCCAAGAGCCGCTACGTCATCGCCGACGACGACGCCGCCCGTGGCCTCGTGGGCGACCTCGCCACCCAGGACCAGCACGACATGGCGCTGGCCGACCTCGTCACGGACGCCCCCGAGGGGTACGGCGGCGCGATCGCCGAGCCGACCGACCACGCTCCGCTGGTGCGCTCCATCAAGGAGGCCCGCGACCGCCGAGCGCTCGAGCAGGCCGTCTTCGAGGAGCCGGCCGAGGAGGTCGTCGAGGACGTGGAGGACCAGGCGCTCGAGGAGCGCATCGCGGTCCCCGACACGCCCAAGCCCCGCAAGAAGCACTCGCGCCGCTCCGTCCCGAGCTGGGACGAGATCATGTTCGGCGGCTCCTCGGACTGACCGGGTCTCGATACACGCCGCTCGTTCCTCGCGGCGCACTCGACCACCGGGATGCGCCTCCGGTGATCGAGTGCCAACCCACGTCTCAACCCGGTCCACCGGGGTGCGAC
>NZ_DLNK01000002.1:65271-207678 GCF_002476985.1 Aeromicrobium sp. UBA7512
CGGTCCACCGGGGTGCGACTCCGGTGATCGAGTGCCGACGAGCGGAGCGAGGCGGTGTATCGAGATCAGTCGAACGGCAGGACGTCGGGCGACAGCGCCCCGGCCTTCGCCCGCGCGGCGGTCATCCGCTTGCGGTGGTGCCGGCGGCACAGCACCTCATAGCCGACCTGGGGCGTCGGCCGGTCCGGGTCCTCGACGTCGCCCACGACGATCACCTCGCCCTCGGTGACCATCTCGCCGTCCTCGGTGCGGGCGTTGTGGGTGGCACGGGCGCCGCACCAGCACAGCGCCTCCACCTGCAGCGTCAGCACCCGGTCGGCGATCTCCACGAGCCGCTGCGACCCGCTGAACAGGTGGGTGCGGAAGTCGGTGAGGATGCCGAAGCAGAACACGTCGATCGCCAGCTCGTCGGCCACCTTGGCCAGCTGGTCGACCTGCGCGCTGGTGTAGAACTGCGCCTCGTCGCACACGAGGTAGTCGATCCGGGCTCCCCCGGTCAGCTCTCCGACGACGTCGGCCCAGAAGTCGAGGTCCTCGGCCACCTCGATCGCCGGGGTCGAGAGGCCGAGCCGGCTCGAGAGCGTGGCGGCGCCCGCGCGGTCGTGCGAGGAGTAGATGCGGCCCACCCGGCCGCGGGCGCGGTGGTTGTGGTCGAGCTGGAGCGCCAGCGTGCTCTTGCCCGAGTCCATCGTGCCCGAGTAGAAGACCAGTTCCGCCACGGGTCAGCCCGCCACGAGGACCGGGATGCGCCGCTCCCGGGGGGTGATCGAGCCGTGGAAGCCGCGCAGCAGCAGCTCCACGGAGAAGGCGTCGGAGGCGAAGACGGCGAAGTCGTCGAGCGCCGCCACGACCACGTCGCCGAAGCGTCCGCGGACGGCCGGGTCGATCGGACCGAACCACTCCTGCGCCTCGTCGCGCAGCCGGACCTCCACCCGGTCGCCGAGCGCGGAACGCCAGCGGGCGGCGACCTTCGCCTCGGCACCCGAGCGCGTGTGCACGTGACGGAACCGGGCCTCGCCGGCGACCAGCACCACGTCGTCGCGCAGCTTCGGGTGGTCGACGAGGTCGAATCGTCCCTCCATCGGCACGTCCACCATGCCGTGGTCGGCGGTGACGAGCAGGACCACGTCGGGCGGTAGGGCCGCGCGCAGGTCGGCGACGTCGCGGTCGACCTCGACGAGCGCCTTGCGCCACTCGTCGGAGTCGACGCCCGAGCCGTGGCCCGTGTGGTCGACGGCGGACTCGTAGGCGTACACCAGGGCGCGGTCGTCACGCTCGACCGCCTCCACGACGGCCGCGAGACGGTCCCACGCGTGGCGGACGCCCACGAAAGGCACGCCGCGCTGGCTCACGCGCGTGAGGCCGCTCAGCTCGAACCTGTCGTCGTTGACCACGGTGACCGCGATCCCCTCGTCGGCCAGCCGGCTCAGGACCGTGGGGTGCGGCTGCCACTGCTCGGGGACGATGCGGTCGTCCCACTTGAGCGTGTTGAGGAAGCGGGACGTGCCCGGGATGCGGCACGTGTAGCCGGCCATGCCGTGCTGTCCGGGAAGCAGGCCCGTGCCCAGCGAGGTCAGGCTCACCGAGGTGGTCGAGGGGATTCCCGCCAGCACGTTCTCCACGTTGAGGCACGACGACAGGAACGGCGCCAGGTCGGCGTGCTCGCGCAGCAGGTCGAGTCCGAGACCGTCGACGAGCATCACGACGTAGCGCCGGGACTCCGGCAGCCCGAGGACGTCGGTGAAGCCCGGCACGCCGAGGGCGCCGCCCACCGAGGTCATCACCTCGTGGATGCCGGCGTGCGGCGCGGTCATCGAGCCTCGGTGACGGTGGTGGCCGCGGTCAGCGCGCGAGCGAACTCCAGCAGGCCCACGACCGCGGCGCCACCCTCGGCCGCGGCGCTGAGCCGCAGCGAGAAGTCGTCCCCGCTGATCGATCCGGTGTAGCCGTGGTCGGCCTCGCACTCGGGATCGTCACAGCGGGCGGGCTCGAGCTCGACACGGGCGACGGCGCCCCAGCCGATCGTGAGGAGGGCCTCCTCGAGCTGCTGCGTCTGGGCCGACACCATCCGCGTGACGACGACGCCGGAGACGCGCGACAGCGGCACCGCCTCGACGGACGTGGACGTGTAGGGCTTCGGCAGCAGCGTGTCGCCGGGGTGCTCGTCGGTGTGCGTCAGGAGCAGGCGCGTGGGCGTGAGGACGAGGACCGACATGTGCCGGCGGATCTCCTCGCGGTCGAACGTGGGCTCGTGGTGCACGACGAACGACTCCACGGGCTCGGTCGCCAGTGCGTCCTCGAGCGCTCCCGCGACGATCTCGGGGTAGTACCCGCTGCGCGAGATCGACTCGTAGAGGTCCTTCGTCCGGTCCCTGGTCTGCGTCACCGACCCAGCGTATCCGCCGCTGCATCAGGCTGGCTCAGCCGCCGGACGAACCAGTCGCCCCGGCTGTCGGACGAGGGGATCACCTTGGCGCGCGCACTCAGGGCGGTGTACCCGTCGGGATTGACGAGCACCGGCTCCAGGTCGAGCGAGACGACCTCGGGCAGGTCGTCCTTCAGCGCAGCGAGACGCAGCACGATGTCCTCGAGGGCCGCCACGTCGACCGGCTCGCTGCCGTGGTGCCCGAAGAGCAGGGGCGCGGCGCGGATGCCGCTGACCATGGTGCGCGCGTCGACGTCGGTGAGGGGCGGGATGCCGTAGCTGCGGTCCTCGAGCAGCTCGCTCGGCGCGCCGGCGATGCCGAAGGAGACGAGCGGGCCGAAGAGCCGGTCCTCGGTGGCGCGGAAGGCGACCTGGACCCCGGCGGGTGCTGACCGCTGCACGAAGAAGGTGGTGTCGGCCCGGATGCCGCTCCACGTGGTCATCTCGTCCCACGCCTCGGCCATGTCCTGCGCGTCGTGGATGCCGCGCCAGACGTGGGCGAGGTCGGGACGGGCGCGCAGGTGCTCGCTGCCGGCCTTGAGGACGACGTCCCAACCGAGCTTCTCGCCGGCCGCGACGGCCTCCTCCTTGCTGTGCACGTTCGTCCAGGTCCACAGGTCGATGCCGTAGCAGGACAGCAGGTAGTGGACCTGCTCGGTGGACAGCACGGCGCCGCGCGGGGCGATCGTCAGCACGTCGCGGATGAGGGCCTTCGCGTCGCCCGAGCGGTGTTCGGCGGCCACGTGGTACTCACCGTGGTCGCGCGCTGCCCACTCGGCGTAGTTGACGGCCCGGGCGAGCGCCTTGACCGCCGCCTCGGGCGCGGCGTAGGACGGCACCGAGCCGCGGCCGGCCGAGCCGCCCTCGAGGTCGGGCACCCGCAGCAGCACCGGGATGCCCTTGCTGGCCAGGAACGTGGAGACGATCGGCTTGTCGGACTGCTCGCCGATGGCGGCGAGCACCTGGGCGACGGCATCGCTGTCGGTGGTGATCGGAGGCGTGTAGACCACGACGAGGGCGTCGACGTCGGGACGTGCGAGCGCGGCCTCGATGGCGACCTCGAACTCCTCGGCGCCGGCGGTGGCGCCCAGCGCGATCGGCGGGGCGACCTGCAGGCCCTGCGACTTGGCGGCGTCGGTGACGATCAGGCCGACGGCGTCGGAGTTGCCGACCACCGCGATCCGGTTGCCGCGCGGCAGCGGCTGGTGGGCCAGTAGCTGGGCGACGTCGAACATCTCGTCGAGGTTCTCCACCTGGATGACGCCGGCCTGGCGGAACATCGCGTCGACGGCCTGCTGCGGCGCCGAGCTGCGACGCACGGTGTGGCCGACGGGCACGCCCTGGGTGGACCGGCCCGACTTCACCGCGACGATCGGCTTGACCTCCGAGACGCGGCGGGCGAGGCGCGAGAACTTGCGCGGGTTGCCGATGGACTCGAGGTACAGCAGGACCACGTCGGTGCTGTCGTCCTGCTGCCAGTACTGCAGGAGGTCGTTGCCCGAGACGTCGGCGCGGTTGCCGGCCGAGACGAAGGTGGACAGCCCCAGCCCGCGCGCGGCGACGGTCTCGAGGATGGCCGAGCCGAGCGCACCGGACTGGCAGAAGAAGCCGGCGCGCCCGGGCGGGGGCATGGTGGCCGACAGCGAGGCGTTGAGCTGCACGTCGGACGCCGTGTTGATGATGCCCAGGCAGTTGGGGCCGATCAGGCGCAGGCCGTGGATGCGGCACGAGTGCAGCAGCTCCTGCTGGCGCGCGCGGCCCTCGGGGCCCTCCTCGGCGAAGCCGGCGGAGATCACCACGAGGCCGTGGACGCCCTTGGCGGCGCAGTCCAGGACGACGTCGTTCACGTGCTCGGCCGGGACGGCGACGATCGCGATCTCGACCTCGCCGGGGATGTCGCGCACGGTCGGATAGGCCGTCAGGCCCGACACGGCCTCGGCCTGGGAGTTCACGGCGTAGACGGTGCCGCCGTAGTCGCCGAGCACGAGGTTGCGCACCATCGCCTGGCCGATCGAGCCCTGGCGGCGGCTGGCGCCGACCACGGCCACGCTGCGGGCCCCGAAGATCCGGGCGATCGAGGCGGCCTCGGCCCGCTGCTCGCGCGAGCGCATGACGCCCAGCGCGGAGTCGGTGGGGTTGATCTCGAACGTCAGCCGCTGCACACCGTCCTCGAGCGTGCCGCTGATCGTGTAGCCCATCTCCCGGAAGACCTGGAGCATCCGGACGTTCTCGGGCAGGACCTCGGCGATGAACTCGGTGAAGCCGCGCTCGCGTCCTGCCTGGGCGAGGTGCTCCAGCAGCAGCTGGCCGATGCCGCGGCCCTGGTGGGCGTCCTCGACGAGGAACGCGACCTCGGCCTCCTCGTCGGAGACGGCGTCATAGCGGCCGACGGCGATGATGTCGTCCTGCTGCGTGACCACGAAGGCCACGCGCCGGTCGTGGTCGACGGTGGTGAAGCGCGCCACGTCGCGGTCGGAGAGCCGCGGGTAGGGCGCGAAGAAGCGGAAGTACTTGGACTCGGCGGAGACGCGGTCGTAGAACTCCACGAACCGCGGGGCGTCCTCGGGGACGATGGGGCGGATCTGCGCGACGCGCCCGTCCTTCAGCAGGACATCGGCCTCCCATGCGGGGACCGGGTGGGGCATCAGGCTCGCCATCTCGACCGGTTCGCTGCCACTCACGGGCACAAACCTACCCCGCGAGCGGCGGGTCGGGCGCACCCCCGGCGACGCGGCGCGGGAGAATGGCCCGCGTGAGTGGATCAGGCATCGAGACCGTGGACTTCGAGGAGCACATCCTCGACACCGACGTCGGCGACGAGATGCGCTCGAGCTTCCTCGAGTACGCCTACTCGGTGATCTATGCGCGGGCCCTGCCCGACGCGCGCGACGGGATGAAGCCCGTCCAGCGGCGCATCCTCTACACGATGGACGACATGGGCCTGCGGCCCGACCGGCCCCACGTCAAGAGCGCCCGCCCCGTGGGCGAGGTCATGGGCAAGCTGCACCCGCACGGCGACAGCGCCATCTACGACGCGCTCGTGCGCCTCGTCCAGCCCTGGTCGCTGCGCCTGCCCCTGCTCGACGGTCACGGCAACTTCGGCTCGCCCGACGACCCGCCGGCCGCGATGCGGTACACCGAGATCCGGATGGACCGGTCCGCCGAGGCGATGACCGAGTCGCTCGACGAGGACACGGTCGACTTCAAGCCGAACTACGACGGCCGGCTCCAGGAGCCCACCGTGCTCCCGGCCGCGATCCCGCACCTGCTGGTCAACGGCGCGTCCGGCATCGCCGTGGGCATGGCCACGAACATCGCGCCGCACAACCTCATCGAGGTCGTGCAGGCGCTGCGCCACCTCATCGCGCACCCCGACGCCGACCTCGACGCGCTCATGCGCTTCGTGCCCGGCCCCGACCTGCCCACCGGCGGCAAGATCGTGGGCCTCGACGGCATCCGCGACGCCTACGCCACGGGCAACGGCTCGTTCAAGATGCGCGCCACGACGCGCGTCGAGAGCGTCACCGCGCGCAAGAAGGGCATCGTCGTCACGGAGCTGCCCTACAACGTGGGCCCCGAGAAGGTCATCGAGTCGATCAAGAAGCTCGTCCAGGCCAAGAAGATCCAGGGCATCTCCGACCTGAAGAACCTCACCGACCGCAAGAACGGCCTGCGCCTGGTCATCGAGATCAAGAACGGCATCGTCCCCGAGGCGTTGCTGGAGCAGCTGTACCGCCAGACCCCGCTGGAGTCCTCCTTCGGCATCAACGCGGTCGCCCTGGTCGACGGCCAGCCGCGCACCCTCGGCCTGCGCGAGATGCTCACGGTCTACCTCGACCACCGCATCGACGTCGTCCGCCGGCGCACCACCTACCGCCGTGGCAAGGCGGCCGACCGGCTGCACCTCGTCGACGGCCTGCTCATCGCGATCCTCGACATCGACGAGGTCATCCAGCTCATCCGCTCGTCGGAGAACCGCGGCGAGGCCCGTGGACGACTGATCTCGGTCTTCGACCTGTCCGAGCTCCAGGCCGACTACATCCTCGACCTGCAGCTGGGTCGCCTCACGAAGTTCTCGCGCCTGGAGCTGGAGCGGGAGGCCGACGAGCTGCGCCGCCAGATCGAGGCGCTCGACGCGATCCTCGCCGACGAGAGCGTGCTGCGGGGCCTGGTCGGAGACGAGCTGGCCCAGATGGCCCAGCAGTTCGGCACCCCGCGACGCACCGTCCTGCTCGAGTCCGCCGGCGTCCCCGCTCCGGCCGCGGCGGGCGGCTCGCTCGAGGTGCCCGACGACCCGTGCTGGGTGCTGCTGTCCTCCACCGGTCTCGTCGCGCGCACGTCCGACGCCGAGCCGCTCGGCGACCACGGCCGCCGAGCCAAGCACGACACCGTCGTGGCGGCCGTTCGCGCCACGGCGCGGGGCCAGGTCGGCGTGGTCACGTCGGCCGGCACCGTCCACCGCCTCGACGTCATCGACCTCCCGGCGCTGCCGCCCACCGCCGACTCCCCGCGCCTCCAGGGCGGTGTCCCGCTGGGCGAGCTGCTGAGCCTCGACGGCGACGCGCTGACCCTGATGACCTTCGCCGAGGACGTCCCCGGCCTTGCCCTGGGCACCCGCGACGGGATCGTCAAGCGGGTCAAGCCCGAGCACCTGTCCAACCGCGACTCGTGGGAGCTCATCCGGCTCGACGACGGCGACCGGGTCGTGGGCGCCGTCCCGCTGGTCACCGGCGAGGAGGAGCTCGCGTTCGTCACGTCCGAGGCGCAGCTGCTGCACTTCCCCGCGTCGCTCGTGCGTCCCCAGGGCCGCAGCGGCGGTGGCGTCGCGGGCGTGAAGCTCGGCGCGGGCGCCCACGTCGTCGCGTTCGGCGCCGTCTCCGACGTCGAGTCGGCCCACGTGGTCACCGTCGCCGGCAGCTCCTCCGCCCTTCCGGGGACCCAGGCCGGCTCGGTCAAGGTCTCGCCCTTCGCCGTCTACCCCGGCAAGGGGCGCGGTACCGGCGGCGTGCGCTGCCAGCGGCTGCTCAGCGGCGAGGACGCCCTGGTGTTCGCGTGGGTCGGCGACGGCATGCCCGTCGCGTCCGCCGCGAGCGGCTCGCCGGTCGACCTCCCCGAGGTCGTCGAGCGGCGCGACGCGTCGGGCACTCCGGTCGGCCAGCCGATCACAGGAGTCTCATCGGCCGCAGCCACGCTGCCGGGCGCGCGAAACGTGCCAGACTGACCAGCGTGTTTTCTCGACTGATGACCGCGACCGTGCTGAGCGGCGCCCTGCTGCTGACCGCCTGCACCGGTGACGACTCCGACTCCGGCGACGCCGCCCAGAGGCTCGACGCCGCCTCCGAGGCCCTCACCGAGGCCGAGTCGTTCGACATCTCCCTGAGCACCAAGGAGCTGCCCAGCGGCACGCGCGGGCTCCTCTCCGCCGAAGGTGTCGGCGACCACTCCCCCGCCTTCGAGGGCGACGTCAAGGTCGTCGCGGGCGGCGCGACGCTGGCCGCCGAGGTCATCTCCGTCGACGGCACGACCTACGCCAAGACCGGCTTCTCGCCCGTGTGGGCCCCGCTCGACCCGGCCACGCTCGGCGCCCCCGATCCGGCGGCGCTCGTGGGCACGGACGCCGACTCGGGCCTCGGCGCCCTGCTGAAGGCCACCACCGAGCCCGAGGTCGAGGGCAAGTCGCGCGACGGCGACCTCGTGCTCACCGAGATCAGCGGCGAGCTCCCGGGCGACCGCATCGCGCAGCTCATCCCCACGGCCGACGCCACCGAGGACTTCGACGTCGTCTACCGCCTCACCGACGACGACGAGCTCCACGACGCGAAGATCTCCGGCCCGTTCTACGGCGGCGAGGACGTGACCTACACGCTGCGGCTCTCACCGCGCGACGAGCCCGCCGGCATCGAGGCGCCCTGATCCCGTGCCGATGAGGGAGCTCGCGTCGCGCGGGTTGCTCGCGCTCGCCGCGGTGGCGATCGGCTTCGCCGCGGCCGACACCTACGTCGTCGTGCTGGCCCTGCCCGACATGATGACCGCGGCCGGGCTGACCGTCGCCGACCTCCAGCGCGCGGCGCCCATCATCTCGGGATTCCTGCTGGGCTACGTGGCGGTGCTGCCGCTGATCGGCCGGGTCTCCGACCTGCGCGGCCGGGTCCCCGTGCTGATCGGCTGCCTCGTCGTCTTCGCCATCGGCTCGGTCATCACGGCGGCGGGGTACGACCTGACCTCGATCGTGCTGGGCCGGTTCATCCAGGGCATCGGCGGCGGCGGGCTGATCCCGCCGACGCTGGCGCTCATCGCCGACACGTGGCCGGCTGAGCGCCGCGGCCTGCCCCTGGGGATCGTCGGCGCCGTGCAGGAGCTCGGCAGCGTCGTGGGCCCTCTGTGGGGTGCCGCGATCCTGGCCTTCGGCACGTGGCACGACATCTTCTGGGTCAACGCCGCCGTCGGGTTGGTGATCGCGGCCGCCCTGCTGCGCCACCGGCCCCCGCGCGCCGACCGCGGGTGGGACGTGCCCGGACTCGTGCTGGCGCTGCTCACGGGCGGCTGCCTGCTGCTGGTGATGCTCGAGCCGGAGTCCCTGACGACCGGCGTCACCAGCGGCCTGGCGTTCCTCCCGGTCGTGGGCGAGTCGCGATGGCTCACGCCGCTGGCGCTCGTCGCGTACGGCCTCGGCGCGGCGTTCGTCGTCCGCCAGGTGACGGCGGCCCGGCCGCTGCTCGCTTGGCGCGAGTGGAGCCAGGTGGCCCGTCAGACGGATCTGTGGGGCGCGGCCGCGCTCACGGTGGCGCTGGGCGCCGTGATCCTCACGTTCGCCAGTGCGGAGCCCGAGCGGGCGGTGCTGGCCGACGACGCGGTCGTCCTGCTGCCCGTCGCCGCGATCGCGCTGGCGCTGTTCGTGTGGCGCGGGCGGCACGCCGCCCATCCGCTGATCCCCCGCGGATCACTCTCGTCCGCCCCCGCGTGGGGCTCGATAGCCGTCTCGTTCTTCATCGGCTCGGCGCTGATCGCCGCCCTCGTGGACATCCCGTTCTTCGCCCGCCTGACGATTGCGCCCGACGACCAGCTGGAGGCGGCCCTCGTGCTGCTGCGCTTCCTCGTCGCCCTGCCGGTCGGCGCGGTGGCCGGTGGCTGGCTGCTGCGCCGCGTGCCGGCCGGACCGCTCACGGCCGCGGCGCTCACCCTCTCGGGAGCCTGCTTCCTCGTCATGGCGTCGTGGGACGCGAAGTCCCTGGAGACCTTCGGCGCCACCGTCGTGCTGGCCGCCTGCGGCCTGGGCTTCGGTCTGGCCATCGCCCCCGTCAACGCCGCTCTGCTCGAGCACACGGCCGCCGAGGTGCACGGCCTCGCCAGCGCCCTGCTGGTCGTCGCGCGCATGGTGGGCATGCTCATCGGCATCTCGGCGCTGACCTCCCTGGGCCTGCGCGCCTTCCGGTCGGCGGTCGCGGACATCCCGCCGATCGAGGAGCTCTGCAACGGGGCCACCACCGCCTGCCGCGCCTACAACGGAGCGATGCGCGACGCCGGGATCGCGCAATTGCAGGCCGTCTTCACCGGCGCCGCGGTGGCCGCGTTCATCGCCGCCGCCCTCGCTCTGCTACTCCTGCGGCGGCGCGCTACTTTTTCCTCATGACGACCGCATTCGACGATCTCCTCGAGGCCAACCGGACGTACGCCCAGACGCACGAGGGAGGTTTCGACGGCATCGCGCAGGCGGGTGTCCTGATGGTCACCTGCATGGACTCGCGCATCGAGCCCCTCGCGATGATCGGCCTCAAGCCCGGCGACGCCAAGATCCTGCGCAACCCCGGCGGCCGCGTGACCGACCAGGTGCTCGTGGCGATCGTGCTCGGTGTGTCCATGCTCAAGGTCGACCGCGTCCTGGTCGTCGAGCACACCCGCTGCGCCATGGCGTCCTCGACCGAGGCTGACGTCAAGGCGAAGATCGGCGACATGAGCGGCACGGACGCCTCCTGGATGACCATCGGCGTGATCGAGGACCAGGAGTCCACCGTGCGCGCCGACGTCAACCGCGTCCGCAGCCACCCGCTCGTCCCCGACTCGGTCGAGGTCGCCGGCTTCATCTACGACGTCGACTCGGGCCTCATGACCCAGGTCGACTGATCTCGATACTCCCCCGCAAGCGGGAGGTGCCCCCACGTCTCGCCTCGCTCGCCGGCACTCCGATCACCGGCTCGGTGATCGAGTAGCGGGCGAGCGGAGCGAGACGCGTATCGAGATCACGCTCCGCCCTCCACGGCCACCTCAGGCGTCGATGAGCTCGGTGTCGATCTCGTAGGCGCCCTGGATGATGAACTCCTTGCGCGGCGGGACCTCGTTGCCCATGAGCAGCTCGAAGACCTCGGCCGACGCCTCGGCGTCGTCGACGGTGAGGCGGCGCAGGGTGCGGTGCCGCGGGTCCATCGTGGTCTCGGCCAGCTGGTCGGCGTCCATCTCGCCCAGGCCCTTGTAGCGCTGGGGCGCGTCCTTCCAGCGGACGTTGCGCTTCTTCAGCTGCGCCAGCGTGCGCTGGAGCTCGGGGTCGGAGTACGTGTAGATGTACTTGTCCTGGCCCTTCTTGGGCGAGACCAGCTCGATCCGGTGCAGCGGCGGCACGGCGGTGTAGACCCGGCCCGCCTCCACCATCGGCCGCATGTAGCGGAAGAACAGCGTCGCCAGCAGGCAGCGGATGTGCGCGCCGTCGGAGTCGGCGTCGGCCATGAAGATGATCCGGCCGTAGCGCGCCGTGTCGAGGTCGAACGTGCGGCCCGAGCCGGCGCCCACGACCTGGATGATCGACGAGCACTCGGCATTCTTCAGCATGTCGCCGATGCTGGCCTTCTGGACGTTGAGGATCTTGCCGCGGATCGGCAGCAGCGCCTGGAACTCGGCGTCGCGCGCCGACTTGGCGGTGCCGAGCGCGGAGTCGCCCTCCACGATGAACAGCTCGGAGCGGTCGACGTCGTTGCTGCGGCAGTCGGCCAGCTTCGCGGGCAGCGCGCTCGACTCGAGCGCGTTCTTGCGCCGCTGCGTGTCACGGTGCTGGCGAGCCGCCAGTCGCGTGCGGGACGCCCCGACGACCTTCTCCATCACGAGGCGCGCCTGGGCCTTCTGCGCCGCCTTGGTGGAGGTCAGGAAGGCCTTCAGCTCGCGCGCGACGATCTTGTTCACGATGCGCGTGACGGCCGGCGTGCCGAGGACCTCCTTCGTCTGGCCCTCGAACTGCGGCTCGGCCAGGTTCACCGTGACCACGGCGGTCAGACCCTCGAGGACGTCGTCCTTGATGACGTCGGGATCGCCGTTCTTGAGCATCCGCGAGTTGCGCAGGACCTCGTTGAAGGTCTTGGTGACACCGCGCTCGAAGCCGGAGACGTGCGTGCCGCCCTTGGGCGTGGCGATGATGTTGACGAACGACTTCACGGTCGTGTCGTAGTCGGTCCCCCACCGCAGCGCGACGTCGACGCCGAGCGTGCGCTCGACGTCCTGCGGCGTCATGTGGCCCTTCGTGTCGAGCACCGGCACGGTTTCGACGAACGTGTCCTCGCCCTGGACGCGCAGGACCTCGTTGACGGCGGTGTCCGCCGCGAGGAACTCGCAGAACTCCGAGATGCCGCCCTCGTGGAAGAAGTCCTCCTCGCGCACCTCGGCCTCGCGCTCGTCGCGGATCGCGATGCGCAGGCCGGGCACGAGGAACGAGGTCTGGCGGGCGCGGCCCACCAGCTCGTCGTAGGCGAACTTCGCGCCCTTGATGAAGATCTGCGGGTCCGCCCAGTAGCGGACGCGGGTGCCCGTGCGGGACTTCGCGACCTTGCCGATCTTGCGCAGGGTGTTGTCGGGGGTGAAGTCCGCGTCGGCGCCGTCGCCGGCGAAGACGCCGGGGACACCGCGACGGAAGGACATCGCCCACGTGGCGCCGCCCTTGTCGACCTCGACGTCCAGGCGCGCGGAGAGCGCGTTCACGACCGACGCGCCGACTCCGTGCAGGCCGCCGGTGGCGTTGTAGGAGCCGCCGCCGAACTTCCCGCCCGCGTGGAGCTTCGTGTAGACGACCTCGACGCCGGTCAGGCCGGTCTTGGGCTCGATGTCGACCGGGACGCCGCGCCCGTCGTCGCGGACCTCGACCGAGCCGTCGGGGTACAGGACGACGGCGATGTGGGAGCCGTGCCCCGTCAGCGCCTCGTCGACCGAGTTGTCGATGATCTCCCAGAGGCAGTGCATGAGTCCACGCGTGTCGGTGGAGCCGATGTACATGCCCGGTCGCTTGCGTACTGCTTCCAGTCCCTCGAGGACGAGCAGATTGCGTGCGTCGTAGGTCGAAATGTCCGGTTCCTCCTCATCGATCCCCCGGCCCCCACGGTATCGAGCCGGTCCCACCGGATCGCACGTGACACGCGGCGTCGGCGCGTCCGACGCGCGTTTGGCGTCGTGAGGGAGTATTCATGGTGATGTTCGACGACAACCGACGAAATGAGGACACCGTGACGGCCACTGCCGAGTTCCCCGCCCTCACCGCTACCGACCGCTGCGATCGTTGCGGCGCGCAGGCCCTGGTCCGCGTCGAACTGCCCTCGGGCACCGACCTGGTCTTCTGCGGTCACCACGCCCGCCAGCACGAGACGCGCCTGCGCGAGATCGCCATCGCCTACCGCGACGAGAGCGACAGCCTGAGCGTCTGAGGGTCCGCCCTCCAGCCGACAGAGAAACGGCGCCGAACCCCGAGGGGTTCGGCGCCGTTTCGTCGTCCTCAGTACTTGAAGATGCCGTAGGCCTTCGTCTGGGTGACCGAGCGCCAGTGCTCGACGTAGGAGTCGTACACGTCGGGATCGGTCGTGATGGTCGTGATCTCGTCACTGGCCACCAGGTTCGAGCCCGTGAGGTTCGCCGAGCCGGCCAGGACGACCTTCACGCGGGCGCCCGACTTGGGCCAGATGCCGCCGCTGGGGAGGCGCTCCTCGGGGTTCATCCGGTTCCGCTTCAGCTTGGCGTCGACCAGGATCGTCTTGTCGTGCACCTGGGCGTAGGCCGCGTCGACCTCGGTGCGCGACGTCTTGAGGACGTCGAGCACGGGCTTGCAGACGCGCAGCAGCTGGCGGCAGTGCTCGAGGTAGTTCTTCTTCCAGTCGTCCTTGAAGGCGACGACCGAGACACGGCAGCCGGCGTTGTTGAGGGCCGCGAGCTTGTACGCCAGCGCGATGCGGCGGTACTTGAAGCGGTTCTCCATCAGGCGGATGCGGCACTGCTCGTCCGGGACGATCCGGTTGAGCATGTTGAGGATCGGGTCACGACCGTTGGTGGGCGTCGCGCGCAGCGGCGTCACGTGGATCGTGTAGTTCGACAGGTTCGAGTACAGCAGGCCCTTCTTGGCGGCGGCGCTGGAGTAGCCGTCGCGGGTGGCCGTGCGGTAGCCGTAGCGCGAGCTGCGCTTGGCGATGTAGCGGCCGTAGTCGCTGCCGACCCGGCGCTCGGCCCACATGTCCTTCCACACGCCGCGCATCCCGTACCACAGCTTCTTGTCGTTGTAGACGGTGCTGCCGTTGTTGTAGGTGCGCTCGGCACTGCGGCCGCCGAAGTTCGACGAGCCGGTCCACACGACGCCCTTGGCGCGACGGCCACTGCGGGTGTACGTGTCGCTGACCATGACGATCTTGGAGTGCATGATCGCGCCGTTGACGCGCGAGAGGCAGGCCATGGACTTGCCGTTGGAACAGATCTTGAACTTGCCGTACTTGGTCCGGTTGAGCTGGCTGCGCAGCTTCTTCGACGCACCCGACTGGTGGGCGTTCGGGTGGATGAACCGCACGTTGACGCCGGCCTTGGCCGCACGGACCAGCTCACGGCCGACGCGGACCGAGTCCTCCATGCGCGAGTTCGCGGCGTAGACCGAGGTGGCGCGGCGCTGCGCCTTGGACTTGAGCTTGCCCGCCGGAGTCTTGTAGGAGCCGCGGATGAGGCGCTCGAGATCGTTCAGCAGGGTGTAGTCGCGGTTGCGGCCGCCCTTGTCGAAGTACGGACGCGCAAAGTTGCCCTCGACCTCGACCGGGTAGGCGGCGCCGTAGGGGCGCTTGCGGACGGCGGCGGCGGCCGGTGCGACGGCCTGCGGCGCGGCCTTCTGGACCTCGGCGGTCGGTGCCTGGGTGGGGTCCGCCTGCGGCTCGACGGCGGCCGGAGCCGCTGCGGCGCCCTCGGTCTCGTCGGCACCGAACGTGGTGGACGCGGCGACGAGCGGCAGCACGAGCGCACCGAGGGTGGCGACACTCGCGAGTCGAAGTCGATGACTGACGGACACGGTGGAACTCCCCCGAGACGAAAACAAGCGGTCGGAACAGACTAACCCATGGTCACGCGGGGTCGTGGGACCGCGGCGGCGGGGGCGCCGGCGGTATAGTCCGGCGGGTGGCGCGCATTCTCCTGAAGGTCCACCACGCGGCGCTGGACCCGGCCGACGCCACCAGCGTCCTCGAGCGCAACCTGATCGGCAACAACGTCGGGAACCTGGCCTTCAGCTTCGCCTCCGAGCGGCTGCTCACCCATCCCGGCGACGACGTCACTGCAGCGCCCACCGGCCCTTGGTTCGCCGATCCCGCGCGGGTGAACCGCGAGTTCGACCACGTCGTCTTCCCCCTCGCGAACCACTTCCGCGCCTCGAACCTCAAGGCGCTGAACCGTCAGGCCGCGGCGATCGAGCAGCTGACCACCCGCTTCACCGT
Organism: Aeromicrobium sp. UBA7512; assembly: GCF_002476985.1. NCBI lineage: Bacteria > Bacillati > Actinomycetota > Actinomycetes > Propionibacteriales > Nocardioidaceae > Aeromicrobium > Aeromicrobium sp. UBA7512. The sequence goes on from NZ_DLNK01000002.1 coordinate 80,401, forward strand.
CCTGGGCGTCGGGGCGCAGGCCGACCTCGACGGGAACGCGCCGCGCGACGAGCGTGAGGCCGTGGAGGCCGCCACGCGTCGGTTCGTGCGGGCCGTGCTGGAGCGCGGACCCTCGATCGGCGTCCGGGGCGACTTCACGAAGGAGTACCTGCTCGACCTGGGCTTCGACGACGCCGAGGTCGACGTCATCGGCTGTCCCTCGATGTTTCTCCACGGTCCCGAGCTGCCGTTGCGCCTGCCGGGGTCGGTCGGCGACGACGACCCCATCGCGATCACCATCTCCCCCTACGTGCGCGAGATGGGCCCGATCCTGCAGCAGGGCCTGCGCCGGCACCGACGGCTCACCTACATCGGCCAGGACATCCACACGCTGCGACTGCTGCTGCGGGGCACTCCCCTCTCCGGCGACGACGCCCGGCTGCCCCTGTCGCCCGAGCACCCGGTGTTCGCGCCCGGTCGCACCGTGTTCCCCCTCAACATCCCGGCGTGGCAGGAGTTCCTGCGCGGCCAGCGCTTCACGTACGGCACGCGCATCCACGGCACGATCGTGTCGCTGATCTCCGGTACGCCGGCGGTCCTCCTCGCCCACGACTCGCGCACCCTCGAGCTGGCCCGGTACCACCGGATCCCGTTCGTGCGGCTCGACCAGCACGACCCGGCGGGGATCTCGGTGCCCGAGCTCTTCGCGCGGGCCGACTGGCCGGCGCTGGTGGACGGGCACCGCGAGCGGTGGGACACCTACGCCGCGTTCCTCGAGCGGCACGGACTGCGTCACGGCTTCGGTCCGGACGGTGGCACCGAGCGCTTCGACGCCTCCGTGGCCGCCGTCGCCACCGACCCCGGCTACCCGCCGGTGGTCCGCTCGGACGCCGGCCCGGTCTCGCCCGCCCGGCGCCTCGCTCGTGCCGTGCGCCGCCGCCTGCCCTGACCGGTCTCGATACGCCGCTCGCTGCGCTCGCGAGCTACTCGACCAGCGAGCCCGGTGATCGAGTGACGGCGAGCGCAGCGAGACGTCGTATCGAGATCACGTCGCTCCCCACGTACACAGAACGGCCCGCGACCGTGAGGTCGCGGGCCGTTCTGCGTGAAGAGGTGACTCAGTCGAGGTAGTCGCGCAGGACCTGCGAGCGCGACGGGTGACGCAGCTTGCTCATCGTCTTGGACTCGATCTGGCGGATGCGCTCGCGCGTGACGCCGTAGACCTTGCCGATCTCGTCGAGCGTCTTGGGCTGGCCGTCGGTGAGGCCGAAGCGCATCGACACAACGCCGGACTCACGCTCGCTGAGCGTGTCCAGGACGGCGTGCAACTGCTCCTGCAGGAGGGTGAACGACACGGCGTCGGCCGGGACGATGGCCTCGGAGTCCTCGATGAGGTCGCCGAACTCGCTGTCGCCGTCCTCGCCCAGCGGCGTGTGGAGGCTGATCGGCTCACGGCCGTACTTCTGGACCTCGACGACCTTCTCGGGCGTCATGTCCAGCTCGACCGCCAGCTCCTCGGGGGTGGGCTCGCGGCCCAGGTCCTGGAGCATCTGGCGCTGGACGCGGGCCAGCTTGTTGATGACCTCGACCATGTGGACGGGGATGCGGATCGTGCGGGCCTGGTCGGCCATCGCCCGGGTGATCGCCTGGCGGATCCACCACGTGGCGTAGGTCGAGAACTTGAAGCCCTTGGTGTAGTCGAACTTCTCGACGGCGCGGATGAGGCCGAGGTTGCCCTCCTGGATCAGGTCCAGGAAGAGCATGCCGCGACCGGTGTAGCGCTTGGCCAGCGAGACGACGAGTCGCAGGTTGGCCTCGAGCAGGTGGTTCTTGGCGCGGCGACCGTCGACGATGATCCAGTCGAGCTCCTCGCGCGTCTTCTCCGTGACGCGCTTGGACTTCGCGAGCTTCTCCTCGGCGAAGAGGCCGGCCTCGATCCGCTTCGCGAGCTCGACCTCCTCGGCGGCGGTCAGCAGCGCGACCTTGCCGATCTGCTTGAGGTAGTCCTTGACCGGGTCGGCGGTGGCGCCGGCGACGGTGACCTGGACCGCGGGCTCGTCGGTGTCGTCGGCCGAGGAGATGGTGAAGCTGGCGCTGGCCTCCTCGTCCTCCTTCAGCGTCGGATCGGTGGCCAGGTCCTTCTCGAAGACCTCGTCGGCGATGTCGGGAAGGACCTTCTTGCCGTCGGCGTCGACGGCCGGCTTGGTCTCGAGCACGTCGGCCAGATCGACCTGGTCCCCCAGCACGACCTCCTTGGCGCCGTTCGCAGCCGCCTTCTTGGCCGGGGCCTTCTTCGCCGGGGCCTTCTTGGCGACGGCCTTCTTCGCGGGCGCCTTCTTCGCGGGCGCTGCCTTCGCGGTCTGGGCGGCTCGAGTCACCGGAACATCAACCTCACAACGTCGTTTCGGGCATGACAATGAGGCCTGCGGTCAACCTCTGGGTCAAGTCTGCCACGGTGCCCGAAACATCCAAGTACCGGTTCACCCCACGGGCCAGGAATGCACCGGTTCGCCGCTGTGCATGTGCTCCGCGTAGCGCCGGGTGAGGGCGCGCATGGAGTCGAAGACGTCGGAGCCGCGCGTGTGGAGGCGGTCGAACTGGGCCGTCATCCACGAGGACCCGTTCTGTCCGGTGACGCAACGGCGCTCGATGATCTGCAGGAACTCGTCGATCACCGCGCCGTCGACGCCGCGTCGCTCGAGCCCGACGTGGGCCAGCGGAAGCAGGTGGCGCAGCACCAGCTCGCGGACGGGCACCGTGCCGATGCCGGGCCAGTAGGCCTCGGCATCGATCCCGGCGGAGGCCGCCTCGTGGAAGCCTTCCTCGGCCGCCCGGAACGACAGCTGGCTCCACACCGGGCGGTCCTGCTCGGTCAGCGCCGTCACCAGCCCGTAGAAGAGGGCGGCATTCGCGACGGTGTCCTTCACCGTGGGCACCGAGGGCAGCAGCCGATTCTCCACGCGCAGGTGAGGCTTGCCGTCGACGACGTCGTAGATCGGGCGGTTCCAGCGCCAGATCGTGCCGTTGTGCAGCCGCAGCTCGGGCAGCGTGGGGATCCGGCCGGCCTCGATCTCGGCCACAGGGTCCTCGTCGTCGACGATCGGCAGCAGCGCCGGGAAGTAGCGCGAGTTCTCCTCGAAGAGGTCGAAGACCGACGTGATCCACCGCTCGCCGAACCAGACGCGGGGGCGCACGCCCTGCGCCTTGAGCTCGTCGGTGCGCGTGTCGGTGGCCTGCTCGAACAGCGCGATGCGGGTCTCCTGCCACAGTCGGCGACCCAGGAAGAACGGCGAGTTGGCGCCCACGGCGATCTGGACCCCGGCGATCGCCTGCGCGGCGTTCCACGTGGGTGCGAAGTCGTCGGGCTCGACCTGCAGGTGCAGCTGGGTGCTCGTGCAGGCGGCCTCGGCGATGATCGTGTCGATCGTCGTGCGGAGTCGCTCGACCCCGTTGATGACCAGGTGGATGTCCTCGCCGCGCGCCGTGAGGATCTGGTCGGACAACAGGTGGTACCGCGGATTGGACGAGATCGCCTCGCGGGTGAGGTGCTGCGTGTCGAGCGTGGGAAGGATGCCGATCATCATCAGTCCGGTGCCGACGGTCTGGGCCTTCTCCTGGGCGGCGTTCAGGTCGTCGCGCATGCTGTCGGCCATGTCGGCCAGGCCCCGCCCCGCCACGGGCGACGGGGGCACGTTGATCTCGACGTTGAACTGGCCCAGCTCGGTCTGGAAGTCCTCGGCAGCGATGGCGTCGAGCGTCTCGGCGTTGCGCAGCGCCGGGTCACCGGTCTCGTCGACGAGGTTGAACTCGATCTCGATGCCCACGTGCGGGTCGGGCACGGAGAAGTCCTGCTCCCCCAGCATCGCCGCCAGCACGTCGAGATTCCGGCGCACCTTGGCGCGGTACCTCGCACGGTCCTCGCCGGTGAACTCCCGGGCTTCGACGTCTTGTCCCATGCAGTCAGCCTAGGGCCGATCAGGCGCTCGCATCGGCTGCCGACCACCGGTCAGGATGCAGGCCCGCCTCGAGCGCTCCGTGCAGCAGCACCCCCATGCGATAGTGCGGCTCCAGCGCGAGGGCCCGCTCGAGCGCGAACCGGGCCCGGACCCCGTCGCCCATCTGCCACGCGGCGAAGCCGGCCAGGCACAAGGAGGCCGGCGCGAAGTCGGCGGCGGCGACCCGTGAGACCGCGGCCCACAGCGCGTACATCGGCATGGCGTTCTGCCGGGTGATGCGCAGCCAGGCCGAGTCGCGCACCTGTCGACCCGAGACCCGGACGGCCAGCTCCACCAGGTCGCCGTCGGTGAGCCGCTCCTCGGCGAGGAAGCGCTCGGTGAGCCGGGTGACGGTCTGCTTCTCGCGCAACAGGAAGGTGTCCGGATCCATCGTGAGCGCCCGCGCCATGAAGCGCTCGAGCACCTCCTCGTGGGCCGCCTCGAGCCACCGCTGGCGCTGACCCCGGGCGGGCGCCACCTCGACCGCCAGGTCGGATCGGTCGCGCGCGATCACCCGGCCCTGCGCCACGGCGTGCACGATCGACTCGTGGTGGTCGTCGAGCGTGTAGGGCAGACCGTCCTGCGGGTGCCCGGGCAGATCAGCCCAATAGCGCTCGCCGTCCGCCCAGATGGTGAGCCAGTCCCGGCGCGGCGGGAGCGCATCGCGCAGGGCGAGGGCCATGACGCGGGCCCGGTCCGCGTCGTCGGACAGCGCGAAGAGGAAGAAGCCCTCGTCGCCGTTGCGCAGGAGGTGGCCCGCGAGGTCGGCCGCGAGCTCGTCCTCGGACCCGGCCTCGGGCAGGTCGTGCCGGAGGCTGAACCCGAACCGGCAGTTGGCGCCGGAGACCGCGAGCCCGATCACGCACTCGCGGGGGACGAAGCCGAAGAACGTCGGCAGCGCGTTGAGGAGGTCTTCATGGGTGTGGGCACGGAACACGTCGTCAGGCATGGGACGACCCTCGTGCCGGAGGCGGGTCCGGCTGAACCCCTCGCCGCGTCCCTGTGGACGGACGACGGCGACCTGCCGGTCCTGTGGACGACGGCCTTCGTGGCTACCGCCGGCTCGCCCGGCGGCGCACCACCACGGCCCCGTAGGCCGCGGCGAGCACGAACACCCCGACCACCAGGGCGACCTGCGCGCTGTCGGCTCCCGGGGACACCTCGGGCGGCACCCGGACCGTCATCCGCGGGTCGACCACCTCGGGCGTCACCTCGAACGTCGGCTCGGAGGGCACCGTGTCGGCCACGCCCTCGCACCGCTGCTCGGCGGCCACGGCGACGGATTCCCCCGGCGCGGCCCCGATGCGGGACGTGACCAGGAACTCGGTCGCCTGGGCGGGCGGGAGGCCCGGCCCGGTGAACTCCGCGCGACGCCCGTCGAGGACGCGGTCCCAGCCGTCGGGCCCCGTCGCGTCGATCGCGGCCATGTCCTCGGGAAGCTCGAGCACCAGACCGGTGGTCGATGCGTCGCACCCGCCCCGGACCGTGACGACGAGGACGGACGTCCCGTCGCCCTGGGGCAGCACCTCGTCGATCGCCACGTCCGCGAGGGCCGGCGCAACCGTGCCGGCCGTCACCGCGATCAGGGCGACCAGCAGCACGAGGGCTCGTGCCGCCGCGTTGCGCGGGCTCATGGGATCTCCACCTCTCCGGACACCACGGGTTCGTCGAAGCGGGTCAGTCGCGCGGACACCGACAGGCGCCACGCGCCCGGCAGCGGCAGGTCGGCACTGGCCTCCCAGTGGCCCGCCCTCGTCCGGGTCAGCGGCCGGTTGATCGGCCCGACCTCGGCGTCCTCGAGGGCGATCTGCAGGCGCGGCGCCTCCTCGAGGTCGACGACGTCGCCGGCCGCGTCGGTGAGCGTCACCTGGATCGCGTTGGTGCCCCGACGCACCGGAGTCACGACCACGTCGACCGTGTGGGACTCCCCCAGCTCGAGCTCGAGGCGCTGCACGGTGGGCGCGTCCTGAGCCACGGTGTCGGACCTGGCCGGTGGCGTCTGGCCGACCAGCGCGCCGGTGGCCACGAGCACCGCGGCGACGACGGCAGCCTCGAAGGAGACGGTGCGGCGGAGCACCTCCGCGGCGGACGCGGCATCGCGTCCGGCGAGCCGGCCGACCAGAACCTGCCGGTTCCAGGCGGCCACCGCGACGACCGGCACGAGCAGCAGCACCTTCACGAGCACCGCTCGGCCGTAGCCGGTCTCCCACAGCGCCGCGAACGACCCGGAGATCCGCCAGAAGAGGACGACTCCGGCGACCGTGAGCGCGACGAGCGAGACCCCGGCGGCGGCCGAGAAGCGGGTGACCGCGGTGGCGCGGTCCTGCACCCGCAGTGCGGGCCCGGCGGCGAGAACGAGGCCCAGGCCCAGCAGACCACCCCACCACAGGGCGGCGGCGCTCACGTGGACGAGGTCGGCCGTGAGGACGAGCCACCACGGGCCGTAGCTGCGGGTGTGTCCGACCGGGAGGAGCGAGGCGACAACCAGGGCGGCGCCCACCGCGGCCAGGACGGGCTCGCGCACGCGGCCCAGCAGCGCCGCGGCGACGCCGGCAGCCAACACGAGCGCGGCGATCCCGGCGGAGGACGCGGCACCGTCGCGCCAGGCCTCGGCGGTCATCACCGACGACAGTGGCCCACCGGACTCCCAGACGGCGGTGAGCGGCATGAGCAGGACCGCGGCGACCACCGCGAGCGCACCGAGGCCGGCCGTCGTGCGCCGGGTGCGCCGCTCGACGGCCGGCTCGCGACGAGCCGCTCCGGGGGCGATGAAGAGGGAGAAGACGACCAGCCCGGCGACTCCGAGGGCGCCGGCGTAACGGAGCGCCTCCACGACGGCTCGCGCGACGACGAGCTCGCGCTCGGTCTGCGTGACCGGGACCCCGATGGCACCGGGGGTGGCTGCGCCGACGGCGAAGGTGAATCCCCCGGTCACGGGATGGGAGTCGGCCGACACGACGCGCCACGTCACGACGTGGGTACCGTCGGGCAAGGGCTTCACGGGCCGGATCCGCAGCACGGTGTCGCGCACGGTGAACTCGGCGGCCTCGGGTTCCCCCGCGGCGTCGAGCACGGCGTTGCCGGAGCCGGCGAGGCTGACCGGCTCGGTCAACGTGACGGTCAGCTCGGCCGGGGACTGCGTGAGCACCTGACCGTCCGCGGGGTTGCTCCCGATGGGCGACGCGTGGCCGAAGGCCGCGACGGGCCACACCAGGAGCAGGAGCAGCCCGGAGAGCACGGCGGCGAGCCGTGCCCTCCGGGCCACCGGGGCGTAGGTCACCCGCGGCTCCGGGTGCGGCCGAGCGCGAGACCGCCCGCTGCGAGGCCGAGGGCGCCGAGCACGACGCCCACCCAGCCGAGGGTGTTCGAACCGGTCCCGGCCTCCTCGTGATCCGCCGCCTCGTCGTCGCCCGTGGCGCCGTTGCCGTGACCGTCGCCCTCGGAGGCCGTGGTCTCGATGAAGGGCGCCGCGTACTCGGGCTCGTCCTGGTCCTCGTCGTACGTCTGGGTCCAGGCGGTCTCACCCTTCTCACACGTCTGGATCACGGGGAAGACGAGCTTGGTGCCCTCTTCCTCCGGCAGCGGCAACTGCAGTGCGACGGTGTCACGCAGGCCGTCCTCCAGCGGGCTCTTCGCCGTGTACACGACCTCGGCCACGCGTTCGGTGTACTCGCCGCCGTCTCCGTTGTCGACCGCGGAGTCGAGCTTCTCGATCTTCTTCTCGATCGTCCAGTTCGGGTTCACCGTGGGCGTGACGGCGATGATCTCCTCGGGCAGCTGGATCGTCAGCCGCGTCGTGGGCGACGCATCGCAGCCGTGACCGACCGAGAAGGTCATGACACTGTACGAGCCCGCCGCCGTCGAGGACGGGGTCACGCTGACGTGGCCCGAGGCCACTGCGGCCGCCGTGACGACGAGGGCCGACGAGGTGAGGGTGAGTGCTGCTGCGCGGGCAGCATGACGTGCAAGGGACATGGTTCTTCTCCTGAGTTCGGGGAGCCGCCCGCGGACAGGCGGCACGAGGTCACCCGCAGGGGCGGGCGACCGGGGCGATGACGACCCAGGAGGCGGGCGGACCGCGCCGCACCACGACGTGCTCGAGGAGGCGGACGCCGGACACGGGTCCGGTCGTCGGGCACGGGAGGGGCACGCGCGCCGGAACCGCACGCGGGCGCCCGAGGCGAAGGACGAAGGTGACGCGCTGCCACCAGGCCCACCAGAGGCGCTCGGCAGCGGCGATGCCGGCAGCGACCAGGACGAGGCCGACCACGTGCGCGACGGCCATCGAAGGACCGGGCACGACCTGGTGACCGTGCACGTAGCCAGTCAGGACGTGGACGGCAACCTGCGGCACCGCGAGCAGGCCAAGCGCCGAGGCGAAGCCGATCCGCCGCGCGGCGGCCCACCACGCCAGCGCTCCCCCGGCCACCACGACCGGGACGACGGCGACGGCCGGCGGGACCCCACCACCGCCCGCCACGTGGGCGGCGACTGCCATGACGATCGCCCACAGGCTCACCGACGCGGCGCGGACGAGGCGCGCGATCGGGGCTCCGGGGGCTGACACGATCGTCATCGTACGGGCCCGCGAACTCGTGGCCCCACTCCGTGACGCGATGTTTACACGGCCGTCACCGCGGGCCCTGCGGAGCGCCTCCGTTCCCCGTGGCGACGGCCCGTTCCGGGATGTCCACCTGCGCTGGAACGGCGAGGGATTCCCATTCGGTGTCTCATTCACCATCGCGACACCTTCACATCCGGAGACCTCTCGTAACGCGCCGGTTCGCGCGACGACCGCCTCCCGAAACGCGTCGGGGACAGATTGAGGGCCGAATCGTCCCCAGCCGAAGGAACTTCCCCGCATGTCAGTCACACGAGTCCTGTCCCACCTCACCGCGGCAGCCGTCGCCTCGTCCGCGCTGGCGCTCCCGGCGACGGCGGTGGCGCAGGACGGCACCGGCGTGATCCGGGGCACCGTCCTGGAGACGGGCCACGTCATCGCACCGGGCATCGACGTGTCGCTCTACCGGTCCACCGGAGAGTTCGTCGGCGCCACCGTCGCGAACTCCGCCGCCGGCGCCTACGAGTTCCGGGGCCTCGAGGCCGGGTCGTACACGCTCTGGTTCGAGAACCAGAACGAAGCGGTCAGCGAGTGGTGGGACAACCAGCCAGACAAGCCGCAGGCGACCCCCATCAGCCTGGCCGACGCCCAGACGTTCGTCGCGAACGCGTACCTCACCCAGATCAGCGAGAACCTCGTCCGGCCGACGATCAGCGGCACCCCGGCCGTCGACTCGGTCCTGACGGCCGCGCGCGGCACCTGGTACCCCACCCAGAACGTCACCTTCAGCCACCAGTGGCTGCGCAACGGCACGCCGATCGAGGGCGCCACGGCGTCCACCTACCGCCTGCGCAACGACGATGCCGGCCGCACCATCTCGGTCGAGGTCATCGCCATGGTCCAGGGCGCCACCGAGAAGGCCACGAGCACCGCGACGGCGCCCGTGACCGGTGGCACCGCACCGGTCCAGCCGATCGCGAACGCGGCGAAGCCGGTCATCACGGGATCCACCGTCGTCGACTCCACCCTGACCGCGACGACGGGCTCGTGGACGCCGTCGGACGCCACCGTGACGCTGCAGTGGCTGCGTGGCGCCACCGTCGTCGGCACCGGGGCCACCTACCGGACGAAGGCCGAGGACATCGGGTCGAGCCTGCGGGTCCGCGCCACCGCCAGCCGGTCCGGCTGGACGCAGGCGGTCGCGGAGTCGGCGGAGTTCGGTCCCGTCACCGCCCCCGCGCCGGTGCTGACGGCGCCCGAGAACCGCGTCCGGCCCACCGTCGCCGGGACCGCCCGGGTCGGCAGCTCGGTCACGGCGGGCACGGGCTCGTGGAGCACGTCGGCCTCCCTCGCGATCCGCTGGACGCGTGACGGCCGGGCCATCCCCGGCGCCACCGCCCGGAGCTACCGACTGACCGCCGCCGATGCCGGCCGGAGGATCGCCGCCGCCGTGACGGCCACCAACGCCGGAGGCTCCGCGACGGCCACGAGCCCCGTGCGCGTCGTCGCCAGGGCCACGTCGCGGATCCGCGTCGGCACCTCGTCGCCTCGCAAGGGCCGCCTGAAGGTCAAGGCCATCGTCTCCTCCGCCGGAGCGCGGACGGGCCGGGTCACCGTGACGGTCAAGGTCGGCGGCCGGACCAAGGTCAAGCGGGCGACGCTCAGCAGGGGCACCCGCACGATCACGGTCACCGGCCTGCGCAAGGGCAGGGCCACGGTCCGCGTGGTCTACGCCGGCGACGCCTCGACCTCCGGCGCCTCCCTCAAGAAGAAGGCCACCGTGCGCTGATCCCCCAGCCCGCGCGGCTCCCCCCAGTCCTCGGTCCGCCGTCCCGTCGTCGGCGGACCGAGGGACCGGCTCCCCGACCCGGTCCCGACGACCCGGTGCCTTCCGGTGTCGATCACTTCCAGCCCCACAAGGAGACCATGTGAATGCGTCACAGCGCGTGCCCTGGAGGACACGCAAAGTCGCCGTCGCTGCCCTCGCACTCGGACTGACTGCCGCCGCCACGACCTACGTCATGGCCCAGCAGGACGTCAGCGGCACCGACTCCGGCAACAGCACGAAGTTCAACGTCGTCGGCGACGGAGACCTGCCCACCAAGAAGCCGAAGCTCGGCGAGGACCGCGCCGGGCTCTCCGCCGAGGAGACCGGCTACGCGATCCACGTGGCCTCCACCGACTCGAGCGTCCCCTCGGACGCCACCGACGTCCGCGGCAAGGACGGGCCGGAGTTCCTCTACGCCGACCTGCCCGACCTCAGCGAGGGCCACACCGGCCGCACCGCCGTGGTCGCGCTCTACGACTACACGCACGACGTGACGTACGACCAGGTCGTCGACCTGGAGGCCGGCAAGGTCATCGAGACGAAGAAGTCCGGCACGGCCCAGCCGCCGACCTCCGCCACCGAGGCGGACCTGGCGATGAAGCTGGCCATCGAGTCCGACGCCGATCTGGGCTTCACGACCGAGTTCGAGGAGAACATGGGCGTCCCGCTCATCGATCCCGACCAGGTCGACTACGTCGCCGGCGCCTGGGTCTTCAACAAGACCACGTCCAAGGGCCAGGAGTGCGGCAAGGACCGCTGCGCCCAGCTCATGGTCTCGACCGCGTCCGGGGTGTACCTCAACACCTTCGACTTCGTCGTGAACCTGTCCACCCAGAAGATCGTCCGCACCCAGTGAGCAGGAAGAGAAGTCCGATGCGAATGAAGACACTGACGCGGATCGTCGCCGCCGGCGCCACCGCATTCCTCACCGCGGGGCTCGTGTCGGCCCTGCCCCCGTCGGCAGCCGCCGCCGAGGACTCGCCCCTGGCCTGCGCGGACAGCGCGATCACGAAGGAGCTCGAGAACGGCTCCGCCTGGCGGATGTGTGCGCGCATCCACCCGATCAAGGGCCTCATCCTCGAGCAGATCGAGTTCAAGCCCGCGACCGGCGAGTACGAGTACGCCGGGTACAAGCGGGTCCTGGACCAGCTCAACATCGCCCAGCTGAACGTGCCGTACGACACCGGTCACGTCCAGTACAACGACATCACCTCCTACGGGTTCGGCAAGCAGTACCTGATGACCCAGGGCCCCGAGGTCTGCAGCGGCGAGGCGCTCGACGTGGACCAGTCGTTCACGTACAGCGGCCGGCTCGTCGAGCGGACCGTCCCGGGCATCTGCGTGCAGGAGGACCCGATGGGCCTCGTCACGCACGCCCAGGAGACCCAGATCGGCGGCGGCACGCTGTACGCCGACCAGGGCACGGCGCTCGCGGTCTCGTCCATCTCGAAGATCAGCTGGTACGAGTACCAGCAGCGGGTGACGTTCGACGACCACGGCCAGATCGACGTCGGCCTCGGCGCGACGGGCGACATCGCCCCCGGCTGGGCGTCCGACAGCGGCAACGCGTTCTTCGGCAACAACCCGAAGACCGGCTGGCCGCTCTCGGGCAAGTCGTCGGTGACCACCACGACCGGCGGCGAGACCACGACGAAGGAGATCCAGTCGTACGCCGGATCGCACTGGCACAACGCGATGTTCAAGGTCGACTTCGGCATCGACAAGGGCGAGAAGCAGACCGTCGAGCAGTGGGACTTCGCCAGTCCCGGTGCCGGGACGCGGGCCCCGATCGTCGAGGGCACCGGAACGGTCAAGAGCTCGGCGTTCACGTCGATCGAGAACGACGACCACGACGAGCTCAGCTGGTGGCGCGTCCTCAACCCGAACAGCAAGAACAAGGACGGCCACGCCCGCTCCTACGAGATCGTGAACAACAACACGTCGAACGCGCTCATCCCTGACTGGGCACCCTCGGTGACGTTCACGAACTACCGTTCCTGCGAGGAGTACGCGTCGGACAACCTCAACGCGGGCTGCCCGGGCAAGGGCATCCTCGACTACGTGGCGGGTGACACCCACGAGCTGACCGACCCGGTCGCGTGGGTCAACGTCGGGTTCCACCACACGGACAAGGACGAGGACCAGTCGCCGATGCCGATCCACTGGCAGAAGTTCCAGCTGGTGCCGCGTGACTTCTTCGCGCAGAAGCCGACCATCACCGATTCGCGCAAGTGCATCAACGGTCCGTTCTCCTCGGTCAACGCGGTGACCAAGCCGTGCACCCCGGAGAACACGGTCAAGCCGAAGATCAGCGACAAGGCCGACGGCGCCGCCGCGGTCGTGCCGGCGGTCGGCAAGGTCCTGACGTCCAGCACGGGTACGTGGCGCAGCGCCGCGCAGCGGCTGACGTACGCGCACACCTGGTTCCGCAACGGCGAGGCCGTGTCGACCGGTCAGGACTACACCCTGACCGAGGCCGACATGAACGCGTCGATCACGGTCAAGGTGAGCGCGTCCGCCGCCGGCTTCCCCACGAACGTCGCGGAGTCCGATGCGCTCGTCTGGGGCACCCCGCCCACGACGGAGCCGACGCCCGAGCCGACGACGGAGCCCACCACGGCCCCGACGACGGCCCCGACGACGAGGCCCACCACGGCCCCGACGCCGCGGCCCGTCGTGAAGTCGACGCCGAAGCTGTCGGTGCGCCTCGCGGCCACGACGGTCAAGCCCGGCCGGACGAACAAGGTCGCCGTCACGGTGACCGCCGGTGGCAAGCCCGCCACCGGCAGGGTGTCGATCACGGTGGACGGCAAGGTGAGGACCCTGACCCTGGTGAAGGGCAAGGCCAACCTGACGTTCACGGCACCGAAGAAGCCCAAGGGCTACGCGGTGAGGGTGTCCTACTCGGGCAGCTCCACCGTGAAGGCGGGCAGCACCTGGGTGAAGCTCACGGTCAAGAAGTGACCACGAGCTGATCCGACGGACCGGGGCGTCACCCCACGGGCGGCGCCCCGGTCCACCCCTTCCCCCCTCGACTCCCCCGACGACGGAGCTCCCCATGCGCATCCAGGTACTCCTGCGAACCGCCGCCCTCACGCTGGCGGCCACGACCCTCGCCGCCTGCGGCACCGAGACCCAGCAGGTTGCGCTGGGCGGCACGAAGGCAGCCGACACCGCCGAGCGGCGCGAGACCGTCGAGCGCCCCTGGGGCACCGTCAAGACGTTCCCCCGCCTGCAGAAGGCCGAGCCGCCGAGCGCGGCCGACGTGGTGTTCACGCGCGACATGATCATGCACCACCGCCAGGCGATCGAGCTGGCGGAGAACGTGCGCCGGCACGAGGACCTCGACGACCGGATCGGCTCGTCGGCGCGGTTCATCATCCAGGACCAGAAGAACGAGATCACGACCATGAAGGCGTGGCTCCGCGCCTGGCAGGACACGACGGGTTCCACGTCGGACGCGCACGACCACGACACCGACGTGATGCCGGGCATGCTCCCGCAGGCGCGCGTCGACGAGATCACCGAGCTCGACTCCCCCGAGGCACAGGTCGCGTTCCTGCGAGCGATGATCGAGCACCACGAGGGTGCCGTCACGATGTCGCAGGACTACCTGCCCGAGCAGTCGAACGCGTTCGTCCGCAGCACCGCGACCCACGTCATCAGCGAGCAGACCACCGAGATCAAGTACATGCGGAACCTGCTCGCGCAGTGGTGCGAGACGGACGGACCCGCCACGTGCACCCGGCCGTGAGTCTGCGCCGGCCCCGCCACCTCGGGTGGTGGGCCGGAGCGGCCTCGGCGGGTCTGGTCACCCTGTCCCTCGCGACAGGCCTCGTCGGCCACGCCACGGTCACCTCGCCCTCGATGGCACCGGCGCACGACGCCGGCAGCACCCTGCTCACGACCACCCTCGGCACGAGCCGGCTGGACCGCGGCGACGTCGTCGTGTTCGACATGCCGCGGAGCTGGAGCGACGCCGAGCGTCAGCGACTCGGAGCCGCTCCGGGCGACACGTCGGGCGCCGAGGCGATGGTCAAGCGCGTGATCGGCCTCCCGGGCGACCGCGTCACGTGCTGCGCCCCCGGCGGCACCCTGATGCGCAACGGTCGGGTGCTCGACGAGCCGTACCTGGCCGAGCCGCCGGCCGACGTCGCGAACGGCACGTACGACGTCACGGTGCCGCCCGGCCACGTCTGGGTACTGGGCGACAACCGGCGCCGGTCGTTCGACTCCCGCGCGATGCGGGCCCGGCCCGGCGAGTCGGGATTCCTCCCACTCTCGAGCGTCAGGGCGCGGGTCCTGCTCGGCTGGCCGTGAGGCCCCGTCCTCCTAGGACTCGTCGGTCGGGTCGAGCGGAGCCACCGCCCCGGCGAGATTGCGCACCCGCTGTCCCATGGCGAAGCCGGAGAGGTCGGGACTGCGCACGAGGTACTCCTGCTGCACGAGGTGCTTGAGGATCCGGTACGCGGTGGCGCGCGGCATGCCGAGGGTCTCGGCGATCTCCCGCGCGGACACCCCGGCCCCCGAGCGGGCCACCTGCTCGAGGATGGCGAAGGCGTTGTCCACGGCTCCGGGCTCCCGCCCGCGAAAGGGCGTGGGCGGCGCCTTCGAGGGCGAGTCGCTGCTCATGGGCCCAGCAGGTCCGTCGTGATCGTCTCGTCGTGGATGCCCATCCTCCGCAGCGCGCGGCGCCGGTGCGAGCGCAGCCACACGAACCACAGCACGCCGCCGGCGAGGGTGGCGGCCGTGAGCACCAGGCCGCCCCGGTCCCCCTGCCGGACGTCCTCGACCGTGTCGAGCGTCGCGAGCGTGATCGTCAGGACGACCGCCAGCGCCGCGACCGCGACAGGGCCCGGCGTGACCTCGTCGATCCGCACGAGGAAGACCGGCAGCGCCAGCGCGACGAGGGCGTACGCCACGATCAGGACCAGCACCGCCGACCGGAGCAGCGTCATCGAGAGCTCGCCGACCTCGCGCCCCAGCAGCAGGGTCACGGTGGCCGGGGCGATCGCGAACGGCGTGACCACGGCCAGCGCCGCGACGGGAGAGCCCCAGCGGGCATGAGCCCGACCGAGTGACGCGGGCAGCGCGCCCTCGCGCGCCAGGGAGAAGATCACCCGGGCGAGCGCGTTCCAGGCACACAGCGCGAGCGCGAGGAACGAGAGCGCCAGCAGGCTGCTGAGGATCGCGTCGGCCACGTGGACGTCGACCGAGTCGGGGAACCAGCGCTGGGCCGGGCCACGCCGGTGGTCGCCCGCCACGAGCGGCGCGTTCGCCGCCAGGAACCCGAGCGCGTAGAGGACGGCCGCGACGAGGACGGCGCCCGTCATCGCCCGTGGGACGCTCCAGAACGGTCGCTCGGCCTCCCCGGCGAGGGCGGCCGCGGACTCGAAGCCCACCGTGATCCCCATGACCACCGTCGCGCCGAGCACGATCCGCCCGGGGTCGGCTCCTTCGAGGGAGAGCACGGACGCGGACGGCAGGCCCTCACGCGTGATCGTGAGGGCGACGAGCAGGAGCAGCCCCACCACGAGCGCGGACTCGACCACGAGCGCGAGGCGGGTCGCGACGCGCACGCCGCGCACCGACACGAGCAGGCACACCGCGATCGCGGCGATCCCGATCCACCACTGCGACCATGCGTCCACCGCCACACCGTCCGGGGAGCCCGTCGTGACGGCCTCGCTCGACCGGCGGATCGCCTGCGAGATCCCGAAGGCCACGAGGATCCCGTAGCCGAGCAGCATCGAGGTGCCGACGAGCAGCCCGGCGAACGGCCCCAGTGAGCGCGTCACCCACGTGTACATCGAGCCGGCCGCAGCGATCCGGGTCGCGAACTGGGAGAACACCGCCGCCAGCAGCAGCGCCAGGCCGAAGCCCAGGACCGCGCTCAGCCACGCGCCGGGACCCACGACCCGCATCAGGACGAACGGGACGCTGAGGGCACTCGCCGCCGGAGCGATCACGGCCACGGAGTTGGCCAGCAGGTCCTCGGGGCGCACGGCGCGCCGGTCGAGCCCCACGAGGTCGGACTGGGGGCGCACGTCCGGGACCGACGGCGGGTCGGCGATCGCGCGCGCGAGCGCGCGGGACTCGGAGGGGAACCTCATGATGGCGTCAGGCTAGGGACGACGCGTGTCCTGCCTGTTACGCCTCCGTGTCACCCCGCGAAAGCCGTCGCCGCCGGGCGCCACCGGGGAGAATGGGCACATGCGTCCGACGGCCTCGATCCTGCACCTGGACCTGGACGCGTTCTTCGCCTCGGTCGAGCAGCGGGACAAGCCGTCGCTGCGCGGCAAGCCGGTGATCGTCGGCGGGATCGGCCAGCGGGGCGTGGTCTCGACCGCGTCGTACGAGGCGCGGCGCTTCGGCGTCCGCTCCGCGATGAGCATGGCCGAGGCCCGGTCGCGGTGCCCGCACGCGGCCTTCCTCTCCGGCCGGTTCGACGCGTACCGCGCGGCCTCGTCGATCGTCATGGAGCGCCTGCGACGCCTGTCCCCCGCCGTCGAGCCGCTCTCCCTCGACGAGGCGTTCGTCGACCTGGCGGCGGGCGAGGCGTTCGACCCAGACGCCGTGCCCGAGCTCGTCGCCGAGCTGCGCGCCGACGTCACCCGGCTCACCGAGGGGCTCACCGCCTCGGTGGGCGTCGCGCCGTCGAAGCTCATGGCGAAGATCGCCAGCGAGATCGAGAAGCCCGACGGCTCCTTCATCGTCGCGCCGGGCACCGAGAAGGACCTCCTGGAGCCCATGCCGATCACCGTGATCGCCGGGGTCGGGCCGGCCACCGCGGCCCGGCTGCACCACGTGGGGATCACGCGGGTCGGCGACGTGTGGCGTCACACCGAGGCCGAGCTCGTCGACCTGCTCGGGGCCTCCGCCGGAGCCTCGCTGCACCGGCTGTCCCGCGGCATCGACGACCGCGCGGTCAGCTCGCACCGCGAGAACAAGTCCGTCAGCTCCGAGGACACCTTCGAGACCGACATCGTCGACCGGACCGAGCTGGGGCTGATCTGCGACGCGATGGCCCGCCGCACCGCCGAGCGCCTCCGCCGCGCCGGCCTCTCGGGGCGCACGGTCACCCTCAAGGTGAGATATCACGACTTCAGCACCCACACGCGCTCCACCAGCCTCCCGGCGCCCACCGACCAGACCCGGACGATCGTGGCCATGGCACGCCGGCTGCTGGACGCCACCGACGTCGGCGGCGGCCTGCGCCTGCTCGGCGTGGGCATCAGCGGACTCGCCGACTGGGTGCAGGACGACCTGTTCGCACAGGAGGCCGAGCCGGACGCGGACGGCGTCCTCGAGGAGGCGGTGGACGAGACGCCCGAGCCGCAGCGACCGCGCGAGTGGTCCCCGGGAATGGACGTGCACCACGCCGAGCACGGGGACGGCTGGGTGTGGGGCCGCGGAATGGGGCTCGTCACCGTGCGGTTCGAGACGCGCCACACCCCGATCGGCCCCGTCCGGACCCTGCGCGCGGACGACCCCGACCTCGCGCCCGGCCATCGAGAGCCCGTGTCGCACCCGGCCGGTACGGTCGAGGAATGACCGACCCGCGGCCCGCCGTCCCCCGAGCCCCCCGCCGCCCCAGCGAGCGAAAGCACCACGACGACACCGTCGTCGATGCCTACGAGTGGCTGCGCGACAAGGACGATCCCGAGACGATCGCCTACCTCGAGGCCGAGAACGCCTGGGCCGAGGACACCACGGCGCACCTGGCCGAGCTGCGCGAGCAGATCTTCACCGAGATCAAGGACCGCACGCTCGAGACCGACATGTCGGTGCCCGTCCGGCACGACCGCTGGTGGTACTACTCACGCACCGTCGAGGGCCGCCAGTACGCGATCCGCTGCCGCGTCCCGATCGCCGGACCCGAGGACTGGGACCCGCCGGTGGTCGAGCCCGGCGCCACCCTGCCCGGCGAGGAGGTCCTGCTCGACTCCAACGACGAGGCCGAGGGCCACGAGTTCTTCTCCCTCGGTGCCTTCAGCGTCTCCGACGACGGCGACCTGCTGGCGTGGTCCGTCGACACCCAGGGCGACGAGCGGTACGCGATCCGCGTGCGTCGCCTCTCCACCGGCGAGGTCCTCCAGGACCACATCGAGGGCGCCGCACCGGGCGCCACGTGGTCGGCCGACGGTCGCCACCTCTTCTACGTCACCGTCGACGACGCCTGGCGTCCGCACCGGGTGTGGCGCCACGAGCTCGGCTCCACCGAGGACGACGTGCTCGTCTTCGAGGAGCCCGACGAGCGCTACTTCGTCGGGCTCGGCCGCACCAGCTCCGAGCGCTTCCTCGTGATCGCGGTGGGCTCGAAGGTCACCACCGAGGTGCGCCTGCTCGACGCCTCCGACCCCACGGACGAGTTCGACGTCGTGTGGCCGCGCCGCGAGGGCGTCGACTACTCCGTCGAGCACCTCGTGGTCGGCGGCCGCGACCAGCTGGCGATCCTGCACAACGACGGGGCGATCAACTTCGAGCTCGTGCTGGCGCCGCTCGAGGACCCCACCGCCACCACCGTGCTCGTGCCGGGCTCGGACGACGTCCGGCTCGAGGCCGCCGACGCCTTCGCGCGTCACCTCGTGCTGTCGTACCGCCGCGACGCCACCACCCGGCTGGCCCTCATGCCGATCGGCGACGACGGGATCGGCGAGGCGCAGGAGCTCGACTTCGAGGCCGAGCTCTTCACGTGCGGCCTCGCCGGCAACGCCGAGTGGGACCCGCGCTACCTGCGCATCGGCTACACCTCCTACGTCGAGCCCGCGACCATCTGGGACCTCGACCCCGCCACGGGCGAGCGGATCCTGCGCCGCCGGGCTCCCGTGCTGGGCGACTTCGACCCTCAGGACTACGAGCAGCACCGCGCCTGGGTCCGGGCCGACGACGGCGCGCTGGTGCCGCTCTCGATCGTCTGCCGCAAGGGCACGCCGCGCGACGGCTCCGCCCCCGGCGTGATCTACGGCTACGGCTCCTACGAGATCAGCCTCGACCCCGACTTCTCGATCTCGCGGCTCAGCCTGCTCGACCGCGGGTTCGTGTACGCCGTGGCGCACGTCCGCGGCGGCGGCGAGCTCGGGCGCGCCTGGTACGACCAGGGCAAGCAGCTGGCCAAGATGAACACCTTCACCGACTTCGTCGCGTGCGCCCGCCACCTGGCCGACGAGGGCTGGACGTCGGCCGACCGGCTCGTGGCCGAGGGCGGCAGCGCGGGTGGCCTGCTGATGGGCGCGGTGGCGAACCTGGCTCCCGACGCCTTCGCCGGCATCTTCGCCGACGTGCCGTTCGTCGACCCGCTCACCACGATCCTCGACCCCTCCCTGCCCCTCACGGTGATCGAGTGGGACGAGTGGGGCGATCCACTCCACGACCCCGACGTCTACGCCTACATGAAGCGGTACGCGCCCTACGAGAACGTCGCCGACGTGGCGTACCCGTCGATCCTCGCGGGCACCTCGCTCAACGACACCCGCGTGCTCTACGTCGAGCCCGCCAAGTGGGTCGCGCGTCTGCGCGAGGTCACCGGGGCCGAGCGGTCGGTGCTGCTGCGCACCGAGATGGCCGCGGGCCACGGCGGGGTCAGCGGGCGGTACGCCGCGTGGCGCCAGCGGGCGTGGGAGCTGGCGTGGATCATCGACACTGCGACGCAGGTCACCCGCGGCATTCCAAGAAACTCCTGAGAACGGAATCCCAGCGCTCTCGCGGTCGTTGTACCGGGTGAAGCCACCGTCAGGAGGATCACCGTGGAAGACCGTGAATTCGAGGGCAAGGACAGCGTCGGCATGTACCTGTCCGAGATCGCGCGCACCCCGCTGCTCGACGCCGAGCGCGAGGTCGAGCTGAGCCGCACGATCGAGGCCGGGCTGTACGCCCGCCACTTGCTCGAGACCGGCCGGATCGGACGTGCGAAGGGCGGCGCCCCGAAGCGCGCCACCCGCGAGGAGCTGGAGTTCATCGCCGAGGAGGGCGACCGCGCCGTGCAGGAGTTCGTCCAGGCGAACCTGCGTCTCGTCGTGTCGATCGCCCGCAAGTACGGGCGCGCCCAGATGCCGATGCTCGACCTCATCCAGGAGGGCAACACCGGCCTCATCCGCGCGGTCGAGAAGTTCGACTACGCGAAGGGCTTCAAGTTCTCGACCTACGCCACGTGGTGGGTCCGCCAGGCGATCACGCGCGGCGTGGCCCAGCAGGCTCGTGTCGTGCGCCTCCCCGTGCACGTCGTCGAGGAGCTCAACCAGGTCTCCGGCGCGCGTCGCAACCTCGAACGTCAGCTGGGGCACGACCCCGAGCCCGCCGAGATCGCGGCCGAGCTCGGCATGGACGTCGAGCGCGTCATCGACCTGCTCGCCTGGGGCCGTGACCACGTCAGCCTCGACTCCCCCGTGGACGAGGACGGCGACACGAGCCTGGGCGACCTGATCGCTCGTGACAGCACGCCCGGCCCCGACCTGGCGATGCTCGACCACGACGCCCGTGACCAGCTGCTCGCGCTCGTCGATCGCCTCGACGCCCGCGAGGCCGACATCGTCAAGGCTCGCTACGGCCTGCTCGACGGTCGTCAGCAGAAGCTCGCCGACATCGGCAAGCGCCACGGCATCTCCGCCGAGCGCGTGCGTCAGGTGGAGCGACAGGCGATCGCGCGACTGCGAGAGATCGCCGATCCCGAACTGGCCGCCTAGCGGCCATCCCCGGCCCGACGCTATGCAGCGGCGTCAGGCCCAGCGAGCGCCCGGCTCGACCAGGTCCTTCCAGACCTCGTCGATCCGGGCGCTCAGCTGTTCCCGGGTGCCGGTGTTCTCGATGACGACGTCGGCGGCCGCCCGGCGCTCCTCGCGGGAGGCCTGGGCCGCGATGCGGGCCCGGGCGTCGTCCTCGGTCATGCCCCGGTCGGCGACCATGCGGGCGATCTGCACGTCCTCGGGTGCGTCGACGACGATCACCACGTCGCAGGACGCCGCCGCGCCCATCTCGACGAGCAGCGGGTTGTCGTGCACGACGATCGCGTCGCCCGCCTGCTGCTCGCGCAGCGCGGCCAGGTCGCGGATCGCGGGGTGCGTGATCGCCTCGAGGTCCTTCAGCGCCGCCGGATCGGCGAACACGAGCGAGCCCAGGCGCGGCCGGTCGAGCGTGCCGTCGGCGGCGATGACGTCGGCGCCGAACCGCTGCGCGATCAGGTCGAGCGCGGGGCTGCCGGGCTCGACCGCCTCACGGGCCAGCCGGTCGTAGTCGATGATGACGGCACCGAGCTCGGCCAGGCGACCGCTGACGGTGCTCTTGCCCGAGGCGATGCCGCCGGTGAGCCCGACCCGAGGTGCCATCAGCGCAGGCTCAGAGGGTGCCGGCGCTGCCGACGGTGGTGACGTGGACGTGGTCGTAGTGGTTGGCCGTAACGCCACCGCGGTCGCTCATGCCGCGCCATCCCTCGCCGCCGCGATCCACGCTCCAGATCCGCTGCTTGTATATCAGGTAGTCGACTCCGAGCTGGGTCCGATTCGCTTGCAGGAAGGCGGCGAGATCCCAGCCGTACTCCCCCCCGATCATGATGTCGAGCGAGTGCCCGGTGGCGTGCTCACCACGGCCGGCCAGACCGCCGTAGCTGGTGACTTCGGGGAAGCGGGCGCACACGGCGCGGTAGACGCGCACCGTGTCGGGCTGCAGGCCCGACTCGACGCCGGAGCCCCGCAGGCAGGCGGCCGTGGAGATCGCGCCCTCGGTGGGCCCGAGCTTGGGCTCCTCCTCGGCGACGAGCTCGCTGGCGACCCAGCGTGGGAGGTCGTTGTGCATGACCTGGGTCCAGCCGCCGCGGGTCTCGCCCGTGACCTGGAGAGTCTTGCCCTTGGCCACCGTGGCCAGCACCGGCGAGTCGTCGGAGGCGTCGGCACGGACCGGGACGGTCTTCTGTGCGTACAGGGAGCCCTTGACCAGGGCGTCGGCCTCGGCCGCGGACGGCAGGGGCGGGCGCTCGGCGCTGCTGCGCGAGGCGCGAGCCGGGGCCGTGCCACCGAGGGACTCGGTGACGATGTCGCCCTGGGCCGCGAGCGATGCGTCAGCGGTGGGGGCGGCGTCGGCCAGGGTGACCGAGGAGGTGCTGAGGGCGGCGACCGCGGCCACGCCGACGGAGGCCACACCGGTCGCGATGGCTCCGTGCCGACGGGCACGGACGTACCAAGGGTCGCGGACGACGGGCTTGCGCCGGTGTCCGGGCTTGGGGGTCTGGGTCATCGATACCAATACGGAGTCGGGGGAACGGCCGTTCGCCAGTCAACCATACTGAGCACGCGGATCCCAGCGAGTCCGCCGAACCGCCGCGAGAGGAATGAGCGATGTCACACCCGGCCGAGCCCGTGGCCGTCCCCGTCGACCGGCTGCGGCGCCTTGCCGGACGCTTCGCCGCGGGCGTCCGGCACGCCGGCGTGGCCGAGGGCGACCGCGTGGTCGTCAGCCTGCCGAACAGCGTCGAGCTGCTGGCCGCCGTGTGGGGCTGTGTCGCCTCGGGACGCATCCCGGTGCCCCTGGACCCGCGCCTGACGCCCCACGAGCGCGAGCCGATCCTGGCCGACGTCTCCCCCGCTCTCGTGCTGGACTCGCTCGTGCGGTTCACCGAGCTGCTCGCGGACGAACCGGACGAGCTCGACACGTTCCCCCGCTGCCGGCCGATGCACTTCACCTCCGGCACGACCGGGCGCCCCAAGGGCGTGTGGTCGGGGTTCTGGGACGCGGCGGACGCCGAGGCCGCCGTCCTGGAGGAGCGGGACCTCTGGGGCTTCGCCGCCTCGGACGTCAACCTCGTGGTCTCGCCGCTCTACCACTCCGCTCCCCTGCGCTTCGCGCTCGGCACCGCACTGGCCGGTGGCTCGGTCGTGGTCCTGCCGGTGTTCACGCCTGAGGCGTTCTGCGAGGCGGTCGAGGCGGTGCGCCCCACCACGATGTTCTGCGTGCCGGCCCACCTGCAGCGGCTGCTCGCGCACCTCGAGTCGGGGGCCACCACCGACGTCTCCTCGTTCCGCCTCGTCGCGCACGCAGGAGCGCCGTGTCCCGACCCGATCCGCCGCGGGGCCCACGTCCTGTTCGGCACCGACGTGGTGTGGGAGTTCTACGGCTCCACCGAGGGGCAGTTCACCGCGTGCCCGGCCACGGAGTGGGAGCAGCACCCCGGCACCGTGGGCCGCGCGCGACCCGGGCGCGTCATCACCGTGGACGACGAGGGCGAGCTGTGGTGCGCCGTCCCGGCGTGGGGGCGCTTCGAGTACTGGAACGACCCCACCCGCACGGAGCAGGCCTGGCGCCGGACCGAGCACGGCCCGGCGTTCACCGTGGGCGATCTCGGCCGCGTCGACGAGGACGGCTTCGTCCACCTCGACTCGCGTCGCACCGACCTCATCATCAGTGGCGGCGTCAACGTCTATCCCGCCGAGGTCGAGGCCGCCCTCGTGGAGGTGCCCGGCGTGGTCGAGATCGCGGTGTTCGGCCGTCCGGACGAGCGCTGGGGGCAGCGGGTCGTCGCGGCCTACGTGGGCGACGCCACCGAGGGTGACCTCCGGACCACGGCGCAGGAGCGGCTGGCGCCGCCGAAGCGCCCGAAGTCCTACGAGCGGGTCGACGCCCTCCCCCGCACGGCGACGGGCAAGGTCAGGCGCACCGAGCTGTGAGCCCCCTCAGGCCGACTCGACGCACGTGAACGACCGGCGGTAGGCCTGCGGGCTGGTGCCCCGCACGGCGCCGAAGTGGTGGCGCAGGGTCGCGGCGTTGCCGAAGCCGACGCGGTGGGCGATCTGCTCGATCGAGAGCTCGGAGGTCTCGAGCAGCTCCTCCGCCATCGCCACCCGGCGACCGAGCAGCCACTGCCACGGTGTGGTTCCCGTCTCGTCGCGGAACCGGCGGGCGAAGGTGCGCTCGGAGAGGTGGGCGCGCTGGGCCAGGGACGCGACGGTGAGCGGCTCGGCGAGGTGCTGCTGCGCCCAGTCCAGCACGGGTGCCAGCGTCTCGGCCTCGATGGCAGGCATCGGCGCGCGCACGAACTGCGCCTGGCCGCCGTCGCGGTGCGGCGGCACGACGATGCGGCGCGCGGCCGTGGCGGCGACACGGGCGCCGTACCACTGGCGCATCAGGTGCAGGTTCGCGTCGATGCCGCCAGCCGAGCCCGCTCCGGTGACGATGCCGCGGTCCTCCACGTAGAGCACGTCGATGTCCAGGTCGGCCTCGGGAAAGCGCTCGGCCAGCTCGGGGCCGTAGCGCCAGTGCGTCGTGCAGCGACGCCCCTCGAGCAGCCCGGCGAAGCCGAGACTGAACGCGGCCGTGCAGGAGGCCATGATCGTGGCTCCGCGCGCGTGGGCGGCGCGCAGGGCCTCGCTGATCCGGGGATCCTCCACGAGGTAGTCGCGCTTGGCTGCCACGGCCACGAGGTCGGCGTTGGCCGCGGCGGACAGGTCGTGGCGCACGACGAAGTCGAACCCGGAGGCGCCCGACACGATGCCCGGCACCGGGGTGCACGCGACGAAGTCGAAGACGGGGTTGTCGTCGTCGGGGTGGTGCGGCTCGGCCCAGACCTCGGCCAGCACGCCCATGCCGAACGGCTCGGCCTGCTCGGGCACGATCACCGCGACCTTGGTCATGGCGCCTCCTGGCGGGATATCGACGGGAACTGGCATTCCTGCCACTGGTGGCAGGATACCACTGATAGCAGGATTGGAGACATGATGATTCTGCTTCTCCTGCTGGCCACGACCGCCGTGCTGATGACGGCGGGGCTGTGGACGACCATCACCCACGACGGACTCGGCGTCCGCCCCGGCCCTCGCAGCCACTCCCGCGACACGTTCGGCGCCTCGTATGACTCCTGACTGTCCGCGTCACCCCGGGAACGGCGAAGGCCCCCGACCATCAGGCCGGGGGCCTTCGTCGTGCTCAGCGGGAGATCACTCGCCGCCGGTCAGCTTCTCACGCAGGGCCTGCAGGGCCTCGTCGGAAGCCAGCGAGCCGCCGGTCTGCTCCTCCTCGGCGGGAGCGGACGTGTACTCGCCCACCTCGCCGGCCTCGAGGTTGGCCTTCTCGGCCTCGGCGACCTGCTTCTTGTGGGCCTCCCAGCGGTCGTGCGCCTCGGCGTACTGACGCTCCCACGTGGCGCGGGCCTCTTCGAAGCCCTCCTGCCATTCGCCCGTCTCGGGATCGAACCCGTCGGGGTAGATGTAGTTGCCCTGCTCGTCGTAGGACGACGCCATGCCGTACAGGGTGGGATCGAAGCTGTCGGCCTCGGCCGCGACCTCGGTCTCGTTGGCCTGCTTCAGCGACAGCGAGATCCGGCGACGCTCGAGGTCGATGTCGATGATCTTGACCATGACCTGGTCGCCGATCTGGACGACCTGCTCGGGGATCTCGACGTGACGCTCGGCGAGCTCGGAGATGTGCACCAGGCCCTCGATGCCCTCCTCGACGCGCACGAACGCGCCGAAGGGGACGAGCTTGGTGACCTTGCCCGGGACGATCTGGCCGATCTGGTGGGTCCGGGCGAAGTGCTGCCACGGATCCTCCTGGGTCGCCTTGAGCGACAGCGACACGCGCTCGCGCTCCAGGTCGACCTCGAGCACCTCGACGGTGACCTCGTCGCCGACCTGAACGACCTCGTTCGGGTGGTCGATGTGCTTCCAGGACAGCTCCGAGACGTGCACCAGGCCGTCGACGCCGCCGAGATCGACGAAGGCGCCGAAGTTGACGATCGAGCTGATGACGCCCTTGCGGACCTGGCCCTTCTTGAGCTCGTTGAGGAAGTTCTGGCGCACGGCCGACTGGGTCTGCTCGAGCCACGCACGGCGCGACAGGACCACGTTGTTGCGGTTCTTGTCGAGCTCGATGATCTTCGCCTCGAGCTTCTGGCCGATGTAGGGGTCCAGGTCGCGGACGCGACGCATCTCGACGAGCGACGCGGGCAGGAAGCCACGCAGGCCGATGTCCATGATCAGGCCGCCCTTGACGACCTCGATGACGGTGCCCTCGACGACGCCGTCCTCGTCCTTGATCTTCTCGATGTCGCCCCAGGCGCGCTCGTACTGAGCACGCTTCTTGCTCAGGATCAGACGGCCTTCCTTGTCCTCCTTCTGGAGGACGAGGGCCTCGACCGAGTCGCCCACCTGGACGACCTCGTTCGGGTCGACGTCGTGCTTGATCGACAGCTCACGCGAGGGGATGACGCCCTCGGTCTTGTAGCCGATGTCGAGCAGGACCTCGTCGCGGTCCACCTTGACGATGGTGCCGTCGACGATGTCGCCGTCATTGAAGTACTTGATGGTCTTGTCGATCGCGGCGAGGAAGTCCTCTTCGCTGCCGATGTCGTTGACCGCAACCTGCGGGGCCGCAGAAGGAGTTGCGAGGCCGGAAGTCATGTAGTTGGGCTCCGAATGGATGGAATTGGGTGTGGACAGGATGTTCGCCCCGATTCCGGGCATGCCGGAACCAGCGCAACTGTCAGTCTACGACACGGCGGGGGCCCACGTAAAACCGGCGGCTCAGCCGTCGGACGAGGCGAACTGCTCGTCGATCCAGGCGGTCCGGCCGGCGATCCAGTCGCGCAGCCGTGCCGTCTCCCTGAGCCAGCCCTCACCGGGCGCGACGCCGGAGTCGGGCTCGCTCGCGAACTGCAGCATCGGGGTCCACGAGCCGATCTCCTCGGGCGCCGCCCACACCAGCTGGCCCGCTCCGCCGTCCTCGCGCGGCGTGAAGTTCGCGGCGGCGCTGTCCAGCAGGCGCACCGACTCGGCGTCGACGTGCCCCGCCAGCGTCGCCAGTGCCGGCGAGGCCTCGCGCCAGCGGTCGCGGACCTGCTCGACGAACCACGGATCGGTGAGCAGGCGGTTGTAGTAGTGGCCGCCCGGCTCCTTCCACAGCTGCGACGGCAGCAGCGCCTGGCGCCAGGCGTCATCGGGGAAGAGCGGGTGGAACAGGCGCCCGATCCACCACCCCGTGGGCCGGTGCAGGTCACCGGCGTACCCGAGGTCGACCAGGCCCTGCGAGACGTCGTAGTCCCACGGCGGGCCCATGGCGAGGGTGCCGTCGGCGCGCATCACCAGGTAGACGCTGTTGCGGAAGCCCGCGTCCAGGTTCTTCGTGAGCTCGTTGACGAGGTACATGGTCACGAAGGAGTCGACGTCGATCCGGTCGCGGTAGCCGTTGTCCGGGAAGCTCTCGTCGTACAGCAGGTCCTCGACCTCCTGGAACGCGTCCTCGACGCGGTTCACGTGCTTCGTCTCACCGGCCTTGAGGAAGACGCGCAGGCCCCGTTCGGTACGGAACTGCGGATCCGTGTCGTCGTTCGTGTCGGCCTCGAGCAGCGTGTCACCGTCCTCGAGCTCGACGCGGCCGTCCTGGGCCTCGATGCCCTCGCCGAACTGGTAGACCCCGCAGAGCCGGCCGTTGATCCGCAGGTCGACCGACTCCAGCCGCGGCGCCCACGGGACCCCGAGCATCCGGGCCGCCCTCATCGCGAGGTCGTTGCGCAGCATCGACCGGTCGAAGTGGTTGGCCAGCAGGACCCAGTCCTTGCTCGCGGGCATGCCGAGCAGCGACGCCGAGGCGTCGAGCTTGACCTTGTAGGGGC
The DNA here is from genome assembly GCF_002476985.1 of Aeromicrobium sp. UBA7512. Classification (NCBI taxonomy): domain Bacteria; kingdom Bacillati; phylum Actinomycetota; class Actinomycetes; order Propionibacteriales; family Nocardioidaceae; genus Aeromicrobium; species Aeromicrobium sp. UBA7512. The sequence continues at coordinate 108,354 of NZ_DLNK01000002.1, forward strand.
GCTTCCGAGCGATGGACGCCGTGGAGTTGCCTCGCACCCGCAGGCGGGCCGCGACCGACCGGGGCGCGCCTCCGTCGCGGTCGCGGAACGTCATCGTGCCGTTGACGTAGTCGGTCTTGGTCGTGATGACCTCGGTGCAGGGATCGAGGTCGCCCACGCCGCGGATCGTCACCGACAGCTGCGTCACCGCGGGCGCCGGCTCGGGCGGGGGCTCGACCGTCGGCTCGGCGGTGGGCTCCGGATCGGGCTCGTCGAGCGGCTCCTCAGGCTGGGGGTCGCGCGGCGGGGCCGGCAGCGAGGGGACGACCTTCGCGGCGCCGGTCACCCGCGGCGCACCCTTCCACGCGCCGGCGACCACGCGGAACGACCGTCCGCCGAGGTCCCGCTGGGTCCCCACGGCTCCGAAGTCCACACGACCGGCTGCGTTGCCCGCACGGCCCGCGATGATCGTCCGCCAGGTCCCGCCGTCGAGACGCTGGAGGCTGAGCTTGCGACCCTTTCGGGCCGGTGTCGCCCGGCCGGTCACGGCGACCCGCTCCGACGAGGTCACCACGGACACCGTCGCGGCCGGAGCCGCCGTGCGCACGACGACGCGCTTCGTCGAGAGTGCCTTGTACTTCTTCCCGCGCACCGTGAGCTTCGGGACGGTGGCGCGGAGCTCGATGCGACGCGCCGTCGCCACGGTGATGCGGGCGGTTCCGCGGGCGTCGGTGGTGGTACGGACCGACCGCCACGTTCTCCCCTGGCGGTGCTTGAGCACGACCGGACGCTTGACGCGCGTGCCAGTCCTCACCACCACGGAGAAGTTCTCGTCGGGCATCACCGTGGAGCGCGACGCCGTGAGCGACGCAACGGGAGCCGCCTGAGCCGGGGCCGCCACAGCGAGCCCCGCCAGCACCAGAAGACCACTCAGGCCACACAGCAGGGGGCGAAGGGCCCGGGTCATGCGATCGCTCCGATTCAATCCGAGGTCAGGAACGCGCGAAGGGCCCGTCCGTACGACTCGACGTCGGCCGCCGCCATCACCTCGCGCGCGGAGTGCATCGCGAGCTGGGGGGCTCCGACGTCGATCGTCAGGATACCCGTCCGGGCGGCGCTGATGGGCCCGATCGTGGAGCCGCACGGCAGGTCGGCCCGGTGCACGTAGCGCTGCAGCGGCACGCCGGCGGCCTCGCACGCGGCGGCGAAGATGCCCGCGCCGACCCCGTCGGTGGCGTACCGGAGGTTCTGGTTGACCTTCAGCACCGGGCCGCCGCCGAGCTCGATCCGGTGCAGCGGCTCGTGCTTGTCCGCCTGGTTCGGGTGGGTGGCGTGCGCCATGTCGCCGGAGACGCAGACCGAGGCCGCGAACGAGCGGAAGACGTCGTCACGGGTGCCGCCGGCGGCCAGCACGATGCGCTCGAGCACCGAGGACAGCAGCGGCGAGTCGGCGCCGCGCTCGGACGTGCTGCCGACCTCCTCGTGGTCGAAGAGCACCATGACGAGGCGAGCGGAGGGATCGGCCGCCTCCGTGGCACCGAGCAGGGCGTCGAGGGCCGCGGCGCACGTGGCCTGGTTGTCCAGGCGCGGCGCGGCGACCAGCTCGCGGTCGGGACCCGTGCGGCCCGCCGGACGGAGGTCGAAGGTCATGAGGTCGAACCCGGTGACGTCACTCGCGGCGAAGCCGGCCCGCTCCCCCACGACCTCGAGGAACGGCCGGCGGGTCAGCCCCGCGAGCGCGTCGAGGTGGCGCTGACGGTCCACCTTGGAGCCGTCGCGGTCGAGGTGGATCGCCAGCCGCGGCACCCGCAGCAGCGGCTCGTCGACCCGGATCGTGCGCGTGCTGCCGTCGCGCAGCGCGACCCGGCCGGCGATGCCGAGGTCGAGGTCGAGCCACGACTCCAGCAGTGGGCCGCCGTAGGGCTCGAGCGCGACGGTGGCCTGACCCTCGCGCCAGCCGTCGTGGTGCTGCTTCAGGCGCAGGTTGGGACTGTCGGTGTGGGCCCCGACGATGCGGAAGCCGGCATGGGCCGGCGCCTCGGCACCGGTGGACCACGCCACGAGCGTTCCGCCGGTGACGATGAAGTGGCTCCCGGCGCCCGTGGGCCACGCGTCGCGAGGGTCCACCTGGGTGAAGCCGGCCTCGCGCAGCCGCACGGCCGCGGTCTCGCAGGCGTGGAAGGGCGTCGGCGAGGCGTCGACGAAGGAGATCAGGCGGTCCGCAGCGTGCATGGCGCCACCCTAACGACGGTTGCGGAAGTCCTCGATCGTGGCCTTCAGGCCGATCTCGGCCGTGGTGGACGGCGCCCAGCCCAGGAGCTCGCCCGCCAGCGTGATGTCGGGACGACGGATCTGGGGGTCGTCGACCGGCCGGGGCACGTGCACGATCTGCGAGCCGGACTCGGCCAGGTCACAGATCCACGTGGCGAGGTCGATCATCGAGATCTCCTCGGGGTTGCCGAGGTTGACCGGCCCGGTCGCGGTGGACTCCATCATCGCGACGAGCCCGCCGACCAGGTCGTCGACGTAGCAGATCGAGCGGGTCTGGTGACCGTCGCCGGCCACCGTGATCTCGCGTCCGGTGAGGGCCTGGTGGACGAAGTTCGGGATGGCGCGACCGTCCTCGACGCGCATGCGCGGACCGAAGGTGTTGAAGATGCGGACGATCTTGGTGTCGACGCCGAACTCGCGCCGGTAGGCCGCGGTCATGGCCTCACCGAAGCGCTTCGCCTCGTCGTAGACCGAGCGCGGGCCGACCGGGTTGACGTGGCCCAGGTACGTCTCGGGCTGGGGGTGCACCTGCGGGTCGCCGTACACCTCGGAGGTGGAGGCCAGCAGGTAGCGCGCACCGTGCGCGTGAGCGAGGTCGAGCGTGTTCTTCACGCCCATCGACCCCGTCATCAGCGTGTGGATAGGCAGCCGGTGGTAGTCGACCGGCGAGGCCGGGGAGGCGAGGTTGTAGACCTGGTCGAACGGGCCCTCGATCGCGTCGACGGCGGCAGCGTCGGAGATGTCGGCGTCGACGATCGTGACCTGGTGCGACACGGCGGCGAGGTTCTCGCGCCGACCCGTGCTGAAGTCGTCGACCACGACGACCTCGTGCCCTGCGTCGACGAGGCGCTCCACGAGGTGCGACCCGACGAAACCGGCGCCGCCAGCAACCAACGCGCGCATCCGTGCATCCCTTCGTCGGAGCCCGCCAGGTTTCTACTGGCGAGTAGGACTCAGTTCACAGGGTACCCCGGGATTCAGTCCTGACGAGGGCTCTCGCGATCTTCTCGTCTGACCAGTAGCAACAGGTTCCACGACAGGACCTCGCGCACGACCGGGACGCGCACGATGAACGCGGCCCAGCGCGGCAGGTAGCGCGGTCGCGCCGAGACCACCCGGACGCCGGGGGTCCGGTGGGCCCACCGCATCCCCCACGCCACCGACACCTTGAACAGCGTCTCGCCGACACGGTTCTTCGGCGGATGGCCGTGCTTGCGGGTGTACCGGGCGATCGCGCGGCGGCCGCCGAGCCAGTGCCACGGCGACGTCTCGTGACCGCCCCACGGCGACCACCAGTTCGTGTAGGAGAGGAAGACCAGCCCGTCGGGCCGGGCGATCCGCAGCAGCTCGTCGGCCACGACCTGCGGTGAGCGCACGTGCTCCAGCAGGTTCGAGCTGAACACCAGATCGGCCGAGCCGGAGGCGAACGGGAGGGCCGCGGCGTCCGCCGCCACTCCCCCGTCGGCCAGTGCCGGGACGTCGGGATCGAGGTCGACCGCCACGTAGCGGGCCCCGCGACGGCGGAACTCCTGGGCGAACTCCATCGGCCCCGCCCCGACGTCGACGACGAGCTTGCCGCGCAGCGACATCTGCTGCTCGACGAGGTCGGCCGAGTCGCGTGCGAGCGTGCCGTAGAAGTGGTCGGGCTCGGTCTGCTCCACGAGGAAGGCGCGGAACAGCCGGACCGAGCGGCGCAGGCCGTCGGGAGTCATCGGGCCGCCCGGGTGGCCGTGACGACCAGCGTGGGCCGCCAGCGCGGGTGCACCAGCCGCAGCAGCAGCGCAGCGGGAGCCAGGGCCATCGCGAACCAGCGCGTGGCCCGCGAGGCCAGCACCCCGGCCGGGCGGTCGCTCGGACGGAGCCGGCGGACGAGGCTGGCGCCCTCCATCGTGAGGTTGTCGGTGAGCGAGCGGGTGACGCGGACGTCGCGGAAGCCCGCGTCCACGAGCAGCCGCGTGATGGAGGCCGCCGAGAAGAACCGCACGTGGGTGGGATCCTCCAGCAGCCACCAGGCATCGGAGAACGCGCGCAGGGAGGCGCTGTCGGCCGCGGGGGTCAGGAACAGCACGCGTCCGCCGGGGCGCAGCAGCCGGAGCGCGGCCGCGGCCAGGGCACCGACGTCCTGCACGTGCTCCACGACGTGGACGCCGTAGACGAGATCGGCCGCCTCGGCCGACGCCGGGACCTCCTCGATCCCGCAGGCGTACAGCTCCGCCTGCGCTCGCACCCGCGGATCGACGTCGACATGGAGCTGGTCGGGGTCGCAGCCGGCGACCGGATGGCCCTCGTCGAGGTAGTTCCGCAGCATCGCGCCACCGCCGAAGCCGATCTCGAACACGCGCGCGCCGGGATCCAACGGGGCCGCGCGGCGCAGCGTGCGCGACGTCAGCGCGAGGCGCACCCGGTCGAGACCGGGGTCCCCGCCGTACGCGACGTCTCGCGGATGCGCCGGAGCGGCCTTCGGATCGCGTTCGATGTGAGAGCATTTCGGACAGGTCTGCAGCACTGAGCGACCGTCCCGCAGGGTCACGGACGTCGTCGGTGTCGAACACACCTCACAGGACATCGGCCACCTCACCCATCGCACGGACAGGAGAGCACGCTATCAGCGGATTGCGCATCGCCATCCTCAGTTGGCGTGACCTGGAGCATCCCGAGGCCGGAGGCGCGGAGGTGTTCGCCGAGCGGACGGCGGCCACCATGGCCGAGCGCGGACACGACGTGGTGCTGTTCGCGTCCTCCTTCCCCGGCGGCACGCCCCGGACCGAGCGCCACGGCTTCCGCATCGTGCGCGCCGGCGGGCGGTTCACGGTGTACCCCCGGGGCCTGTGGCACGTGTGGCGCCTCCGGCGCGACTACGACATCGTCATCGACGTCCAGAACGGCGTGCCCTTCTGGACTCCTCTCGTCTTCACCAAGCCGCTGCTGGCCGTGGTCCACCACGTCCACCGCGAGCAGTGGTTCACCTTCTTCCCCCGCCCCATCTCCTCGGTCGGCTGGTTCCTGGAGTCCCACGTGGCGCCGTTCGTCTACCGCCGCCAGCAGTACGTCACGGTGTCGGAGGCGTCCCGCCGCGAGCTCGCCGCCGTCGGCGTGGACCCCGCCCGCGTCTCGGTGGTCTACAGCGGCAACGAGGCACCGGACCACGTGCTGCAGGAGGAGCCCGAGCCCGAGCGGGGCACGCGCCTCGCGTGCCTGGGCCGCCTCGTCCCGCACAAGCGTGTGGAGCTGGCGATCGACTCCGTGGCCGCCCTGGCCGGCGAGTACCCCGACATCGCGCTGGACGTCATCGGCGGCGGCGACTGGATGGACTCCCTCGTCGAGCACGCGCGGCAGGCGGGGGTCAGCGACCGGGTCGTCTTCCACGGCCACGTGAGCGACGACGAGAAGCACGCGCTCCTGGCGGGTGCGGCCGCGCTCGCGATGCCCTCCATCAAGGAGGGCTGGGGCCTGACGATCCTCGAGGCGGGCTACCACGCCGTCCCCACCGTGGCCTTCCGCTACGCCGGTGGCACGCAGGAGTCGGTCCAGGACGGCCACACCGGCCTGCTCGTGGACACCGACGAGGAGTTCATCGCCGGGCTGCGTCGCCTGCTGGTCGACCCGGACGAGCGCGCCAAGCTGGGCGCCGCGGCCCGCGAGTTCGCGCTGCGCTTCGACTGGGACCGCACGGGTCACGAGCTGACCGACCTGGTCGAGCGCGTCGCCCGTCCCTGAGCCCCTCCCACGCCCCCACACGACGAGACGGGCCGCCGCCCCCCGAGGGGGACGGCGGCCCGTCTTTCTGCGCTGCGATGCGTCAGGCGGTGGCGTACGCGTCGTCGTCGCTGTCGACGTCCGAGTTGCGCTGGTTGCGGAACCGAACCGCGAACGCGATGCCCACGACGATGAACAGCACGCCGAGGCCACCGATGGCCAGCGGGAGCCAGGTGCGGACGGCCTTCAGGACGCCGACCTTCGAGCCGTAGTCGTCGATCGTGGCCTGGACCGTCTCGGGCGTGGACGCGCTCACCGTGTCCATGGCGACGACGTCTTCGGCACCGGGCTCGTCGAGCTTGAGCCACTGCTTCTGGGCTTCCTGGACCTTGACCATGACGCCGGTCTCGGGCTCGACCCAGATCGTGCGGTCGTTCTGGTAGGTGCGCGTCGCCTCGACCGAGTTGGTGTCCTCGAGACCGAAGATGCCGCGCGGGACCTCACGGATGCCGAACTCGGTCTCGGGGACCGAGCCGGTGAAGCGGTAGGTGTCGATCGAGCCGTCGGTGCCCTCGACCTTCTCGGTGCCCTCGTACTCCATCGTCATGGGCGCCTTGATGGTCGCGTCCCAGTACTCGTAGCTCTTCTTCTGCGTGTTGAACGGGAACTTGATGATCTGGCCCTCGTAGTCGATGGGCTCACCGTTCTGGGAGTTGCCGGACCACGGCACGGCCTCGCCGGTGAAGCGATCGATCGCGAACGTCTGCTCGAGGAAGTCGATCGGCGGGGCCTGGTCGTTGTTGTCGGTGCTCTGACCCTTGGTGAACACGCCGACGTTGGCGCCGTCGTTCTCGTCGGCGGCCTCCTCGGCCAGGTCAGGGTCGCCGATGACGGTCGCGATGGTGGTGATCGCACCCGAGCCGGGGGCCACGTTGTCGGCGTCGAAGAAGTTCGCGTTGTCGTCGCCGAGGACCTGCTGCGTGTTCTGGTCCAGGGGGACCACCGCGAGCCGGTCGTACGCGTACACCTTCATCGCGACGCCCAGCGTCAGAAGGAACGCTCCGAGCGTCAGGAACGCCACCGCGCCACGAGAAAACTTCCGCACAAGTGCCTCCGAATAGGTCATGCAAAACAGTATTTGTGAGTTACCTCTCGCGAGAGCGTAGCACCACGGAACCGCTCCGGTGCGGATCCCTACTGATGAGTACGTCGGCGATGCGAGCGCTCCCGACGCCGGAGGGTCCGGCGTCGAGCCACGCGACTCCGGCGGCGTGCGCGGCGGCCTCGTCACTGGGCTGGTCCCCCACCATCACGACCCGCTCGGGTCGCGCCCACGGCGCTCGCGCGAGGGCACGCAGCAGCATCCCCGGAAGCGGCTTGCGGCACGAACAGGTGCCGGTCTGGTGGGGGCAGACCTCGATCGCGTCGAGCCGGCCCCCGGCCCGGGCGAGCCGCGACACCAGGGCGGTGTGGACCTCGATCAACTGCGACTCGGTCAGCAGTCCGGTGGCGATCCCGCGCTGGTTCGTGACCAGGACGGTGCGCAGGCCGGCGCGGGTGAGCTGGCCGACGGCGTGGGCGGCGCCGGGCCGCAGCCTCAGCTCGGCCGGGGACGCGATGTAGCCCGGGCGGTGCACGTTGAGCGTACCGTCGCGGTCGAGCAGCACGAGGTCCCACGGGACGTCGCGCTCGGGCGGCGGGATCTCGCTGGTGTCACGCCCGAGCAGCGCCTCGGCCGACCACATGGTCAGGACGTCGGCTGCGACAGCACGTCGACCGCCTCGCACCAGGCGTGGGCCCACAGCATGTGGACCTCCTGGATGCGGGGCGTGAAGTCCGACGGCACGTGCAGCACGTGGTCGGCGCGGCCCGGCAGGTCGCCGCCCGACTCGCCGGTGAGCGCGACGGTGGCCAGGCCCCGCTCGCGGGCGGCGTCGAGCGCGCGCAGGATGCTGGCGCTGCGCCCGCTGGTGGACATCGCGATGAGCAGGTCACCGGGACGACCGAGCGACTGCACGCCGCGGACGAACACGTCGTCGAAGCCGTAGTCGTTGCCGACCGCGGTGATCGAGGTGAGCGAGTCCGCGAGGCAGACCGCCGGGAGCGGCGCGCGGTCGAGGATGCACTTGCCCACGAACTCCGCGGCGACGTGGCTGGCGATCGCGGCGCTGCCGCCGTTGCCGGCCACCAGGACCGTGCCGCCGGATCGCAGCGTCTCGACCACGGCGCGGCCGGCGGCGTCGACCTGTTCGACCAGGGCCGGCTCCTCGAGGGCGCGGGCCAGACTGGCCCACGCCTCGATGCCCAGCGTCTGGCGCTGCGCCACGACCTGGGTGATCGCGTCCTCGGACGCGCTGTGCAACTGGTGCCGGACCGTCAACTCTGTCCCCTCCACGTGACCAGACCTTCCCTCGAGAACGTGAACTCCGAGACGCCCAGACCCATCCGCGTGAGCTCCTCGGCCACGACGTGGCGACGCTCGAACTCGCAGATGAAGACCAGGTGGCCTCCGCCGCCGGCACCGGTGACCTTGCCGCCCAGGGCGCCCAGCTCGAGGGCCTTGGTGATGGCCTGGTCGATGAGGGGCGTCGCGATGCGGTCGGACATCTTGCGCTTCTCGTCCCAGGCGCGGCCGAGCAGGCGCCCCAGCGTGTCGACCTCGCCGCGGACGAGCGCCAGCTTCATCTCGGCGGCGAGCTCCTTCTGGGCGCGCAGGCCCTCCAGTGCGGTCTCCTCGCCACGCTCGTAGCGCGACACCTGGTCGTCGATGATGTGGTCGCTGACGCGCGTGTTGCCGGTGTAGGCCAGCAGCATGTTGTGCTCGAGCTCGTGGATCGTCGAGTCGCGGATGCGCAGCGGGTTGACGACGACCTGGTCGGTGAACTCGATGTAGTTGAACCCGCCGAACGCGGCCGCGTACTGGTCCTGGGCGCCACCGGGGATCTGCAGGTCCTCGCGCTCGAGCCGGTACGCCAGCTCGGCGACCTCGTACTCGGTCAGGTCGAGGCCGAGGTGCTGGGCGACGACGCCGATCACGGCGACCATCACGGCACTCGAGGAGCCCAGGCCCGAGCCGGGCGGGGCGTTGGTGTGGATGAAGAGGTCGAAGCCGGTGGCCGAGACGGCGCCGGGGTACTGGCGCAGGCGCGCGATGGTGGCCTTCGGCAGGTCGAGCTGGCCGTCGAGCTCGAGGTCGTCGTCGACGTTGAACCCGACGGAGTAGCCGTAGTCGAGCGACTTGATCGTGACCTGGCCGTCGGCCCGCGGCCGCAGCGTGCAGTAGGAGTACGCCGAGATCGTGGCCGACAGCACGGCGCCGCCCTCACGCTCGGGGAACGGCGCCACGTCGGTGCCACCACCGGCGAACGAGATCCGCAGCGGGGCCCGCGCCCGGAGCACCGGACGGCGCACGTCGGCGGCGCCGGGATCGGTCGACACGGGGTGGGACTGCTGTGTCATCCGTACTAGCCTCCAGAGGTGACGCATCGCCCTGCCGGGCGCAGTGCCACGTCAACCTACCTGATCCGACTCGCTCCCGGAGGGCACATGGGCCACCTGCGTCTCGTCGACGGCCTGCGTGCCGTCGCCGCGGCCCTGGTGCTCGTCTCGCACGTCGGGTTCTGGACCGGGGCGTCCTCGATCGACCTCGTCGGAGGGCTCGTGGCCCGGGGCGACGCCGGCGTGGCGGTGTTCTTCGCGATCTCCGCGTTCCTGCTCCTGCGGCCCGCGATCGCCCGCGGACTGGACGGCACGGCGCGCGAGGCCGGCGCGACGGCGCGCTACGCCGTCCGCCGCGCCGCGCGCATCCTGCCGGCGTACTGGCTCGCGCTCGCGGGCGTCCTGGCCGCGGCCGTCTGGATCACCGGAGGGGCGGGGGGTCCGGCGAAGGTCGCCGCGCACGTCCTCGTCCTGCAGGGCTACACCGGCGACTACTACCAGTCGTTCACGCAGAGCTGGAGCCTCACGACCGAGGTCACCTTCTACGTCCTCGTCCCCGTCCTCGGGGGCCTGCTGACGCGGGGGCTGTGGCGGCGCGGGGGCTCCCGCGGCGTCGGCGCGCTCGTCGCCGTCACCGCCGTGGTCGCCGGCGGCGGACTCCTCGCCCAGGCCGTGGCCGCCGCGTGGAGCCGAGCGGGTTCCGACGGCGGCGCCGGGGTGCTGGCCACCAGCGTCGTGGGGCACCTCGCCTGGTTCGGCGCGGGAGCCGCGGTGGCACTGCTCGCGGAAGGTCAGCGCCGGGGTGTCGGGCCCCTCGCCACCCGGCCGGCCCTGCTGGCCGTCTGGCGCTCGCGCCCCACGCTCGTGCTGCTCGCCGTGGTGGTCTTCGTCGTGGCCTCGTCACCGCTCGCCGGCCCGCGTGACCTCACCCTCCCGACCCCCGGCCAGGCCGTGGCGAAGGAGGCCCTCTACGCCCTGTTCGCCCTGCTCCTGCTGGCGGCGTGCGTGCAGGAGCCCGCGCCCGGGACGCCGGCGGACACGGTGGCGCGCTGGGGCGTCACGCGCTGGCTCGGCGACATCTCCTACGGCGTCTTCCTCTGGCACGTCGTCGTGCTGCAGGTGCTGTTCGAGGTCACGGGCGCCGAGCTCTTCGCCACCGGCTTCTGGTGGACGCTGTACGCGGTGGCCGGGTTCAGCGTGGCGCTCGCGTCCCTGTCGTGGTGGCTGGTGGAGCGCCCGATCCTGGCTGCGGCGCGCCGTCGAACAGCGCCCGCGCCAGCAGCGAGAGCGTGAACAGGCCCGCCAGCTGACCCAGCACCGTGCCGGCCGAGGTGCGGTCGACCACGCCGAGCGCCGCCATGGCCACCGCGCCGACCGCCATCGCCGCGATGGAGACGGGCACGACGAGCCGGCGCGGCAGCACCCACGCCAGCCCCGCGAGCACGAGACCGGCGAGGCCTCCGCACAGGAAGCCCACCGCACCGGTCACGCCCCACCCGATCCTGCGGTCGATCGCGATCGCAGGCGCCGCCCACCGGTCCCACGGGAGACGGGTGCGCCGCGTCGCGACGAGCGCGCCGAGGAGCAGCAGGAGGGCGACCGGACCGGCCGCGAGGCCCCAGCGGTGCGCGGCCGACGGGGCGAAGTCGATCACGACCTCGCCGGAGAGGGACTCGGGCAGCCGGAAGCCCTGCCGCCAGCCGTCGATCGTGACGGGCTCGAGCTCGCGACCCGAGGGGGTCGTCGCGCGCCAGCCCTCGTTGGCGCCCTGCACGAGCGCCAGGACGGCGTCCCCTCCCCCACTGACCGAGGCGACGATGCGACCGGGCGACTCCTCGCGCGCCAGCACGGAGCGTCCGGCGCCGGAGCCGAACTCGGTGGACCCGAGGACGACCCGCTCGACCTGGAGCGCGGCCGGGAGACCGGTACGGACGTCGACCGTGCCCGGCGCGACGACCGCCTCCGAGCCGCCGCACGGCTCGAGGGTCACGGGGTCGCCGTTCACCAGGAGCTGCCGATCCACCGCTCCACCGACTGCCACGGTGGACGTGCCGACGGACACGGTGGAGCAGGGGACGCGGACGGGCCCGGGCGAGTCGATGGCGTCGAGGTCGACCTCGGGAACGGTCCACTCGCCCTCGCCGGCCGTGCGCACGAACGTCAGGGTGACGCGGTCGCCCTCACCCTCGACGACGCCGCCGGTGCGGGGCAGCATCGTGACGCGCCCACCCACCGACGCCCGGATCCCGGCGAGGCCGGTGCCCCCGCTGGAGACCCGGCCGATCGTCGTGCTGTCCGGGAGGACGACGTCGACGGTGGCCGCGTCCCGGCCGGCCGGCACCCGCCACGCGGTCGACGGGTCGCCGTCGAAGGCCGCTCCGGGGCGACTCGTCGCGTCGTCGCCGACCCGGTCCTCGGAGGTGAAGCGCGCGGGCGCGTCGAGCAGCGCCTCCAAGTCGGGACCCGGCCGCGACCGCGCCGTGACCTCGACCGGGACGCGAGACGACGACGTGGACTCGAAGGCCCACCGCGGGGTCGCGGCATCCTCGGCGAGCGGGCTCAGCACGAGGCTCGTGCGCCGGGGGTCGACCTCGCCGGGCAGCCTGATCCGCGAGCCCCAGTCCTGGACGCTGCTGCTGATCTCGGCGATCCCCCGCACGACCGGCCGCGCTGCTGTCGGCAGCACGAGGTCGAGCCGCTCGAACACCTCGGTGCCGAAGTCGGCCGAGCCGCGGCCGGCAGCGAGGTCGACGGTCATGACGCGCGTGGTCCCGTCGGCGCGCCGGGCACGTAGCGTGACGCTGTCCACCGACGGTGTCGTCGGGGCCGGGACCACGGTGACGCGACCCAGTCGAGACGGCTCGGCCGGCACGAGGGAGAGCCGGCCGTCGGTCTCCTCGTCGGTGAGCCAGGCCGTGGAGGGGTCGCCGTCGAGTGCGGCGGCGGGGCCCGCGTCGGTCCCCGCCCACGCCGACGCAAACGGATCGGCGCCCGAGCTGGACGCCTCGACCGACGTGAGGCCGACCCACTCGCGCACAGGCTGCGCGGAGCGATCGCCCGCGGGCGGGAGGTCGCGCGCACCGATCGGCTCGGGTGAGTCGTCCGCGGCATCGAGCGTGGGGCCGAACGCGAGCTGGGCCGGACGACCGCTGTTGAACTGACGCCAGCGCAACGAGTCGGTCACGACGTCCGCGTCGGGCGCGGCAGGAGAGATCGTCGTCCACGTCCGCGACGGCAGCCCCAGCGACGTGAGGTCGTCGAGCGCCTCGGGCCCGCCGGAGACCACGACCTGCGCGTCGGCCGCCATCGACTCGACGACCGGTGCCGCCTCCGACCCGACGGTCCACACCGCGAGGTCGCCGAACCGCTCGTGCTCGGCGAAGCCCGGCGACCGCTCGAGCGTCTGCTCCACCATGTCGGCGGGCTGTGCCTGCACGAGGGGCAGCACCCCGTCGCGGACGACGACCCGTGCCACTCCCATCCGCGCGAGGAGGTCGGCCAGCCCGGGCTGGGCCACGCCCGTGGCGGCCACGGCGTCGATCCGGTCGAGCAGGCGCGTCGCTCCCGGGTGGCCCAGTGGCGCCGCGGGGCGGACCACGACGGGCGACTCGGCGAGCGCGACGAGCGGCTCGTCCGACGTCTTGCCCCACGTGAACTCGGCGGTGCGGGCGGCCGGCAGCACCAGGGTGGAACCACCGTCCTGCTCGTGCAGGGCGTCGATCTCCTCGGCGGCCTGACGCCACGTGGCAGGGATCTCCTCGTAGCTGTTGGCGTCGCCACCCCGCCCGGCCCACAGCGCGGTCGGGGACAGCAGCGCCGCCGCCAGCACGACCACGACCGCTGCCCTCGGGAGCTGGCGGGACCGAACCAGACTGTGCGACACCAGTACCGCGACCCCGAGCGTGAGCGGGAGCCGCACGAGCGGGTCGGCCTTGTGGACGTTGCGCAGGGCCGCCGCGGGCCCGTCGAGGAAGGCCCGGACGCCCTCGGCCACCGGGGAGCCCACGACGCCGGCATGGCCGATCGCCATGAGCAGCGTGCCGAGGAGGGCCGACCCGATGAGGAAGCGGGTGACGTCGCGCCGCTCGCCGTCGCGCGAGAGGACCACGAGGCCCGCCACGCCGGCGCCGGCGACCAGCATCCCGCTCACGATGGCGACGAGGTCCTGGGCCTGCACCCAGCCGGACTGCCACACCGGGTGCGACTCGGCGTCGAGGATGTACGCGATCCAGTGGTCGGCGCCCCGCAGGACGTTGGGCACCGACGTGACCGCCGTGGTGATCCGGGCGGTCTCGATGAAGTCCAGGAACGGGTACCCGTAGCGGCCCAGCACGAGCAGCGGCACGACCCACCACGCGGCACCGACCAGCACGGCGACCGACCACGCCACGAGCGCGCGCCCGCGGCGCGCCGCGCGAGGGGCGGTGACGATCACCATCAGGGGCAGGAGGAGCACGACCGCCGAGGCCGTGGCGTTGACGCCGCCGAGCGCGAAGGTCAGCAGCCCCGTGCCGGCGGCTGCGCGGACGAGCACCCTGCGGTCGGTGGACGGGCGCACCATGGTCCAGGCCGACAGGACGAGCCACGGCGCGACGGCGCCGGGCCAGGCCTCGACCGAGATCTCGGACAGGACAGTGACGACGCGCGGCGCCAGGGCGTAGAGCGCTGCGGCGACGAGGGCGACGTCCGGGCGCAGGCCTAGGAGGCGACGCGCGAGGAGGTAGGTGCCGGTGAAGGCCACGACGAGCAGCAGGCTCCACCAGAGTCGCTGGGCGGCCCAGCCGGGGAGGCCGATCGCGTCGGCGAGGCCCATGACCGGACCCAGCGGGAAGAGGTAGCCGTAGGCCTGGTTCTGCAGCTCACCGAGGCCGGCGTGGGAGTTCCAGGCGGACAGGGACCGCGCTAGGTAGTCCCACGGGGCGACCGTGAGGTCGAGCTTGGTGTCGGGCTGGGTGCGCCCGGGCGCGACGACCCACGGAAGAATCGCCACCAGCAAAGTGCTGGCGGCGATTCTGACCCGTTGGGCGACGTCGGGCGTCGCGCGGGGTTCGTCGGTGGTGGGGTGGATCACCCCGGATCGATCAGGACTCGTCGTACGCGATGACGGACGAGTGCGTCTGATCCTGCTTGACAGCGGTCTGGCTCGCGACGATGCCCAAGACCGCAAGGATTCCGAGAATGATCCCGGCAGCGCTGCCGCCGATGGTCCAGACTGCGTTCTCGCTCATGTGCCCCTGTTTTCCGTAGTCGAGGAAATACTTATCGGTAGCCTAGCAGCCCTCAGGGCGCTTGTCCCGTGGATGACACACCGGTGGGACAAGGTCCTCAGGCCGCCGGATCGCGGCGCTTCACGGCTCGTGCGACCACTCCGGCGGCGGCCAGCGCGAGGCCCAGGGCGCCGAGCACGAGACCGAGGTGGTCGATCGGCTCGGCACCCGGCACGGGGGCCAGTCCCTCGTCCCCGAGGTCCCACCACTGCAGCGCGTCGGTGCGGATGCGCAGCTCGGCCCCACCCAGCTGGAGGGCGTTCAGCGTGGGCCCGGGCTGGTCGGTCTGCAGCAGCACGTGACGCACGCCGGCCGCCCGCAGCGCGGCGAGAACGTCGCCCTCGGGCGCCGCGAGGGCTCGTGTCACCTCCGCGGCCCGGGGGTCCTCCCCCGCCACCACGCCGTCGCGCAGCGGCAGCGCGTCGTTCACCCGGACGTCCCGCTCGAGCAGGCGGGGCCACGGGTCTAGCACGACCCGGTCGTCGTTCCAGTCGTACCGTCGGTACTGGGTCCACGGCAGCACGGCGACGGCTCCGGGCTCGGCCTGCTCCAGGCGCTCGGCCACGAACGTGAAGTCGACGGGCAGGTCGACCGAGCCCCAGCGTCCGCCCCCGGCCCACGCCAGGCCCGGCAGCGTGACCACGGCGACCAGGCCCGTGGCGGCGGCCAGTCCGCCGGCGACCCAGCGGCTCACCCCGCGTCGCGTGGCGGCCGCGCCGAGGCGAGCGGCGCTGAGTCCGACCGCGAGGGAGACCGCCACCATCCACAGCGCGGCGAACTTCTGGCCGTCGCGCACCAGTCCGCCGCCCGGCAGCTGCAGGACGACGAACGACACGAGCTCACGTCCGCCCGGGAGGCCCGCGACGATCGCCGCGACGAGGCCGACCAGTCCGGCCACGGCGGCGCCGAGGTACTCGGGCCGCGACCGAACCCGAGGGTCGGACCAGGCGACGGCGACCGCGACCAGCACGCCCAGCAGGGCGACGCCGGACAGCAGGAGACTCTGGCGCTCGGCGAACCAGGAGGCCTGGTTCCAGATGCCGCCGCCCGTGAGGATCGAGCCGACCATGCCCCACGGGGTGTCGCCGCGGGCCGCGAAGGCCTCGACGCCCGCCGAGTCGGCCGAGGACGACGCCTGCGACCGCAGGAACGGGAACCACCACGAGGCGGCGACCAGCACCGAGACCGCCATCGCCCAGCCCCAGGCCCGCCACGCCCGGGGCCACCGCGATCCCGCCAGCAGCACGGCGGTGGCGGTGACGACGGCCAGCACCGCACCGGTCGACCCGGAGAGGCCGGCCAGGGCCATCACGACCCCGAGGGCGCCGGTGGGCGACTCGCCGCGGCGCAGCCTCCCGGCCGTGCGCACGACCCAGAACAGGGACGCGTACCCGAGCAGGTAGCCCCAGTGCCCGATCGCGAGCCGCTCGGCGACCCACGGGTTCCAGCACGCCACGAGGGCTCCCGCGACGGCGGCGCTGCGCCCGGGCAGCAGCGCACCCGCACCGGCACCGGCCGCGACGAACACGGTCACGAGGAGCAGCTTCTGGACCAGCCAGCCGGGCAGGAAGGTGGACAGTGCCGCGACGACGAGGTCGTTCGGCACGGCCCGCGGAACGGACCCGTCGACACCCAGGGTCCGCTCGCCGAAGCCCAGCTCCGGCACGAACACCATGTCGTAGTTGAGCTGCAGCCCCGGCAGCAGCGCCGGGCCGAGGATCAGGGCGGCGGCCACGAGGCCGGTGGCGGCCCCCACGAACGCAGGGGTCGTGAAGCGCCTCATCAACGCGCCCCGTGCAGGAGTTCCATCTCGGCGAAGGCCTCGCCCATCCGCCGGCACTGCGTGCGCAGGTCGTGGTGCTCGGCGACCCACACGCGGTTCGCCTCACCCTGGCGCTGACGCCGCGCGGGGTCGGAGAGCCAGCCCACCAGCGCGGCCGCCAGGGCCTCGACCTGGTCGGGACCCTCGACGTCGAGCAGGTCGTTGCCCGGCGCGATCGCCTCGTGGTTGCTGCCGCACCGCGTGGTGACGACGGGCAGGCCGCAGGCCTGCGCCTCGACGTAGGCCAGGCCGAACTGCTCCTCCCACTTCCACGTCGGGCGTGGGGCGGTGATGAACACCGCCGCGCTGCGCAGCAGGTCGCCGACGCCGTTCGCGTCCAGACCTCCGACCAAGGTGACCCCGCTGCGGGGGTCGTCGGCCGCCGCGCGGACGAGCGGCTCGAGGGGACCTCGGCCCGCCACGACGAGCTCGGCCTCGGGGATCTGCCGGCGCACCAGCTCCATCGCCGCGAGGATGCGGTCGATGCCCTTGTTCTCCGCGAGCGGGCTGACGAAGACGACCCGCGGGTGCTCGACGCCCTCGGCGGCCGGCGTGAAGATCGACGTGTCGACGCCCGGCTTCACGACGCGGATCACTGCGTCGTCGAAGCGGTTCTCCAGCAGGTGGTCGCGCGCCGCGTCGACCATGCACAGCAACAGCTCGGCCCGACGGCACGACTCCAGCGCCTGGCGGTAGGGCGGGACGCGGTAGAGCGGCTGGCGCGCGAGGTTCTCCCACGTGACGACGGCCTGCAACGGACGCCGGCCCGTGCCCTTCGTGCGCCACTTCGCGGCCTGGCCGGTCACCAGCGAGCACAGCTCCAGCGAGGCGACCCAGTCGAAGTCGGCCGGGTCCTGGTCGCGGAGCTCGTTCACCCACGCGAGCGCACCGGCCTCGATGAACCGCTTGATCGGGCGGCGGTAGGTGCTGGGCACCCACGTGAGGTCGCCGACGGGCTCGTCGCGGGCGAGCGCGGTGACGTGCGTGTCCCCCATGAGTGACATGTAGTAGAGCTCGCGACGCGGCCGCTGGTCGGGCAGGGAGACCCAGAGCAGTTCGCGCGTCACCCCACGATCCTCACACCTCGGCCCGGCGGCGACCCGCACGGGCGCCCCACAAATACCCGGCCGCCTCCATGACCCGCATGCCCGCCATGCCGAGGGCGTGGACGGGCCGTCGCACCAGAAGGCGCCAGTTCTGCGCGTAGGCCCGCAGCACCCCGCTGCCCTGGTCCGCCATCGCGCTGTCGTGCCGGTCGACGAGCGTCGGCAGGCTCAGCCCGTAGTAGTAGCGCTTCTGCCAGATGTCGCGCAAGGTCAGACGACCCTCGTCGTGGTCGACGACGACCGCGGCCAGCGCCACGGTGCCGCCCGCGTCGCGGATCCGGAAGCGCAGGTCGGCGTCCTCCGGTCCGGACATGGACTCGTGGAAGCCGTCGGCGAGCATGTCGGCGCGCCGCAGCAGTCGCGGGTTGTGCAGCCACGGGGCGTCGAGGTAGCACTCGCGCTCGAGGGCACGGCACGCCGTCCAGAAGCCGTCGCCGATCGTCCGCTCGGGCAGCGCCACGCCGGTGGCGTCGGTGCGTGCCGCCGTGCGCACGGCGGCGCTCACGGCGTCGGGAGGCAGGTACATGTCGCTGTCGAGCCACAGGATCCAGACGCCCTCGGCCGCGCGGATCCCGCGGTTGCGCTGGGCGCTGCGCTCGGGACCGGCCGTGATGACGACGTCGGCCAGACCCTGCGCGATCTCGTCGGTGCCGTCGGAGCTGTGGTTGTCCACCACGATCAGCTCGACGTGCGGGTGGTCCTGGGCCCGCACCGAGGCCAGGCACCGCTCGATGGTGCGGCGGTTGTTGCGCGTCGGGACGATCACCGACACCAGCGGCTCAGTCATCGTCCGACCTCCGCGCGAGCAGGACGAGGCTGCCGGCGATCGCGAGCACGAGCCCGGCGGCGGCCACGTGGTGCGGGACGAGGCTCGCCGAGATCACGTCGGCCGACAGCTCGCCGATGCCGTCGCGGCGGGCCTGGACGACCAGCAGCGCCACGACCGACAGGAACGTCAGCGCCGATCCGGCGTACACGAGACGGCGCGGGTCGACCGGCCGCAGCCACAGGAGCGCGGCCGCGACGAGGCCTCCGGCGAGTCCGCCCCAGCCCAGCAGCAGGCCGGCGCCGGCCACGCCCACCACGGTGAGGACGGGCGCCGTGGCCCAGCGCGGCCTCAGGCCCGTGGGCCCGGCGACCCCGTCGGGAAGGGCGAACAGGCGGCGGCGCACCAGCGCCGTGACGACGAGAGCGAGCGCCGCGAGCAGGCCGAGACCGCTGGCACCGAGCGCGACGTTCGACCACAGCTGGGGCTTGTAGCGGATGTCGATCGTGGCGGCGGCACCGTCCTCGACGATCCAGCCGGACGAGAAGCCGTCGAGGACCACCGGGGCGCCGAGGTCCTTGCCGTCGGCGGTGGCACCCCAGTTCGGGTTGTGGCTCTGACCGGTGACGACCGCGTAGGGACCGTCGGCGACCTCGACGTCGAGCGTCATGCGCGCATCGCCCTCGCGGGTGATCTCGGAGATGATCGGCGACCCGAACCGCTCCAGCGACTCCCGCGTGTCGCTCAGCTCGAGCGAGTCGAGGACGAACGCGGGGTTGCCGTCGATGGTGTGCTCGCCGGCCTCCAGCCGGGTGGGCTCGCAGCCGACCCAGCGGGTGCCCTGCTGGTCGCTGCGCGCGAGCAGGCTGGTCTGGGGCTTCATCAGCAGGCCCTCGCCGTCGAGGACGGCGACCGGCAGGCAGTGCTCGCCGCCGTCGGCCTCGGGCAGCTCGAGTCCGGTGTCGATCGTGGTGAAGGTGGCGGGCACGCCCCTCGGGTCGCCCGTGATCCCGTCGATGGTCACCCGCACCGCGGAGCCACGGACCGGCCGGTCGAGGTCGATCGTGGTCTCGCCGAGGCCGATCTCGGACTGTGCCACGTCGACTCCGTCGACGCTGACCGTCACGCGGGTGGCGTGGTGCCGGGTCTGCTCGTCGTTGATCGAGGCGGCCTCCTGCACGAGGCGCACCTGGTCGATCCGGCGCGCGTCGCCCCGGATCTCCCACCAGGATCCGCGAGTGGTGCCGCCGGGCACCCAGCCCGTGTCGGCGTCGCCGTCGGCGGCCCGCGACGCGCGGTTGGCCGGGTTGTCGAAGTAGAAGCCGCTGGACTCCGCCTCGACGTCCTTGCCGCGACCCTCGACCCGGTCGTACATCACCTCGACCGGTCCGCTGACGCGGACCTCGGCACTGGTCTCGAAGGCGCGCCGGTCGGGCAGGGTCACCACCCGGTTCAGGGCGCGCTCGGAGTCGTCGTTCGTGGACGGCGTGTTCTGGACGCGCGTCAGCAGCACGTCGAGGGGCGTTCGCGAGAAGCGGAGGCGATCGGAGGAGTCGAGCTCGTCGTAGGTGTTCGACAGGGTCAGCGGGGTGCGACCGGCCACGTGGGCCTGCTTGCCACCCAACCCGATCTCGGCGATGCCCACGAAGTTGAAGCCCTCGCCGCGGGTGGACTCGACCGTGACGGTGACCTCGTCCGCCTCCACTCCCCCGAGTCGCGCCGTGGCCAGCCCGGTCTCGGGCAGGGTGATCGTGTCGCTGCGGCCCCCCGCCGACACGGTGACCTCGTCGATCTGGACGTCGCCGATCGGCAGCTGCGCGATCGGCACCTCGTCCAGCTCGACGGGCTCGTCCAGCGTGGCCACGAGGCGCTGGCCGGCGGCGGTGCCGAAGTCGCCGAAGCGCCAGCCCGTGGTGAGATCACCGTCGACCGCGAAGTCGCCGGTGCCGTAGGGAAGGTCGAAGAACGTGCCGCCCGACCGTGAGGTGGTCACCTTCACGACCGAGTCCACGCGCACGGTCTGGTCGTCCGTGTCGGTGCCGAGGGTGCGGGTGGCACCGGGATCCTGGTCCTCGCGCAGCAGCGGACCCTGGCCCACCGTCAGCCGGTTGGAGATGACGCTGCGCCGCGCGTTCGTGTCGGTGAGGACCATCCGACCGGCGGTGTCGAGGGCGCTGGAGAACTCGTCGGTGGAGAGGTCCTGGGCGTACCGCACGAGCGGCGACGAGTCGAGCAGTCTCGCCTCGGCCAGCGCGGGGAACGCGAAGCCGTCGCCGGCCACGATGACCTGTCCGTCCAGCGGCACGGCGCGCAGGGACTCGCGGGCGCCGCCGACGTCGTAGACCTGGACGGGCGGCAGCAGGTTCTCGCCGTGGAAGAAGGGGTCCTCCATCGCGGGCGAGAGGGTGTTCTGGCCGGGGACGCCGAAGTTCTGGCGCCCGAACAGGCCCGGGTCGTTCGCGACGAGCCGGTTCATCTCCGCGGGGCGCGCGCCGCCGGTGTTCTCCCACACGACGTCGTTGCGCAGCAGCACCTGTCCGGCGCCGAGGTAGCGCGCCATCGTGGACACGGCGGCCCCGGTGGACGTGCCGGACTGCGCCGACCCGTCGAGGGCGGAGAGGAAGTTCACGCCGGGCGGGGACGCGTTCGGCGTGGTCTCGGGCACCACCGCGCGACGGTCGAACAGCGCGTTCACGACATCGTCGGGACGCTCCTCGGTCCACCGGTAGAAGGGCCGGACCTGACCGGGCAGGACGAGGACGGAGCCCGGCTGGCTGCTCTCGTCCACCGAGGCGGCGGCCTCGCTCCAGTAGTCGGGGATGTCGATCGGCGAGATGTAGAGGCGACCAGCCAGCGCCGGCAGGGACCACGCCGCGAAGATGCTCGCGGCCACCACCACGACCACCGTGCGCGCCGGGTGCCAGCGCCACACGCGCGGCCCGAGGTGCATCACCGTGATGACGATGCCGATCGTCATCGCAACGGCCAGCACCGCGCCGATCTTGTTGGTCGTGCGGAACGCCGACAGCGCCGGGACCTGGAGAATCTCGCCCAGGAGGCGGCCGAACGGCGACGCCGGCCCGTCCTCGGTCGGGAAGACACCGATCATGACGATCGCGGCGCCGAAGACGGCGACCGACACGAACACCCGGGCGCGAGTGCGCGCCCACGCCAGGGCGGTCAGGCCCAGCGCCGGCCACGCCGCGGTGAGCAGCATGATCAGCGGGCTGACGACGTAGACGGCGTGCTCGGGGACCCACGGCCCGGTGGAGCTGGAGCCGTAGAGCGGCCAGAGGCCGAGGCCGCGCAGCACCTCGGTCAGCGACGAGACCTTGGCGATGCCGGTGAGGGACTCCGAGCCCTCGACGATCTGCGCACCGGTCGTGAGGGCGGCGAACGCCGGGACCAGCCAGTAGAGGGAGAGCAGGACGACGAACAGGGCCGACCTCGCCAGCACGATCAGCGCGTCGAGCCACCGGAGGCCGTCGCTGGCGCGGATGGCCAGGACGACGGGGATGACGGCCAGCAGCTGGAACAGCGGCACGACCGCCACGTTCATGCCGCTCATCGCGAAGAACGTCAGGCCGAACAGGGCCGGCCACGCCCAGCTGGCCGGGCGCCGCAGGCCGTGGACGAGGCACAGCAGCTGCCACGGCAGCAGGGCCAGCGGCAGCGCGACGGCCAGGGTGGCGCCGGCGCTGATCGTGTAGGGATTGGCCAGCAGGAGCACGGCGGCCAGGAGTCCGCCCCAGCGGCCGATCTGCGGCGCGATCGTGCGCGTCAGGCGCGCCGCGCCCCACGCGGCCACCAGCCACAGCACGAAGTGGAAGACCTTGAAGGTCATCTCCGGCGACAGGCCGATCCCCCGCAGCCCGGACAGGACGAGCAGCACCGGGGCCAGCCCGACGTTGAAGTTCGGCGAGCCGAGGTAGGGCGAGGAGGTCCACGACGAGAGGTACTGGCCGAGCATCTGCCAGGGGCGGACGTAGACCTCGGGCTTGATGTCGGTGTAGAAGGTGCCCCAGCCGTTGAGGCCGATGACGAGAGCCAGCGCGAGGATCGCCGAGCCCACCACGAATCGGTAGTGGGTGAACAGACGCACAGGGACTCCCTCAGGGTTCGGCCGCAGCGGCCGCGGGCACAGCGTCGTCCAATATAGCCCGCATCACACATCCTGTTACCGGAGAGTCACGAAGCCGGTAGCCTGAGGGCGCCATGCCCCGCCCGTCATCCCCTTCACGCACGCGTTCGGGCTCCGGAGCGGCCCTCGGCATCACGATGGCGCTGGCCAATCTCCTCAGCTACGTCTTCGTCCTCGTCCTCTCGCGCGCCCTCGGCCCGTCGGACTTCGGCGGCTTCTCCGCGCTCTCGGCCTACGGCATCGTCCTGTCGGTCCCGGCCGGGGCGCTGCAGGTCATCGTCGCGCGCCATGTCGCGGGCGCCACCCACGACTCGCGCGGGGTGCGCACCGCGCTCGGCGTCGGCGTCGCCCTCGCCGCGGCCACGATCGTCGCCGCTCCCCTGCTGTCCAGCGCCTTCCGGCTCGACACGGCCTGGTCCGCGGTCTGGCTCGGCCTGACGCTCGTGCCGATGACGCTCACGGGAGCCTTCCAGGGAATCCTGCTCGGGCGCGACCGGCTCGTCGCGCTGTCCGTGATCTACGTGGCCACGGCGGCCGGCCGCCTGGCCGCCGGCGCCGGTGGTGCGGCGCTGGGCCTCAGCGTGGCCCAGGTCTTCGCGCTGCTGCTCCTCGTCGCGGTCGCCGTCGCCGTGCTCGGCGCCTGGCTGTGCCGCGACGACCTCACGCTCGCCGACGACCGCCGGCTCGGCGGCGAGCTCATCCGCGCCACCATGTCGTTGGGTGCCTTCATCGCGCTGACGAACATCGACGTGACACTCGCCCGGGCGTACCTCGGCGACCACGACTCCGGCGGCTACGCCCTCGCCGCCACGTTCGGCCGCGCGATGGGCTGGGGCACGCAGTTCGTCGCGCTCCTGCTCGTCCCGCGCATGCAGGGCCCACGCGCCGCGCGCTCGTTCCGCCGGTCGCTCGGGCTGATCCTGCTGCTCGGGCTCGTCGGCATCGCGGTCATCGCCGCGGCCCCGGAGTTCTGGGTCGAGCTGGCCGGTGGCGCGGAGTACGCCGAGTTCGGGTCCCTCGCCGTCGCGTGCGTCGCCCTCGGCGTGCTGTGGGCGCTGGTGCAGGTGTCGCTGTTCGCGGAGATGGGCCTCGACAGCCCGTGGCTGGGCCGGTTCACCTGGTGCGTGGTGGCGGCGCAGTGCGCGCTCGTGGTGCTGTGGTTCCACGACACCCCGTACGAGATCGTCGGGGTCAGCGCCGTGGGTGCGACCACCATCGTGGGTGCGGCGCTCGTGCGCTCGCGGCGCCTGCAGCACGCCTGAGGCGGCGGCCGGCGCGCGTACGCCCGACCGCCGCCCCTGACGACCTCAGTCCTGCTTCTGCTCGATCGCGCGCGAGCGACCCATGATGATGCGGGCGCCGAGCTTCATGACGCCGGGGAACTTCGTGGCGGCCTTCCAGGCGATCCGGTTGAGCCGGTTCTGGACGTGCACCTGGTAGCGGCGCAGCCACTCGTCGCGGCCCTTCAGCACCGTCGGTGCCGTGCGTCGGAACGTGAGCGCGTGCAGGCCGTTGGCCCACCGCGGGTCGTCGTCGGACTTGGCGTCCCACGTGGCGTCGATCGTCCAACCGGGGTGACGGTCGAGGAAGAGCCGGTGGGCGCGCTGCACGACGGGCCACGTGGCGTCGTCGATCAGGACGAGCGCCTCGTCGGCCAGCAGCGGCTCGACCACGGCCAGCGCGAGGTAGTGCGCCAGCAGCGTGTGCTCGCCGTCGTAGAAGTAGACGCCGACCGGGCGGTCGATGATGCCGGGGACGGCCATCAGCTTGAAGCAGTCGCCCTCGAGCAGGCGGACGTCGGCACCGGCGCCGTACTTCGCCAGGTTGTCCATCAGCTCGGTGCGGGCCTCCTGGCCGGCCATCCCGAACTCGAGGAAGTTCTCCATGGCGTAGAAGACCTTGTCGGCGTTGTCGCGCACCGTGCCGCACATCGAGCGGCCCTTGAAGGTGCCGACCTCGAGGTACGCCTCGTCCGCCGGCATGATCGCGGCGGCCAGGTTGAGCATCGCCAGCTCGTTGGAGGAGGTGAAGCCCGTGACGTCGCCCTTGACCTGGTCCCAGTACGGGTCGATCGGATCGGTGTCCTGGGGATCGCCGGGGAAGAGGGTGGGAGCTCGGTCGAAGAATGCGGAGGTGTCCATGGGTGCCTTTCGTGCGGCGATCAGCCTATAGGGAAAGAAGGGGGTTCACGGCCGGGTCTGCCAACGTTCACGGATCGCCGGCGCCAGCCAGGTCCAGACCATCGGGGTGGCCTCGTCGGAGAAGTGCAGTGCGTCCTCGAAGAGCGTGACGCCGTTGACGCGTCGCTGGAACCCTTCACTGCACTGAAGGGCGCCGTAGAGGTCCAGGACCGGCGCGTCCGAGCGCGCCGCCCACTCCTCGAACCAGCCGTTGGCGGCCACGGGATCGGCCAGGTGCCCGGCGACCTCGGGGTGGTCGGCCATCCACTCGCGGTCGAACGGCGGCGACGGCAACCGGTCGACCGAGACCTCGCGGCACGGCAGGGTCACGAGCTGCACCTGCGAGACCCCGGCCGCGTCAGCGGCGGCACGCAGGTCGTCGAGCTGCTCGTCCACCAGCGTCCGCAGCTCGTCGCTGCCCGGCTGCACGAGGGAGCCGTCCTCGCGTTCGTGGAGCGTGCCCAGGTCGGTGCCCACCATGAGCACGAGCACGTCCACCCGCTCGCGCTCCAGGACCGACACCATCTGCTCACGACTCTGGCGGCACGAGGCCTTGACGGGCTCGCGGTAGCCGGGCGACCAGTAGGTGGTCAGGGGCAGCAGGCTGCATCCCTCCACCGCGAGATTCACCAGCTCGATGTCGCCGTAGGTCGACTGGGGGAAGCGCTTCGACAGGTAGTGGGGAACGGAGTCGCCGTAGATCCCGACGCGGATCTGCTCGTCGCCGGGCACGTAGGGGTCGCTGCCCTCCACCAGCTGCGGGACACGGCCCGCGGCGATGTCCTGCTCGACGGTGGGCACGCGGCCGACCGCGAACGCGAGGACCACCACGGCGCAGGTCGTGGCCACGGCCAGGACCCGGCCCCGTCCGACGGTGCCGGTGAGCTGGGAGAGGCCGCCCAGCATGACGGGCAGCTCGATGAGGTGGAAGCTGGCCGCCGCGATCGCGAACGTGGCCGCGGAGCCGAGGAGGAGCTCGGCCGGCCCCGACAGGTCGGGCGCGTAGCGGTCGATCCACAGCGCGACCGGCCAGTGCCACAGGTAGAGGCCGTAGGTGAGGATGCCGAGGTACACGAGAGGTCCCCAGCTGAAGACGCGTCGGAAGAGTCCGGATCCCGACTGCACCGCGCCAGCCAGCCCGACGGCGGTGAGGAGGGACAGCACGAGCATCCCGCCCTTCTCGAACATCACCGGGGCCAGCGGCGGCACCACGAAGAAGCCGACGATCGACGTCAGCGTGGCCGCCCAGGCCCAGAAGCCGGCCGTCCACGAGGTCATGGGCCGCGGGCGACGCCCGTGGCGGTCGGGTCCCACCGCGAAGGCGACCGCCATGCCCGCCAGCAGCGCCTGCACACGGGTGTCGGTGCCGTAGTAGGAGTGTGCGACGGCCTCCGACGTGGCGAGCCCGACCTGCGCCATCCACCACGCGGACAGCAGGGCCAGGGCGAGGACGATCACGACCCGGGTCGACCGTGACGCCACGTGACGGACCAGGAGCACGGCCGCGAACGGCGCCACGAGGTAGAACTGCTCCTCCACCGAGAGGGTCCAGACGTGCCGGAAGAACGAGGGATCGCCGAGCTCGGCGAAGTACTGGTCCGCCTGCGAGACCAGCCGCCAGTTCTGGACGAACCCGAGGGTCGCCAGGATGTCGCCCTTCATCTCGCGGCGGGTCGCGTGGTCGGCCGCCACGAGGGCCCACGTCCCCACCACCGCGATGAGCAGCGCGAGCGCGGGCAGCAGCCGGCGGGCCCGCCGGCGGAAGAACTCCAGATAGCTCACGCGGCCGAACCGCGCCTGCTCCTTGAGCAGGATGGTGGTGATGACGTATCCGGAGAAGACGAAGAACAGGCTGATCCCGATCCACGCACCCTGCAGCGCCTCCACGCCGAAGTGGTAGGCCAGCAGCACGACCACCGCGAGCCCGCGCACGCCGTCGAGCGGGGCGCTTCGAGCTCCTTGGCTCGTCCGGAGCATCTCCGCGATCTTCATCGGGCCGGGCTCCCGGCCGCTTGGGCACGGACGCGCGGCGCGAGCCAGGTCCAGACCATGGCGGCGCCCGCATCGGAGAAGTGCAGCTGGTCCGCGTAGAGCGTGACGCCCTTGATCACCGGGCGGAACCCCTCCGAGCACCCGAGGGCATCGTAGAGGTCGAGAACGGCCACGTCGCGCGACTGCGCCCACTCGCGGATCCAGGTGTTCACCACGGTGGGGTCCGACGTCGCCTCCGCGACCTCGGGATGGGCCTCGAGGTAGGCGCGCAGCGCCTCGGCGTGCCCCTCCCGACCGTCGATGCGACACGGGATGGTCGCGATCTGCGTGGAGACCCCGGACTCGTCCGCCTGGGCGAGCAGGCCGTCCAGCGCGGACTCGACGGCCGCACGGTAGGGCGCGTCCTGCAGCCACCACACCGGACCGTCGTCACCCTCCACGTGGTGCGGGATCGACAGCAGGCTCCCGGTGACGAGGACGACCGTGTCGGCGTCCAGGTCGCGGAGGCGCTCGCCGAGGTTCGTCCGGCTGTCACGGCACTCGGCAGTGGGAGCGCCGCCCAGCTCGCGGTTCCACGCCGGGGTGAGGTCGACGAGGTCGCAGCCGGGCACCGCGACGCTCCCCACCAGCAGGTCCGGATGGTTCGCCGTCGGAAAGTACGTGACGAGGTTCTGGGCCACGGAGTCGCCGTACAGCGCGACCCGTGTGGGGCGGTCCTTCGGCTTGTACGCGGGGTCGTCGTCGCTGAGCGCGGGCACGTCGACGGCGCGCCCGTCCATCTCCGAGGCTGAGGCACCCACGTTGCCCACCTGGACCGCGAGCGCCACCACGAGGACCGGTGCGGCCACGGCGACGAGTCGCGGTCGCCGGCGCGCGGGGACGAGTGCGCGCAGCCCGCCGCGGATGACCGGCTCCTCGAGCCACCGGTAGCTGGCCGCGGCGATGAGCACGCTCAGCCCCAGGACGACGGGAACGGCGACCCAGAGAGGGGTTCCCGGGAACGCCTGGTCGAGCCACAGCGTGATCGGCCAGTGGTAGAGGTAGATCCCGTAGCTCCGCACCCCGAGGTAGGCGAACGGCGCCCAGCCCAGGAAGCGGCCCGCGGATCCCGCGATCCCGTGCGCCAGCAGCAGCAACAGCAGTCCGACGACGAACGCCTGCAGCAGCAGGCCTCCCTGCCCGAACATGAACGGGTCCATCGGCTCGACGAGGACCACGAACGCGCCGCAGGCCACCACGCCGACCCAGGCCAGGGCGGGACCGGCACGACGCAGCGCCGACGGAGGTCCGCTGCGCCACGCGTGATGGACGAACGCGGCGATCATCCCCCCGAGCAGCGACTGGGCGCGCGTGTCCGTCCCGTAGTAGGAGTGCGCCACCGCCGAGGCGTCGCCGAGCCCGATCTGGGCGGTCCACCACGCCGAGGCGACGGCTCCCGCGGCCAGCAGCGGGATCGCGAGCCGCGGCGGCAGCAGGAAGAGCACCACGAGCAGCAGCGGCAGGCAGAGGTAGAACTGCTCCTCCACGGACAGGGTCCACAGGTGCCGGAGCACGGACGGCTGGCCGAAGGTGGAGAAGTACTGGTCGGCCTCCCCCACCAGGCGCCAGTTCATCACGAACCCGAGGCTGGCGAGCATGTCGCCGCGCAGGCCGCGGCGCGCGAGGTCGTCGGCGAACAGCAGCCCCCACGTGCCGACCACGGCCAGCAGGACGAAGAGCGCCGGGAGGAGGCGCCGGGCGCGCCGGCGGTAGAACGCCACCACGTCCATCCGGCCGAACCGATCACGCTCGCGCAGGAGCAGCAGGGTGATCAGGTAGGCGGACATGACGAAGAACAGGCTCAGTCCCGTCCAGGCGCCGCCGAGCCCGGGCACGCCGACGTGGAAGAGAAGAAAGATCACCATGGCGATTCCCCGCAGGCCGTCCAGGGACGAGATCCTGCTCGTGGTGCGAGCCGTCACCGCCACGCCTGCCGTGCCTGCTCGAGCGCCTCGGGCGTGCCGACGTCGAGGAAGGCCGCGTCCTCGCGATGGGCGCGGACGTCGGCGCTCGCGACCAGCGCGGGGAAGACGTCGACCTCGAGCGACAGCGGCACGGTGGAGGGCAGTCCCAGCAGGACGTCGCCACGCATCACGTAGGTGCCCGCGTTGACGAGGCCCGGGCCGGCCTCGAGCGGCTTCTCGTGGAAGCCCGTGACGCGCGTTCCGGTGTCGTCGAGCGAGACGACTCCGTAGGCGCGGGCGTCGGGCACCTCGCGGACGTGGATCGAGCCGGCCGCGCCCGCGCCCTCGAACGCGACGATCTGCGCGGCGAGGTCGTGCCGCGAGAGCAGGTCGCCGTTGACGACGACCACCGTGTCGTCGGCCCCCACCGTGCGCGCGGCCAGGGCGAGCGCGCCGCCGGTGCCGAGCGGCTGGTCCTCGCGGCTGTACGTCAGCCGGGCGCCCCAGCGCTCGCCCGTGCCCAGGGCGTCCTGCACCTGCTGGGCGCCGAAGCCCACGGCGACGACGACGTCGGGCACGCCCGCCCCGACGAGCCGGCGGATCTGGTGGGCGACGAGGGGCTGGCCCCCGACCTCGACGAGCGGCTTGGGCAGGTCGCCGACCGCGGCTCGCAGACGGGTCCCCAGACCTCCAGCGAGGACGATCCCACGGCGCACAGACACTGCCCTAACTCTTGGT
Organism: Aeromicrobium sp. UBA7512; assembly: GCF_002476985.1. Lineage (NCBI taxonomy): Bacteria > Bacillati > Actinomycetota > Actinomycetes > Propionibacteriales > Nocardioidaceae > Aeromicrobium > Aeromicrobium sp. UBA7512. The sequence goes on from NZ_DLNK01000002.1 coordinate 137,693, forward strand.
TACCCGCGCGTACGCACGGCGCTGGTCATAGTAGTATGCGTCACATGCTCGACGACCCTGATGTGCGTTCTCGCCCCGTGCCGAACCTCGGTACGAAGGTCGCGATCCTCGCGGCGATCCCCTTCCTGGCCTACGGGATCTACCTGCTGCTGACGCCCATCACCGACATCCAGACCAGCTCCGGCGCGATCTTCGAGTGCGGATCCGCGCTGCAGCCGCCCTCGGACAAGTTCCAGGAAGGGGTCTGCGGCCCGATCAACACGCAGTACCTCTACCGGGCGATCGCCTCCATCGTCGCCGCGGTCGGCATCGCCGGCGTCGGTGCGGCGCTGTTCGGCTTCAGCCACCAGGTCGAGCGCGCCCGCGGCAGCCGCTCGGAGTACAGCGGCAGCTACGAGTCCGCCTCGGACCACGACCGCTACGACGATCGCGCCGACCGTGACGATCGCGCCGACCGTGACGACCTCGCGGACGGCGGCGCCCGCCGCCGGCTCCTCGAAGACGGCCGCTGAGTCCCGCGGGCGCCGCCCGCTGCCTCCTCTCTCATGTCCGCTCCTGTCCCCTCGACGCGCGCGCGGCTGCCCTATCGGCCCGCGCTCGACGGCCTGCGCGCCGTCGCCATCGCCGGTGTGCTCGTCTTCCACCTCGACGAGCGCGCCCTGCCCGGCGGCTGGCTCGGCGTCGACCTGTTCTTCGTCCTCTCGGGCTTCCTGATCACCAACCTGCTCGTCTTCGAGCGCGAGCGGTGGGGCCGGATCAGCGTCGTGCGCTTCTGGGGCGCCCGCATGCGGCGCCTGCTGCCCTCGCTGGTCACGGTGCTGCTCGCCGTGTCCGTGGCGGCCTGGCTCTGGACGGTCCCCGGCCGTCGCACCGCCGTCGCGTGGGACATCGTCTCGTCGCTGTTCTACGTCTCGAACTGGCGCTTCATGCTGGGCGACGAGCAGTACTTCGACCAGCTCTCGATCCCCTCGCCGGTCCGGCACACGTGGTCGCTATCGATCGAGGAGCAGTTCTACATCGTCTTCCCGCTGCTGCTGATCGCCGTCGGCGTCGTGGTGCGGAAGCGACGCGGCCAGGCCCTGGTCTTCGCCGTCCTGGCCCTCGCCTCGGCCGCCGCCATGGCGAGCGGCTATGCCAGCGGCACCGAGATCACGACCCTCTACTACAGCACCCTGACGCGAGCGTTCGAGCTGCTGATCGGCGTGTGCGCGGCGCTGTTCCTGGGTCACGCCGCGTTCCGTCAGCGCCGCTCCCCCGTCCTGACCGACCTCACCGCGTGGGCCGGCCTCGCGGTGGTCGTCGCGGCCATGGTGGGCCTCGACTCCGAGTCCGGCATCGTCTTCCGCGGCGGACTCGTGGTCGTCTGCCTGGCCTCGCTCGTGGCGATCCTCGCGGCGGCCAGCGGCACGAGCGGCACCTTCACCAAGGTCTTCGGCAGCCCGGTCCCCCGCTGGATCGGCCTGATCTCCTATCCCCTCTACCTGTGGCACTGGCCGATCATCGTGTTCGTCCACGAGGGCGTCACGGGCCTCGACGGACTCGCCCTCGACGCCGTCCGCGTCGGTCTCTCGGTGCTGCTGGCCTGGCTCACCTACCGGTTCATCGAGGGTCCCGTCCGCGGGCGCCGGCCGTTCTTCGGCTCGGCCCGCGGCTTCTCCCGTGCGGTCGCCGTCGTGGCCGCGCCGCTCGTCGTCGCGAGCGCCTTCGTCGTCGCCCACTCCGAACCGCCGCGGGGCGAGCTGTCGGGCTACGCGCTGAAGCCGGGTCAGAAGCCCCTGGAGCTCACGCCCGATCCGTACACCGCCGCCGAGCGTCGCTCGGCGATGCTGCTCGGCAACTCCATCCCGTACAGCATCTACCGCAACGTGGCCACGCACGAGTTCCGTCAGCTGTCGCTGAGCCAGTCCACCCACCTCGGGTGCGATCCGTTCACGCTCCAGAAGCGGGTCGGCGGGGAGACCACCGAGCCCACCCGCAACTGCCTGGAGTGGCGCGACGAATGGCCCGGCCTCGTCTCCGCCCAGCAGCCCGACGTGCTCCTGTTCTTCGTGCCGCAGACCTTCCTGTCCGACCTCGTGAAGGGAGACGAGGTCGCGAAGTTCGGCTCCCCCGAGCACGAGCGCCTCATCCGTGAGGCCCTCGACGAGGTCGACCGCAAGGGCGGCGACGCGGGCACTCTCGCGTTGTCGACCCTCGCCTGCCACGACATCCCGGCGTTCGACAAGGTCGAGATGCAGCAGCTGAACGACATCGAGCGGGTCGAGCGCGTCAACGCGATCGCCACCGCGTGGGCCGCCGAGAACGACGTCCCGGTGATCGACTCCTACGCCGCCCTGTGCCCGAACGGGTACCAGCCGCTGCTGGGGAACGACCCCCTCTACGAGGACGGTCTTCACTTCACCAACGAGTCGGCGCCGCACGTGTGGGCCTGGATGATGCCGCAGGTGCTGCGCTTCGCCGACGCTGCCAACGGGGAGGCCTCGTGAACCGATCCACCCGCGCCACCGTCTCGAGCGGCTCGATCGTCGCCGTCGCCATGATGGTGATGAACGTCGCCACCTACGGCTTCAACCTGGCCGCCGCGCGGCTGCTGGTGCCCGCCGAGTTCGGCGCTCTCACGGCCCTGCTCAGTCTCATCCTCATCGCCAACGTCGTGGCGCTGGCACTGCAGGCATCGATCGCCCGCCGCATCTCGGTGCATCCGGACCACACCGCGCAGATCGTCCTCACCGCGTCCCGCGTGGCCCTGGCGGTGTCGCTCGCGGTCGGGCTCGCCGTGGCACTGTCCAGCCCGGTGCTCACCCCCGCCTTCTCCTTCGACTCGGTGTGGGCCGTCATCTGGTGCGGCGCGATGCTCGTGCCGCTCACGCTCGCCGGCGCCCAGCTCGGCGTCGCGCAGGGCACGGGACGGTGGGGCAAGCTGGCGGCCCTCTACGTCGGCAACGGCCTGGGCCGGCTGTTCGGCGGTGTCGCCGGCGTGCTGATCGAGCCCTCGGCGACGAGCGCCATGATGGGCCTGGCGATCGGCGCGTGGCTGCCCGTCCTGCTGGGCGCCGGTCTGCTCAAGACGAGCGGCACGGGCGACGTGCACAGCCGTCGCCCGCTGGTCTTCGAGACCGTGGCCTCGGCGTCCACCCTGCTGGCCTACTTCGCCTTCAGCAACGTCGATGCGCTGATCGCCCGCGGCGGCTTCGAGGCGCACGACAGCGGTCTGTACGCCTCCGGGCTCATCCTGACGAAGTCCACGCTGTTCCTGCCGCAGTTCGTGAGCGTGGTGTTCTTCCCGAGCCTCGCGCGCGACTCGTCGCACCGCACCCGGCTGCGGGCCGCGTCCCTCGTGGCCGTGCTCGGCCTGCTCGTGGTCGCAGGGAGCGCCGTGCTGCCCCAGCTGGCGCTGATCCTGGTGGGAGGCGACCAGTACGGCGAGGTCGCCGACGACCTGTGGCTGTTCGCCCTCTCCGGGACCTTCCTGGCGATCGTCTACCTGCTCGTGTTCGATGCCCTGGCGCGCCGCTCGACCGGCGTGGCCGTGCTGCTGTGGGTGGCGTCGGCGACGGTGTTCTCCGTGGCGTGGTTCTGGTCGATCGGCATCGTCGGACTCGTCGTCACCATGGCGTGCGTCGGCGCCGTGGTCGCGGCCCTGCTGCTGGCCTGGCCCCTGCTGCGACCCGAGCGGGGCCATGACGCCGCCGAGCCGGCGGTCGCCGACGACCCAGCTCTCCCCGACGACTCAGTGACCGGCTTCGTGCCAGGTGCGGCCGACGCCGACGGAGACGTCGAGCGGCACTGACAGGTCGGCCGCCGCGGCCATCTCGCGGCGGACGAGTGCGGTGAGCTCGTCGAGCTCGGCCGACGTGGTCTCGAGCACGAGCTCGTCGTGCACCTGGAGCAGCATCCGCGACTCGAGGCCCGCCTCGTCGATCGCCCGCTCCACCTTGAGCATCGCGACCTTGATGATGTCGGCCGCCGAGCCCTGGATCGGGGCGTTGAGCGCCATCCGCTCGGCCATCTCGCGCCGCTGACGGTTGTCGCTCTGCAGGTCGGGCAGGTAGCGCCGGCGTCCCATGATCGTCTCGGTGAAGCCGGTCTGGCGGGCCTCGTCCACCAGGCTGCGCAGGTAGTCGCGCACGCCGCCGAACCGCTGGAAGTAGTCGTCCATGAGGCCCTGGGCCTCAGCGGTGGAGATCGAGAGCTGCTGGCTCAGGCCGTAGGCCGAGAGACCGTAGGCCAGGCCGTAGTTCATCGCCTTGATCCGCGCGCGCAGCTCGGTGCCGATGTCGTCGGGATCGCGCTCGAAGACCTTCGCGGCCATCACGGTGTGGAAGTCCTCACCGGAGTTGAACGCCTCGATCAGGTCGGCATCCTCCGAGAGGTCGGCCATGATCCGCATCTCGATCTGGCTGTAGTCGGCGGTGAGGAGGGTCTCGTACCCCTTCCCCACCACGAACGCCTCGCGGATCCGGCGACCCGACGCGGTGCGGATCGGGATGTTCTGCAGGTTCGGGTCGTTGGAGCTGAGCCGCCCGGTGGCCGCGATGGTCTGGGCGTAGGTGGTGTGGATCCGCCCGTCGTCGGAGATCGAGCGGCGCAGCGTCTCCACCGTCTGGCGCAGCTTCGTGACGTCGCGGTGCGCGAGCAGGTGCTCGAGGAACGGGTGCCCGGTCTTGGTGTAGAGCTGCTGCAGCGAGTCGGCGTCGGTCGTGTAGCCCGTCTTGGTGCGCTTGGTCTTCGGCATGCCGAGGTCCTCGAAGAGCACGACCTGCAGCTGCTTGGGCGAGCCGAGGTTGATCTCCTTGCCGCCGATGGACTCGTAGGCGGCGTCGGCCGCCTGCTGGGCCCGCGAGGCGAACTCGGACTCCAGCTCGAGGAGCGCGTCGTCGTCGACGGCGATCCCGGCCTGCTCCATCCGGGCGAGCGTGGACACGAGCGGCAGCTCGACCTCGGCCAGCAGCCGGGTGCCCCCGGCCTGCTCGACCTCCTGGGCGAGGGCGGCGGACAGGTCGAGCGCGGCTCGGGCGCGCAGCATCGCGATCTCGGCGTCGTCGTCGGTGTCCAGCGACAGCTGGCCGCTGTCGGCGGTGTCGTCGCGCAGCTCGCGCTTGAGGTAGCGCACCGAGAGGTCGCCCAGGTCGTACGAGCGCTGGTCGGGTCGCACGAGGTAGGCCGAGAGTGCCGTGTCGGCGCGCAGCCCGCGCAGGTGCCATCCCCGCTCGGCCAGGGCGAGCATCGGGCCCTTGGCGTCGTGCAGCACCTTCCCGCGCTCGGGATCGGCCAGCCAGTCGGCGAGGGCGGTGTCGTCCTCGGGCGACAGCTGCTCGACGTCGATCCAGGCGGCCTCGTCGGGCGAGGCCACGGCCAGGGCGATCACGTCGCCGCCGCCGCGTCCCCACGATCCCTGGACGTGCAGGCCGACGTCGACCGTGGCGTGCTGCTCGAGCCACGCGCCGACCTCGCCGGGCGCCAGGGCACGGCCGGAGATGGCGAAGCCCGCCTCGGGCTCGACCTCGTCGGTGGTGCCGGGGAACGTGGTGAAGAGCCGCTCGCGCAACGCGGTGAACTCGAGCGAGTCGAAGACCGTGTGGACCTTCTCGCGGTCGAACGCGGTGTCCAGGTGGAGATCGGTCGGACCGAGCGGGAGGTCGAGGTCGCGGACGAGGGCGTTGAGGCGGCGGTTGCGGATCACCGAGTCGAGGTGGTCGCGCAGTGACTGCCCGGCCTTGCCCGGCACCTCGTCGACGCGGCCGATCAGCGCTTCGAGCGTGCCGTAGGAGTTGATCCACTTGGCAGCGGTCTTCGGGCCCACACCGGGAACCCCCGGCAGGTTGTCGCTGGTCTCGCCGACGAGGGCGGCGATGTCGGGGTAGAACTCGGGCAGCACCCCGTACTTCTCCTGCACGGACGTGGGCGTCATCCGCGCCAGGTCCGAGACGCCCTTGCGCGGGTAGAGCAGCGTGACCTGCTCGGTGACGAGCTGCAGGGCGTCGCGGTCGCCCGAGCAGACGAGCACCTCCATGCCCGCCGCCTCGGCACGCGTGGCGAGGGTGGCGATGATGTCGTCGGCCTCGTAGCCGGCCTTGTCGACGTGACGGATGTCCATCGCGTCGAGGACCTCCTTCACCAGCTCGACCTGGCCGCGGAACTCCTCGGGCGACTTCGAGCGGTTGGCCTTGTACTCGGCGTACTCCTCGGTGCGGAACGACTGGCGCGAGAGGTCGAACGCGACGCACACGTGCGTCGGCTGCTCGTCACGCAGGACGTTGATCAGCATCGAGGTGAAGCCGAAGACCGCGTTGGTGCTCTGGCCGGTCGTCGTCGAGAAGTTCTCGACGGGCAGGGCGAAGAAGGCGCGGTAGGCCACCGAATGTCCGTCGATCAGCAGGAGTCGGTCCACGAGACGACCCTAGTCGGCCCCTCCGACAGGTCAGCCGCGGACGGCCGCGCGGCGGCGCAGCGAGCGCCGGACCGCCAGCAGCCGGCCGGTCTCACGAGAGCCGGAGGCCTTGGCCGCGAGCCGGGCGTTGAGCTTGCCGACGGGGATCGCGCGCAGGACCGCGATCTGGTTGAAGCCCAGCTTCGTGAGGTAGCGGTTGGGCTCGCGCGCGTGGGCGGCGGAGGACGCCAGCACGAGTTCGCACTCCTCCTCCTCGGCGTGGGCGGCGACGACCGCCAGCAGGGCGGAGGCGATCGACCGGCGCCGGTGACTGGGCCGGACCTGCAGGTCGGACACGATCATCACCCGCGACATCGTGATGGGGTTGAGCGTGGCGAGGTCGGCGGCCGCGGCCGCCACGACCTCGCCACCGACGAGCGCGACCAGGAAGCGCCGGCGGTGCTCGCGGGCGTTGAACTCGATCGCCTCACGGGCCTCGGCCTCGGAGGGACACCTCCACAGGCCCTGCTGCGTGAACGCCTCGGACCCCTCGTCGCTGACGGCCTCGGCACACGCGGACCACAGATCGATGAGGGACGCTGCGTCGTCGACCTCGACATCTCGGATCTCGACCGGCTGGCGCAATGCCATCGACGTGGAACCTCCGGGCGGGGGACGGACGGGGACGGGCGACAGCCTACGCCCCGAGTCGTCGCCTGGGAATGGCTGGTGACCGCTCGCCAATCGAAACCGAACTGTTACCTAAGGGACCCGCGAGAGCGACGCGCGGAATCGCTGGGATGGCTATGCTCTTCAGGATCGACTTCTGGCGCGCCTGACCCCGGCGTGCAGCCATCGACAGGAGAATGTGTGCGACTGCGAACAGCGGCGCTGCTCTCGGTGATCTTCGCCGGGCTCGTGTTTCTCGCGAACCCGGCGATGGCTGAGACCACGTCCCCCACCCCCGGACCCAGCGCCTCGGCGCCGGCCTCCGATGCCCCCGTGACAGGTCCGGCCATCCGCGTGCGGCTGCTCGACCAGAAGGAGGGCAAGGCCGGCGACAACCCGCCGCCCGTGCCCGACGTCACCGTCACCGTCTCCGACGACTCCGGCACCGAGATCGGCAGCGCCGTCACCAACGAGATGGGCGTCGCCGCTGTGGCGATCCCCGGCAAGGGAAAGTACGAGGTCTCCATCGACGAGTCCACGCTTCCCGCCGGCGTGAAGCTGACCGGCAAGAAGTCGCTCGACGTCACCGTGAACCTCGCCTCGGGCCAGAACGTCGCGTTCCCGCTGAACGGCAAGGTCGTCGAGGCCACGCCGTTCACCGAGCGCCTCGTCGACAGCCTCATCTCGGGCATCAAGTACGGCCTGATCATCGCGCTCGCCGCGATGGGGCTGTCGCTGATCTTCGGCACGACCGGCCTGACGAACTTCTCGCACGGCGAGCTGATCACCTTCGGCGCGATCACGGCCTACTTCCTCAACTCCACGCTCGGGTTGCCGGTGATCGTCGCGGGCCTGCTGACCATCGTGATCGGCGGCATCTTCGGCTGGGGCCAGGACCGGGTGCTGTGGCGACCACTGCGCAGCCGGGGCACCGGCATCATCGCGATGATGATCGTCTCGATCGGCCTCGGACTGCTGCTGCGCAACCTGTACCAGTTCTTCTTCGGCGCGGCGACGCGCTCCTACACCGACTACACGTCGCAGCGGGCGCGTGACTACGGCCTGTTCGACCTGTCGAACAAGGAGATCGCGATCATGGGCATCGCGATCGTGGCCATCGGCATCGTCGCCACGATCATGACCCGCACCCGCCTGGGCAAGGCCATGCGCGCCGTCTCGGACAACCCGGCCCTCTCGGCCTCGTCCGGCATGCGCGTCGACGGCGTGATCTCGTCGGTCTGGATCATGGGCGCGGCGCTCTCGGCGCTCTCGGGCGTCCTGCTGGGCCTCAACAGCCAGGTCAACTTCATGATGGGCTACCAGTTGCTGCTCATGGTGTTCGCCGCCACCGTCCTCGGTGGCCTCGGCACCGTCTGGGGCGCGGTCCTCGGCTCGCTGATCATCGGCATCATCACCGAGGTCGGACCGCTGCTGGGCGTTCCCAGCTCCATCAAGGAGGTGGGCGCGCTGATCGTGCTCATCCTCATCCTGCTCATCAGGCCTCAGGGCATCCTGGGCCGCGCGGAGAGGATCGGCTGACATGGACCTCGGCAACATCATCGATGCGGCGTTCTCCAACGCCTTCGGCCCGCAGGCGATCGTGTTCGCGCTCGCCGCGATCGGCCTCAACATCCACTTCGGCTACACCGGCCTGCTGAACTTCGGCCAGGCCGGCTTCATGGCGGTCGGCGCCTACGGCCTCGCGGTCACGATGGTCCGGCTCGACCTGCCGCTGTTCGTGGGCATCGCGGCCGGCCTGTTCGCGTCGCTCCTGCTGGCCCTGGTGCTCGGTGTACCCACGCTGAGGCTCCGGGCCGACTACCTGGCGATCGTCACCATCGCGGCGGCGGAGATCCTGCGCCTCGTGTTCGGTGCCGTCGAGACCAAGGCCGTCTTCGGCGGCTCGAACGGCCTCAACGGCTTCACCGACACGTGGAACAGCCTCAACCCCTACTCGGGCGGCATCGACGTGGGCTTCGCGTCCTGGGGTCCCAACGACCTGTGGGCCATGACGGTCGGCTGGGCCGTCGTCGCGCTGTGCTGCCTCCTCACCTGGGCGCTCATGCGCAGCCCGTGGGGCCGCGTGCTCCGCTCGATCCGCGAGGACGAGGACGCCGTGCGCTCGCTGGGCAAGAACGTCTTCCTCTACAAGATGCAGGCGCTCATGCTCGGCGGCATGATCGGCGGCCTGGGCGGCATCTTCTACGCGCTCAAGCAGGCCTCGGTCGTCCCGTCGGACTACAGCACCAACCTGACGTTCTTCGCCTACACGGCACTGCTCATCGGTGGCGCGGCCCGTGTGCTCGGCCCCGTCGTCGGCTCGATGATCTTCTGGTTCCTCATCAGTGGCCTCGGCGAGTTCTTCAGCCAGGCCACCAGTGGCGTCGACCCGCTGATCCCGGCCTCGGTCATGACCGACACGCAGGCCAGCCTGATCCGCTACATCCTCATGGGCCTCGGCCTCATGCTGCTGATGATCTTCCGACCCCAGGGGATCTTCGGCGACCGAAGGGAGATCGCGCTCGATGACCGTTGACATCACAGGTGCCCGCGAGGCACTCGCCGCCCTGCCCAACGATCCGGGCGTGCGCAAGCCCGACCCGATCGTGGTGGGCGACGACATCACCCGCACGTTCGGCGGACTCAAGGCCGTCGACGTCCAGCACGTCGAGATCCAGCGTGGTGTCATCACCGCACTGATCGGCCCGAACGGCGCCGGCAAGACCACGCTGTTCAACCTGCTCACCGGGTTCGACATCCCCGACAGCGGCTCGTGGGCGTTCAACGACAACTCGTTGGCCAAGGTTCCCGCCTACAAGGTGGCGCGCCTGGGCATGGTGCGCACGTTCCAGCTGACCAAGGTGCTCTCGAAGCTCACGGTCATCGAGAACATGCGCCTCGGCGCTACCGGCCAGCGCGGCGAGAAGTTCTTCCCGTCGATCCTCAAGACGCTGTGGCGCGGCCAGGAGGACGAGATCACCGCTCGCGCGGACGACCTCCTCGCTCGCTTCAAGCTCGATGCCAAGCGTGAGGACTTCGCCGGCTCCCTGTCCGGCGGCCAGCGCAAGCTGCTCGAGATGGCGCGCGCGCTCATGGTCGACCCCGAGCTGATCATGCTCGACGAGCCGATGGCCGGCGTGAACCCGGCGCTCAAGCAGTCCCTGCTGGGGCACGTGAAGTCGCTGCGCGACGAGGGCCGCACGGTCCTGTTCGTCGAGCACGACATGGACATGGTCCGCGACATCTCCGACTGGGTCATCGTCATGGCCCAGGGGCAGATCGTCGCCGAGGGCACGCCGGAGGCCGTGATGGCCGACCAGCGCGTCATCGACGCGTACCTGGGCGCCCACCACGACGAGGACCTCACCGAGCTGGACGAGGATCAGCTCGCACAGCAGGTCGAGGCCGAGATCGAAGCCGAGGAGTCCGACAAATGAGCGACGCGATCCCCACTCCCCAGACGCCGGAGGCCGAGCGCCGCAAGCACATCGAGGGCGCCGACGGCGCCGTCGTGCGCGCGGACAACCTCATCGCCGGCTACCTGCCGGGCGTGAACATCCTCAACGGTGCCGACCTGTACTGCCAGCCCGGCGAGCTGGTCGGCATCATCGGGCCGAACGGCGCCGGCAAGTCCACCTTGCTCAAGGCCCTGTTCGGACTCGTGAAGATCCACTCCGGCACCGTGCTGCTCGGCGGCGAGGAGATCACGAACAAGCGCGCCGACGTCCTGGTCAGCCAGGGCATCGGGTTCGTCCCGCAGACGAACAACGTGTTCCCGAGCCTCACGATCGAGGAGAACCTCGAGATGGGCTGCTACCAGGCCCCCTCGAAGTTCAAGGACCGGTTCGCCTTCGTCACCGACCTGTTCCCCACGCTCGGCCAGCGCGCCAAGCAGCGGGCCGGCTCGCTGTCCGGTGGCGAGCGCCAGATGGTGGCCATGGGCCGCGCGCTCATGATGGAGCCCTCCGTGCTGCTGCTGGACGAGCCCTCCGCGGGCCTGTCCCCCGTCATGCAGGACGAGGTCTTCGTGCAGACCCGCAAGATCAACCAGGCCGGCGTCTCGATCATCATGGTCGAGCAGAACGCTCGTCGCTGCCTGCAGATCTGCGACCGCGGCTACGTCCTGGACCAGGGCACCACGGCCTACAGCGGCACCGGCCGCGAGTTGGCGAACGACCCGAAGGTGATCGAGCTCTACCTCGGCACCCTGGGGCGCCAGGCGGGCTGACACCGCACGCCTCACGCACGACGAGAGCGCCGCCTCCCCTCGGGGAGGCGGCGCTCTCGTGTGTGAACCTCTCCCCCGGTTCGGGAAAGGCGAAGGGCCCGGGGCGTTCGCCCCGGGCCCTCCTGTGTGCGGAGAGTGAGTCAGTCGACTCAGATGTCGCCCGCGATGTAGTTGACGGCCTTGTAGCCGCCCTTGGCGTCGTACTCGTAGATGCCGATCGAGGCGGACGTCGGGCTGCCCGTCTCACCGAACTCGATGGGACCGGAGACACCGTCGTAGTCGATGTCCTTGTCATCCTCGAGCAGCGCGACGCAGTCCTTGTACGTCGTGCACTTCTCGCCACCCTTGGTGATCTCGACGAGCTCGGAGGCGATGGCCTCGCCCGACTCGGTGCCGGCCGCGACGGCCGCGAGGGCCGACGTGATCACGGCGTCGTAGGACTCCGCCGAGTAGGAGTAGTCCTTCAGCTTCGGGTCGACGCCCAGCAGGCGCTTCTTGAAGTCGTCCGCCGCCTCGGCGCCGGGGACCGTGCCCTTGACGCCCTTGAGCTCCGGAGCGAAGGACTGGTCCGAGTAGTCCGCGACGTTGCCGTCGACGAAGTACGTGGCGACATCCTGCGGGCCGACACCCTTGCTGACCAGCTGCGGGACGATCTTCTTCGTCTCGTCGAACGCGATCAGCACGACGGCGTCGGGCTTGGCCGCGGCGACGTCGTCGACCTGCGAGTCGTACGAAGGAGCCTTCTCGCCGTAGAACGACGTGACGGCGACCTTGGAGCCGGCGGCCTCGAGGCCCTTCTTGACCTGCTCGGCCAGGGTCTCACCGTAGGAGTCCTGACGCGCGAGGATCGCGACGTTCTGGCGACCGTCCTCGACCAGCAGGTTGGCCATGACGGCACCCTGCAGGACGTCGGACGGAGCCGTGCGGAAGTAGAGGTCGGGCTCGCCGTACTTGCCGTTGTCGAAGTCGGTCGACGTGTTGGCGGGCGAGTACTGCACCACGCCGGCGGCGAGGATCTTGTCGATGACCGTCATCGAGACGCCCGACGAGGCGGCACCGACGATGACGTCGGACTTGGCCTTGATCAGCTTGTCGGTCTCGGTCGGAGCGATGCCCGAGTCGGTGTCGCCCGAGTCGCCCTTGACGTGGCGCGCGTCCTTGCCCAGGACGCCACCGGCCTCGTTGATCTCCTGGACGGCGAGGTCCACACCCGCGAACTCCGGCGGGCCGAGGAAGGCCAGGCTGCCGGTCTGCGGGAGCAGCGAACCGACGACGAACTCGCCGTCACCCTTCGCTACGGACTTGTCTTTGTCGTCAGAGCTGTCGTCGCCGCCGCCACAGGCAGCGAGGACGAGTGCGCTGGCACTGGCCAGAGCGGCCAGACGGAGCGTCGTGGTGGAGCGCTTCATCAATCCTCCGTGTGAGTTAATCCGAGCGCGGGACGGTTCGCCCGGCACGATGTGACCCACAACCTAGTCCTCAGAAGTTTCCAAATCTCGCATGCTGCGTGATTGAGAGGTTTCGTAGTCAACTTGTAACCGTTGCCTCGCGAGGATGCTCAGCCCTGCAACGACGGCCCGTTCTCGATGACGGCCTCGGCCACCTGCCGCATCGAGAGCCTCACGTCCATGGCCGTCTTCTGGATCCAGCGGAACGCCTCCGGCTCGGTCAGTCCGAGGCTCTCCTGGAGCACGGACTTGGCCCGTTCGACCACCTTGCGCGTGGCGAGCTGCTCGTTGAGGTCGCCGACCTCGGCCTCGAGGGCGCGCAGCTCCGCGTAGCGGCTGCGGGCCATCTCGATCGCCGGGACCAGGTCGGACGCGGTGAACGGCTTCACGAGATACGCCATCGCTCCGGCCTCGCGAGCCCGGTCGACCAGCTCGCGCTGGCTGAACGCGGTGAGCATGACGACCGGCGCGATGCGCTCGGCCGCGATCTGCGACGCGGCGGTGATGCCGTCGACGCCGGGCATCTGGACGTCCATCATCACCAGGTCGGGACGGTGCTCGCGGGCGAGATCGACGGCGACCTGCCCGTCGGCGGCCTCACCGACGACCTCGTAGCCCTGCTCGACGAGCATCTCGGCGAGGTCCATCCGGATGAGGGCTTCGTCCTCGGCGATCACCACACGAGGCGCGGGGGCGGTCGAGCGTTCTGGGTCGGTCACCCCGTAAGGTTATCGGGCACGACGGTGCGCCGAGATGGCGGAATGGTAGACGCGATGGTCTCAAAAACCATTGTCCGAAAGGGCGTGCGGGTTCGAGTCCCGCTCTCGGCACCCTGAGACTGATCTTTCTGCTTTCCGCACCCTGTAGTGACGGATCCTTCGACCTTCGGGTCGCTCCAACGACATCTTGGTACCAAGATGCGTGTCCACAGGGCGACCTCGCCCGACTCGGCCGTCCACAGGCTAGGCCGCAGCACTCCCCCGGACGACCTCTGCACGCCACGGTCGTCGGCATGGAAGACGTCCTCACGACAGCACAGGCCATCGCACTCCACGGACGGTCCGCCGTCCGCCACCGAATCGCGACCGGACGATGGCAACGTCCGATCCGCGGCGTGGTCGTCACCCACAGCGGCCCGCTCACGGCGGAACAACGCGAGCGGGCGGTGCTGGCTGCCTGTCCCACGAGCTCGGCGCTCGCAGGGCTGACCGCCGCCACCCGCCTCGGACTCCGGGGCTTCGAGCCGACCGAGGTCCATGTGGTCCTGCCCGCGGGAGCCAAGCGGCCGTCCGCCGATGCGGTGGTGCACTGGAGCACCATGCTGGGCCGGGAGGACGTTCCCGACCACCGCCTTCCTCGCACGACGAGCCTCGAGCGCAGTGTCATCGACGCGGCGAGCTGGGCCGCCACGAAGCAGGCGGCGCGGATGCTGGTCATCGCCGCATTCCAGCAGCGGTTGACCAACGTCCGTCGCATGCGCGACGCGCTGAGCCGAAGGGGCCCGTGCCGTCATCGGGCGGTCATCGTCCAGTCGATCCTCGACGCCGCCGGCGGCATCCAGTCACTGCCGGAACGCGACTTCGAGGCGATCCGCATCCTCGCGGGACTCCCGCGGCCCAGCCGTCAGACCAGGACCGAAGGACGGCACCGCAGGTACTACCTGGACGTGTGGTGGGAGGAGTTCCGCCTCGCCGTGGAGATTCACGGCATCCCACATCTGGCGGTGGAGCAGTGGAGCGACGATCTGCACCGCACCAACGAGCTGGTGATCGACGGCCGGCGCGTGCTCGTGTTCTCGTCGTTCGCCATCCGGCACCAACGGGATCTCGTCATCGACCAGCTGCGGCGTGCTAGCGGCCGGTGACGACGGAACTTGGTACCAAGATGTCGCTGTGACGACCCGAAGGTAGAAAGTTCCGTCCCTCCGGGCATGCCGAAGGCCGAAGGATCCGTCCCGTCAGCCGATGGTGGGCGGGGCCTCGTCGGGGTCATAGGCCGCGACGACCCGGTTGATCGCGTCGCCCATTTTGTGCACGCGCAGCGCGTTGGTGGAGCCGGGGATTCCCGGAGGGGCACCGGCCACGATGACGACGCGGCGGCCCTGCTCGCAGCGCTGCTGGCCCAGCAGCTCGCGGTCGACCTGCAGTGCGATCTGGTCCGTGTGGCTGATCTCGGGCGTCAGGAACGTCTCGACGCCCCACGTGAGCGCCAGCTGGCTCCTCACGAGCGTGTGCGGCGTGAAGGCCAGGACCGGGATCGACGAGCGGTAGCGCGCCATGCGGCGGGCGGAGTCGCCCGTGGTGGTGAAGGCGATCATCAGGTCGGCCTCGACCGACGCCGCGACCTGCGAGGCGGCCCGGCAGATGATGCCGGTCGTGGTCTTGGGCTCCCACGTGAAGGCGGCCATGCGCGGCAGGCCGTGGTCCTCGGTGGACGCGATGATCCGCGCCATGATGCGCACGGTCTGGATCGGGAAGCGCCCCACGCTGGTCTCGCCCGAGAGCATCACCGCGTCGGCGCCGTCGAGCACCGCGTTGGCGACGTCGCTGGCCTCGGCGCGGGTGGGCCGCGGTGCCGAGATCATCGACTCGAGCATCTGGGTGGCCACGATGACCGGCTTGGCGTTGCGGCGTGCCTTCTCGATGATGAGCTTCTGCACGATCGGCACGTCCTCGAGCGGCAGCTCGACGCCGAGGTCGCCGCGGGCGACCATGAAGCCGTCGAACGCATCGACGATCTCGTCGAGGTTCGCCACCGCCTGCGGCTTCTCGATCTTGGCGATGATCGGGCGGTGGATGCCCTCCTCGTCCATGATCGCGCGCACGTCGTCGGCGTCCTCGGCGCTGCGTACGAACGACAGCGCGATGAAGTCCACGCCCGCACGCAGCGCCCAGCGCAGGTCGTCGATGTCCTTCTCGCTCATCGCGGGCACGCTGACGTTCACGCCGGGCAGGTTGATGCCCTTGTTGTTGCTGACCTCACCGGGAACCTCGACCGTGGTGACGACGTCGGTCTCGGTGACCTCGGTGGCACGCAGGCGAACCTTGCCGTCGTCGATGAGGATCTCGTCGCCGGCCTGGACGTCGCCGGGCAGGCCTGAGTACGTCGTCGAGCACTCGTCACGGACGCCCTCGACGTCGCGCGTGGTGATCGTGAAGCGGTCGCCGAAGTTCAGCTCGTGAGGTCCGTCGGAGAAGCGCCCGAGGCGGATCTTGGGGCCCTGGAGGTCGGCCAGCACGGCGATCGCCTTGCCGGTGGCGTCGGCCGCCTGGCGGACGCGTTCGAGCCGGCGGAGCTGTTCGCTCTGCTCTCCGTGGCTCATGTTGAGCCGAGCCACGTCCATGCCGGCTATCGCCAGCTCGAGGATGCGTTCAGCAGTGTCGGTCGCGGGTCCCAGGGTGCAGACGATCTTGGCTCTACGCACATCGACCACCCTAGTCCTGTCCCGAACCGAACCGCGAGTCACCTGACCCGCGGTTCGGTCGGGATCACACCATGAGCGGTCGGGCCGTGGGCGGAATCGGCGTCGGGAGCGTGGTCGAGCCGGTGAGCCAGGCATCCACGCCGGCGGCCGCGCCGCGCCCTTCCGCGATGGCCCACACGATCAGCGACTGTCCGCGACCGGCGTCGCCGGCCACGAAGACGCCCTCGACGCTGGACATGTAGTCCAGGTCGCGCTTGATGTTGCCGCGCTCGTCCAGGTCGACGCCGAGCTGCTCGACGACGCCGCCGGTCTCGGGACCGGTGAAGCCCATGGCGAACAGCACGAGCTGGGCCGGAAGCACCTTCTCGCTGCCCGGCACCTCCTGGAAGCGGCCGTCGACGAGCTCGACCTCGGTGATCCGCAGGCCGCTGACGTTGCCGTCCTCGTCGCCCTCGAACTCCTTGGTGGAGACGGCGTAGACCCGCTCGCCACCCTCCTCGTGGGCGGACGCGACCCGGTAGATCATCGGGTACGTCGGCCACGGGTGGGCGTCGGCGCGCTCCTCGCTGGGACGCGGCATGATCTCCAGGCTGGTGACCGAGCGCGCGCCCTGGCGGATCGCGGTGCCGAGGCAGTCGGCGCCGGTGTCGCCGCCGCCGATGATGACGACGTCCTTGCCGGTGGCGAGAATCTGGTCCTCCACCGTCTCGCCCACCGCGACGCGGTTGGCCTGCGGCAGGTAGTCCATCGCCTGGTGGATGCCGGCGAACTCGCGGCCGGGCGCGGGCAGGTCGCGACGGACGGTGGAGCCGATCGCGAGCACGACGGCGTCGTAGCGCTCACGCAGCTGCTGTCCCGTGATCGCCTCGCCCACCGCGACGCCGGTGCGGAAGACCGTGCCCTCGCGCTGCATCTGGTTGATGCGGCGGTCGACGTGCGACTTCTCCATCTTGAACTCGGGGATGCCGTAGCGCAGCAGACCGCCGGCCTTGTCGTCGCGCTCGTAGACCGCCACGGTGTGGCCGGCGCGCGTCAGCTGCTGCGCGACCGCCAGGCCCGCGGGACCGGAGCCCACGACCGCCACCGTCTTGCCGGTCAGCCACTCGGGCGTCTCGGGCTTGACGTTGTGCATGTCCCAGGCCTTGTCGATGATCGAGACCTCGACGTTCTTGATCGTGACGGGATCGCGGTTGATCCCCACCACGCAGGCGGTCTCGCACGGCGCCGGGCACAGGCGCCCGGTGAACTCGGGGAAGTTGTTCGTCGCGTGCAGGCGATCGATCGCGTCCTCCCAGTCGTCGCGCCAGACCAGGTCGTTCCACTCGGGGATCAGGTTGCCCAGCGGGCAGCCCTGGTGGCAGAACGGGATGCCGCAGTCCATGCAGCGTCCGGCCTGCTCCGAGATGATCGGCAGCAGGGCTCGGCCCGCACCGCCGGGGTACACCTCGTTCCAGTCGTTCACCCGCTCCTCGACCGGGCGGCGCTCGGCCACCTGGCGGGGCGTGGTCATGAAACCTCGGGGATCAGCCACGGGCTGCCACCTCCATCATGCGTGCAGTCGTCTCGTCCTCGGAGAGTCCTTCGGACTCCGCCGAGGCCTTTGCTTCCAGGACCCGCCGGTAGTTGACCGGCATGATCTCGGTGATGCGGGCCAGGCTGGCCGTCCAGTCGCGGAGCAGCTGCTCGGCCACGACCGAGCCCGTCTCCTCGAAGTGGCGGCGCACGATGGCCTCCACCTCGACGCCGGTGGCCTCCGGCACAGGGCGCAGCTCGACCATCTCGGGGTTGACCACGTCGGGGTCGAGGTCGAGCACGTAGGCCGACCCGCCGCTCATGCCCGCGGCGACGTTGCGTCCCGTGGGGCCGAGGATCACGACGCGGCCACCGGTCATGTACTCGAGCGCATGGTCGCCCACGCCCTCGACGACCGCCGTGGCACCGGAGTTGCGGACGCAGAAGCGCTCGCCCACCTTGCCGCGCAGGAAGATCTCGCCGCCGGTGGCGCCGAAGCCGATCACGTTGCCGGCGAGGATCTGGGCCTCGGCGGCGAACTGGGACTCACGGGGCGGGCGGACCACGATGCGGCCGCCCGACAGGCCCTTGCCGACGTAGTCGTTGCCGTCACCCTCGAGGCGCAGCGTGATGCCGCGCGGCACGAACGCGCCGAACGACTGACCCGCCGACCCGAGGAACGTGATGTCGATCGTGTCGTCGGGCAGGCCCGCGCCGCGGTAGCGCTTCGTGACCTCGTGGCCGAGCATCGTGCCGACGGTGCGGTTGACGTTGCGGATCTCGAGCTGGGCCCGGACGGGCTCGCCCTTCTCCAGCGCGTCCCCGGCCAGCGCGATGAGCTCGTTGTCGAGCGCCCGCTCGAGCCCGTGGTCCTGCGAGGTGGTGCGCCGCAGCGAGGCGCCCTCGGGCAGCTCGGGCACGTACAGCACCGGCGACAGGTCCAGCGAGCTGGCCTTCCAGTGGTCGATCGCCTCGCGCACGTCGAGGACCTCGGCATGGCCGACGGCCTCGTCGATGCTGCGGAACCCGAGCTCGGCGAGGATCTCGCGGACCTCCTGCGCGATGAACTCGAAGAAGTTCACGACGTACTCGGCCTTGCCGGAGTACTTCTCGCGCAGCGAGCGGTTCTGCGTGGCGACGCCCACGGGGCAGGTGTCGAGGTGGCAGACGCGCATCATGATGCAGCCCGAGACGACCAGGGGCGCGGTCGCGAAGCCGAACTCCTCGCCGCCGAGCAGCGCCGCGATGACCACGTCGCGCCCGGTCTTGAGCTGGCCGTCGACCTGCACGACGATGCGGTCGCGCAGCCCGTTGAGCAGCAGCGTCTGCTGGGTCTCGGCCAGGCCGAGCTCCCACGGTCCGCCGGCGTGCTTGAGGCTCGTCAGCGGCGACGCGCCGGTGCCACCGTCGTGACCCGAGATCAGCACCACGTCGGCCTTGGCCTTCGAGACACCGGCCGCGACCGTGCCGACGCCGACCTCGGAGACCAGCTTCACGTGGACGCGGGCCGACGGGTTGGCGTTCTTCAGGTCGTGGATCAGCTGCTTGAGATCCTCGATCGAGTAGATGTCATGGTGCGGCGGCGGGCTGATGAGGCCCACGCCCGGCGTCGAGTGACGCGTCTTGGCCACCCACGGGTACACCTTCGGGCCGGGCAGCTGACCGCCCTCGCCCGGCTTGGCGCCCTGGGCCATCTTGATCTGGATGTCGTCGGCGTTCGTGAGGTACTCGCTCGTGACGCCGAAGCGGCCCGACGCGACCTGCTTGATCGCCGAGCGGCGCTCGGGGTCGTAGAGACGCTCGGGGTCCTCGCCGCCCTCACCGGTGTTGGACTTGCCGCCGAGGCGGTTCATCGCGATGGCGAGGGTCTCGTGCGCCTCCTGGCTGATCGAGCCGTAGGACATCGCGCCGGTGGAGAACCGCTTCACGATCTCGGAGATCGGCTCGACCTCGTCGATCGAGATGGGCTGGCGCTCGGCCTTGAACTTCATCAGGCCGCGGAGCGTCATCAGACGGCTCGCCTGGTCGTCGATCTTCTCGGTGTACTGCTTGAAGATGTCGTACCGGCCCGTGCGCGTGGAGTGCTGGAGGCGGAAGACGGTGTCCGGGTCGAAGAGGTGCTCGGGACCCTGACGGCGCCACTGGTACTCGCCGCCGATCTCGAGCTGGCGGCGCGTCCCGGCGATGCCCTTGGTGGGGTAGGCCTTGAGGTGGCGCGCGTGCACCTCCTCGGCGATGACGTCGAGGCCGACGCCGCCGAGCTTGCTCGACGTGCCGGTGAAGTACCGGTCGATGACGTCGCTCGCCAGGCCGACGCACTCGAAGATCTGCGCGCCGGTGTAGGACGAGACGGTCGAGACGCCGATCTTGCTCATCACCTTGAGGACGCCCTTGCCGAGCCCGTAGGCCACGTTGCGCGCCGCCTTGGTGGGGTCGACGCCCTCGACGTAGACGCCCTCACGGGCGAGGTCCTCCGCCGTCTCCAGCGCGAGGTAGGGGTTGACCGCGGTGGCGCCGAAGCCGATGAGCAGGGCCACGTGGTGGACCTCGCGGACGTCGCCGGCCTCGATCAGCAGGCCGGCTTGCGTGCGCAGCCGCTCGCGCACCATGTGGTGGTGCACCGCGCCCGTCAGCAGGAGCGACGGGATCGGGGCCAGGTCGACGTTGGAGTGACGGTCCGACAGCACGATGATGCGCGCGCCACGCTCGACGATCGCCTCCGACACCTCGGCGCAGATCTCGTCGAGACGCTTCGCGAGCGCCTCTCCCCCGCCCAGGACGTCGTAGAGGCCGCGGACGACGTGCACGCTGAAGCCGGGCATGTCGCCGTCGCGGTTCATGTGGCGGATCTTGGCCAGCTCGTCGCTGTCGATCACGGGGAACGGCAGCTGGAGCATGCGGCACGAGGCCGGGCTCGGGTCGAGCAGGTTCTTCTCCGGGCCGATCGTGCCGGCGAGCGAGGTGACGACCTCCTCGCGGATCGCGTCCAGCGGCGGGTTGGTCACCTGCGCGAACAGCTGGCTGAAGTAGTCGAACAGCAGGCGAGGACGCTCGGACAGCGCCGCGATCGGCGTGTCGGTGCCCATCGAGCCGATCGTCTCGGCGCCCGTGCGCGCGATCGGCGCGACGAGCTTGCGCACCTCCTCCTCGGTGTAGCCGAACACCTGCTGGCGGCGGGCGACGGAGGCGTGCGTGTGCACGATGTGCTCGAGGTCGGGCAGGTCCTCGAAGCGGACGAGGCCCGAGTACAGCCACTCCTCGTAGGGCTGCTCGCTCGCGAGCGAGCCCTTGATCTCGTGGTCCTCGACGACGCGGTGCTCGGCGAGGTCGAGCAGGAACATCTTGCCCGGCTCGACACGGCCCTTGCGGGTGATCGTCTTGGGGTCGATGTCCAGCACGCCCGCCTCGGAGGCGAGCACGACGAGGCCGTCCTCGGTGATGACGTAGCGGCCGGGGCGCAGGCCGTTGCGGTCCAGCACCGCGCCGATCTGGGTGCCGTCGGTGAAGCAGACGGCCGCGGGGCCGTCCCAGGCCTCCATGACGGTGGAGTGGAACTCGTAGAACGCGCGGCGCGCGGGATCCATCTCGGCGTTGTTCTCCCACGCCTCGGGGATCATCATCATCACCGCGTGCGGCAGCGAGCGGCCGCCCAGGTGCAGCAGCTCCAGCACCTCGTCGAGCGAGGCCGTGTCGGAGCCGTCAGGGCTGCAGATCGGGAACAGGCGCGTCAGGTCGCCGGGGATGAGGTCGCTCTCGAGGAGCGCCTCGCGCGCCCGCATCCAGTTGCGGTTGCCGCGGGCGGTGTTGATCTCGCCGTTGTGCGCCAGGTAGCGGAACGGGTGGGCCAGCGGCCAGCTCGGGAACGTGTTGGTCGAGAAGCGGCTGTGGACGATCGCCAGCGCCGACTCCATGCGCTCGTCGAGCAGGTCGGGGAAGAACACGTCGAGCTGCTCGGTCGTGAGCATGCCCTTGTAGACGAGAGTGCGCGAGGACAGCGACGGGAAGTAGACGCCCACCTCGTGGTGCGCGCGCTTGTTGACCGCGAAGGTCAGGCGGTCGAGCTCGATGCCCGCGGCCGAGCGGTCGGGGGTGGTGACGAAGAAGAGCTGGAACGCGGGCATCGCGGCGTAGGCCATCGAACCCAGGATCGAGGGCTCGACCGGGACGTCGCGCCAGCCCAGGACCTCGAGGCCCTCCTCCGCGGCGATGGCCTCGACGTCGGCCTTGGCCGCGGTGACCCGGTCGCGCGGCAGGAACGCCATGCCGGCGGCGTAGCGGCCGAGCTCGGGGAGCTCGACGGGGGCGACACCGCGCAGGAACCGGTCGGGGACCTGCATGAGGATGCCGGCGCCGTCACCGGTGTTCGGCTCGCCGCCGACGGCACCACGGTGGTCGAGGTTGCGCAGCGCGGTCAGACCGTGCTGGACCATCTCGTGGCTGGGGACGCCGGTGAGGGTGGCCACGAAGGCGACGCCGCAGTTGTCGTGCTCGTTGGCGGGGTCGTAGAGGCCTTGCGCCGGGGGCGCGGCCGAGAAGAGAGGACGATCCATGGAGAGAACCTGTCGTCGATGCCATGCGGAAGGAAACTGGGCGAGGACGACATTGGCCTCATCAGCGGATTCAGATTACCTCAAGATTTCGCGCGACCCGAACACCGGGCCCCGCGCCTCAGGCGGGAGCGCAGGCGGGGGCCGGCGGCAGCGGCGCGGGCACCCCGACCGACGGCATCCCCAGACCCACCGAGCCGGGCGAGACGGAGGTGCGGCCCTGCCGTGCCTCCCAGGCGTCGCCCGCGCGGGTCCGGCGGACCTCGATCGGCTCGCCGTCGGCGACGAGGTGGTGCGGCGACGCCTTCGTCACCGTGGTCACGACCAGGTCGCCGGGGCGCACGGCGTGGCCGCCCGGGGCGAAGTGCACGAGCCGGTTGTCTCGGGCGCGACCGCTCATGCGGTGGGTCTCGGCGTCCTTGCGACCGCCCGCCTGGGACTGGTCGGACACCAGCAGCTCGACGACGCGTCCCTCGAGGCGCTGGTTCTCCGACCAGGCGACCTCCGACACCAGCGC
Organism: Aeromicrobium sp. UBA7512; assembly: GCF_002476985.1. Classification (NCBI taxonomy): domain Bacteria; kingdom Bacillati; phylum Actinomycetota; class Actinomycetes; order Propionibacteriales; family Nocardioidaceae; genus Aeromicrobium; species Aeromicrobium sp. UBA7512. The sequence goes on from NZ_DLNK01000002.1 coordinate 160,408, forward strand.
GGCGAGGCGCTCGTAGCGCTCCTGGACGACCGCCTTCGGCAGCTGGTCGGGCAGGTCGGCCGCGGGCGTCCCCGGACGCTGCGAGTACTGGAACGTGAACGCGCTGGAGAACCGCGCCTTGCGGACGACGTCCATCGTCTCGAGGAAGTCCTCCTCGGTCTCGCCCGGGAAGCCCACGATGATGTCGGTGGTGATGGAGGCCTCGGGCATCGCCGCGCGGACGCGGTCGAGGATGCCCAGGAAGCGCTCCTTGCGGTACGAGCGGCGCATCGCCTTGAGGATGCGGTCGGAGCCCGACTGCAGCGGCATGTGCAGCTGCGGCATGACGTTGGGCGTCTCGGCCATGGCGGCGATGACGTCGTCGGAGAACGCGGCCGGGTGCGGCGAGGTGAAGCGCACCCGCTCCAGTCCCTCGATCTGGCCGCAGGCGCGCAGCAGCTTGGAGAAGGCCTCGCGGTCGCCGAACTCGACGCCGTAGCTGTTGACGTTCTGGCCCAGCAGCGTGACCTCGACGACGCCCTCGGCGACGAGCGCCTCGATCTCGGCGAGGATGTCGCCCGGGCGGCGGTCGCGCTCCTTGCCGCGCAGGGCCGGGACGATGCAGAACGTGCACGTGTTGTTGCAGCCGACGCTGATCGAGACCCACGCGGCGAACACGGAGTCACGCTTCGTGGGCAGGGTCGACGGGAAGACCTCGAGCGACTCGAGGATCTCGACCTGGGACTCCTCGGCGATGCGGGCGCGCTCCAGCAGCACCGGCAGCGAGCCGATGTTGTGGGTGCCGAAGACGACGTCGACCCACGGCGCCCGCGTGGTGATGGTGTCCTTGTCCTTCTGCGCCAGGCAGCCGCCCACGGCCACCTGCATGCCCGGCTTCTTCGCCTTGAGGCTCGCGACGTGGCCGAGGTTGCCGTACAGCTTGTTGTCGGCGTTCTCGCGCACCGCGCAGGTGTTGAAGACCACGAGGTCCGGGGTCTCCCCCGACGGCGCCGCGGCGTAGCCGGCGGTCTCGAGCAGGCCCGACAGCCGCTCGCTGTCGTGCACGTTCATCTGGCAGCCGTACGTACGGACTTCATAGGTCTTCGTCATGACCGTCCCATGGTACGTGGGCCGCGGCGCCCGACCGGGCCGGCCGCTCGTGCGGCCGGCCGGCTCAGAGCGTCTGCTGGATCTGCTGGAGCCGGGTGATCTCGGCGGACTGCGACGCGGCGACGTCCGCGGCGAAGCCCCGGTTCGTCGTGTCGATGCCGTCGCTCAGCGCCTGGTCCGCCATCGCGAGCGCGCCCTCGTGGTGGGCGATCATGCGGCGGACGAAGAGCCGGTCGAACGCGGCGCCGCGGGCGGCGGCCAGCTCGTCCATCTGCTCGGGCGTGAGCATGCCCTCCATGTGGGTGGCGTGATCGCCCGTCGCCGTCAGTGACGCCTTCGGCAGGTCTCGGGTCTCGAGCCAGCCCTGGAGGACCTCGATCTCGCCCTCCTGGGTGTCGCCGATCCGCTGCGCGAAGCCGGCGACCGCGGGATCCTTCGCGTGCTTGGCCGCCAGGGCCGACATCTCCACGGCCTGCTGGTGGTGCGGCACCATCATCTCGACGAACTCGCGGTCGACCTCGTTGTACTCGTCCTGCGGCGTCGTGAGGTCGTCCGGGTCGACGGTCTTGCTCGACTCCCCCACCTTGCCGGGCACGTTGACGACCGGGCCGTCCTTCTTCTCCTCCCCCGAGCACGCCGCGGCCACGGTGAGCGTCAGGACGACGCCCACCGTGGCCACGGCTCGACGGACCAAGGTCACCTGGTGACCTTGACCGTCACCTTGATGCTCTCGGAGGCCACCGAGGCACTGCCGCCGTAGGCGACGTTGGCCCGGTAGGTCCCGGCCTTCAGCCGCGGCAGGCTGACGGTCGCCTTGCCGTTCTTCAGCATGGCGCCGGCCTTCTTGCCACCCACGGTGACGGTGATCTTGCCGGTCGGCGTGGTGCCGGTGGCGGTGACCTTCACGGTGAGCTTGCCGCCCTTGAGCGCCTTGACCTTCGTGACCGAGGCCGCCTTGACCTTCGCCGTGGCCTTCACCACGCGGAAGGTGACGACCGGGGACGTCGACGCCTCGGTGCCGGTGGACGCCGGCACGAACGCCGCACGCAGCGCGTGCGTGGCGACCGGGAGGTCACGGGGCAGCTTGACGCTGGCCTTGCCCCCGGACACCTTGACGCCCTTGGCGATGACCGTGCCACCGCGGGTGAACGTCACCGTGCCCTCGGCGCCCTCACCCGTGACCGTGGCGGTCAGGGTGGCGGGGGTCGAACCGAACACCTGCGAGGACGGGCTGACCGACAGGGCCGTCGTGGTGCTGACGGCGGTCAGTTCCACCGACGCGGCGTACAGCGCATCGTCGAGCTCGGCGTCGCCGCGGACGACGAACCGCTTCGCACCGGCGGGCTCGGAGGCCTTGACCGACACCGTCAGCGCGATGGAGCCGTCAGCCTCGGCGCGACCCGAGGCCACGACCTTCGCGACGGCGCCCGTGCTCCACACGTCCACGTACTCGCCCTCGTCGAACGTGCCGGCGGGAACCGAGACCGTGAAGTCCCGGTCGGTGCCGGCGCGAGCGCTCTCCGGCGTGACCGTCGCGGCCGGGAGGTCACCGAACGACGGGACGACCGGGGCGGTCTTCCAGTCCCAGGTGATGGGCTCCTGCGTCGCGGGGTTGCGGACGTCCTGGCGGTGACGGACGGCGTCGGCGAACTCGTCGCCCTTGAGCTTCAGCACGTCGAAGCCGCGACCGATCTCCGAGCCGTACAGGTAGCCGTTGTGGCTGTAGACGGCCCAGTAGCCGCTGAGGGAGATCGGGCCGCTCTCGCCGAGCTGGCCACGATCGAAGTAGCCGATCTCCTTGGGCTTGGTGGCCTCGGTGAAGTCGATCAGCGAGGCGCCGCCCTGGTACCAGCCCTGGATCATGACGTCACGGTCCGGGAGCTGGACGAGGTTGCCCTCGTGGCCCACGCAGTTCTCGCGAATCGACTGACGGCGCGGGATCTTGAAGTAGCTGCGCAGCGTCAGCTCGTCACCCTCGCGGGTGTAGATCGCGTTGGCGCCGCGGTACTGCGGGGTGCCGGGCACGCAGGTGGCCGAGGAGCCGCCGCCGAGCTCGTCCTGGAAGACGACCTTGCTCGCGTTGTCGCTGAACTGGGCCGTGTGCCAGAAGGCGTAGTTCTCGTCACGGACGCGCTCGGTGACCGCGGGGTTCAGCGGGTCAGAGATGTCGACCATGACGCCGTCACCCATGCACGCCGCGGCCAGCAGATCCTTCGCCGGGTAGGCGGTCAGGTCGTGGCAGCCGTTGGTGACCGAGGTGTTGGCGCCGCCATCGACGCGGTCGGCCGCGGTGAATGCGGGGTTCTCCGCATCCCACAGCGAGACCTCCTTGGCGATGTGCGCGCCGGCCGGATCGTCGAGGTCGACCTCGATGATCTCGAGCTGCTGGTGAGGAGGCTTGCAGTAGTAGGCCGTGGTCGAGACGTCGTACGCGGCGTTGTACAGGTACACGCTGCCGTCGTCGCCCGGCTTGGGGACGAGCGTGTGCGTGTGCGAGCCGCAGCGGGTCTTCACGTTGCCCACGTACTGCGGCGAGGCCGGGTTGCTGATGTCGAAGATGCGGATGCCCTCCCACGCGGCGGCGTTCGAGGACGCGACGGCGGCCGCGCCGCACTCCGAGCCGTTGCGCGGCTGGTCGACCGAGAAGAACAGCAGGTCGCCGGCGATCGAGAGGTCGCCCTGGTAGCCGGGGCAGATGGTGTTCGACACGACCTGCGGGGACTCGGGATCGCTGATGTCGTACGCCACGAAGCCGTTGTAGCTGCCCTGGTAGACGTAGTCGCCCTTGAACGCCAGGTTCGACATCGTCGCCTGGCCCTCCTGCAGCGGGACGGAGGCGACCTTCTCGACGTTCTCGGTGGACTCCTCCTCACCGGAAGCGAGCGGGGCCCGGGAGAAGTCCATCGGGACGAACGGCACGCCGCCGGGAGCGATGGAGCCGTTGCTCTCGTCCTCGGCGGTGACGTCGGCGCTGGCGCTGCCGTCACCAAGGATGCGAGCCTGCTCGCGCGTTTCGGGAACGAGTGGGTCGGCGGCGACGGCCGGCGCCGCGAGGGCACCGAGGCCCAGCGCGACGAGGGCTGCCGCGCTGAGGGTGCGGCGAAGGTGTACGGATCTCAAGGGAAGTCCTCACGACAGGGATCGAACGTGACGTACGTCTCGTACGCCCGTTGGGGCTGATGTTAGAAGAGTTTTGTTGGCCCGTTGCTACGGGGGGACGGCCAAACTTCATTTCAGAGCGGATTCCAGAGAAAATCGGCGCTGCGCCCTCACCGCCCGGAGGCGACGTCGGTTGCGATCCGGTTGCGGTGACCCATGGCGCGAGTTCAACGCTTGCGCGCGCGGTGGCGCTGCGGTTGGGTAAGGCGACATGGGAGTCAGCACGGAGCCGATGGTCCACATGACCGGCGTCCAGAAGTGGTTCGGCGACCTGCACGTGCTGCAGGACATCGACTTCGACGTCGCCCCGGGCGAGGTCGTCGTGGTGATCGGACCGTCAGGCTCGGGCAAGTCGACCCTGTGCCGCGCCATCAACCGTCTCGAGCCGATCAACGAGGGCGACATCTCGATCGACGGCGTCCCGCTGCCCGAGGAGGGCAAGGCGCTCGCCCGGCTGCGTGCCGAGGTCGGCATGGTGTTCCAGTCGTTCAACCTGTTCAGCCACAAGACCGTGCTCGAGAACGTCACGCTGGGCCCGATCAAGGTGCTGCGCAAGCCCAAGGCCGAGGCCGAGCAGCGCGCCCGTGAGCTCCTCGACCGCGTCGGGGTCGGCTCGCAGGCCGGCAAGCTGCCGGCCCAGCTGTCGGGCGGCCAGCAGCAGCGCGTCGCGATCGCCCGGGCGCTGGCGATGGATCCCAAGGTCATGCTGTTCGACGAGCCCACCTCCGCACTCGATCCCGAGATGATCAAGGAGGTGCTCGACACGATGGTCGACCTCGCCAGGGGCGGGATGACGATGGTCGTGGTCACCCACGAGATGGGGTTCGCGCGCACCGCCGCCGACCGCGTCGTCTTCATGGCCGACGGGCGCATCGTCGAGGAGAACACTCCCGACGAGTTCTTCACCAACCCGCAGAGCGATCGCGCCAAGGACTTCCTCGGCAAGATCCTCAAGCACTGATTTCACCACGCATGATCCCGAAGGGGGAGGACGAAACATGAAAGCACGAAGGACACGGTTCGCGGCCGTCCTGGCCGCCGGCCTGTTGGCACTGAGCGCCTGCGGCGACGCCGGCAACAGCGATGACGAGGGCTCGGGCCCGGACGTCGAGGTCGAGGACCAGGAGTTCGAGGCCGGCACCCGCATGGCCGAGCTCCAGGAGTCCGGCACCGTCAAGATCGGCGTCAAGTACGACCAGCCCGGTGTGGGATTCAAGACGGCCACCGCGGACACGCCGAGCGGCTTCGACCCCGAGATCGGCAAGATCCTCGCGGCGAAGCTCGGCATCGACGCCGACGACATCGAGTGGGTCGAGTCCGTCTCGGCCAACCGCGAGCCGTTCCTGCAGAACGGCACGGTCGACTTCGTCATCGCCTCGTACTCGATCACCGACGACCGCCGCAAGGTCGTGGGCCAGGCCGGCCCGTACTACGTCACCGGCCAGAGCCTGCTGGTCGCCAAGGACGACGACTCGATCAACGGCCCGGACGACCTGAAGGGCAAGAAGGTCTGCTCGGTCACCGGCTCCACGTCGATCAAGACGGTCGAGGAGGAGTACGGCGCCACGCCGGCCGGCTTCGACACCTACTCCGAGTGCGTCACGCAGCTCGAGAACGGCTCGGTCGACGCCGTCACCACCGACGCCGCGATCCTGCTGGGCTACGCCGCGGAGAACCCCGACAAGCTGAAGGTCGTCGGCGAGCCGTTCTCCGAGGAGCGCTACGGCATCGGCTACAGCAAGGACAGCCCCGAGCTGTGCGAGTTCATCAACGAGAGCCTGACGTCCGCCTTCGAGGACGGCACGTGGGCCGATGCGTTCGACGCGACCCTGGGCAAGGGCGGTGCCGACGCGGGTGACCCGCCGGCGCTGGACGAGTGCGCCTGACGTGACCGACCGACGACGAGGGTGGTGAGACGTGGACTTCTCGTTCTTGCAGGACAGCTGGGAGCTGCTCCTCAAGGGCTTCTGGGTCACGCTGCGGGTCTTCGTGGCCAGCGGTCTCATCGCCCTCGTCCTCGGCACGATCATCGCCGTGGCCCGGGTCAGCCCGGTCCCGGCGATGCGCGTCGTCGGAACCGCGTACGTCACGCTGTTCCGCAACACTCCCCTGCTCCTGCTGCTGTTCATCACCTACTACGGCCTGCCGGCGATGGGGATCGACTTCGGCTTCTTCTGGAACGTCTCGCTGGCGGCCGGGATCTACACCGCCGCGTTCGTCTGTGAGGCGCTGCGATCGGGCATCAACGGCGTCCCGATGGGCCAGGCCGAGGCCGCGCGAGCGGTGGGCATGCCCTTCACGCTGACGATGACCCAGGTGATCCTCCCCCAGGCGTTCCGCCTGGTCGTCCCGCCGATGGCCAGCGTCTTCATCGCGCTGGTCAAGAACACCTCGCTCGTCGCCGCACTCGGCCTGGCGGACGTCGCGTTCCGCCTCCAGGGTCTCCTGCGCGACTACCCGAGCTCGCGGACCGCGGCGTTCCTCACGATCGCGGCGATGTACATCAGCATCGTCGCGGCGATCTCCCTGCTCGCCTCCTGGGCCGAGCGACGCTGGAAGGTGGTCGCCCGATGAGCACCCTGCTGTTCGACGTTCCCGGACCCCGCGCCCGTCGACGCAACCGGATCCTCTCGGTGGTGACGGTCGTCGTGGTCGCGGCCTTCCTCGGCTTCGTCCTGTGGCGCTTCGCGTCCACGGGCCAGTTCGCGGCCGATCTGTGGGAGGTCTTCGTCACCCCGGCCTACGTGGAGTTCATCCTCGAGGGCCTCTACTACACGCTCCTGGCAGCCGTGATGGCGATCGCCGGCGCCCTCCTGTTCGGCGTACTGTTCGGCATCGGCAAGCTGTCGGACCATGCGTGGGTCCGGGTGCCGTGCTGGGTCGTGGTGGAGTTCTTCCGCGCGGTCCCACTGGTCATCCTCATCACCTATCTGTGGGCGCTCTACCGGTTCCAGATCGAGCTGCTCGCACCGCTCGTGATCGGCCTGATCCTCTACAACGGCTCGGTCCTCGCCGAGACGGTCCGAGCCGGCATCAATGCCGTGCCGAAGGGCCAGGTCGAGGCCGCGTACGCCCTGGGCATGCGCAAGAACGCCGTGATGCGCATCGTCCAGCTGCCCCAGGCGATCAAGATCATGACGCCGGCGATCATCAGCCAGTGCATCGTGGCACTGAAGGACACGTCGCTCGGCTACATCATCGTCGCCCCCGGTCTCACGTACGCCGGCCGCCAGATCTGGCGTGAGTTCGACAACCACCTCCAGGTCGCGCTGGTGCTCGGCGCCATCTACATCGTGCTCAACCTGGGCCTCGAGCAGCTCGGTCGGTTTGCCCAGCGACGTCTCACCGAGTCGCGCACCGTGGACGCCCACGCGGCCGAGGACAGCGCCGTGCTGGCTTCGCGCTGACCCGGGGCTCACCTCACCGGGGCCCCGGGTCAGAATGCTGCCGTGACACCTGTGTTTCTGCGCGACGTGCGCCTCGTCCCGGTGCGCTCGGCGGCGCCCGGCGAACCCGTCTCCCTGCGGATCGCCGAAGGCACGATCGTGGCCGTGGGAACCGGGCTGAGCCCCGAGCCCGGCGACCGGGTCGTGGAGGCCGGCGGGCGCTGGGCGATCCCCGGGCTGTGGGACCAGCACGTCCACTTCACCCAGTGGGCGCAGACCCGGACACGCCTCGACGTCTCCTCGGCCGAGGACCCCTCCGAGGCGGTGAAGATCATCCGCAGGCACCTGCCCTCGGTGCCCGACGGCGACTGGCTCTTCGCCTTCGGGTTCCGGCTGGCCGACTGGACGCGGGAGCCGACCGTCGCCGAGCTCGACGCCGTCACGGGCGACCGGCCCGTCGTCGTCACGAGCGGCGACGCCCACACGGGCTGGCTGAACTCGGCCGCGCTCACGGCACTCGGCGCACCGCTCACCGACGGGCCGCTCACGGAGGCGCCGTGGTTCGCGCTGATGGCCGACGTCGTGCAGCGCAATGCCGCCCAGGACGGCGGCCAGTCCGTCGCCGACGCGATGGCGGCCGCGGCGTCGCGCGGCGTCGTGGGCGTCGTGGACTTCGAGTGGGCTGAGCCGCTGTCCACGTGGCGCGAGCGGCTGTCGCAGGGCCTCGACGCTCTCTGGGTGCGCTCGGCGGTCTATCCCGAGTACCTCGACGACATGATCGCTGTGGGCCTGCGCACCGGGTCGTCCGTGACGCCGGACGGACCCGTCACCGTCGGGCCGCTGAAGATCATCTCCGACGGCTCCCTGAACACCCGCACGGCGTACTGCCACGAGCCCTACGGGGGCGGGTCCGACCGCGGTGTCCAGAACCACGACCGGGCCGACCTCATCGAGCTGCTCACTCGCGCCCGGTCGGCCGGCTTCCGCGCCGCGGTGCACGCGATCGGTGACGCCGCCGCCCACGAGGCGCTGGCGGCGTTCCGCGCGACCGGGGTCGGCGGCAGCATCGAGCACGCCCAGCTGCTGACCCGGCACGACATCGAGCAGCTGGCCGAGCTCGGCGTCCGCGCGAGCGTCCAGCCCGCCCACCTGCTCGACGACCGTGACGTCACCGAACGACTCTGGGCCGATCGCGCGGATCGCTGCTTCCCGTGGCGGGGCCTGCTCGACGCGGGCGTCGACCTCGTCTTCGGCTCCGACGCGCCCGTCGCTCCCCTCGACCCGTGGATCGCCATGGCCGCGGCCGTGCACCGCTCGGCGGACGAGCGCTCCCCGTGGAACCCGGCCGAGGCCATCACTGCCGCCGAGGCGCTCGCCGCCAGCGTGGACGGTGCCGACACGCTGGCCGTGGGTCAGCGGGCCGACCTCGTCCTGCTGGACCGCGACCCGCTCGAGGCCCGCGGCGACTCGGCCGCCGTCGCAGCCCACCTGCGATCCGTGCAGGTCGAGGCCACGGTGCGGGCGGGGCGGTTCACGCACGCCTCGGCGAGCCTCGAGCCCTGGATCACTTCCGGGGCGTCACCCACAGGTGAATCGTGCCCTCGACCGTGACCGTGCCGTCGGCGCGCGTGGCCCGGACGGAGATGGGCACCTCCGGACCGCCCGACCAGTCGGCCGGGTCGCTGTCGGCGGTGCAGACGAGATCCGAGTCGGACTTGGCGAGGTACCGGACCTCCATGCCCTTCGGCAGCCACCGGTGGTCCGGCGGGCAGGTCGCCTCGGCGAGCAGCCCCATCGCCGCCTCGAGGCCGTTGCACGCCGCGATCGCGTGGACCGTGCCGATGTGGTTCTTCGTGGAGCGCCGCAGGGGCACGACGACCTCGCCGTGGTGGGGCGCCATCTCGACGACGCGCAGGTGGGCACTGGCGAAGTATGGCGCGGCGCGGGTGAAGAAGGCGCCGAACACGGCGCGACCCTTCGGGAGGGCCGAGAGCTGGCGGTACACCGCGTAGGTCGAGGGCATGGCGATCATGTTACTCGACAGTAGACTCGAAGAGACGACGCTGGGCCGTGCACACGACGTCGGCCCACGGCGCGCCCTCGGGTTGGATCCACAGCCCGGCCACGAAGCCGCACTTGGCCAGCACCCGGATCGAGCGGTGGTTGCGAGCGTCGGGAGCGGCGAGGAAGCGCGGTGCGTCGGGATACTCGGGCACCAGCACGTCGCGACAGAAGCTCCGGATCATCTCGGTCCCCAGTCCTCGGTCGACGAGGTCCGGATCTCCGACCAGGTAGTCGAATGCGACCGCCTCGGGGTCCTGGCAGCGCACCGTGAGGTCGTCGTCGGACGCGACGACGAAGCTCTGCAGGTAGCCGACCGGCACTCCCCCGAGCTCGGCGATCCACCTGCGCACCGGGTCCTCACCGGTCGGCCGAGGGACGAGGCGTCGACGCGCGTGCTCGACGTCGACAAGCGCCTCGGGGAACCAGGTCAGGACGTGCGGCTCGTTGCGCCATGACACGACCGCCCCCAGGTCGGCCTCGACCAGGGGGCGGAACGCGAACACGCTGACAGACTAGGGCGCGGCCGAACTACGTGGACTCGATCGCCACGTGATCGGCGTCGAGCTCGGCGCGGACCACGTCGAAGGCCACCTGCGGCGCGTAGCCCTTGCGGGCGAGCATCGCGGTGAGACGACGGACCTGGACGGACTGGTCGAGCCCCTGCACGGATCGCAGCTTGCGCTGGACCAGCAGGTGCGCGGCCCGGCGCTCGGCATCGGGGTCGACGTCGTCCAGGACCAGGTCGATGACCTCGGAGGCCACGCCCTTGCGCTGCAGCTCCATCCGCAGGACGGAGCGGGCCAGCCCCTTGGCGCGACTGCGCTGCTCGACCCACGTGCGGGCGAACCGCTCGTCGTCGACCAGCCCCTCGGACTCGAGCTGGTCGACCACGACGATGGCCACGTCCTCGGGGAACCTGCGACGCGCGAGCGCGTCGAGCAACTCACCGCGGCTGCGGTCGCGCGCGGCCAGACGATCCATCGCGATCGTCCGGCCCGCGACGATGACCGCCCGCGGATCCGTGTCCGGATCCGTGGGGTCGATCATCAGAAGTCAGCGGCCGAGAGGTCGCCCGCCAGATCGTCGACCACGGCCGCGGGATCCGCGGCCGGCTCGTCGACCTTCGCCCCGACACCGAGGTGCTCCTTGATGCGCTTCTCGATCTCGTCGGCGAGGTCGGGGTTGTCGCGCAGGAAGTTGCGGGCGTTCTCCTTGCCCTGGCCGAGCTGGTCGCCCTCGTAGGTGTACCAGGCGCCGGCCTTGCGGACGAAGCCCGCGTCGACGCCGAGGTCGATCAGGCTGCCCTCGCGGCTGATCCCCTGGCCGTACATGATGTCGAACTCGGCCTGCTTGAACGGCGGCGCGACCTTGTTCTTGACGACCTTGACGCGGGTGCGGTTGCCGACCATGTCGGTGCCGTCCTTGAGCGTCTCGATCCGGCGCACGTCGAGGCGCACGGAGGCGTAGAACTTCAGCGCCTTGCCGCCCGTGGTGGTCTCGGGGCTGCCGAACATCACGCCGATCTTCTCGCGCAGCTGGTTGATGAAGATCGCGGTGGTGCCCGAGCCGTTGATGGCGCCGGTCATCTTGCGCAGCGCCTGGCTCATCAGGCGAGCCTGCAGGCCGACGTGGCTGTCGCCCATCTCGCCGTCGATCTCGGCGCGGGGCACGAGGGCGGCGACCGAGTCGATCACGATGATGTCGAGCGCGCCGGAGCGGATCAGCATGTCGGCGATCTCGAGGGCCTGCTCACCGGAGTCGGGCTGGGACACCAGCAGCGCGTCGGTGTCGACACCCAGCTTGCGGGCGTACTCGGGGTCCAGCGCGTGCTCGGCGTCGATGAACGCCGCCACTCCGCCGGCCTTCTGGGCGTTGGCCACCGCGTGCAGGGCGACCGTGGTCTTGCCCGAGGACTCCGGCCCGTAGATCTCGACCACGCGGCCGCGCGGCAGTCCGCCGATGCCCAGCGCGACGTCGAGCGAGACGGCGCCGGTGGGGATGACCTCGATCGGGGCGCGGGCCTGGTCGCCCAGGCGCATCACGGCCCCCTTGCCGTACGAGCGGTCGATCTGGGCCAGGGCGTTCTCGATCGCCTTGTCCTTGTTGGCTCGCTCCTTGGCGATGTCCCTGTTCGAGGGGGTGGTGCTGCTCTTGGAAGCCATGCTGCGTCCTTCGTGTCGTCGACCGCTCTGGTCGGGGTGGCGGGCCATCTTCGACGGTAGGCGGACCCACTGACATGAATGAGCCTCGTCGACTCGCCTGTGGATGAACGCCCGACCTGACCGTCGGCCTGTGGAACGAGCCTAGGCCGAACACCTGTTCGACGGAAGCGCGACACGCCGAACAGCGCCCACGGACCCGCCCCAACGAGATGTGCTCCACATTCCACGTTCGAACAGGGCTCGAAGGTGGGATGCGGAGCACATCTCGGGACGGGCGGGGTCCTTACGCGGTCAGGGCCTTGCCGATCGCGTCGACGAAGGCGGGCAGGTCGTCGGGCTTGCGGCTCGTGATCAGGTTCCGGTCGACCACCACCGTCTCGTCCACCCAGTCGCCGCCGGCGTTGCTGACGTCGACCGAGAGGCTCGGGAAGCTGGTGAGCCGCCGGCCCTCGACGAGTCCGGCGGACACGAGCAGCCACGGCGCGTGGCAGATCGCCGCCACCGGGAGCCCGGACTCCAGGGCCGAGGAGACGATGCCCTGGGCCTTCGCGTCGGTGCGCAGGTGGTCGGCGTTGACCGTGCCGCCGGGCAGCACGATCGCGTCGGGCCACTGCTGGTCGAAGCTGTCGAGGGTGCCGTCCACGCGCACGGAGATCGTCTGCTCGGTGTCCCCCTGCATCGCCTGCAGCGAGCCCTCGTGGGGCGCGAAGACCCGCACGTCCGCCCCGGCCGCCTCCAGCTCGTCACGCGGCGTCGTGAGTTCGGATTCCTCGAAGTGGTCGGTCGCAATGATCGCGACACGCTTGCCTGTCAGGTCGGGAAGATTGCTCATCCCACGACGCTAACTCAACGTTCGCGGGCCGGCAGTTCGAGCGTGGCGTGCACGGCGCGCCAGACCCGCTGGGGATCGACGCCGGCGTCGAGCGCCTCGACCGGGGTGCGGCCGTCGAGCGCGGTGATGGCCTGCTGGCGGGCCCACGAGGCGGCATAGGACGCCCCCAGGGCAGCCTCCATGCGCTGCCAGAACTCGCTGTGCCTCACGCCGCGGAGGCCCGGGCCTCGTCGCGTGCGATGGACGAGACCGTGGCCAGGTCGGCGGCCTCCTCGAGCTCGAGGAGCGAGCTGACGTCGAGCAGCACCTTGCTCAGCGGGACCTCGAGCGCCTGCGCCAGGGCGGCGAGCAGCTCGGAGCTGGCCTCCTTCTGGCCGCGCTCGACCTCGGAGATGTAGCCGAGGCTGATGCGGGCCCGCTCGGAGACGTCGCGCAGGGTCAGGCCCTCGGCGAGACGACGTGCCCGGAGCACGTCACCGATGAGTTCACGCATCGCGGACATCGCCATCACCTTCCCTTGCCTGCATCAACGTTCGTGGAGCCGTTGTTCTTCCCCAGCCTATAGTGCAGGTCCGCCAGGACGGCGTGGACCGCCGAACGTCGGACATCGTCACGATCGCCGGAGAGGTCGAGTCGCCGCGACGTGACGCCGTCGGGGCCCGCGACGGCGACGAAGACCGTGCCCGCGGGCCGGTCCTCGGCGGGGCCGGGCCCGGCGACCCCGGTGGTGCCGAGACCCCACGTGGCGTCGAGGCGAGCACGGGCACCGGCGGCCAGCTGCTCCGCGACCGGCGCGTTCACGGTGCCGTGCTCGGCGATCAGGTCGGGAGCCACGCCGAGCAGGCCGGACTTCACGTCGGGCTGGTAGGCCACGACGCCACCGCGGACGACCCACGAGGCACCCGGGACGTCGACGAGCGTGGCGCACACCAGGCCGCCCGTGAGCGACTCGGCGGTGGCCACCGTGTGCCCTGCCGAGCGCAGGTCGGCCACGAGTGCCGCGACGTCGACCCGCTCGCTCACCGCGAGGCGCCGCCTGCGGGAGTCTGCGCCGCCAGCCGGCGGGCGTCGAGGACGTACTGCACGCCTGTCACGAGGGCGAGGACCAGCGCGGCGGCCATCACGACGTGGGTCAGCGCGAGCATCACGGTGGGAACCGGGCCGTCCCAGATCTCGAACGGCAGGCAGTAGCCCGCGATCGCCACGGACTGCAGGACGGTCTTGAGCTTGCCGCCGCGTCCGGCCGGCATGACGAACCCGCGACGGACCATGACCACGCGCATCACCGTGATGCCCCACTCGCGCACGAGCATGAGGACGACCGCGATCCAGAAGACCGTGCCCCACGGCTGGTCGGTGAAGATGATCGCCAGTCCGATGAACGCCATCCCTGTCAGCGCCTTGTCGGCGATCGGGTCGGCCATCTTGCCGAAGTCGGTGATCAGGTTGTGCTTGCGGGCGATGTCGCCGTCGATCTTGTCGGTGGCCATGAGCACGACGAACGCGGCCCACGCGGCGATCCGGTAGCCGATGGACTCGCCCCCGTCGTGGAGCAGCAGCCAGCCGAAGACCGGGACACCCAGGATGCGGATGACCGTGAGGACGTTCGGGACGTTCAGGTTGCTCGGCTTGTCGGCCGGGCGAGACGAGTCCATGGGGCTCAGTATGGCTCAGGCAGGTGAGAGCCAGGTCCAGCCGGGCACGTTCCGCGCCACCCAGTAGGCCAGCACGACGCCCAGCAGCGCCCAGATCCAGGCGGCCGGGATGCGGCTGGGGTGCCACGCACGGCGGCCCAGCAGGCGCAGGCCCCACGCAACCCAGGCGACCAGCACCGCCGGGAGCAGCAGCACGGCCAGCGGGTTGCGGTCCCACGCCGTGGTCAGGTCCCCGCGGGTGAGCGCGTGGACGGCGCGCAGGCTGCCGCAGCCGGGACAGTAGAGGCCCGAGACGGCCAGGAATGGACACGTCGGGTAGTGCCCGGGCTCCTCGGGCGAGACGGCCGCGAGCACGGCCGTGGCGGCCAGCCCGGCGACGGTCACCCCCGCGAACGTCAGAGCCCCGCGCCGCCGGACGGATCCGGCGGGCGCGGGGCGCTGGTGGCTGTCGATCGAGATCAGAGGCTCGACGTCGACGTGGTGTCGCCGTTGGCGACCACGAGGAAGATCACGATCAAGTAAATGACGAGAGCCACGAAGAAGGCGATGACGGACCAGATGGCCCACTGCTTCGCCTTCCGCGAGGACTCCTGCGCACCGGCGAGGTCACCAGCGGCGAACTTGCCGTTGACCTGGGCCGCGTACACGATCGAGACGACGCCGAGCGGCAGGCAGCAGAAGATCGTCGTGAGGATGGCCCACACGAGGTTGTTCGGCGGCGGCGTCCCCCCGACCGGTCCCGAGGGCGGCGGCGGAGCGTTGTAGGTCATGCGATTCCTTTCGCGTTCGCGTTCACCCCGAGGGCGAACACGTTCGGTGACATGAGTTGGGTGTTCCGGCGAGCCTAGTGGCTCAGCCGACCTGGATGCTGGCCAACACGTCGGCGAGGTCGTCCGGCTTGACGAGGACGTCGCGGGCCTTGGAGCCCTCGCTCGGACCGACCACGCCGCGGCTCTCCAGGATGTCCATGAGCCGGCCCGCCTTGGCGAAGCCGACCCGCAGCTTGCGCTGCAGCATCGAGGTCGAGCCGAACTGCGTGTTCACGACGAGCTCGACGGCCTGGAGCACGAGGTCCATGTCGTCGCCGATGTCGTCGTCCAGCTCGCGCTTGGCCTGCTGGGGAGCGGTGACGTCGTCGCGGTACGACGGCTGCAGCTGCTCCTTGCAGTGGGTGACGATCGTCTCGATCTCGGCCTCGGTGATCCAGGCGCCCTGCATGCGCATCGTCTTGTTCGCGCCCATGGGCAGGAACAGCCCGTCGCCCTGGCCCACGAGCTTCTCGGCGCCTGGCTGGTCGAGGATGACGCGGCTGTCGGCCAGCGAGCTGGTGGCGAACGCCAGGCGGCTCGGCACGTTGGCCTTGATCAGGCCCGTCACGACGTCGACGCTCGGTCGCTGGGTAGCGAGCACCAGGTGGATGCCCGCCGCGCGGGCCAGCTGCGTGATGCGCACGATCGAGTCCTCGACGTCGCGCGGGGCAACCATCATGAGGTCGGCGAGCTCGTCGACGACGACCAGCAGGTACGGGTACGGCGTGAGAACCCGCTCGCTGCCGGGAGGCGCCTGCACCTTGCCCGAGACGACGGCCTTGTTGAAGTCGTCGATGTGGCGGTAGCCGAAGTTGGCGAGGTCGTCGTAGCGCAGGTCCATCTCGCGCACGACCCAGGCCAGCGCCTCGGCGGCCTTCTTCGGGTTGGTGATGATCGGCGTGATGAGGTGCGGGATGCCCTCGTAGGCGTTCAGCTCGACCCGCTTGGGGTCGACCAGGATCATGCGCACCTCGTCGGGCGTGGACCGCATGAGGATCGAGGAGATCATCGAGTTCACGAAGCTCGACTTGCCCGAGCCGGTGGCGCCGGCGACGAGCAGGTGGGGCATCTTCGCGAGGTTCGCGACGACGTAGCCGCCCTCGACGTCCTTGCCCAGGCCGATCACCATCGGGTGGTGGTCGCTGCGGGCCTTGTTCGACCGCAGGACGTCGCCGAGGGAGACCATCTCCTTGTCGACGTTCGGGATCTCGACGCCGATCGCGCTCTTGCCCGGGATCGGCGACAGGATCCGCACCTCGTTGGAGGCCACGGCGTAGGCGATGTTCTTGCTCAGCGCCGTGACCTTCTCCACCTTCACCGCCGGGCCGAGCTCGACCTCGTAGCGGGTGACCGTCGGGCCACGCGTGTACCCGGTGACGGTGGCGTCGATCTGGAACTGCTCGAGCACCTCGGTGAGGCGGCCGACGACCTCGTCCGACGCGGCGGAGCGCGCCTTGGGCGGGGTGCCCTCCTTCAGGGCGCTCGGCTCGGGGAGCGTGTAGACGATGTCGCCCGACAGCGCGAGCTGCTCGGCGCGGACGGGCAGCGGCTCGAGCGGACGCGGATCGGGCTGCGGCTCGGGCTCGGAGAGCACCGGGACGGGCGGCGGGACGGTGACGGGCACCTGCCGGTCGTCGTCGGGGCCGTCCACGAGCGGGTTCTCGAACGGCTCGTCGACCAGCGGCATCGTGCGCGGGTGGCGCTTCTTGACCGGCTCGGGAGTGGCCTCGGCCTCGGGCTGCTTGTCACGGCCGAGGGCACGGTTCAGGACGGAGCGCACGCGATCGGGGACGGCGTACAGCGGGGTCGCCGTGACGACGAGGACGCCGAAGACGACGACGAGCACCAGGATCGGGGCGACGACCCACCCGGTCTTGAGCAGGTCGACGAGGATCGCCGAGAAGAGGAAGCCGACCGCTCCCCCGGCCTCGGACATGTCGGGGTCGCTGGGGCGCGGGGTGCCGTGCGCGAGGTGCACGAGGCCGAGGACGCCGCCGACGATGGCTCCCCAGCCGATCGCCTGGCGACCGGCCGGACCGTTGCGGTCGGGGTGGCGCAGGGTGCGCCAGGCGACGACGGCCAGCAGGATCGGGACGGCCCAGGCCAGCACGCCCACCGAGCCCGTGGTGACACGGCGCACGCCGGCACCGAGGCCGCCGGTGACGTCCCACCAGACCGCGGCGGCCGTGACCAGGGCGAGCGCGACCAGTGCGAGGCCGACCCCGTCGCGACGCTGCTCGGCGTCGAGCTCCTTCGCACCGTGGCCGATGCTGCGGGCGATCGCGCCCACGACACCGGCGAGTCCCAGCCAGAAGGCGGTGGACGCGCGCATGATGCCGTGCAGGGCAGCACTGAGTGGACCAGGACCCGTGCGGGGGGCCGGCTTGCGCGCAGGTGCTGCCTTGCGCGCCGCGGGCTTCTTGCGGGCCTGGCTGCCGGACGGCCGCTTGCGCGGCGGGGAAGACGTTCGGGTCGCCATGATCGCAAGGCTAAACCAGAACCTGAGACTTCTCACGGACCCACGCCGCGGGCGCAGGCCCGGTCCTCAGATGGCCGAGCCGACCTGACCGGGTGCCTCCAGCACCCGCGCGCGCTCCAGGGCCAGCGAGACGAGACGGGGATCCGGCGCTCCGGCGCCCAGCAGCGGGGCGGTGACGACGTCGGCGCCGAGCCGTCCGATCGCCGACGCGCCCTCCCCCGACGCCAGCGCGTACATCGAGACGACGACCCGGTGGCTGTGGGCCCGGGCCACGTCGAGCGCGTCCTCCACCGGGGTGCCGACGCCGTCGACGACGCCCACGTGCACCGGTCCTCCCCACACCGCGCTGAGCAGCCGGGCGGCCTTCGAGACGTCGGCGAGCGCCTTCGACCCGTCGGCCTGGGGCGCCACCATCACGATCGTGTCCGACGGCTTGGCACCCGCCTCGATCAGGCGGCGCACACCGATCTCGGCCAGCACCCAGTCCGGGCCCATCGCCGGGGCGATGCGCACGAGGGGATCGTCCGCGGCCACCTCGTTCATCAGCTGCGCGGTGGCGCAGTCGTGGTTGAGCAGCAGCGGCACGATGACGCGAGGACCGGAGGTCTCGGCCACCACGTCGGCGAGCAATGGCTGCTGCACGTCGACGAAGGCGTCGATCACCTCGCAGCCCGGGGCATGGCGGCGGACCGCGTTGACGAGCGACGCGAGGGCCGAACGGCCGAGGTGCGACGTCGTCCCGTGCCCGCAGACGATGATCCGAGTGCTCACACCCCCAGCGTGGAGAGGGACTGTTTCACCCGGGTTACGCCGCTGGCGAGGTTGCGTAACGGCTGCCGCAGGCGGCTCTCACGCCTCCAGGACGATGGGGATGATGAGCGGGCGGCGGCGCAGGCGACGGCCCGCGAACGAGCCCAGGACCCGGCGCATGACCTGCTGGAGCGCTGCGGTGTCGCGCGCGCCGTCGGCGAGCGCCTCCTCGAGGGCGGCGACCACCTTCGGCTGGATCGCGTCGAAGACCGAGTCGTCCTCGGCCAGGCCGCGGGCGTGGATCTCGGGACCCGTGACGATCTTGCCGGTGGTGGAGTCGATCACGGCGATGACCGAGATGAAGCCCTCGGCGGCCAGCGTGCGCCGGTCCTTGAGGTCGGAGTCGGTGACGTCGCCGATCGAGGAGCCGTCGACGTAGACGTAGCCCACGTCGTACGCCCCGGCGATCCTGGCGTGACCGTCGACGAGGTCCACGGCGTAGCCGTCCTCGGCGATGATCGTGTTGGGCACGCCGGTCTGCTGCGCGAGCACCGCGTTCGCGTGCAGGTGGCGGATCTCGCCGTGCACCGGCATCACGTTGGACGGCTGCACGATGTTGTAGCAGTAGAGCAGCTCGCCGGCCGAGGCGTGGCCCGAGACGTGGACGAGGGCGTTGCCCTTGTGCACGACGTTGGCGCCGATCTTGGTGAGCCCGTCGATCACGCGGTAGATCGCGTTCTCGTTGCCCGGGATCAGCGACGACGCGAGCAGGACGGTGTCGCCGGGCTCGAGGTGCACCTGGGGGTGCGTCCGGTTCGCGATGCGCGACAGGGCGGCCATCGGCTCACCCTGCGAGCCGGTGGACATGAGCACCATCTGCTCGGGCGGGGCGGCGTCGATCTTGTCGACGACCACGCCGTCGGGCACGTTGAGGTAGCCCAGCTCGCGGGCGATCTGCATGTTGCGCACCATCGAGCGGCCGACGTAGGCCACCTTGCGGTTGTGCTTCACGGCGGCGTCGAGGACCTGCTGGACGCGGTGGATGTGGGAGGCGAACGACGCGACGATGATGCGCTTCTTGCTGCGCGCGAAGACGGCGTCGATCGCCGGCGTGATCTGCTTCTCGGCCGTGGTGAAGCCGGGCACCTCGGAGTTGGTGGAGTCGGTCAGGAACAGGTCGACGCCGGCCTCGCCGAGCCGTGCGAAGGCGCGCAGGTCGGTGATGCGGCCGTCGAGCGGCAGCTGGTCCATCTTGAAGTCGCCGGTGTGAAGGGCGACGCCGGCCGCGGTCTTGATCGCGACCGCCAGGGCGTCGGGGATCGAGTGGTTGACCGCGACGAACTCGCACTCGAACGGGCCGAACGACTGGACGTCGTTCTCCGAGACGGTGTACGTCGGCACGTCCTTCAGGCGGTGCTCCTTGAGCTTCGGCGCCAGCAGGGCCAGCGTCAGCTTCGAGCCGATCACGGGGATGTTGCCACGCTCGCGCAGCAGGTACGGCACGCCACCGATGTGGTCCTCGTGGCCGTGCGTCAGGACCAGGCCGACGATGTCGTCGAGGCGATCGCGGATCGGTCCGAAGTCCGGCAGGATCAGGTCGACGCCGGGGTGGTGCTCCTCGGGGAAGAGCACGCCGCAGTCGACGATCAGCAGCTTGCCGTCGAACTCGAAGACGGTCATGTTGCGACCGATCTCGCCGAGGCCGCCGAGCGGGACGACCCGCATCGCGCCGGGCTCGAGAGGGGGCGGGGTGGGAAGTTCGGTGTGCATATGGCTCATGCGAGCAGACCTGCGTCCTTCAAGGCGGTGCGGATGACCTGGACCTGGTCGTCCGTGGCGGGGGTGAGCGGCAGCCGGACGGCCGCGCTGGGGATGATGCCGAGCTCGACCATGGCCGCCTTCGCGGCGATGGCACCCTGCGTCTGGCCCATGATGGCGGCCGTGAGCGGGAGGATCTCGTTGTCGAGCTCGCGGGCGCGCGCCAGGTCCCCGGCGTCGACCGCTTCGATCATCTGCTTGATGTGAGCGCTGGCGACGTGGCCGACGACGCTGACGGTGCCGACCGCGCCGATGGCGAAGAACGGCAGGTTCACGACGTCGTCGCCGGAGTAGATCGCCAGGCGCGAGCTCGCGCGCAGGCGGGCGGCCCGGGCCAGGTCGCCGGAGGCGTCCTTGACGGCCAGGACCGTGCGTCGCGACTCCAGCTCGGCGTAGGTCGCCTCGGAGATCTCGACGCCGGTGCGGCCCGGGATGTCGTACAGCATGATCGGCGTGTCACCGGCAGCGTCGATGACGGCGTCGATGTTGGCCAGGATGCCCGACTGGGGCGGCTTGCTGTAGTACGGCGAGACGAGCAGCAGCCCGTGGGCGCCGACGCGCACGGCCTGCTCGGCCAGCTCGACGGTGTGGCGGGTGTCGTTCGTGCCGATGCCGGCGACGATCGTGGCCCGGTCGCCCACCGCCTCGAGCACGGCGGCCAGCAGCCGCCCGTCCTCCTCGCCGGTGGTCGTGGGCGACTCGCCGGTGGTGCCGCTGACGACGATGCCGTCGGCCCCGGAGTCGACGAGGTGGGTCGCGAGTGCGGCAGCGGCATCCAGGTCGAGGCCGCCGTCCGGGGTGAACGGGGTGGCCATCGCGATGAGGAGCCGGCCGAACGGAGCGGCCTCGGTCGCCAGCGGAGACGTCATGTTCCGAGGTTACCGTCAACGCGTCGGAGCCCTCGGGCAGGATGAACCGGTGACCGACCACTACCCGCAGGACACCGTCGCGACCCCCGCGGCCGACGGAACGCTGACGCTCCCCGTGACCGACCGCTGGAACACCCCGCTGGGCAAGCCCAACGGCGGCTGGGTGCTGGCCTCCATGCTGCGCACGGCGATGGACCATGCCGATGTCGGCCGCCCGGTGGTGGCCGCGATCAGCTACTTCGCCTCCCCCGAGCCCGGCACCACGGCGACCCTGACCGTCACACCGGTCAAGCTGGGCCGGCGCGTGCAGACGGTCGACGTCGACCTGGCGTGCGAGGGCAAGCCGCTGGCGCGGATGACCGCCAGCTTCGCCCGCGACCACCACGGCCCGACCCAGGAGCTGGGCACGGCCCCGGTGCTGCCCGACCCCGCCGCGCTGCCCGACCCGCGCCAGGGCGACATGCCCGCCGACGGCCTGTTCGGGCGCGTCGAGTACCGGATGGCCCAGGCCCCGGGCTGGTCCCAGGGCAAGCCCTCGGGCGACCCGACGGCCACGCTGTGGCAGCGCCTCGACGGGGGCACCGAGATCGATTGGCCCGCCGTGGGCCTGCTGGTCGACGCCTCTCCCCCGCCGGTGCTCGAGCTGGGCCACCTGGTCTCGATGACGGTGCAGCTCACGGTGCACTTCCACCGCCTGCCCGAGCCGGGCTCGTGGGTGGCGTCGCACTTCACGACCCGCCACCTCGCCGACGGCTTCCACGAGGAGGACGGCGAGCTGTGGGACGACCAGGGCCGCCTCGTGGCCCAATCGCGTCAGCTCGCGATCCTGCTCTGAGGCCTCACTCCCCCGTGTCGGTCGTGCCCTCGTAGAGGCCGATCACGTTGCCGTCGGGATCCTCGAAGATCGCCCACCAGCTGGTCTCGGAGATGGGGTTCTTCTCCATCACGACGCGCGCGCCGTGCTCCTGTGCCTTCGCGAGCGTCTCGTCGATGGAGTCGACCTCGACGTACGAGCGCGGCTGGGTGAAGTCGTCCGAGCGGGGCGCGAGGCCGCCGCCGCTGATCTGGTTGGGGGCCTGCCACATCGGGTAGCCCTCGAAGCCGGGGACCTCCGCGATCTGCCAGCCGAAGAGGGTGCCGTAGAAGTCCTGCGCCTTCTTGTAGTCGCCGACCGGGATGTCGATGTGCGTGATGTCACCGTGTGCCATGGATGTCTCCTGTCCTTCCCGTCAGTGTCGAACGGGGACGGGCGCACGACAAGGGGGTCAGCGGCGCACGTACGTGGCGATCTCGTAGTCGGGCGTGCCCGGGTGCCGCTGCCGGTCGGTCTCGGTCCAGCGGTCCGGGTCGACGGGCGCGAAGAACGTGTCGCCGGGTGGGCTCAGCGGGACGTGCGTGACGACCATCGTGTCGACGAGGTCACGCGCCAGCGCCTCGTCGAACACCGCCGCGCCGCCGATCAGGAAGACCTCGTCGTCCAGCTCGCGCGCCCGGGCCAGTGCCGTGTCGAGGTCGCCCGCGACGATCACGCTCGGATCGCCCGGGTCGAATTCGGGCTGCCGGGTGAGCACGACGGAGGTGCGGCCCGGGAGCGGCCGGCCGATCGAGGCGTAGGTGGCACGGCCCATCACGATCGGGTGGCCCCACGTGAGCTCCTTGAACTGGCGCATGTCGCCCGTGCGCGGCCAGGGCATCCCACCGTCGAACCCGATGACGCCGTTCTCGCCCACCGCCACCGCGATCGTGACCGTCATCCCTCAGACCGCGATCGGGGCCTTGATGGCGGCGTGCGAGCGGTAGTCCTCGATCGTGATCGAGTCGAGCGTGAAGTCGTCGATGTCGGTGACCGAGGGGTCGAGACGCAGCGTGGGCAGCGGCAGCGGGTCGCGGGTGAGCTGCTCGCGCGCCTGGTCGAGGTGGTTGACGTAGAGGTGGCAGTCGCCGCCCGTCCACACGAACTCGCCGGGCTCGAGGCCGGTGACCTGGGCGACCATCTGGGTCAGCAGCGCGTAGGACGCGATGTTGAACGGGACGCCGAGGAAGACGTCGGCCGAGCGCTGGTAGAGCTGGCAGCTGAGCTTGCCGTCGGCGACGTAGAACTGGAAGAACGCGTGGCAGGGAGCGAGCGCCATCGCGTCGAGGTCGGCGACGTTCCAGGCGCTCACGATGTGACGGCGCGAGTTCGGGTCGGCCTTGATGGCCTCGATGACGGCCTTGAGCTGGTCGATGTGCCGACCGTCGGGTGCCGGCCACGAGCGCCACTGGTAGCCGTAGATGGGCCCCAGGTCGCCCTGGTCGTCGGCCCACTCGTCCCAGATCGTGACGCCGTTGTCGCGCAGGTACTGCGTGTTCGTGTCGCCGGCGATGAACCACAGCAGCTCGGCGACGACGCTCTTGAGGTGCACCTTCTTGGTGGTGACCACGGGGAAGCCGTCGGCGAGGTCGAAGCGCATCTGGTGCCCGAAGACGCTGCGCGTGCCGGTGCCGGTGCGATCGCCCTTGGCCACCCCCTCGTCGAGGATCCGGCGGACGAGATCGAGGTAGGCCTGCATGTCGGCAGACTAGCAACGCGTCCCGACAGTCGGGCCCGACCGGCGTGAGATACTGACCGGCGTGCCGGAACCCACCACTCCGACTCCTGCTGACGTGAAGCGATTCGTCGCCCTCCAACTCGGGGTCACCGTCCTGTTCGCCGCGCTCGTCGTCGTCGTGTTCGGCGGTGGGGACGAGCCCGCGGCGCGCTGGTGGGTCGCGCTGGCCCTCTTCGCGCTGGTCCTGGCGGCGGGCGCGTTCGTCTCGCGCGCCTGGTCGCGGCCCGCTCCCCTGGCGGTGGACGACCCCACGCCGCAGGAGACCTCGGTGCGCCGCCTCTCCTCCCACGTCGCCCGCTCATTCCTCGTCCTGGAGATCCCGCTCGTGCTCTCCGCCGTGCTCGGCCTGGCCGGCCTCATCGGCGGCGCCGTGATGCTCGTGACCGTCGTCGCGGCCCTGGCCGCCCTCGTCTTCGGCACGTGGCCGACGCGACGCAACGTCGACCGGTTCGCCACCGCGCTGGAGCGCGACGGTGCGAGCTCGGGCCTGCGCGAGGCGTTCGTCCGATGAGCGCCGATCTCTCGGTCCGGCTCGCCTGGCCCGACGACAGCACCGCGATCGCCGCGGTCCAGCACGACCACTGGGTGCGCACGTACGCCGGCGCCGTCGACCCGGCCGAGCTCGACGCCCTCGACGAGTCGGTGATGGCGCAGCGCTGGAGCCAGCTCATCAGCGCTCCCCGTGACGCACGCATGCGCACCCTCGTGGCACTCGAGCGGGCCTCCGTGCGCGGCTTCGCCCTCGTGCACCCGTGCCACGACCCCGACGCCGACCAGGTCCGCGACGCCGAGATCGGCGAGTTCGTGGTCGCCGCCGACCACCAGCGCCTGGGGCACGGCTCCCGGCTGCTGCACGCCTGCGTTGACACCGTGCGGGCCGACGGGTTCGAGCGCGCGGTCTGGTGGGTCTCGCCCACCGACGACGTGCTGCGCTCCTGGCTGGTCGACTCGGGCTGGGACGCCGACGGGGCGCACCGCGAGTTCGCCGGCGCGACCGGTCCGCTCAAGCAGATCCGCCTCCACACGACGCTGACGTGAGCGAGCCCACCACCGACCGCGAGATCATCGCCGACTCCCTCGGAGTGGGGATCGGGGTCGGCCTCTACGGCATCACCTTCGGCGCGCTCGCCACGACCGGCGGCATGTCGGTGTGGCAGGCGTGCGCCCTGTCGTTCCTGGCCTTCACCGGGGCGTCGCAGTTCGCGTTCCTCGGCGTGGTCGCCGCGGGCGGCGCCCCGATGACCGGCGCGCTGACCGCCGTCCTGCTGGGCATCCGCAACACGTTCTACGGCATCACGCTGGCACCGGTGCTGCGCGTGAAGGGCCTGCGCCGCCTCGCGACCGCCCACATCGTGATCGACGAGTCGACGGCGATGTCCGTGGTGCGGGAGGACCCGCGGCAGGGCCGCCTCGGCTTCTACTGGACCGGCCTGACCATCTTCGCGATCTGGAACCTGATGACCCTGATCGGCGCGGTGGCGGGCGAGCGGATCGGCGACCCGCGCGCCATCGGGCTCGACGCGGCGGTCGCCGCGGCCTTCCTGGGCCTGCTGTGGCCGCGCCTGGACTCGACGTCCTCGCGCCTGCTCGCCCTGCTGGCGGCTGCGGTCGCGCTCGGTCTCGTGCCGTTCACGCCGCCCGGCGCGCCGATCATCATCGGGGGCGTCGCGGCGGTCCTGGTGGGGCTGAGGTTCGTTCCCGCGGGAGGTCGCGATGAGTGACCTCTGGTGGGGCGTGCTGGCGGTGGCCGTGGGTTGCTACGCCCTGAAGCTGCTGGGCCTGTCGGTGCCCGACAAGGTCCTCGAGCACCCGCTCACCGAGCGCGCCGCCGGGTTCATCCCGGTGGGCCTGCTCGCGGCGCTGGTGGCCGTGCAGGGCTTCACCGACGGCCAGGAGGTCGTGCTGGACGCCCGCGTCGTCGGGCTCGCGGTGGCCGCCGTGCTGCTGTGGCGCAACGTGTCGTTCCTGCCGATGCTGATCGCCGCGGCCGCGTCCACGGCGCTCGTGCGGCTCATCGCCGGCTGAGGCTCCTCACTCGAGTCCGAGCACCTCGTCGAGCCCGACGGTGACCCCGGTGCGCCCGGGGATCCAGCGCAGCGCCGCCACGACGCCGGGCATGAACGACTCCCGCGTGGACGAGTCGTGACGGATCGTGAAGATCTCGCCCGGATCGCCGAGGACGACCTCCTGCGAGGCGATGAAGCCGCGCGCGCGAACGGCGTGCACCGGGATACCCTCGACCTTCGCGCCGCGCGCTCCGTCGGGGTCGGTCGTGGTGGCGTCGGGCAGTTCGGCCGAGCCGGCGTCGCGCCGGGCCTGGGCGATGACCTCGGCCGTGCGGACGGCGGTGCCCGAGGGCGCGTCGACCTTGTCGGGGTGGTGCATCTCGATGACCTCGACGGACTCGAAGAACGGCGCGGCCTGGGCCGCGAAGCGCATCATCAGCACCGCGCCGATGGAGAAGTTGGGGACGACCAGCGCACCCACGCCGTCGTGCCCGCCGACGACCTCGCGGAGCTCGGCCACCTTGTCGTCGCCGAAGCCCGAGGTGCCGATGACGACGGAGATCCCGTGCTCGAGGCACCAACGCGCCTGGTCGAATGCGACGTCGGGGGTCGTGAAGACCAGCACCGCCTCCACGCCGGCCCCCGCGAGCGACTCGAGGTCGTCGCCGACGTCGATCCCCCCCACGAGCTCGAGCCCCTCGGCCGCCTCGATCGCCGCCGCCGACGTCGATCCCATCCGGCCCTTCGCACCCAGTACCGCCACGCGTGTCATGCGCCCGATGCTATCGACCGAGCCTCAGGCCCGTCCGGGGGTCGAAGTGGTGCACCGCCTCGGGGTCGAGGACGGCCAGGTGGGTGGGCGTCCCCTTCACCGGAGGGTTGCGCCAATCGGTGCGCGCCACCACGGGCGTGGTCACGCCGTCGGTGCGTCCGTACAGGTACGCGTCGGAACCCAGCTCCTCGACGACGTCGACCACGATGGGCAGACCCTCGGGCGCGATCGCCAGGTTCTCCGGACGGACCCCCACCACGATCGTGGACGCGCTGGCCCCGATCAGCGCCTCGCGCGGCACCGGAAGGATGGTCGAGCCGAAGGCCACTCCCCCGTCGCTGACGGGCAGCTCCAGCAGGTTCATCGCGGGCGATCCCATGAAGCCGGCGACGAAGAGGTTGACGGGCCGGTCGTACAGCTCGCGGGGGGCCGCGACCTGCTGCAGGACACCGTCCTTCAGCACCGCGACACGGTCGCCCATCGTCATCGCCTCGACCTGGTCGTGGGTCACGTAGACGGTGGTGGTGCCGAGCCGGCGCTGGAGGGCGGCGAGCTGGGTGCGGGTCTGCACGCGCAGCTTGGCGTCGAGGTTCGACAGCGGCTCGTCCATGAGGAACACCTGTGGCGACCTCACGATCGCGCGGCCCATCGCAACGCGCTGGCGCTGGCCGCCCGAGAGTGCCTTGGGCTTGCGGTCGAGGTAGTCGGTCAGGCCGAGCAGGTCGGCCGCCTCGGCCACCCGTGTGGTGATGTCGGCCTTCGAGACCTTGGCGATCCGCAGCGCGAAGCCCATGTTCTCGGCCACGGTCATGTGCGGGTAGAGCGCGTAGTTCTGGAAGACCATCGCGATGTCGCGCTCCTTCGGCGGAACTCCCGTCACGTCACGGTCGCCGATGAGGATGCGGCCGGCGTCGACGTCCTCGAGACCCGCGAGCATGCGCAGGGTCGTGGACTTGCCACAGCCGGAGGGGCCGACCAGCACGAGGAACTCCCCGTCGGCGACCTCGAGGTCGATGTGGTCGACGGCCGGGCGCTCCTGGCCGGGGAACAGGCGGGTCGCCCCGTCGAACACGACGCGGCTCATGCGGACTCCCCCGCTCGCAGCTCGGCCGGCAGGACGACCGACCGGACCTCGGCGCCGGGATCGTCGATGCGGTGCGCCAGCACCTCCACGGCGGTGGTGCCCAGCTCCGCGAGGGGCTGGTGGACCGTGGTCAGCACGGGAGTGGAGGCCGCGGCCGCGGGCGAGCCGTCGAAGCCCACCACCGCGACGTCCTCGGGCACCCGGAGTCCATGGCGAGAGAGCTCGCGCAGGGCGCCGAGCGCCATCACGTCGTTCGCGGCGAAGATCGCGTCGAGGTCGGGGCACCGCTCCAGGAGCGCCGCGGCTCCGCTGACGCCGCTGGCGTCGCTGAAGTCCCCGGGCTCGACGAGGCGCTCCTCGAACGGCAGCCCGGCCGCGGCCAGTGCCTCGCGGTAGCCGTCGAGGCGATCGCGTCCGGAGGCCAGGTCCTGCGGGCCCGTGATGCACGCGATGCGCTGACGCCCTCGTCCGACGATGTGGTCCACGGCCTGGCGCGCTCCCCCGAGGTTGTCCACGTCGACGTAGCAGGCGCCCGCGTCACGGGGCCGGCCGACGTGGACGATCGGCAGGTCGGGGCTCTCGGGGAGGCTGAGCGCGTCGTGCATCGACACGACCATGACGCCGTCGACGTGCTGCGGCGTGAGGAACTGGCCGAGCCGGTCGAGGTGCGACTCGTCGGGCACCATCGAGAGCACGAGGCGCCGCGACGTCGCGTCGACGGCGCGCGAGATCCCCCGCACGAGGCCGGCGAAGAACGGCTCGGCGAACACGCGCTCCTCGTCCTCGGCGATGACGAGCGCCACCGTGTCGGTGCGGCGCGTCCTGAGTGCACGCGCCGCCTGGTTGGGCACGTAGC
Source organism: Aeromicrobium sp. UBA7512 (assembly GCF_002476985.1). Lineage (NCBI taxonomy): Bacteria > Bacillati > Actinomycetota > Actinomycetes > Propionibacteriales > Nocardioidaceae > Aeromicrobium > Aeromicrobium sp. UBA7512. The sequence goes on from NZ_DLNK01000002.1 coordinate 188,789, forward strand.
CCAGCTCGCGCACGGCACGCTCGACCGCGTCGCGGGTGTGCGGCGACACGTGCTCCGAGCCGTTGACGACTCGCGACGCCGTGCCGCGCCCCACCCCGGCGAGCCGGGCCACTTCCTCCAACGTCGGCTGGCGGCTGTCAGTCATGCCCTCTCCTTCGTGCTGCTGGTCCGGGCGAGCTCGGCGAACCACCGAGCGCTGGCCTTGGGGGTGCGGACCAAGGTGTCGAAGTCGACGTGGACGATCCCGAAGCGCTTCGCGTACCCCTCCGCCCACTCGAAGTTGTCCAACAGGGACCACGCGAAGTATCCCCGCACGTCGATCCCGGCGTCGACCGCGTCGGCCACCTGCTCGAGGTGCGTGGCGATGAAGTCGATGCGGTCCTGGTCCTGCACCGTCCCATCCACCGACACGGGATCGTCGAACGCGGCGCCGTTCTCGGTGATGTAGATCGGGATCGACGGGTAGTCCGCGTCGACCTGGCGCAGCACCTCGCCGAGCCCGGCGGGGTCGATGTCCCAGCCGGAGGCGGTCTTGGGCCAGACGCGGTCGACGAACCCGACCTCCGATGCCCCCGGCCACGGCGCGGCCTCGACGACGTGGCGCGAGTAGTAGTTGATGCCCAGGAAGTCCAGCGGCGCGGCGATGACGGCGAGGTCGTCGTCGTGGATCGCGTCGAGTCCCGCCGAGCCGGCCAGATCGTGCAGCACGTCCTGCGGGTAGCGGCCGAGCAGCACCGGGTCGAGGAACCAGCGGTTCATCAGCCCGTCGATGCGGCGGGCCGCGTCGTCGTGGCGCCCCGTGTCGTCGGCCGGCGACACCGCGTAGAGGTTGAGCGTCACGCCGACGCGCGCCTCGGGGCGGCTCTCACGGATCCGCGGCACGGCCAGGCCGTGGGCCAGGTGCAGGTGGTGCGAGGCGGCGATGGCGGCGGCCGGCTCGGTGCGGCCCGGGGCGTGGATCCCGGCGCCGTAGCCCAGGAACGCGGCGCACCACGGCTCGTTCAGCGTGGTCCAGTTCCGTACCCGGTCGCCCAGGGCGTCCACGACGATCTCGGCGAAGTCGGCGAATCGCTCCGCGGTGTCACGCTCGGGCCAGCCGCCCGCGTCCTCGAGGGCCTGCGGCAGGTCCCAGTGGAACAGCGTCGGCCAGGGCTCGATGCCCGCCTCGAGCAGTCCGTCGACGAGGCGGTCGTAGAACGCCAGACCGCGCGGCTCGGCGGGGCCCTTCCCGTCGGGCTGGATCCGGGGCCAGGCCACGGAGAAGCGGTAGGCGCCCAGACCGAGGTCGCGGACGAGCGCCACGTCTTCCGGCCAGCGGTGGTAGTGGTCCACCGCCACCTCACCGGTGTGCCCCTCGAAGGTGCGCCCGGGGCTCGCGGCGAACGTGTCCCAGATGGAGGGACCGCGGCCGTCCTCGTTCGTGGCTCCCTCGATCTGGTAGGCCGAGGTGGCCACGCCCCAGACGAAGCCGGGGTCGAATCGCTCGTTCAGACCGTTCATGACTTCAAGCCGCCTTCCATGATGCCGCCGACGATCTGGCGGCCGAACACGATGAAGACCACGACGAGCGGCAGGGTTCCCATGAGGGTCCCGGCCATCACCAGCGCCTGGTCGGTGTAGTACCCGCCCGACAGGCGCGAGAGCGCGACCTGCACGGTGGGGTGGTTGATGTCGAGCGCGATGTACGGCCACAGGAAGTCGTTCCAGCGCTCCATGAAGGTCAGCAGCCCGAGCACGGCGGCCGCCGGTCGCAGCGCCGGGAAGACGATCGACCAGAAGATGCGCAGGGTCGACGCGCCGTCGACGCGTGCGGCCTCGATCAGCTCGTCGGGGATGGCCTGGATGGCGTACTGGCGCATGAAGAACACCCCGAACCCGCTGACCAGGAACGGCAGCGTCACCGAGGCCAGCCCGCCCGCGAGGCCGAGCTTCGTCATCAGCATGTACAGCGGGATCAGGCCCAGCTGCACCGGCACCATCATCGTGGCCACCACGACGACCAGGAGCACGTCGCGGCCGCGGAACCTCAGCTTCGCGAAGGCGAATCCGGCCAGCGCCGACGTGACCACCACGGAGACCGTGGCCACCGTGGCGACCACGAGGGTGTTCAGCAGCGCCTTGGCGAACTGGACGTCGTCGTTGGCGAAGACCCGCTCGATGTTGATGGCCAACTGGTCGCCGGGCAGCAGCGGCGGCGGGATGCCGAGGATGTCGCTGTTGGCGCGCGAGGCCATGACGAGCATGAAGTACAGGGGCGCCGCGGACAGCAGCACCACGAAGGTCAGGGTGACGTACATCATCGGGGAGGCGCCGGTGGAGCGCGCGGTGGTGCTCATGTCAGTCCGCCGATCGGATGCGCCGCATCAGCAGCAGGTTGATCGCCGCCACGACGGCGATGATGAGGAAGAGGACCCACGCGATCGTGGAGGCGTACCCGAACCGCTGGCCCGTGAAGGCCTGCTGCACGAGGTACATCGCCACCGTCTGGAACTGGCCGCGGTTGCCGCCGGAGATCGCGTTGGCGCCGGTGTTGAACAGCAACGGCTCGGTGAAGAGCTGGATCCCGCCGATGGTGGCGATGATCGTCACGAAGATCAGGGTGGGGCGCAGCATCGGCACGGTGACCGACCAGAACTGCCGCCAGGCCGAAGCGCCGTCGATCCGGGCCGCCTCGTACAGCTCCTTGGGCACCGACTGCAGTGCCGCGAGGAGGATGAGCGCGTTGTAGCCCGTCCAGCGCCAGTCCACCATCGTCGCGATCGCGAGCCACGAGGACCAGCGGTGGGCGCGCCAGTCGACGTTCTCGATGCCGACGAAGCCCAGCAGCCAGTTCGCGATGCCGTAGTCGCGGGCGAAGATGAGCCCGAAGATGATGCCGACGGCCGCCACCGACGCGACGTTCGGCAGCAGGACGCCCATCCGCCAGGCGGTGCGGCCGCGCAGCGCCGTGTTGAGCATCTGCGCGAGCACCGTGGCGAGCACCAGCTGGGGCACCGTGGCCAGAACGAAGATCCCGAAGGTGTTGACCAGGGCCCGCCAGAACGCCGAGTCGCCGAGCAGCTCGGTGTAGTTGTCGAACCCGATGAACTCGACCTTGCCGGCCAGCAGGGTCCACTCGTGCATCGAGACCCAGGCCGTGTAGACGAGCGGGAACAGGCCGAACACCGCGAAGACGATGAAGTACGGCGAGACGAACGAGAGCCCGGCGCCCTGCTGCCGTGCGAGCCGCTTGCGTGCCATGGCGAGATCCTCTCCGATCAGTGGTCCGGAACGTGGGCAGCCGGTGTCCGCGCCTTGGAGGAACGCGCGGACACCGGCCGCGTCAGGGGTGCGTCAGCGTGCGGCCTTCTCGGCCGCCGCGGATGCGTCGTCCCAGCCCTGGGCGGGCGGGACCTCTCCGTTCTCGACACTGCGCAGTGCGTTCTCCACCGCGTCACGGACGGGAACGTTTTTGGTGCCGAGGTAGACCGGCTCGAGCTGCGAGGCACCGGCCACGAAGAGCTGGCCGATCGGCGCCTCGTTGAAGTAGGCGTTCGTGGCCTCCTTCAACTCCGGCTGGTCGTACAGCGCGGGCAGGGACGGCAGGCGACCCTCGGCGTCGAAGGCCATCATCTGGCCCTCCTCGTTGCTGAGGAACTCGATCAGCTCCAGCGCCATGTCCTGGTGCTCGCTGGAGGTCGGGACCGCCAGCCAGGAGCCGCCCCAGTTGCCGCCGCCACCGGGCACGGTGGCGATGTCCCACTTGCCGGCGTTCTCCTCACCGGACTGGTCCTTGATGTAGCCGGTCATCCAGGCCGGGCAGGCCACGGCGGCGAACGAGCCGTTCTTGAAGCCCGCGTTCCACTCGTCGCTGAAGGCCTTCAGCTGCGCCGACAGGTCGGCCTCGGTCATCTCGACGGCGTAGTCCCACGCCGTCTTGACGGCCGGGTTGGTGTCGAACACGAGCTCGTCGTCGCGGTCGAAGTACGTGTGGTCGCCCTGCTGCATGAGGATCGAGTTGTAGGTGTTCGTCGACGAGTCGATGAAGCCCACCTTGTCGTCCTTGATGCCCGACTGGAACTTCTTGCCCGTGGCGATGAAGTCGTCCCACGTGGGCCAGAGCTTGCCGACCTCCTCGCGATCGGTGGGCAGGCCCGCCTTCTCGAACAGGTCGCGGCGGTAGCACATCGCCAGGCCGCCGACGTCGGTCCCGTACCCGATCGTCGTCTTGCCGTCGGCGGTCGTGGCCTTGTCCCAGACCCACGGGAGCCAACGGTCCTTGACGTCGTTGCCGCCCTGGTCCTGGAGGTTGACGAACTTGTCGGGGGCGGCCAGGAACGCCACCGTCTGGCCCTCCTCGATCGCCACCACGTCGCCGGCGTCGCCTCCGGCGGCGATCTGCTGGGTGAGCTTGGTGTTGTACTTGCCGAGGTCGCCCTCGGCCGTCTCGACAATCTTGACGCCCGGGTGGGCCTCCTCGAACTTCTTGTACGCCTCGGTGTACCCGAACTTGCCGAACAGGTTCACCCGCAGGGTGATGTCGTCCCCGTCCTCGCCCGAGTCGCTCCCACCACACGCGGCGAGGCCGCCCAGGGCGATGACTGCGGCAAGTGAGGCGGCGATTCGTCGTGTGTTCACGTCGTGCCTTCCGTCGGTCCCCCACCGGTCATGGGAGCGCTCCCACACAGTGTGGCCTGCGTCACACGTCAACGTCAAGAGAAATTTGGGAACGCTCCCATATTCGCGTCCACGCCGCTGTCGAGCCCAGTCTCCCGGAACGACGAAGCCCCGCACCAACCGGTGCGGGGCCTCGTGCGGAACGGGTGATCAGGCGTCGGTGGACTCCGGCGCCGACTCCTGCGTCTCCTCGGACTTGTCCGAGACGGGGATCAGCGAGAGCTTGCCGCGGTCGCCGACCTCGGCGATCTCGACCTGGATCTTGTCGCCGACCTTCACGACGTCGTCGACGTTGTTCACGCGCTGGCCGCCGTTGAGCTCGCGCAGCTTGCTGATGTGCAGCAGGCCGTCCTTGCCCGGCAGCAGCGAGATAAACGCGCCGAAGTCGACCGTCTTGACGACGGTGCCGAGGTAGCGCTCGCCGACCTCGGGCATCGTCGGGTTGGCGATCGCGTTGATGGCCTGCTTGGCCGCCTCGGCCGAGTCGCCGTTGTCGGCGCCCACGTAGACGGTGCCGTCGTCGTCGATCGAGATCTTCGCGCCGGTGTCGTCCTGGATCTGGTTGATCATCTTGCCCTTCGGGCCGATGACCTCGCCGATCTTGTCGACCGGGATCTTCACCGTGATGATCCGCGGAGCGTAGGGGCTCATCTCGTCGGGTTCGCTGATGGCCTCGGCCATCACGTCGAGGATCGTCTGGCGGGCGTCGTGCGCCTGCTGCAGCGCACCGGCGAGCACGTCGGCGGGGATGCCGTCGAGCTTGGTGTCGAGCTGCAGCGCGGTCACGAAGTCACGCGTGCCGGCGACCTTGAAGTCCATGTCGCCGAAGGCGTCCTCGGCTCCGAGGATGTCGGTCAGCGTGACGAACTTCTGCTCGCCGTCGACCTCACCGGAGATGAGGCCCATCGCGATGCCGGCGACCGGCGCGCGCAGCGGCACACCGGCGTTCAGCAGGCCCAGGGTGGACGCGCAGACCGAGCCCATCGACGTGGAGCCGTTGGAGCTGAGCGCCTCGGACACCTGACGGATCGCGTAGGGGAACTCCTCGCGCGAGGGCAGGACGGGCAGCAGGGCCCGGCCGGCCAGGGCGCCGTGGCCGATCTCGCGACGCTTGGGCGAGCCCACGCGTCCGGTCTCGCCGGTGGAGAACGGCGGGAAGTTGTAGTTGTGCATGTACCGACGCGTGGTCTCGGGCGAGAGCGTGTCGAGCTTCTGCTCCAGGTCGAGCATGTTCAGCGTCGTGATGCCCATGATCTGGGTCTCGCCACGCTGGAACAGCGCCGAGCCGTGCACGCGAGGAACGATGCCGACCTCGGCGGACAGGGCGCGGATGTCGGCCAGGCCACGGCCGTCGATGCGGACGTTGTCGCGCAGGACGCGATCGCGCACGAGCGACTTGGTGAGCGAGCGCAGCGCGGCACCGAGCTCCTTCTCGCGGCCCTCGAAGCGCTCACCGAGCTGCTCGATGACGTTGGCCTTGATCTCGGACTCGCGGACCTCGCGGTCGGCCTTGCGGACGATCGTGAGGGCCTCGGCCATGTCGGCCGACGCGATCTCGCGGACGGCCTCGTAGGCGTCGTCCTCGTAGTCGAGGAAGACCGGGAAGTCCTGGACGGGCTTCGCGGCGGCGGAGGCCAGCTCGGCCTGCGCCTCGCACAGCTGGCGGATGAACTTCTTGGCCGCGTCGAGGCCACCGGCCACGATCGACTCGGTGGGCGCCTGGACGCCACCCTGGACGAGCTCCCACGTCTTCTCGGTGGACTCGGCCTCGACCATCATGATCGCGACGTCGTCGCCCGCGATGCGACCCGCGACGACCATGTCGAACACGGCGTCCTCGAGCTGGCTGTGCGTCGGGAACGCGACCCACTGGCCGTCGATCAGGGCGACGCGCGTGGCGCCGACCGGGCCGCTGAAGGGCAGGCCCGAGATCTGCGTGGACGCCGAGGCGGCGTTGATCGCCAGCACGTCGTACGGGGTGTCGGGGTTGAGCGCCAGGACCGTGATGACGACCTGGACCTCGTTGCGCAGACCCTTCTTGAAGGTCGGGCGCAGCGGGCGGTCGATCAGGCGGCACGTGAGGATCGCGTCCTCGGACGGACGTCCCTCACGACGGAAGAACGAGCCCGGGATGCGACCCGCGGCGTACATGCGCTCCTCGACGTCGATCGTGAGGGGGAAGAAGTCGAAGTGGTCCTTCGGCTGCTTGCCGGCCGTGGTGGCCGAGAGCAGCATCGTGTCGTCGTCCAGGAAGGCCAAGACGGAGCCGGCCGCCTGCTGGGCGAGCAGACCGGTCTCGAGGCGGATGGTGCGGGTGCCGAATCGACCGTTGTCGATCACGGTCTCCACGGAGGTGATGTCGGACATTGATGTCCCTTCTGCAGGGGATGCTCCCCTGCGCTGTCGGGACGAGGTGGCTGCGCCGGCGCGGTCCGCGTTCGGACCCGGGCCGGGCCGGTCTTCGATCGAGGCCCGCGGTCGCCCCAAGGGCTCCGAGGGCCACTACCGAGGACCGAGCAATCGCCGACCTCGTCATGGGTGATTCAGATGCAGTTGTTTCAGGTACAGCGTGGTGATGCGGAACGGGCGGCCACCCCCGAAGGGATGACCGCCCGCGATGTCAGCGGCGCAGGCCGAGTCGCTCGATGAGCGAGCGGTAGCGCTCGATGTCCTCGTTCTGCAGGTAGTTCAGCAGGCGGCGACGCTGGCCGACGAGCAGCAGCAGGCCGCGACGGCTGTGGTGGTCGTGCTTGTGCTCCTGCAGGTGTCCGGTCAGGTGCGAGATGCGGCCGGTGAGCAGCGCGATCTGGACCTCCGCGGATCCGGTGTCGCCCTCGCTGGTGGCGTACTCGGCGATGATCTCGCTCTTCGACAGGTTCGCCACCGTGGGGGCAGCAGTCTTCTTCGACACGTTTCTCCTTGGGATGTCCGTTGCACGGCGCGCCCGGGCCTGTTCACCGGGGCACTCTCGTTCCGTGGCCGATCTACGGCAACCATCAGAGTATCAGCGCGGGCCCGCGCTGGGCCAATCGCCATGCGGGGTCAGGCGAGCAGTGCCGCGCGCGCCTGGGCCACGTCGCGGTGCATCTGCTCGACGAGCGCGTCGAGCGAGTCGTAGGCGACCATCTCGCGCAGTCGCGCGACGAACTCGACGCGCACCGGCTGCCCGTACAGCTGGAGGTCGTCGCGGTCGAGCACGTAGGTCTCCACGCGGCGTCCCACCACACCCTCGAAGGTGGGATTGGTGCCCACCGACGTGGCTCCGGGAAGCCGCGTGCCGTCGGGCAGCAGCAGCCGGGTGGCGTACACGCCGTCGGGCGGGACCGCGTAGGTGGCGTCGACCGGCACGTTCGCCGTCGGGAATCCGAGGTCGCGGCCGCGGCGGTCGCCCTCGACGACGACGCCCTCGACCTCGTGGGAGCGGCCGAGCAGCTCGGCGGCGAGCTCGACGTCACCCGCGGCGACCGCGGCGCGCACCCGGGTGGACGAGAAGGCCTCCTCGTCCCCGGCGAGCGCGGACTCCTGCGCGACGAAGCCGTGCTCGGCGCCCGAGGCCGCGAGGGTCTCGATCGAGCCGGAGGCACGACTGCCGTAGCGGAAGCCCTCCCCCACCACGACGGCGCGCGCGTGGCACTGGTCCAGCACGACGGCCTGCACGAACTCGACGGGCGACCAGGAGGCCATCTCCCTGGTGAAGTCCAGGACGCGCACGTGGTCGGCGCCGTGCTGGTGCAGCAGCTCGATGCGACGCTCGAGCGTCGTCAGCCGGACGGGCGCACGGTCGGGCGCGAAGATCGCGACGGGGTGCGGATCGAAGGTGATCGCCACCGTGGAGAGGTCGCCGGCCACGGCGCGCGTGGCGGCGAGCAGGGACTGGTGGCCTCGGTGGACGCCGTCGAAGTTCCCGATCGTCACGGCCGTCGGCTCGGACACCGAAGTGTCGGGAGCCCCGTCGACCGCCTTCCAGATCGCCACGGCGACACTGTGCCACATCAGCCCCGGCCGTCCTCAGGCAGCGACCTTCAACGCGGCGATCGAGTCGTCGGTGCAGGTGTCCCAGAAGCCGCCGACGACGTCCTGGACCTGGCTGAACGACGAGGCCGCGAACAGCACCTCCTGGTAGTGGGTGATGTCGTAGTCGGTCGTGCCCATGTCGGCGAGGTCGAGCGGCCGGATCGCCATGTGGCGGAACTCCTCGATCTCCCCCGGGCTGGACAGGATCCCCGCGCCGTAGGCCTTCAGGCCGTCGGACTCGTGGACCACGCCGAACTCCAGGGTGAACCAGAAGACCTTGCTGACGAACTCCAGCGCCTCGTCGGACTCCACCCGCCGGGCCGCCGCGCCCGCTGCCTCGTAGAGGTCGGTGAACCGGCGGTCGGCGAGCGTGTTCCCGTGCCCGACGACCTCGTGCAGCACGTCCGGCTCCGGCGTGTAGAGCGGCACCGAGTGGTGGCGCACGTACTGCGTCGCCCAGAATTTCTTGTCGGCGAGCGCGCCGTAGAACTCGCGCAGCGGCACCAGGCCCGCCGCCGGCTGGTAGGCGAAGCCGGTCAGGGGCGCGAGCGCCTCGGACAGCTCGTGCAGCTGGGGCACATGGTCCTCGGCCAGGCCGAACGCCTCCTTGCCGTCGAGGTACTCCTGGCAGGCGTACTCCCGGTGCTTCTCGTGCAGGTCGGCGCACACGACGCGCCAGACCTCGTGCTCGTCGTCCGTGTAGTCGATGAGCGGGGCCGGGTCGCCCGGCCTCCACTGCGCCGCCGCCGTCGCGATGCGGTCGCGCCGCTCGCGGTACTCGGGATCCTCCAGCCCGGGATGCCCCTCCCCCAGCTGCACCGAGACGCTGCCGTCGCCCTTGGTGACGATCGGCGCGAAGTACTGGCCTTCCTCGAACATGTCTCTCCTCCCCGTGGCCGTCAGGCCACGACTCCGTCGACCTCGCCCAGCGGCACGAGTCGTCCGTCGTGGGTGCGGGCCGCGGCCGTGATGGTGACGCGGTCCCCGTCGAGCAGGAACGACCGCTCGCTCCCGTCCTCCAGCTTCAGTGGCTCGGTGCCGTTCCAGGTCAGCTCCAGCAGCGACCCGACCTGGTCGCGCTCCGGGCCGCTGACCGTGCCGGACGCGAACAGGTCGCCGGGGCGCAGCGAGGCGCCGTTGACCGTGAGGTGGGCCAGCATCTGGGCCGGCGTCCAGGCCATGGTCGCGAACGGCGGCCGCGAGACGACCGTGTCGTTGATCGACACCGTCAGCTCCAGGTCGAGGCCGTGGCCCGCGGGGCGCAGGTACTCCTGGAGGTCGACGTGAGGGGCCGGCGGGTCGATCCGGGCGTCGGCCAGCGCGGCCCAGGGGACGATCCACGGCGACACCGACGTCGCGAACGACTTGCCCAGGAACGGGCCGAGCGGCACGTACTCCCACGCCTGGATGTCGCGGGCGGACCAGTCGTTCACGACGCAGACGCCGAAGACGTGCTGCTCGAACGCGCCGACGCCGACCGTCGCGCCGAGCTCGGACCCGGCACCGACCACGAAGCCGATCTCGGCCTCGATGTCGAGCTTCGCGCTCGGGCCGAAGGCGATCGTCCCGTCGGCGGTACGCGTCTGCCCGGACGGTCGCCGGACGGGGGTCCCGGAGACGACGACGGTCCCCGCCCTGCCGTGGTAGCCGATCGGCAGGTGGTCCCAGTTGGGCGTGAGGGGCTCGCCGTCGGGCCGGAAGATCCGGCCGACGTTCGTCGCGTGGTGGCGCGAGGCGTAGAAGTCCACGTAGTCGGCGACGGTGAACGGCAGCAGCAGCCGCACCTCCTCAGCAGGGCGGGTCGCCGGCGATCGGGCGACGTGGTCCAGCAGCGCCGACCGCACCGACGCCCACACCTGCGGTCCGGCTGCGAGGAGCTCGTCGAGCGTGCCGGACGTGAAGAGGTGCGCGTGGTCCGGCAGCACGTGCGGGGCCAGCGCGGTCACGTCGAGCACGCGGGCGCCCACCCCGACGCCCACGTGGGGTCCGTCGAGGTCGGGCGCCGTGAAGCTGCAGTACGGCAGCGTGCCTGCGGTGAACTCGGTCATCCCAGCAGCCCCAGCGCACGCAGGTCGGCCAGCGGCTCGTCGATGCTGCACGTGCCGATCGACCGGAACAGGCGTCGCGACTCGCCGAGGGACTCCAGGTCGAGGTCCTCCGCGGCGGACGCCAGCACCGGCGCCGGGTCCTGGCCCCGGGTGGCCGCGACGACCGCGGCCATGACGTTGACGAAGCCGTGCGCGCCGTCGTGCGCGATCGCCGAGTGCAGTCCTGCTGTCAGCTTGAACGCCTTGCCGTGCTCGACGCAGTGCACGATCGCCCCGGCCAGCTCCTCCACCGTCGGCACGTACCCACCACCGCACCGCAGCTTCAGCAGGGCGCCCGGAGGCACGTGGAACCCCGCTCCCCACGGCATCTCGACGGCGATCGAGTGCACCGGCAGGTCGGGCAGCAGGGAGATCGGCCCGCGCAGCTCGGCGGCGACGGGCTCGACCGGCGACCCCATCAGCCCTCGGAGGGCGGGTGCCAGCTCCTCCACGGTGCCCACGACGGAGACGCGCACCGGCCGCACCGCCGCGTCGAGCACCGCCGGCAGCCGCGCGACGTCGCACACGAGCGGCCCGACGTACGCCGCGTCCGGGGTCGACTCCCGGGCGAGGTGGTCCTTGACCGCGACGTCCACCGGCGCGTTCCCCGGCGGGAAGATCGCCGCGTCGTCGAACAGCGCCTCGAAGGCCGCCGTCGTCATCCCCGCCCCCACGAGAGGTGGTAGACCCCGTCGTCGACGGCCCGACCGCCTTCGCCCAGCTCGAGCGGACGGAAGGTGTCGACCATGACCGCGAGCTCGTCGAAGGACTCCGCGCCCAGGCTCGCCTCGATCGCCGAGGGCTGGGGGCCATGGGAGTGACCACCGGGGTGCACCGAGATCGAGCCCTTGCCGATGCCCGACCCCTTGCGCGCCTCGTAGTCGCCGTCGACGTAGAACATGATCTCGTCGGAGTCGACGTTCGAGTGGTAGTACGGCACCGGGATGGCCAGCGGGTGGTAGTCGACCTTGCGCGGCACGAAGTTGCAGATGACGAAGTTGTTCCCCTCGAACACCTGGTGCACGGGCGGCGGCTGGTGCACACGCCCGGTGATCGGCTCGAAGTCGCGCACGTTGAACGCGTAGGGGTAGAGGCAGCCGTCCCAGCCGACCACGTCGAAGGGGTGGCGCGGCACCACGTGCATGGTGCCGGAGAGACCGGCCGGCCCGGAGCCCCGATGCTTCACGTAGACCTCCACCGCGCCCTCGTCGCGCACCTCCGGATTGCTCGGTGCGCGCAGGTCGCGCTCGCAGTACGGGGCGTGCTCGAGCAGCTGCCCGAATCGCGACAGGTACCGCTTCGGCGGGCCGATGTGGCTGTTCGCCTCGATGCAGTAGGCCCTCACCTCGCCGACCGGGACCCAGCGGTGGGTCGTGGCGCGCGGCACCAGCAGGTAGTCGCCCGGGCCGAACGGCAGGTGGCCGAACACCGTCTCCAGCACGCCGCTGCCGGACTCGATGAAGACGCACTCGTCGCCCGTGGCGTTGCGGTACAGCGGCGAGACGTGGTCGCCGACGGCGTAGGAGAGGCGCACGTCGCCGTTGCCGAGCACGAGCCGGCGCCCCCGCACCAGGTCGCGATCGGCGTCGGTGAACAGGTCGTGCAGCTTGAGGTGCCGCGGCAGCAGCGGCTCGTTGGGCGTCGTCGCCTGGTCGGGCAGGTCCCACGTGCGCGCCTCGACGATCGCCGAGGGCACGCCCACGTGGTAGAGCAGCGACGAGTCCGAGCTGAAGCCCTCCTCGCCCATCAGCTCCTCGCGGTACAGCGAGCCGTCGTCCGCCCGGTGCTGGGTGTGGCGCTTCGGCGGGACGAGCCCGGAGCTGCGGTAGTGGGCCATGTGCGGACTCCCTAGAAGTTCCCTCGCCGTGCCTGCTCGCGCTCGATCGCCTCGAACAGCGCCTGGAAGTTCCCCTTGCCGAAGCCCAGGGAGCCGTGACGCTCGATCAGCTCGAAGAACACGGTCGGCCGGTCGCCGATCGGCTTGGTGAAGATCTGCAGCAGGTAGCCGTCCTCGTCGCGGTCGACGAGGATGCCGCGCTGCTGCAGCTCCTCGATCGGGACCCGGACCTCGCCGATGCGCTCGCGCAGGGCCGGGTCGGTGTAGTAGGAGTCCGGCGTCGCGAGGAACTCGATGCCGGCGTCGCGGAGCCAGTCCACGGTGGCGAGGATGTCGTTCGTGGCGAGCGCGAGGTGCTGCGCGCCCGGGCCGCCGTAGAACTCCAGGTACTCGTCGATCTGCGACTTCTTCTTGGCGATCGCCGGCTCGTTGAGCGGGAACTTCACGCGGTGGTTGCCGCTGGCCACGACCTTGCTCATGAGCGCGCTGTACTCGGTGGCGATGTCGTCGCCGACGAACTCGGCCATGTTCGTGAAGCCCATGACGCGGCGGTAGAAGTCGACCCACTCGTCCATGCGGCCGAGCTCGACGTTGCCCACGACGTGGTCGAGCGCCTGGAAGATCCGCTTCGGCGCACCGTCGGGCCGCTTCATCGTGGACGACCGCGCGACGTAGCCGGGCAGGTACGGCCCCGAGTAGCGGCTCCGGTCGATGAGCGAGTGCCTCGTCTCGCCGTAGGTCGCGATGGCGGCCATCCGCACCGTCCCGTGCTCGTCCGTGACGTCGTGCGGCTCCTCGAGGATCGTGGCGCCCTGGGCTCGCGCCTGGTTCACGCAGGTGTCCACGTCGGGCACCTCGAGCGCGATGTCGACGATGCCGTCGCCGTGACGGCGGTGGTGGTCCATGACGGGGCTGTCGGGGTCGACGCCGCCCTTCAGCACGAACCGCACGGCACCGCTCGCCAGGACGTAGGCGTGGTGGTCGCGGTTTCCGGTCTCGGGCCCGGAGTACGCGACGAGGTCCATCGCGTAGGCCGACATGAAGAAGTGGGCGGACTGCGTCGCGTTGCCGACGTTCCACACGATCGCGTCCCAGCCCGTCACGGGGAACGGGTCGGTGGAGGAGTCGTGCTCGACCAGGCCGACCAGCTGCTGGAGCTGCTCGAGGTCGAGGTGCGCGAGGCGCTCGGCATCGGTGAGGTCAAGGCTCATGTGACTCAGGACACACTCATTCGGGCGACTGGGCAACCGGTGCACGCGGGGGTGGTCAGACCTGCCATTTCGCGCACGAACCGCGGTGCCTAGCTGCGCAGATTGCTACGCTCAGGACATGTTGGACCGATTGGACGTCGCCCTCATCGACGCGATGCACGCCCATCCCCGCGTCGGCGACCTCGAGCTCTCGCGCCTGCTGGGGGTCGCCCGCGCCACCGTGGCCTCCCGGCTGCGCAAGATGGAGGAGGCCGGCGTCATCACGGGCTATGCGCCCGACATCGACCTGGCTGCGGCCGGCCATCCCGTGCAGGCGTTCGTCACGCTGCAGATCGTCCAGGGCTCCATCGCCGACGTCACCGAGGAGCTGGAGTCGCTGCCGAACGTGCTGGAGGCGTTCATCACGAGCGGCGACGCCGACATCGTCTGCAAGATCGCCGCGACCTCGCACGAGGACCTGAAGGACACCCTGCTCCACATCAGCGGCTCGGGATCGGTCGCGCGCACCAGCAGCGTGATCGTGCTGTCCGAGCTCGTCCCGGCCCGGGTGCTGCCGATGCTGCGCAAGGGCGCGGCCGACCCTCCCCCTCGCGCCCCCGCGTTCCGCTGAGCAGGACTCTCATCGAGCGCTCATTCGGATCCGGCCCCGGAACCGGGAGAATGGGACCATGCGCTCCCGCTCCCTCATGATCGCCGGCCTGCTCGGTGCGGTGGTCCTCGCGCTGGGCGCCGTGCTGGCGGGGCGCCTGATGCCCGCGTCGGGCACCGACGGGACGGTCGTGCCCGTCGTCATCACCCCGACCGACGCGGCCACGACGCAGACGCCGGCCACGGAGAAGCCCTCGGCGACGCCGCCGACCACCCCGGCGCCCACCGAGCCCAGCCAGGTGAAGCCCACACCGAAGTCCGTCGACGACGATGACGATGACGACGACACCCCGGACGACCGTGAGGACGACGACCGCGATGACCGCGATGACGACTGAGTCGCGCGGCCGGAGCCGGGCGTGGTGAGGCGGCCGCGCGTCGCGTTCTCCGTCCGCAGCCGCCTGATCGTCGCGATCGCGGTGCTCGTGGGCGCCGCGCTGCTCGCCGCCGGCGTCGCGATGTGGGTCGTGGAGTCGCGCCGCATCGACCAGAGCATCGACGCGGCGATCGCGCAGGAGTTCGCCGAGTTCCGCGCCGCCACCGCGGCCGACCCGGGCATGGGCGCCGACGCGCAGCTCGAGTCGTTCCTCGCCCGCACGCTGCCCGACGACGGCGAGATCGTCTGGATGTACCCCACCACCGGTGGGCCGAAGTACATCGGCGACTCCGACCGGAACCTGCTGGACTCCCCTCGCTTCTCGGCGCTCGTGGAGGATCTCCGCGCGAGCGGCGGCCTACGCACCTTCGACGCTGCCGGCGCCCGCTACCGCGTGGGAGTCCTGCCGGTGCAGGAGGGCGACCGCACCGCGGCCCTCGTGGTGAGCCGCGACCGCACGCAGGCCCAGGAGCAGCTCAACGACCTGCTCATCACCTACGCGCTCGTCGGCCTGCTCGCGCTGGTCGTCGTCGTGGCGGCGTCGTCCTGGCTCGCGGGTCGCCTGCTCCGGCCGCTGACCCTCCTGCGCGACACCGCCCGGGACATCAGTGCCGGCTCGCTCGACGAGCGGCTGGAGGTCACCGGCCACGACGACCTCACCGACCTGCAGATCACGTTCAACGCGATGCTCGACCGCCTGGAGGCGGCCTTCGCCACGCAGCGACGCATGCTCGACGACGCCGGCCACGAGCTGCGCACTCCCCTGACCGTCCTGCGCGGGCACCTCGAGGTGATGGCGCCGGACGACCCGGCCGACGTCGAGGAGACCCGGGCCCTGCTGCTCGACGAGATCGACCGCATGTCCCGCCTCGTCGACGAGCTGCTGGTGCTGGCCAAGGCGCGCCGCCCCGACTTCATCCGGCTCGAGCCGGTCGACCTGCCCACCCTCGGCGACGGGGTCGCCGCACGGTGCCGGGCGCTGGCCGATCGCGACTGGCGCACCGACCTGTCCGCCGAGGGTGAGGCCCTCCTCGACGGGCAGCGGGTCACGCAGGCCCTCCTGCAGCTCGCCGACAACGCCGCGCGCCACACGCAGGAGGGCGACCTCATCACGATCGGGTCGAAGTCCTCCCCCACGAGTGTCGAGTTCTGGGTGTCCGACACGGGGCCCGGCGTGCCGCCCGAGCTGCGCGAGGAGATCTTCGACCGCTTCACCACGACCAGCTCGCACGACGGCTTCGGCCTCGGACTGTCGATCGTGAGCGCGATCGCGGAGGCGCACGGAGGCCGCGTGACCCTCGACGACTCCCCCGCCGGCTCGGGGGCCGTGTTCCGGCTCCGGCTGCCGAGGGAGGAGGATCGGTGACATGAGCCGGATCCTGGTGGTGGAGGACGAGGAGCGCATCGCCTCGTTCGTCGCCAAGGGCCTCAGGTCCGAGGGGTTCACGCCCACCGTCGTCTCCGACGGCATCACGGGCCTCGACTACGCCCTCAGCGGCGAGTTCGACCTCATCGTCCTCGACATCGGCCTGCCCGGCATGGACGGCTACACGGTGCTCGAGCGGCTGCGCGCGGAGCGCTCCACCCTGCCGGTGATCGTCCTGACCGCCCGCGACTCCGTCACCGACACGGTCGCCGCGCTCGAGGGCGGCGCCGCCGACTACATGAGCAAGCCCTTCCGGTTCGCCGAGCTCGTCGCACGGGTGCGGCTGCGGCTGCGCGCCACGGGGCAGACGGTCGTGAACGAGGACCTCGCAGCCGGCGACGTGCGGCTCGACGTGCGCAGCCGTCGCGCGTTCGTCGGTGACCGCGAGGTGGACCTGTCGGCGCGCGAGTTCGCGCTGGCCGAGGTCCTGCTGCGCCACCGCGGACAGGCGCTCTCGCGAGAGCAGCTGCTGTCGCACGTGTGGGGCTACGACTTCGACCCCGGCTCGAACATCGTCGACGTGTACGTCGGCTACCTGCGCAAGAAGCTCGGCCCGGAGCTCGTCACCACGGTGCGTGGCGTCGGCTACCGGGCCGGCTGAGTCAGCGACGCAGGCTGAAGCCAGCGAGCCGCGCCGTGGGCAGCGCCGCCATGAGCGGCTCGATCCGCTCGACGAGGTCGAGCGTGGTCGGCCGCGCGGCCGGATCGAACGCGAGACAGTCCATCACGAGGTCGCGGATCGCCCCGGGCACGAAGTCGGGCATGGGCTTCGGGCGGGCCGTCAGCTGCGGCCAGCGGTCCTCGGAGCCGAAGCGCCAGGCCCGGTGGCCGACCGCGGCGCGGTACAGGGTCGCGCCGATCGACCACACGTCGGCGGCGGGACCGATCGGTCCGTGGGCGAGCGGGTCGCACTGCTCCGGCGGCATGTACTCGTCGCTGCCGACCGGGTAGTCGAGCGCCGCGGCGCTGTCGAGGTCGAGCGTGAGGCTGAGGTCGATGAGCTTCGCCGGCGCGCCCATGATCACGTTGCTGGGCTTCACGTCCAGATGGAGCAGGCCGTTCGTGTGCAGGTAGTGCACGCTCCCGGCGAGCTCGAGGGCGAGCGGCAGCAGCTGGTGGAGCTGCACGGGTCCGTCGCGGAAGATGAGGGACGACAGCGTGGGGCCGTCGAGGTGCTCCTGCACCATGTAGGGACGTTCGGCCGCGTCGTCGAAGTCGTACAGGCGCACGATCGACGGGTGCGCCAGCCCGGCCAGCACGTCGATCTCGCGCAGGGTCGCGCCCACGGCGTCGGCGTCGCCGACCAGCTCGGGGCGCAGGATCTTCACCACGACCGGCGCCAGCCGCGACTCGTCGTAGGCCAGCCAGACCTCGTGGTGCAGTCCCCCACCGAGCTCGGAGAGACCCACCAGCCCCGGCGGCAGGTCTGCCGCCGGGGCGCCGGGCGCGAGGTCGTTCGACATCAGTTCGTGCCGCGCGTCTGGGCGGACTGCTTCGACGCGACCGTCTGACGCGACGGGGCGCTCGGGCGCGTCTGCACCGTCTGACGCGACGGGGCGCTGGCCCGCGACTGCACCGTCTGGCGCGACTGCACCGTGTTCGCCGTCGGGTCGTCCGCGGCACCGGCCTTGGTCTGCGCCGAGACCCGAGTGTTGAGGGTGTTCTGGGTCGGGTCGTCCGTGGGGCCCGTGGTCGGATCGGGATCCGGCGTGGGGTCGTCGGTCACGGTGGTCACGACGCCGGTGCTGGTGTCCTCGCGCTTGACCGGATCGGAGGGCGCCCCGACGGCCGCCTGGGCCACGACGACGCCGCCCGTGGTGAGGGCGATGGTTCCTGCCAGGGCCGCGATGCCCGTACGCACACTGTTCTTCATGAGTCCTCCTCGAGAGTTGATGCCTTCACTCTCGCGACCGCTCGTGAGGCCTCCGTGAGGCGTTCGTGAGAGGACTCTCATGAAGTGCCGATCCCGTGTCGGACGCGCAGTGGGTCAGCCTTCGAGTTGGGTGAGTCGTTCTTCGACGTCGGTGAGGTTGTTGGCGTCGGTGCCGGCGACGCGGTGGAACCAGGTGATGGCTTCGTCTGTGCGTCCGGCGGCGAGGAGGGTGTCGGCGTAGGCGTAGCGCAGGCGGGTGACCCAGTCGGCGCGGCCTTTGGTGGTGAGGGGTTCGGATTCGAGGATTTGGAGGGCGGCGTCGAGGTGTCCGAGGTCGCGGCGGGCGCCGGCGATGACGATGGACAGTTCGGTGTTGCCGGCTTCGTCGAGGTGGGCGCGGATGTCGGGTCGGTCGTATTCGAGGGCTTTTTCGGGGCGTTTGAGGGCGCGTTCGGCGTCGGCCATCATGGGGGCGTAGCTGTGGCGGCCGGTCATGCGTTTGGCGGCGCGGAACTCGGCGAGGGCTTCGGCCCAGTTGCCGCAGGCGTAGGCGGTCTCGCCGGTGGCTTCGCGGACCAGGCCGACGCGCATGGCGCGGGCTCGGGCGGCGAGGGCGTGCTTGTGGGCGAGTTCGGGGTCTTCGTGGAGCAGGACGCCGGCCATGACGAGGTGTCGGGCGACTTTCTCGGCGAGCTTGTCGGGCAGGCCCTGGAGCTCTTGGCGGGCGAACTTGTCCAGGTCCTTGGCGCTGACGTCGTCGGG
>NZ_DLNK01000002.1:207936-213515 GCF_002476985.1 Aeromicrobium sp. UBA7512
CCACAAGAGAGCATGCCCTGTTGGGGGCACAAATGCAGCAAGGCCGCTCCCAAAGGGAGCGGCCTCGCGCTAATGATTGTCCGGCGACGTCCTACTCTCCCACACCGTCTCCAGTGCAGTACCATCGGCGCTGAAGGGCTTAACTTCCGGGTTCGGAATGTAACCGGGTGTTTCCCCTTCGCCATGGTCGCCGAAACTCTATGGAGATATCAACAAGCCTTGGCGGCAGACGAGTATCGACCCCGAGGGGTCGTACTCGTGTGCCTGGCTCCCGATCATATCTCGGGAACCTCACAGTGGACGCGGTAGATCTTTGTAAGAAACAAGCCCTCGGCCTATTAGTACCGGTCAGCTCCATGTGTTGCCACACTTCTACTTCCGGCCTATCAACCCAGTGGTCTGCTGGGGGCCTTACCTGGTTAACCAGTGGGAAACCTCATCTTGAAACATGCTTCCCGCTTAGATGCTTTCAGCGGTTATCACTTCCGAACGTAGCCAACCAGCCGTGCTCTTGGCAGAACAACTGGCACACCAGAGGTTCGTCCACCCCGGTCCTCTCGTACTAGGGGCAGCCTTTCTCAAGTTTCCTACGCGCGCGGCGGATAGGGACCGAACTGTCTCACGACGTTCTAAACCCAGCTCGCGTGCCGCTTTAATGGGCGAACAGCCCAACCCTTGGGACCTGCTACGGCCCCAGGATGCGACGAGCCGACATCGAGGTGCCAAACCATCCCGTCGATATGGACTCTTGGGGAAGATCAGCCTGTTATCCCCGGGGTACCTTTTATCCGTTGAGCGACGCCGCTTCCACATGCCAGCGCCGGATCACTAGTTCCGACTTTCGTCCCTGCTCGAGCTGTCACTCTCACAGTCAAGCTCCCTTGTGCACTTACACTCGAAACCTGATTGCCAACCAGGCTGAGGGAACCTTTGAGCGCCTCCGTTACATTTTAGGAGGCAACCGCCCCAGTTAAACTACCCATCAGGCACTGTCCCTGATCCGGATAACGGACCTAGGTTAGATATCTAGTACGACCAGAGTGGTATTTCAACGGCGACTCCACCTGAACTGGCGTCCAAGCTTCACAGTCTCCCACCTATCCTACACAAGTCGAACCAAACACCAATACCAAACTATAGTAAAGGTCCCGGGGTCTTTCCGTCCTGCCGCGCGTAACGAGCATCTTTACTCGTAGTGCAATTTCGCCGAGTTCATGGTTGAGACAGCGCCCAAGTCGTTACTCCATTCGTGCAGGTCGGAACTTACCCGACAAGGAATTTCGCTACCTTAGGATGGTTATAGTTACCACCGCCGTTTACTGGGGCTTAAGTTCTGTGCTTCGCTTGCGCTAACACGTCCCCTTAACCTTCCAGCACCGGGCAGGAGTCAGTCCATATACGGCGTCTTTCGACTTAGCATGGACCTGTGTTTTTAGTAAACAGTCGCTTGGGCCTGGTCTCTGCGGCCTTCAACGCTTCTCAGAGCAAGTCTGATCACGCATCCGGCCCCCCTTCTCCCGAAGTTACGGGGGCATTTTGCCGAGTTCCTTAACCATGATTCTCTCGATCACCTTAGTATTCTCTACTTGACCACCTGAGTCGGTTTGGGGTACGGGCGGCTCTGAATCTCGCTAGATGCTTTTCTCGGCAGCATAGGATCACTCACACTCCACTAAGTGGGTGGCATCGGCTCTCAGACATATGAGTGACGGATTTGCCTATCACTCGTCCTACGACCTTACCCGTGGACTACCATCGCCACGGATGAGCTACCTTCCTGCGTCACACCATCGCTTGCCTACTACCAGATCGGGTCATGCGCTCCGCCTGACCATTGTCTCCGAAGAGACGTTAGGTCAGGTTTCGGGCACTTAGCATCACTGGATTCAGCATGGGCGATTCAGCGCCGGTACGGGAATATCAACCCGTTGTCCATCGACTACGCCTGTCGGCCTCGCCTTAGGTCCCGACTTACCCAGGGAAGATTAGCTTGACCCTGGAACCCTTGGTCATTCGGTGGAGGAGTTTCTCACTCCTCATTCGCTACTCATGCCTGCATTCTCACTCGTGTCGCATCCACGGCTGGGTTACCCCGCCGCTTCGCTCGCGACACGACGCTCCCCTACCGATCCACACGGCTGGACCACGAAGGCCTACCTCATGTGTGAATCCCATAGCTTCGGTGGATTGCTTGAGCCCCGCTAAATTGTCGGCGCGGAATTACTTGACCAGTGAGCTATTACGCACTCTTTCAAGGGTGGCTGCTTCTAAGCCAACCTCCTGGTTGTCTCTGCGACTCCACATCCTTTTCCACTTAGCAATCGCTTTGGGACCTTAGCTGATGGTCTGGGCTGTTTCCCTCTCGACTACGGAGCTTATCCCCCGCAGTCTCACTGCCACGCTCTCACTTACCGGCATTCGGAGTTTGGTTGAGTTCAGTAAGCTTGTAGGCCCCCTAGCCCATCCAGTGCTCTACCTCCGGTAAGAAACGCGTGACGCTGCACCTAAATGCATTTCGGGGAGAACCAGCTATCACGGAGTTTGATTGGCCTTTCACCCCTATCCACAGCTCATCCCCCCAGTTTTTAACCTAGGTGGGTTCGGTCCTCCACGCGGTCTTACCCGCGCTTCAACCTGGCCATGGATAGATCACTCCGCTTCGGGTCTAGATCGTGCAACTCAAGCGCCCTATTCGGACTCGCTTTCGCTACGGCTACGGCACTCGCCTTAACCTTGCTACACAACGCTAACTCGCAGGCTCATTCTTCAAAAGGCACGCTGTCACAGTTCCGAAGAACTGCTCCAACGGATTGTATGCACATGGTTTCAGGTACTATTTCACTCCCCTCCCGGGGTACTTTTCACCTTTCCCTCACGGTACTTGTCCGCTATCGGTCATCGAGGAGTATTTAGGCTTAGCGGGTGGTCCCGCCAGATTCACACCGAATTTCAGGGGTTCGGTGTTACTCGGGATGACGCACAAGAGCCATGAGCTTACGGTTACGGGGATCTCACCCTCTGTGTCGCGACTTTCCAGTCGGCTTCACCTTCACTCATGGTTTATGACTCTTTGACTGCTCGGCAGAACAATCGGTGCGGTCCCACAACCCCCTGGATGCAACGCCTGCCGGCTATCACACATCCAAGGTTTAGCCTCTTCCGGTTTCGCTCGCCACTACTACCGGAATCACTGTTGTTTTCTCTTCCTGTGGGTACTGAGATGTTTCACTTCCCCACGTTCCCTCCAAACGCCCTATGTGTTCAGGCGCAGGTACTCAGACTTTCCTCTGAGTGGGTTTCCCCATTCGGACATCCCCGGATCACAGCTCGGTTGTCAACTCCCCGGGGCTTTTCGCAGACTCCAACGTCCTTCATCGGCTCTCGATGCCAAGGCATCCACCATGTGCACTTAGTAGCTTGTTGTTACTACAAAGATGCTCGCGTCCACTGTGAAGTTCTCAAAATACGATCGGTCCCGTACTCAAATCCACGCCTGCTCGATCAAGATCGAGTGGTTCGAGGGGGTGTACGGTCCGAGGAATCCAACATCAAAATGCTGATCCCTCAGGACCCAACAGTGTGCCTGAGTTGTCACCGTGTCCGACCGAGTTTCCACGCTCCCAAAGGAGCAGTACTGACGGTCATCCGCCGGCGACAAGCCAAATAGTCGACGTCCACTAGTGAGCTGGACCGCGTCAGACGTGTGCTGACGAACGATCCGCCTGGACCCTGAAGTCCAGTCTCTTATCGAGTGCTCCTTAGAAAGGAGGTGATCCAGCCGCACCTTCCGGTACGGCTACCTTGTTACGACTTCGTCCCAATCGCCAGCCCCACCTTCGACGGCTCCCTCCACAAGGGTTGGGCCACCGGCTTCGGGTGTTGCCGACTTTCATGACGTGACGGGCGGTGTGTACAAGGCCCGGGAACGTATTCACCGCAGCGTTGCTGATCTGCGATTACTAGCGACTCCGACTTCATGGGGTCGAGTTGCAGACCCCAATCCGAACTGAGACCGGCTTTTTGGGATTCGCTCCACCTCGCGGTTTCGCAGCCCTTTGTACCGGCCATTGTAGCATGCTTGAAGCCCTGGACATAAGGGGCATGAAGACTTGACGTCATCCCCACCTTCCTCCGAGTTGACCCCGGCAGTCTCCTATGAGTCCCCACCATAACGTGCTGGCAACATAGGACGAGGGTTGCGCTCGTTGCGGGACTTAACCCAACATCTCACGACACGAGCTGACGACAGCCATGCACCACCTGTATACCGACCACAAGGGGGGCCGTATCTCTACGGCTTTCCGGCATATGTCAAACCCAGGTAAGGTTCTTCGCGTTGCATCGAATTAATCAGCATGCTCCGCCGCTTGTGCGGGCCCCCGTCAATTCCTTTGAGTTTTAGCCTTGCGGCCGTACTCCCCAGGCGGGGCGCTTAATGCGTTAGCTGCGGCACGGAGACCGTGGAAGGTCCCCACACCTAGCGCCCAACGTTTACGGCATGGACTACCAGGGTATCTAATCCTGTTCGCTCCCCATGCTTTCGCTCCTCAGCGTCAGGTAATGCCCAGAGAACCGCCTTCGCCACCGGTGTTCCTCCTGATATCTGCGCATTCCACCGCTACACCAGGAATTCCGTTCTCCCCTGCATACCTCTAGTTTGCCCGTATCGTAAGCACGCTCAGGGTTGAGCCCTGAGTTTTCACTTCCGACGTGACAAACCGCCTACGAGCCCTTTACGCCCAATAATTCCGGACAACGCTCGGACCCTACGTATTACCGCGGCTGCTGGCACGTAGTTGGCCGGTCCTTCTTCTGCAGGTACCGTCACTTTCGCTTCGTCCCTGCTGAAAGAGGTTTACAACCCGAAGGCCGTCATCCCTCACGCGGCGTTGCTGGATCAGGCTTTCGCCCATTGTCCAATATTCCCCACTGCTGCCTCCCGTAGGAGTCTGGGCCGTGTCTCAGTCCCAGTGTGGCCGGTCACCCTCTCAGGCCGGCTACCCGTCGTCGCCTTGGTGAGCCATTACCTCACCAACAAGCTGATAGGCCGCGAGTCCATCCCATTCCGCCGGAGCTTTCCACCACCAGAAGATGCCTTCGGTGGTCGTATTCGGCATTAGCCAGCGTTTCCACTGGTTATTCCGAAGAATGGGGCAGGTTACTCACGTGTTACTCACCCGTTCGCCGCTCGTGTACTCCCGAAGGAGCCTTACCGCTCGACTTGCATGTGTTAAGCACGCCGCCAGCGTTCGTCCTGAGCCAGGATCAAACTCTCCGTTGAAAATCTCCCACACCCAAAGGCATGGTCAACATCTAGAAAAGCTGATTCCTGACAAGTTTTGACTGCTGGACAGTCATTGTTGTCGGAATTGTCCCTGCGGCTCCGCGCGACCATGGACCGAAGCCCATCGTCCTTCGTCGCCGCCGGGGTACTACTAATTAATTCGTCGACTTTTGGCACACTGTTGAGTTCTCAAGGATCAGACGCACATCACACACATCACCGTTCCCGGATCCATGCGGAGGCTCCAATTTACATCGCCGTTTTCACCAGGTCAAACCCGGGTCGGTCACGATGC
>NZ_DLNK01000003.1:0-8121 GCF_002476985.1 Aeromicrobium sp. UBA7512
GACGCTTGTACTCCGCCCGGTCGACGAGGGTGATGACCTTCTCCACCACGACGGGGTCGAATCCCTCGGCGACGACGTCGGCCGAGCCGAGGTCACGCTCGACGTAGGCGTCGAGGATGCCGTCGAGCACGGGGTACGGCGGGAGGCTGTCGGAGTCGCGCTGGCCGGGGCGCAGCTCGGCCGACGGCTCCTTCGAGATCGTGTTCGGCGGGATGGGCGGCGTCTGGCCCTGCGACTCGGCCCAGGCGTTGCGCCACTTCGCGAGCTCCCAGACGATCGTCTTCGGCACGTCCTTGATCGGTGCGTAGCCGCCGACGGCATCGCCGTAGATCGTGGAATAGCCGGTGGCGAGCTCGGACTTGTTGCCGCACGCGAGGACGAGGTGGTTCTCGGCGTTCGACAGGCCCATCCAGATCACGGCGCGAATGCGGGCCTGGAGGTTCTCCTCGGCGATGCCCTCGAGGTGCAGCGCCTCCTGGTAGGAGTCGAAGATCGGCGCGATGGCGATGGTGCGCAGGTCCAGGCCGGTGCGCTCGGCCTGGTCGGCGGCGTCGGAGCGCGAGTGCTCGGTGGACCACGCGCTCGGGTTGGAGACGCCGAACACGCGGTCGGCGCCGAGAGCGTCCACCGCGAGCGCGGCGACCACGGTGGAGTCGATGCCGCCGGACATGCCGAGCAGCACCGACGGGAAGCCGTTCTTCTCGACGTAGTCGCGCAGGCCCAGCACGATCGCCTGCCAGCGCTCGCCGAGGTCGTCCCACCGCTCCGCGACGCTGCCGGTGACGGGCTCGTACGCGGGCAGCGGGTCGCTGCTGATGACCGTGCGCTCGACCAACAGACCCTCGAACCGCGTTCCGGGCTCGGGCATCTGCGCCGTGGCGGCCTGGAGGTCGAGGTCGGCGATCAGCAGCTCGGGCTCGAACTGCCTCGCGCGGGCCACGACCTCGCCCTGCGCGTCGACCACGAGCGAGTCGCCGTCGAAGACCAGCTCGTCCTGGCCGCCGACGAGGTTGGCGTAGGCCACCGCGCACTCGCCCTCGACCGCGCGCCGCGCGCACAGCTCGAGCCGCTCGTCGTCCTTGGCCGCCTCGTAGGGCGAGCCGTTGAGCACGACGAGCAGGCCGGCCTCGGCGGACTTGGCGGCCTTCGAGGGACCCTCCTGCCAGATGTCCTCGCAGATCGCGATCGCGACGTCGACGCCGTGGACCTGGATGATCTGGGTGCGGTCGCCGGCGACGAAGTGGCGGAACTCGTCGAACACGCCGTAGTTGGGCAGGTGGTGCTTGTCGTAGCGGGTGACGACCTCGCCACCGGTGATCACCGAGGCCGCGTTGACGGGCGCGTTCTTGGGCACCCCGAGGCGGTCCGACACGTCGGTGGCGCGGTCGAGGTGGCCCACGATGACGACGAGGTCGCCCAGGTCCTCCTCCGCGAGGCGCTCGGCCAGCGACGTGACGGCTGCCTGCGAGCGCTCGATGAACGACCGCCGGTAGGCGAGGTCCTCGATCGGGTAGCCGGTCAGCACCATCTCGGGCGTGACCAGCACGTGCGCGCCGGCGGCATGGGCGTCGCGCGCCTGCTGCAGGACGAGCTCGAGGTTGCCCTCGACGTCTCCGACGACGGCGTTGATCTGGGCGAGGGCGAGGCGAAGTTGCGGCACGGTTCCCACCCTAGGGCGTGCCGCGGGGCGCAGCCGGGTGGCGGCAAACGGCCGCGCGCGGCTCGCCCGAGCGCGGCCCTACACTGACCGCATGGGTAAGCAGGAGGACTTCGTCCTACGCGCGATCGAGGAGCGGGACGTCCGCTTCGTCCGGCTGTGGTTCACCGACGTGCTCGGCTCGTTGAAGTCGGTGGCCATCGCCCCGACCGAGCTCGAGGGCGCGTTCGAGGAGGGCATCGGCTTCGACGGCTCCGCCATCGAGGGCTTCGCCCGCGTCCACGAGGCCGACATGCTGGCCAAGCCGGACCCGTCCACGTTCCAGATCCTCCCGTGGCGCGGCGAGACGCCCGCCACGGCGCGCATGTTCTGCGACATCGCGATGCCCGACGGCAGCCCGTCGTACGCCGATCCGCGCTACGTGCTCAAGCGTGCGCTGGCGAAGGCCGCCGACGCGGGCTTCACGTTCTACACGCACCCCGAGATCGAGTTCTTCGTCTTCAAGTCCAAGCCGGAGCCGGGCACGCGTCCGGTCGCGGTGGACGACAGCGGGTACTTCGACCACACCGCCCAGGGCGCCAGCCAGGACTTCCGCCGCGAGGTCATCACGATGCTCGAGGCGATGGGCATCTCGGTGGAGTTCAGCCACCACGAGGGCGGCCCGGGCCAGCAGGAGATCGACCTGCGCTACGCCGACGCGCTGTCGATGGCCGACAACATCATGACGTTCCGCACGATCGTTCGCGAGGTCGCGCTGAGCCAGGGCAAGTGGGCCTCGTTCATGCCCAAGCCCTTCACCGACCACCCCGGATCGGGCATGCACACGCACGTGTCGCTGTTCGAGGGCGACGAGAACGTCTTCTACGAGGCCGGCGCCGAGTACCAGCTGAGCAAGACGGGCCGCGCGTTCATCGCCGGCGTCCTCGAGCACACGCCCGAGATCACGGCCGTCACGAACCAGTGGGTGAACTCCTACAAGCGCCTCGCGTGGGGCGGCGAGGCGCCGAACTACGTGTGCTGGGGCCACAACAACCGCTCCGCGCTCGTGCGGGTGCCGATGTACAAGCCGCACAAGTCCGGCTCGGCCCGGGTCGAGCTGCGCGCCCCCGACTCGGCATGCAACCCCTACCTCGCGTACGCGCTGATCCTTGCCGCGGGCCTCAAGGGCATCGAGAACAGCTACGAGCTGCCGCCCGAGGCCGAGGACGACGTCTGGTCGCTCAGCGAGAACGAGCGTCGTGCGATGGGCATCGCCCCGCTGCCGCGCAACCTCGACGAGGCGATCCGCACGATGGAGAACAGCGAGCTCGTCGCCGAGACGCTGGGCGAGCACGTCTTCGACTTCTTCCTGCGCAACAAGCGCGCGGAGTGGCAGGACTACCGCTCGCAGGTCACGCAGTTCGAGATCGACCGACTGATGCCGGTCCTGTAAGTCCCGTGACCCGCACCCGCTTCTCGGACCCGGAGACCGCCACCGCGAACCTCGCACGGCTGGGCTCCGTCTCGTCCGAGTTCGTCGACCAGATCGCCGCGGTCGCCGATCCCGACGGCGCGCTCGCGTCGCTCGTGGCGCTCGCCGAGACCGACGAGGGGCCGCGGCTCATGGCCGCGCTGGAGGACGACCCCGTCCTGCGCGAGCGCGCGATGATCGTGCTCGGCACCAGCCGCGCGATCGGCGAGTTCTGGCGACGGCACCCCGAGTACGTGCTCGACCTGGTGGGGGAGCGCCTGCTGGAGCGGCCGGCCACCGAGCCCGAGTACCGCGAGTGGCTCGCCGACGTGACCGATCCCGACGCGCTGCGCGTGCGCTACCACCGCGAGCTGGCCGCGATCGCCGCGCGCGACCTCAACGCGCACACCACCTTCAAGCAGTCATCGGCCGAGCTGTCCGACCTCGCGGTCGCCACGCTCGACGCCGCCCTGCGGATCGCCGGGGACGAGGAGGAGGACGCCGACCTCGTCCGCCTGGCCGTCATCGCGATGGGCAAGACCGGCGGCCACGAGCTGAACTACGTGAGCGACGTGGACGTCATCTTCGTGCACGAGCCGGTCGAGGGCGCCGACGAGCAGCGCGCCGCGGCCGCCGCCACGCGCATGGCGGGCGCGATCATCCGGATCTGCGGCGACCTCACCGCCGAGGGCACGATCTGGGAGGTCGACCCGAACCTGCGCCCCGAGGGCAAGCACGGCCCGCTGAGCCGCACCCTGGGCAGCCACGTCGCCTACTACGACCGCTGGGCGGTCACGTGGGAGTTCCAGGCGCTGCTCAAGGCGCGGTACGCCGCCGGCGACCGCGAGCTGGCCGAGGCGTACCTCGAGGCGCTGCAGCCGATGGTGTGGAAGGCCGCCGAGCGCGACGACTTCGTGCCCGAGGTCCGCCGGATGCGCCGGCGCGTCATCGAGAACATCCCGGCGGCCCACCGTGACCGCCAGCTGAAGCTCGGCAGCGGCGGCCTGCGCGACGTCGAGTTCGCCGTGCAGCTGCTGCAGCTCGTGCACGGCCGTGTCGACGAGCAGATCCGCAGCCCCAACACGCTCGAGGCCCTGCGGGCCCTCACCGACAAGGGCTACGTCGGACGCCGCGACGGCTCGGCGCTGGAGGAGGCCTACGAGTTCCTGCGTGCCCTCGAGCACCGGATGCAGCTGTTCCGGCTGCGTCGCACCCACCTGGTCCCCGAGGACGTCGACGACCTGCGGCGGATCGGCCGCAGCATGGGCTTCACCACGAATCCGGCCGACAATCTGGTCAAGGAGTGGCAGGCGCACCGGCGGATCGTCAGCCGCCTGCACGAGAAGATCTTCTACCGGCCGCTGCTCGAGGCCGTCGCGTCGCTCCCGGAGGACCGCCTGCGCCTCAGCACCGAGGCGGCGCAGGACCGGCTCGCGGCGCTGGGCTACAGCGACCCGAAGGGCGCGATGGCCCACATCGGCGCGCTCACGTCGGGCGTCACGCGACGGGCCGCCATCCACCGCTCGCTGCTGCCGGCG
This sequence comes from Aeromicrobium sp. UBA7512, assembly GCF_002476985.1. Classification (NCBI taxonomy): domain Bacteria; kingdom Bacillati; phylum Actinomycetota; class Actinomycetes; order Propionibacteriales; family Nocardioidaceae; genus Aeromicrobium; species Aeromicrobium sp. UBA7512. The sequence continues at coordinate 4,646 of NZ_DLNK01000003.1, forward strand.
ATGCTCTCGTGGTTCGCGGAGTCCCCGCAGCCCGATGCGGCGCTGCTCGCGTTCCGGCAGATCTCCGAGGAGCTCGGCGACTCGCCCTGGTACCTGCGCAAGCTCCGCGACGAGGGCACCGGTGCGCAGCAGTTCGCGCACATGCTGGCCTCCAGCACGTACGTCACCGACCTGATCCGCCGGGCGCCCGACGCCGTGGCGCTGCTCGGCGACGACGAGGCGCTCGTGCCGCGCGACCTCGACCGGCTCGACACCGAGATGACCCTCGCGGCCAAGCGGCACCAGATCCCCGACGGCGCCGTGCGCGCCGTCCGCCGGATCCGGCGCCGCGAGCTGTCGCGCGTCGCGATGAGCGACGTGCTGGGCCGGCTCGACGTCACCGAGGTCGGCGAGGCGCTGACGGCGATCAACACGGCCACCATCGCGGCCACGCTCGCCACGGCGGAGGCGGCCTGGACCCAGGACCACGACAAGCCGCTGCCGACGCGCAACGCCATCGTCCTGATGGGCCGGCTCGGCGGGCACGAGGCGGGGTACGGCTCCGACGCCGACGTGATGTTCGTGCACGACCCGGTCGAGGGGGCCGACGGCGACGAGGCGAAGGCGTGCGCGCTGTGGATCGCCCAGCTCATCCGGCAGATGCTCGGTGCCGCGGGAGCCGACCCCGCGCTCGAGATCGACGCCGGACTGCGTCCCGAGGGCAAGAACGGCCCGTTGGTCCGCTCGTTCGACGCCTACGCGGCGTACTACGCCAAGTGGTCGGACACGTGGGAGGCGCAGGCGCTGCTGCGCGCCGAGGCCGCCGTGGGCGATCCCGAGCTGTGCCGCCGGTTCACCGAGCTGATCGACCCGCTGCGGTACCCCGAGGGCGGCCTGTCGGCCTCGCAGGAGCGCGACATCCGGCGGATCAAGGCCCGCGTGGACTCCGAGCGGCTGCCGCGCGGCGCCAACCCGAACACCCACCTCAAGCTGGGACGCGGGGGACTGGCCGACGTCGAGTGGACCATCCAGCTGCTGCAGATGCAGCACGCGCACCGGGTGCCGGCGCTGCGCACCACGCGCACGATCGACGCCCTGGAGGCGGCCGCCGACGCCGAGATCCTCTCGGCCGAGGACGCCCAGGCCCTCATCGAGTCCTGGCGCTTCGTGACCCGCATCCGCAACGGCGTGGTGCTGTGGCGCGCCAAGCCCGCGGAGTCGATGGTCGAGACCACGGCCGACCGCGTGGGCCTCGCGCACCTCCTCGGCATCGGGCAGGACCACACCGAGGAGATGGTCAACGACTACATGCGGATCACCCGCCGGGCCCGGCAGGTCGTGGAGCGCGTCTTCTACGAGTGACCGCCCGCCCCGAGGTGCAGGGCGGCGGATGAGCGCGGGTTAGCCTGAAGGCATGCTCTCGCGTCTGCTGCTGCCCCTCGTCCTGGCCGTGGGGCTGCTCTCGGCGGCCCCGGCGACGGCCGCGGGTCCCACGCCGGTCGCGCCGGCCGTGGCGCCGACCTCGCAGCCGGCTCCCCAGCAGATCGTCGTGCGTGAGGGCCCGAAGGTGAAGGGCACCCACCGGTTCGGCAGGACGCTCACCCGCTCGGTGGGCCGCTACTCCGTCGGGGGGCTGCAGATCCGCACCCAGTGGCTGCGCGACGGCAAGCCGATCAAGGGCGCCACCCGCTGGAAGTACAAGCTCGGCGTGCGCGACGTCGGCCACACGGTGCGCGTGCGGGTCACCGTCAGCAAGCCCGGCTACCGCACCGTCACGCACCGCTCGCCGTGGCGCAAGGTCAAGCACGTGCGCGACGTGCGGCGCACCGTGAAGTACTCGATCGCGACGAACGGCAAGATGACCACGAGCGTGAAGACGTTCAAGCGCCAGGTCGCCGAGATCCTCGACGACCCGCGGGGCTGGCGTGCCGGTGGCATCCGGTTCAAGCGGGTGAAGTCGGGCGGCTCGATGACGATCGTGCTGGCCCAGGCCTCGCGCGTGCCCACGTACTCGAGCGCCTGCTCGTCCACCTGGAGCTGCCGGGTGGGGCGCCACGTGATCATCAACCAGGAGCGCTGGAAGCACGCCTCTCCGGCCTGGAACGCGGCGAAGGGCACGACCCTGCTGGGGTACCGCCACATGGTGGTGAACCACGAGACCGGCCACTGGCTCGGCTGGCACCACAAGTCCTGCGGCGGCAAGGGTCAGAAGGCCCCCGTCATGATGCAGCAGTCGAAGGGCCGCAACGGGTGCACGTTCAACCCGTGGCCGAAGCCGTCGGAACGCAACGTGCCCCGGTACCGCTGAGGCACCGGGGCACGAGCGACGTGCCGATCAGCTCATGATCGACGCGCAGGTCTCGTCCTTCTCGAACGCCTTCTTCAGCCCCTCGTCGCTGGCGCTGAGCTCGGCGAGCGGTCCTTCGTAGCTCGACGACTCGGCGAGCGACTCGCTGACCTGCAGCAGGGTGGCCTGCATCTGGTCGGCGTTCGCCGTGCTGGCCGCCTTGAGATTCTTGATGACGCCCTGAAGCGTCTGGGCGCCGGTGTCGAGCGACTTCTTCGCCTGGTCGTAGGCCGCCGCGTCGACCTCCGGGGGAGTGCCGGCGTCCTGCAGCACCTTGGCCTGCGCCTCGAGTCGGTCGCGCAGGGTGCGCAGGAACGTCATGATGGCCTCCTTCGACTCCGCCGCGCTGCCGTCGGTGGCGGGCGGCTCGACGGGTGCCGTGGTCGGCTCGAGCGCCTGGCACAGCGACTGGGCCCACTTCTCCTGGGGAGTCGCCGCAGCCGCTTCGGGCTCGTCGCTGGAGCCGGTGCAGCCGCCCAGCACGAGACCCGCTGCCGCACCGGCGAGCATCACCCGGATGGTCCTGTTCATGGTGTTGCCTTCCGATCGGAACGAGGGAGGGCCCCACCGCGGCTGCGGCAGGACCCTCCCCGGTGTTCAGTTGATGATCACGCAGCTCACGGAGCGAGCGTCGCGGTCAGCTTGTTGCCCGGACCCGAGGCGAAGAGCGACAGGATGTCGTTCAGCGGGCCACAGCCCTGCAGCTTCGCGATCGAGTAGGTGCTGGTGACCGTACCGCCCGCGAGCGGGTCGAAGCGGCCGTTGGACGCCAGGCGGATGTCGGACGGCTTGGACGTCTGGCACTTGGCGCCGCCGCCGAGCTTCAGACCGAACGACTTGATCGAGGTGATCTGGATGTTCACCTTCGAGTCGGCGGTCAGCTGGCCGGTGGAGAGGTTGATGCCACCGTTGGTCTTGCCCACCGAGGTGAAGGCGAGGTCAGCGTCGACCGGGAGGAAGCCGAGGGCCTTCAGCTTCGCCTTGGTGTTGTCCAGCGTCAGATCGGCGACGAACTGGCCGGTGGCGAGGTTGAAGTCAGCCGCGACCTTGCCGTTCAGCGGGGCGGTGCCGTTGCCGGCCTTGATGGTCGTGCTGCCCTTGAGCTTGAACGGCACCTTGATGACCGGGTCCGTGGTCGGCTCCGTGGTCG
>NZ_DLNK01000003.1:8404-747512 GCF_002476985.1 Aeromicrobium sp. UBA7512
CGGCTCCGTCGTGGGCTCCGTCACGCCGATCGAGCCCAGCGCCAGGTCGGCGGGGCCGTTGCAGGCGAGGGTCGACGGGATGGTGGAGTTGTCGGCCTTGAAGATCGTCGCGGTGATGTTGAACGAGGCCGGCATGCCGATGACGACCGAGTCGACCGCGTAGTCCGGGGTCGTGATCGGGGGAACGAGTCCGGTGGCGGGGATGAGCCACGGCTCGTTGGCCACCTGCGGGATCGGCGTGCGGGGCGCACCGAGGTTCGGGATGGCGATCGTCGTGGTCTGTCCACCCGTGGTCAGGGTGACGGCCGAGTTGGTGGACGCACCCGAGGCCTCGCGGCCACCGAGCAGCAGCGCGGTGGACTGGCGGAGCAGCTCCGGCATGGTGAGGGTGATGTTCACGGGGGTCTCGGGGATCACCTGACCGGGGGTCACGGTGTCCGGGACGCTGGTCGACGCGAGCACGCCGATGTCCTGGATGCCGAGGTTCAGTCCGCCGGCGACGACCTCACACTTGTAGAGGAAGTTCTTCTCCAACGTCACGTCCGCAGCGCTCGCGCTGGCGGCTCCAATCACACTGATGGCCCCGGCGCTGAGGGCTGCAGCTGCCCCTGTTGCCAGGACCTTTCCGGTCTTCGTCATCTTCTTCACAAGGGTGTCCTTCTTTGGGAGTTGAGCCGACGCGTCGAGAGCGCGAGAGGTGCCCTCGTGAGAGCCGGCTGTGACAGACACCACACAACCTAGAGCCACGAAAACGAAAGTGCAACTAGTGGTTACAAAGTCAGTGACCACTTACGTCACACCTGCCACACAACCCGGTTGGCCCCTGGAATGACGGTAGAAACTCTGGGTCACATACACGACAGAGCGCACCGAATCAGTGATTCGGTGCGCTCTGGGGCGGGGTCGGGCAGGCGTCAGGCAGCCTGTGCGGCCTCCTTGGCCTCGCGCTTGGCGCGGCGCAGGGCCTTCGACTCGGGGGACTTGCCCACCTTGTACGGGTCGGACGGCTTCTTGGAGTAGATCGCCAGCTGGCGCGCCACGCTCATGAGCTGCTTGGACAGCCGGCCCTCGTTGTAGCGCAGGCCGTACTTCTCGACGAGACGCTGCACGTCCACCTTGACCTCGCGGTAGCGCCGCGCCGGGATGTCGGGGAACAGGTGGTGCTCGATCTGGTGGCTGAGGTTGCCGGTCATCACGTGGAAGGGCTTGGAGCCGGAGATGTTCGCCGACCCGAGCAGCTGGCGCAGGTACCACTGGCCGCGGGTCTCGTTCTGCGCGTCCTGCTCGTCGAACGTCTCGACGTCGGCCGGGAAGTGACCGCAGAAGATCACCAGGAAGGTCCAGATGTTGCGGATCAGGTTGGCCGTGAAGTTGGCTCCGAGCACCGCGAGAGGGGCCCACCAGCCGACGAACGGGATCGCGGCGCAGGCGATGACCGGGTAGACGACGTAGTCCTTGAAGAGCTGGCGCCGGACCTTGACGTAGGCGCGCTTCTTGCGGGCGACGAACTCCTCCTTGCTCATCTTGCCGCCGAGGTACTCGTCGAGCTCGATGCCGTGGTACATCACGCCCCACTCGAAGAAGAGCATGAGCAGGAACGCCAGCGGGAGGTTGAACCGGTGGTTCGGGTACCACGGCTGGCCATCGTCGATCCGCAGCAGGCCGTAGCCGATGTCGCGGTCCATGCCGTGGATGTTCGTGTACGTGTGGTGGATGAAGTTGTGGCCGTGCTTCCAGTCCTGCGCAGGGGCCACGTTGTCCCACTCGTAGCGCTTGCCGTCGATCATCGGGTCGTTCATCCAGTCGTACTGACCGTGCATGACGTTGTGCCCGATCTCCATGTTCTCGATGATCTTCGAGAGCCCGAGGAAGATGACGCCGGCGATGAAGGCGGGCGGGAAGATCGGCAGGAAGATGCCGATGCGGCCCAGCACCTCGAACCACTTCTGCACGCGGATGACGCGACGGATGTAGTCGGCGTCCTCCTGGCCGAGGTTGTCGAGCACGCGCTGGCGCACGGCGTCGAGCTCCTGGCCGAACTCCTCGAGCTGCTCGTACGTCATGAGGTCGAGGCCGACCGTGGACTTGCGGTTCGGGTCATACGCGTCGACCAGGGGGACGGGCGCCTGGTTGTGGGCCGAGGCGCTGAGCGGCTCGATCGGCGCGTGCTTCGTGCGCTGGAAGAGGGACATGTTCTTCTCCTTCACAGATCCACCGCGACATCGCCCACCGGGACGTTGACGCAGACCTTGATCGTTTCGTCGGTGTCGGCACTGACCTCACCGCTGATGACATGGCGCACCGCGCCGTGGAGCTTCTTGACCGCGCAGGTGTTGCACACACCCATGCGGCATCCGTAGACGGGGGAGAGCCCGGCGGCCTCGGCCTGCTCGAGGATCGTGGCGCCGGAGTTCGGGGCGTCGACACCGCTGGCGTCGAAGCTGACGGCGCCGGTGGCGTCCTCGGCGTCGAGGTCGACCGACGGAACCTTGAAGTACTCGGCCGTGAGCTGGTCACGCGCGTCGAGGTCGGTGTAGAGCTCGGTGACCGTGGCGATGAGGCCGGCCGGGCCACACACCCACGTGGGGGTGGTGGCCGGGTCGAGGCCGAGTCCGTGCAGGTGGTCGAGCGTGATGCGGCCGTTGAGCCGCGCGTCGGGCTCGGGGTCGCGCGTGTAGACGCGGACCATGTCGACGAAGGGCAGCTCGGCCATCGCGTCCAGCTCGATCGAGAACATCTCGTCGTCGCGCGAGCGCGCGTAGTGCAGGAAGGTGACGCGGCCCCGGTGGCCGCGGTCGGCCAGGGTGCGCAGCATGCTCATGACGGGCGTGATGCCGGAGCCGCCGCTGATGAGCAGGATGTGCTCGGGCACGCGCTTCGGCAGGACGAACTCGCCCGAGGCGGGGGAGAGGTACACGACCGTGCCGGGGCGCAGGCTGCCCGCGTGCAGGAACTGGGAGACGTAGCCGTCGGGGTGGGCCTTCACCGAGACGCTGAACATGCCGTCCTTGCGCTCGGCCGAGCTCGAGACGCTGAAGACGCGGACCCGTCGGGTGCCCTCGACCTCGACGCCGAACTCCACGTGCTGGCCGGGGGTGAACCCGGACCAGGCGCCGTTGGGACGCAGCACCACCGTGCTGGCGGCGCCGGTCTCGCGGATCACGTCGACGACGCGGCCGCGAACGGCCTCGACCGTGAGCATGGGGTGCAGGAGAGTCAGGTACTCGTCAGGATGGTGAGGAGACGTCACCTTGGTGACGACCGGTGAGGCCAAGGCCTTGCGGATCAGTCCCATGGGACTCCTGTCGTGAGCGGCGCGGCGAGCGGGGCGGCGTCCACCAATGTCAGTGAACATCTGTTCACCCAAGGATGACAGGTGGGGCCGGGGTCGGTCAACACGACGTGCCGTGTCGTGGAACACGTGTTCACCCAACCGTGGCTGGAGGCCACGCCCTAGGCTGGGCGCGTGTCCGAGGCCGTCAACGCGCGTCAGCTCCAGAAGGAGCGCACGCGCGGTGCGTTGCTCGACGCCGCGCTCGAGCTGAGCAGCGAGCAGGGATTCGCCCAGACCAGCCTGCGGCAGGTGGCCAAGCGCGCCGGCGTAGTCCCGGCGGCGTTCTACCGGCACTTCGCCTCGATGGACGAGCTCGGCCTGGCCCTCGTCGAGCGCTGCTTCGGGACGCTGCGCACCATGATCCGCGACGCGTCGCGCGATCCCGAGGTCTTCCTGCAGATCATCGACGCCGCGGCTCAGATCCTCATCGATGCGGTCAAGGAGAACAAGGCCGACTTCGCCTTCGTGGCGCGCGAGCGCGTCGGGGGGTCCGAGGCCGTGCGCCGGGCCATCGGCCACGAGCTGGACCTCTTCGTCTCCGAGCTCGCGGTGGTGCTGGCGCGGCTGCCCAACATCGAGACCTGGAGCGCCGACGACGTCCAGATGGTGTCGCGCCTCTTCGTCCGCAACATGGTCGCGAACGCCGAGGAGGTCGTGGAGATGCCGGCCGGGCGCCCCGACCTCGAGGAGAAGATCCGCGAGGGCGCGCGGCGTCAGATGCGCCTCATCGTGCTCGGCTTCAAGGACTGGCGCAGTTGAGCGGGGCCTCACCAGCGCCCGGGCACGATGGAGGCATGACGAGTTCCGAGGCGTCCGAGTCACTGGACCTCGGGGTCCTGCGCCAGCTGGCCGGGACCCCGCACGGCCCGGTGGAGTTCCGGCGCCGCCTGCGCGAGGCCCAGCAGCAGATGTCGGGCTTCCTGATGGAGTACAAGTTCGCCCTCGACGAGATCGAGACGAAGATCTCGATCCTGCGCGAGGAGTTCGAGCTGGCCCACGAGTACAGCCCGATCGAGCACGTGAAGTCGCGACTGAAGACGCTCGAGAGCCTCGTCGCCAAGGTCGACCGCACCGGCTGCCCCCGTGACCTGCCCACGATCCGCGAGCGGATCCGCGACATCGCGGGCATCCGGGTTTCGTGCGTCTTCGTCGAGGACACCTACCGCTTCGCGCGGATGCTCACGCAGCAGCAGGACCTGACGGTGCTGGAGACCAAGGACTACATCGCCGAGCCCAAGCCCAACGGCTACCGCAGCCTGCACCTGATCCTGCAGCTGCCGGTGTTCCTCTCCGACCGCACGGTGCACGTGCCGGTCGAGGTGCAGATCCGCACGATCGCGATGGACTTCTGGGCCAGCGTCGAGCACCAGATCTACTACAAGTACGGCATGCACGTGCCGGAGCACCTGAGCGACAAGCTCACCGAGGTGGCCGGCACCGCGGCCGACCTGGACGCCCAGATGGGCCGGCTGCGCGAGGAGATCCGTTCCCTCAGCTGACGGACGTCGGCTAGAGTGACTAAGCAAGCGCTTAGTCAGGAGTTCTCCATGTCCGTGGTCCTGTCCCGTCGGGACGTCGATTTCCTTCTCTTCGACTGGCTCCGTGCCGCCGATCTCGCCGAGCGCGAGCGGTACGCCGAGCACTCGAGGGACACGTTCGACGCCGTGCTCGACCTGTCCGAGACGATCGCCACCGAGCGGTTCGCGCCGATCAACCGGCTGCTCGACACGCAGGAGCCGGTCGTGGGCGAGGACGGCAAGGTCGTCCTGCCGGCCGAGCTCAGCGCCGCGCTCGCGGTCTACCGCGACTCCGGGATGCCCGCGGGCGTGTTCGACGCCGAGCTCGGCGGCATGCAGCTGCCCTTCGTGGTGAGCCAGGGCGCCTTCGCGTTCTTCCAGGCGGCGAGCGCCGCGGCGTCGTCGTACCCGTTCCTGTCCACCGGCAACGCCAACCTGCTGGTCGAGCACGGCTCGCCGGAGCAGGTCCGCGACTACGCCGTGCCCGTGATCGAGGGCCGCTGGTACGGGACGATGTGCCTGTCGGAGCCGCAGGCCGGCTCGTCGCTCGGCGACATCACCACGCGCGCCGTGCGCCAGGACGACGGCACCTACCGCCTGTTCGGCACGAAGATGTGGATCTCCGGCGGCGACCACGAGCTGACCGAGAACATCGTGCACCTCGTGCTGGCCAAGGTCGAGGGAGCGCCCCCGGGCGTCAAGGGCATCTCGCTGTTCATCGTGCCGAAGTACCTCGTCGAGGACGGGGCCATCGGCGAGCGGAACGACGTCGCACTGGTCGGCCTCAACCACAAGATGGGCTGGCGCGGCACCACGAACACGCTGCTGAACTTCGGCGAGGGTCTCGCCACGCCCGGCGGCGCGCCCGGCGCGATCGGCCACCGCGTGGGCGAGGAGGGCCAGGGCCTGGCCCAGATGTTCCACATGATGAACGAGGCCCGGATCTCGGTGGGCATGGGCGCGGTCGCGCTCGGCTACACCGGCTACCTGCACGCCCTGGACTACGCCCGCACGCGCACCCAGGGCCGCGTGCCCGGGGCGAAGGACCCGTCCGCCCCGATGGTGCCGCTGACCCAGCACGCCGACGTCCGTCGCATGCTGCTGGCGCAGAAGTCCTACGTCGAGGGTGGCCTCGGCCTGCTGCTGTACTGCTCGCGGCTCATCGACGAGCAGCTCACCGGGGCCGACGAGGCCGCCAGGACGCGGGCCCACGACCTGCTCGAGGTGCTGACCCCGATCGCCAAGTCGTGGCCCTCGCAGTGGTGCCTGGTCGCGAACGACCTCGCCATCCAGGTGCACGGCGGGTACGGCTACACGCGCGACTACGCGGTGGAGCAGTTCTACCGCGACAACCGGCTGAACCCGATCCACGAGGGGACGCACGGCATCCAGAGCCTCGACCTGCTGGGCCGCAAGGTCATCGCCGGCGGGGGAGCCGGGCTCGCGACGCTCGTCGGCGCGATCAAGGAGACCATCAAGCGCGCCGCCGACGTGGACGGCCCGGCGGCCGCCTACGCCGCGCAGCTCGACGCCCGGGTCGCCCGTCTCGTCGAGGTCACGTCGCAGCTGTGGGCCGGTGGTGACCCGGCGCTGGCGCTGGCCAACTCCGCGGTCTACCTCGAGGCCGCCGGCCACGTCGTGGTCGCGTGGATCTGGCTCGAGCAACTGCTGGCCGTGGGCGATCGCTCCGACACGTTCTTCGACGGCAAGCGTGCCGCGGCCCGGTACTTCTTCGCGTTCGAGCTGCCGAAGGTCGACCCGCAGTTCGACCTGCTGGCCTCCCTCGACCGGACCGTGCTGGACCTGGATCCCGCCGCGCTCTGACGGCGACGCCGTCGTCCGGCGGGCGACGTCACACGCGAGTTGTGGACCCCGGCGGTCCGGCCTAGACTGGGATCAGAAAGTTGTATCTACAACTATTTTCCCAGGAGGAAAGTCATGGGTGCGTCGGAGACCCCGGATCTCCGCCACGACGGCGGTCACGGTGTTCAGGATCGAGCCAGCGAGCGGAACACCGATGCCGTTGCCCCGGGTCAGCCGACGAAGCGCGGCGGTCAGTTCCTGAGGGGTCTCATGGTGCTGACCGCGGTGGTGTGGGTGTTCTCGTTCGTCCAGCTCGTGCAGCAGCCCTCCCAGGAGGGCTCGACCACCACGTCGTGGGACCTGGCCTTCTGGGTCGCGATGGCACTCGGGTCCGCGATCGCGACCTTCATCCTCGGCTTCTGGAAGGTCCACCGGACCTGATCAGTCGGTGACCTCGGGCCGCTGGGGGAGCCGCGAGAGTCCCTGACGTCCTCGCGTGGAGTCGCGCGTGCCCGCGAGCACGCTGCCGCCGGGATCGAGCACTGCGAGGATGCGGCTGCCGATCCGGCGGGCCTGCCCGAGCTGCTCGCGGGTGAGGGGACCGACGAAGATCTCGCGCACCAGGTCGACGTGCCCGGGGGAGGCGGTCTCCAGTCGCTGCCACCCGGCGTCGGTCAGGTCCGCGTGGCGCGACCGCGCGTCGTCAGAGTCCGCAGTCCGCGTGACCAGTCCGTCCTTCTCCAGCCGAGCGATGACGCGCGAGAGGCGCGGTGGCGAGGTGTGGGTGGCGGCCGCGAGGTCGGACAGGCGCATCGGCTCGTCACCTGCCTCCGCCAGCTGCACCAGGACGAGGAACTCGAAGAACGTCAGGTCGGCGTCCCGGAGCAGTTGGGCGTCCAGCGCTGCCGGCAGGACCTCCAGGATGGAGACGAGCGCGAGCCACGCCTCGGCCTCGTCGTCGTCGAGCCACGGCCCGCTGTGCGTCATGGCGCCGACGCTAGTGGGCACTCAGGGACGGGCCAAGCAGGATCGCCGTCAATTCGCCGGGGGTCGACCCGAGAGCCCGTGCAACGTCATCGCCGCCAAGGTCTCCGCGACCTCGTCGGCGTCCAGGTCGATGCCTCGGAAGTGCGCGTCCATGGCGACGCCCCAGCACATGCCCACGCACATCGGGGCCGTGAGCTTCGGGTCCGCCTTCTGCGACCACAGCTCGTCGGCGCTTCGGACCTGGTCGACGAGGGAGTCGATGAACGGCGCAATGCGACGCAGGTAGAACTCCTGGCCGCTGTCGCGATCGCGGAACAGCACCACGTTGAAGAGGTCGAGGTACTCCACGAACACCAGGAGCAGCGAGCGGTAGAAGATCTTGACCGCCTCGGACGACCCGTTGATGCTGCCGGCGATCGTCTGGGCGAGCACGTCCTGCAGGAGGTGGTCGATCGGCTCGACGATCGCCTCCTCGAACAGCTGCTCCTTCGAGTCGAAGTAGCGGTACAGCAGGGCGACGTTCACGCCGGCGAGCCGGGCGATGTCGCTGATGCGCGCGCCCTCGGGCCCGACGCGCGCGAACTCCTCGCGTGCCACAGCGAGCAGCTGCTTGCGTCGTTCCTCCGCGTGGAGCCTCACCACGTGCGTCACCTCCGTCCCGGTGAGCCTAGGTCGGATGCCCTCGGGCTTCGTGGGAAACATCTGGTTACAGTCCCCCCGCCACTCACAGGACGGCCCGAGCGGGGGGTTCACCGAGCGCGCCTTCCATGCTAGGTGTGATGTAGGTCACATTATCTCGGGAACCCGTCCCCCTCGTAAGGAGTCCGAGATGCGCCCAGCTGTACGAGTCGTCGCCACCGTCGCGACCGCGACCTGCGTCGCCCTGGCGTTCGCGCCGTCCGCTTCCGCCCACGGGAAGCACCGCCCCGCGCCCCGCCCGATCACCGTCGTGGCCGGTGGCCTCGAGGGCCCGTTCCAGATCTCCCAGGACGGCCACCACCGGCTGCTCGTCATGGAGTCCGGAGCCGGCCGCGTGATTTCTGTCGATCCGAAGAGGCGGGGAAGCGTGCGCACCCTGGTGAGCGGCCTCGGGCCCGGTGCCGCCAGTGGCGCCGTCAGGGTCGGCAAGCACATCGCCATCGTGACCGGAGAGGCCGATCCGTCGGCACCCGCCGGGCCGTACCCCGGCTCCTCGGTGCTGGTGGCCTCGAAGGGCAAGGTCAGCGTGTTCGCCGACCTGATGGCGCACGAGCTGAAGTACAACCCCGACGGCCAGACCCAGTTCGCGCCCGACGGCACCACGCCGCTCGACGCGCTGTCGAACCCGTTCAGCCTGCTGGCCGAGCGAGGACGACACCCGGGAGTGCTCGTCGCCGACGGCGGCGCGAACGCGGTCCTGCGCGTCAGCTCGAAGGGCCGGGTGTCGACGTTCTTCGTCCCGCCGACGATCAACACCGGCGCCTGCGAGGGCCGGCCGAACAACGACGCCGCCCACACGGGCTGCGACGCCGTCCCGACCGGTCTGGCCTACGGTCCGCGCAACACGATCTACGTGTCGGCGCTGACCGGTGAGGCACCCGGCGAGGGTCGCGTCTACGTCCTCGACGCGCGGACCGCGAAGGTGCGCAAGGTGATCAAGGGCTTCACCTCGCCCACCGGCATCGCGGTCGGCAAGGACGGCACGATGTACGTCACCGAGGTCCTGGAGGGCATGCCCGAGGGTGAGCCCGGACCGGAGTTCGACCCGTCGACCGTCGGCCAGATCGTCAAGGTCTCGCCGTGGGGCAAGCGGACGTACGCCCAGGTGACCATGCCGACCGGCGTGGTGCTCTCCGGTGGGTCGCTGTACGCCACCGCGTGGTCGATCGCCGGCTTCCTCGGGATCGAGGGCGCCGGACAGGTGGTGAAGGTCTCGGACCGCGCGTTCCGCAGGGCGTCCTGACCGGACGTCACGCGGGTCGTGCGCGGCGGGCGCCGGTACTCGGACCGGCGCCTCTCGCCGCGCCCCACGACTCCTAGACTCGGGAGGTCGGAGCCCGCCGGCGTCCGACCCCCGACCCCGCTAGGCAGGAACATGCACGAGCACGGTGAGCGCCCCTGGTCCGTCCACTACGGACCCGGTGTGCCGACGCAGATCGACATCCCCGACGAGCCGATCACCGCCGGCCTGGAGCGAGCGGCGCAGCGGTGGCCCGACCGGATCGCGACGGACTTCCTCGGCGCGACGGCGACGTTCGCCGAGACCGACCGGGCGATCCGCCGCGCGATGGTCGTGCTCCGCGACCTCGGCGTCGGGCCGGGCGAGACCGTCGCGCTGGTGCTGCCGAACAGCCCGAGCCACCTGGTGGCGTACCACGCGGTGCTGCGGCTGGGGGCGGTCGTCGTGGACCTCAACCCGACGTACACCGAGGCCGAGCTGGCGCACCTGCTGGTCGACTGCGGCGCGCAGCACGCGCTCGCGTGGCACAAGGTCGTTGCGACGGTGCTGGCCGCGAGCGGGGACTCGTCGCTGCAGGTCGTGAGCGTGGACATCAGCCGCGACCTGCCGACCTCGGCCCAGCTGCTGCTGAGGCTGCCGGTGAAGGCGGCGCGGGCGAAGCGCAGCGCGCTGCGCGGCACGGTCCCTGAGGGCGTGCCCGACTGGCACACGCTCCTGAAGAACGCCCGGGGCGACGTCGCGGCCGCTCCGGTGGGGGCCGACGACCTCGCCCTGCTGCAGTACACCGGCGGGACGACCGGCACGCCGAAGGCGGCGATGCTGACGCACCGGAACCTGGTGGCGAACGTCGTCCACGGCCAGGCCTGGGCGTCGTTCCGCGAGGGCGAGGAGACGGTCTACGGCGTGCTGCCGTTCTTCCACGCGTTCGGGCTGACCTTCTGCCTCAACCTGCCCGGCCACATCGGCGCCACGCTCGTGATGTTCCCGAACTTCGAGCCCGAGACGGTGGTGAAGGCGTTCGGGAGGCGGCCCGCCACGTTCATGGCCGGGGTCGCGCCGATGTTCGAGCGCATCGTCGCCGCCGTGGAGGCCTCGCCGAACCCGCCGCTCGAAGGACTGCGGCAGGCGCGGCTGGGGTTCGCCGGCGCCATGCCGATCCCGCCGGCCACGGTGGAGCGCTGGGAGCGGCTCACCGGGGGACTGCTGATCGAGGGCTACGGCATGACCGAGTGCGCGCCGATCGCGCTGGGCAACCCGTGCCTGCCGACCCGGCGCCCCGGAACCCTCGGGGTGCCGTTCCCGAACACCGACATGAGGATCGTCGACATCGACGACCACACGCGCGAGGTCGAGCCCGACGAGAGCGGCGCGCGCCGCGGCGAGCTGCTCGTGCGCGGGCCCCAGGTGTTCGCGGGCTACCTGAACCGGCCCGAGGAGACCGCGCACCAGCTGCTCGAGGGCGGGTGGTTGCGCACCGGCGACGTCGTCGAGGTCGACCCCACCGGCTGGGTCACGCTCGTCGACCGGGTCAAGGAGATGATCATCGTCGGCGGCTTCAAGGTGTATCCGTCCACGGTGGAGGACCACCTGCGCCTGATGCCAGGCATCGTCGACGTCGCGGTCGTCGGGGTGGCCACGGCGAACGGCGACGACCAGGTCCTGGCGGCCTTCGTGCTCGAGCCTGGGGCCGAGGCCCCCTCGGTCGAGGTGGTGCGCGCGCACGGCGAGCAGCGCCTCGCCCGCTACGCCCTTCCGCGTCGGGTCGAGGTCGTCGACGAGCTGCCGCGCTCGCAGATCGGCAAGGTGCTGCGACGACAGGTGCAGCACCTGTTCACGCCGGGGGAGTAGCCCGGCGGGCGGTCAGGCGACGCCGACGGCGCGGGCCGAGGCGACCGCGGAGTCGACGCCGTTGAGCCACGGCTCTCCGTGGCCCGGCAGCACGGTGCGGGCGCCCGTCTCAGCGATCCGGTCGAGGGACTTCAGCGCCCAGCAGGCGTCCTTCGTCCCGGCGCGGGCGACGATCCGGGGACCCTCGCGACCGGTGTAGGGATCCAGCGTCACGAGTGCGTCGCCGGTGAAGACGGCGTCGGCGTCGGGAAGCTCCAGGACGCAGTGCCCGTCCGTGTGGCCCGGCGTCGTGACGACCCGCAGTCCCGCCGGAAGACCCTCCACGCACGGGTGCAGGCTCTCGACGGATTCGACCCCCTCGACCCGCAGCGCGCCCGCCGCGACCATCCGGGCCAGGATCGGGACGGAGCCCGGGTGCAGGAGGGGATACAGCAGCCGCGGCCGGCCCGGGCGGTAGCGGTAGGGGTGGGCCGCGATCCGGTGGTCCCCGACGTGCGCCCACACGCACGCGCCCGCCTTCGCCGCGTGCGCGGCGAACCCGAGATGGTCGAAGTGGGCGTGGGTGAGGATGACGTCGCTGACGTCGCCCCAGCCGTAGCCGGCGTCGCGCAGTGCCTGCTCGGCCAGCTCACGCGTTCGGGGGAGGCCCGCATCGATGAAGAACGGAGCCTCGCCGCGCGTCACGAGATAGCAGTTGGTGCCGGCCTGCTCGATCCGCACGATGCCCGTGCCGACTTCTGAGATGCCCATCGATTCCCCCTCGCGTCCGTGCACTTCCAGTACCCGCCCGGGACGCTCCGCATGCATGCTGCGCACCAGGTGAGACGGGGCGCCGAGGGTTTCGCGCCGACCTAGGCTCGGAGCATGACCTCCTCGCATCCCCGCCTCGTCGACGTCCAGTGGCTGAAGGACCGGCTCGACGACCCGTCGGTCCGCGTCGTCGACGCCACCGTCCACCTGACCTTCGACGAGAACGGCGCGCACACCGAGTCCGGACGAGAGACCTACCGGGAGGCGCACCTGCCGGGAGCGGTCTTCGCCGACCAGCTCACCGACCTCACCGTCCACGGCGGCGAGGCACCGTTCGAGGCCGCTCCGTCCGAGCAGTTCGCGCGCGTCGTCGGAGACCTCGGCGTCGGCAACGAGCACACCGTCGTCGTGTACGACACGGTCAACGGCATCTGGGCCACGCGCCTGTGGTGGCAGTTCGCGTTCGAGGGCCACGAGGACGTCGTCGTGCTGGACGGCGGGCTCAGGGCGTGGGAGGACGCCGGGCTGCCAGTGGAGTCGGGCGACGCCTCGCCCGCTCCCGCCACCTTCAGGGCCGAGCGGCACCCCGAGCGCAGCGTGGCCACCGCCGACGTGGAGGCCGCGACGCAGGGCTCCTCGGTGCTGCTCATCAACTCCCTCGACCGGGAGGACTTCGCCGGCGGCCGGATCCCCGGCAGCGTGAACGTCCCGTTCTCCGAGCTGGTGGACGACCGGGGCCGGCTGCGCAGCCTCGACGAGCTGCGTCCGCTCTTCGAGTCGGTCGGTGCCCTGGATCCGGAGGTGGCGCCGGTGACGTACTGCGGCGGCGGCATCGCCGCGACCGCGGTGGCCTTCGCGCTGAGGGGTCTGGGTCGCGACGACGTCGCGATCTACGACGGCTCGCTGAACGCGTGGACCGCGGACCCCGCGCGGCCGCTCGAGCGGGACTGAGCGCCGACCGAACTCCCGACCGGCGGGGTTGACCCCTGACGCCAGTGGGTACCCGTTTCCCGCGGCGCTACGCGCGTGGACGGGCGCCCTCCGGGTACTCCGCAGTCGTGACGAGGCTGGACGAGCTCCGGGAGAGCGTGGAGGGCTGCCGCAACTGCGAGCTCTACCGCGATGCGACGCAGGCCGTCTTCTCGGCGGGGGCCGCGCGTCGGCGTCGATCATGCTGGTGGGCGAGCAGCCGGGTGATCGCGAGGACCTCGAGGGCGAGCCCTTCGTCGGTCCCGCCGGCCGGGTCCTCGATGAGGCGCTCGAGCTGGCCGGGGTGCCGCGCTCGGACGTCTACCTCACGAACGCCGTGAAGCACTTCCGCTTCGAGCAGCGCGGCAAGCGCCGCATCCACCAGAAGCCCGGCATCACGCACATCGAGGCCTGCCATCCGTGGCTCCAGTCCGAGCTGGAGGTCGTCAGGCCGAGCACCGTGGTCTGCCTCGGGGCGACCGCCGGCCGCTCGGTCCTCGGCCGCCCGGTGAAGATCGGGGCCGAGCGCGGCCAGGTGATCGACGACGCGCTCCCGGGGGCCGCCGTCGTCGTGACGACCCACCCGTCGTCACTGCTGCGCCTGCGCGACCGCGGCGACTACGCCGACGAGCTGAGGCACCTCGCCGACGACCTGCGGCTCGCCGCCGGCGTCCGGTGAGCACTCGGATCGCGGCGGCTCGGGCCCGCGCCTACCGTGGCTGGATGGAGCCCCGAAGCATCGTCAGCAGCGCGGCACTCCCCGTGGCCGCGGCAGCCCTCGGATCCGTCGCGACCTCGACCGGCATGAAGAGCCTCTGGTACCGGACGCTGCGCAAGCCCTCGATCCAACCGCCGGGACCGGTGTTCGGTGCGGTGTGGACGGCGCTCTACGCCTCGATCGGCGCCGCCTCGCTCGACGCGCAGTCGCGGATGACGCCTGCCGAGGCGAGCAGGTACCGGATGAGGCTCGGACTCAACATGGGCCTCAACGCCGGCTGGTGCTGGGTGTTCTTCCGAGGCCAGAGGCTCGTGCCGTCGATCGCGGTGGCGGGCGCGCTGGCTGCGAGCTCGGCCGACCTCGCGCGCACCGCCGGGGCGGCCTCGCCCCGCGCCGGCTGGGCCCTGGTGCCCTACACGCTGTGGAGCGGCTTCGCGACCGTCCTCACCGCGGCGATCTGGCGCAGCAACCGCGGCCGCTGACCCGAGGTTCCAGGGTTGCTCTCCTGCACCCGCTAGGCGACGGGATGCAGCTCGAATCTCAGCCCGAGCGCTTGGGTGACCTTGATGACGGTCGACCACCGAGGATTGCCGCTCTCGGACAGAGCACGGTAGAGGCCGTCCCGGCTCATGCCGACCGTGCGCGCGAGCTCACTCATGTTCCGCGACCGAGCGATGACGCCGAGCGCGCGAGGAACCGCCGTCGGGTCCTCACGTGAGGCGTCGAGGGCGATCTGCAGGTAGTCCGTGACGTCGGCGAGATTCTCGAGATGGTCGGCCGGATCGAACCTTTGGAACACCTCAGGGGTGGTCGCCATCAGGGGCCTCCTTCTGTGCTTGCCATTCATCAGCGAGCCGGTGTGCCCGCTCGATGTCCTTCGGCTGTGAGGACTTGTCGCCCCCGCACAACAGAACGATCAAGAGGCCACCGTCGCGGATGTAGTAGACCCGGTAGCCCGGGCCGTACGTGAGTCGCAGTTCCGCCACGCCCGCGCCCACGGCTCTCGTGTCGCCCGCATTCCCGTGCGCGAGTCGATCGATCCGTTCCAGGATGCGCAACCTGGCTTGTCGGTCCTGCAGTTTCCTGAGCCACTTTGTCGAAGGTGGCACTGCTGACCACCTCGGCAATGTGTCGACTATAACCGACACCCGACTTCTGTTCAATCATCGAGGGCAGCATGCGATGCCGCACTGACAAGCCGCTGGGGCCGCTGCGCGCCGCCCGCCCGTCAGTTGAGCGACGAGGTCACGACGCGCCGGGCATGCCGTGCGCGTCCACGGCGGGGGCGGGGAGCCTCTCGCGTGAGGCCTGCACGGCGGACACCACGACGAGGACCGCCGCGATCGCGAGGCAGGCGACCAGCACGAGGAGGGAGACGTTGCCGTTGATGTACGGGTCGCGCCAGCGGCTGAGGTCGACGGGCTGGCGGGACTCGCCCAGGATCCGACCGACGGCGGTCTGGAAGAGCCACGTGTAGATCCCGCTGAAGCCGATGATGACGGCGGCGCGGATCAGGCGAGGGGCCGGCAGGTAGCGGACCACGAGGGCGACGACCCAGGGGTAGACCAGGGCCAGGGCGGTGATCGGGACGGTCTGGCTCCACCACGTGTCGAGCTGGTCGGTGGCGAGCATGACCACGAACAGGAAGGCCACGAGTGCGACCGTGTCGAGCGCCAGCGCGATCACGACCTCGTGCCGCGACCACGGAGCGGGCAGGGGAGCGTGGCGCAACGCCAGCGGGCCGAGGACCACCACGACGGCGAGCAGCACCGCCCCGACGGCGATGGGCAGCCACTCGCCGCGCCCATTCATGGCCCACGCGACGGTGAATGTCGCGAGCAGGCTGACCAGGAAGGCGCCGACCACGGTCGGGACCCGGCGCTCCGTGACGACCAGCGGCAACGTGGTGAGGCTGAAGGCCACCCCCACGGAGGCCAGGACGATCCAGAACCAGCTCAGGGTCTGCTCGACGGCGAGGTTCACGATCAGGCACGCCACCAGCGCGACGGCGTAGCTGATCGCGGTCGTCCACAGGATCCCCGCGCGCCACCGCCGGTAGAAGCGCGCCTCGCGGTCCACCCGTGCCGCCACCACGTCGTCGCTGGCCCGGATCAGCTCGCCCTCGCTCACGCCGAGGTGCTCGGCGAGCGGCGCGACCATGGAGATGTCGGGGTAGGAGACCCCGCGCTCCCACTTGGAGACCGCTGACTCGGTGACGAACAGACGCTCTGCCAGCCCTGCCTGCGTCAGGCCGGCGGCCTTCCGCTTCACGGTCACGAACTGACCGAATGCCTTCTTCGACGATGTCATGATCCGAGTCAACCAGCGCGGGAGGCGGTCGATGGAATTCGCGGGTCGAATCGCGACTCGACCGTCAAGCCTGTGCCCCTGACCTGCGGCGATGCCCTGGCGCAGGTCAGGCGAAGGTGTCGAGCGCGCGTCGCAGTGACAGCACGACGCTGTGGACGAGCAGCTGCTCGTGGGTCTCGCCGGCCCGGGTCTCGAGCAGCGCGCTCAGCTCGGTGTCGGCCGCCTCGAGCCTCGGGTCCACGTCCGCGCCGTGCCCGTAGGCGTCCAGTGCGTCGGCGACCCGGTGCATGGCCCGGGCGATCGGCTCGCGGACGTCGTCGCTCAGCACGGTCTGCGTCGACGGGTCACCCGGCACGCCGTGGGGCCGCAGGAGGAGGTCGCTGATGTCGGACACCAGCAGGGAGATCCGGTCGAGGCCGTCGGCCTCCTCGGTGAGGACCGCGAGGGCGTCGCGGTGGCGTCGCGCCCGCGCGTTCGCGGTGAGCGACTCGTGGACCTGCGAGACGGCGTCGCGCATCTCGGTCCGGGCGCGTCGGAGCTCGGAGTGCTCGCGGTGCCACTGGTCGAGGGTCGGCAGATCGTGCTCGACCATGAGGTCGGCGATCTCGCGCAGCTGCTCCGCGAGCACCTCGCGCGTGCGGCCGACCGCCGCCCGTGCGGGTGCGAGCGGCAGCGGTGGCGCGACCATGTTGACGACGATCCCCACGAGCGCGCCGAACAGGGTGAGGCCCCCGTACGCGCCGATGAACTGCGCCTCGCCGTGGCCGATGATCAGCGTGAAGACCGCGGCCGTCGGGGCCCAGCCGCCCATGGCGCCCAGCACACGCCACCCGGCCACGCTGACCGACAGTGCGACGACGATCGCCAGCGTGAACGCCGCGACGTTGTCGCCCGTCGCGGTGTCGACCAGCCAGGCGATGACGCCGCCGACGACGATCGCGCCGACCGCCTGCAGCGACTCGCGCACCGAGCCGGCCAGGGTCGACGTCGTCGCGATGATCGCGCCGAACGGCGCGTAGTACGGGTAGTCCTGCGAGCCGGGGACGAAACGGACGAGGATCCAGGCGATCGCGGCGGCGACGGCCGCGCGCAGCGCGAGGGCGATCCGGGGGTGATTCACCCACCGGTCGAGGAGCCACGCGCGCGCTGTTTCCATCCCTTCACCGTGGCACGCCGCGGCAAGACGGGCACGTCGGAATGCCGGCCGCCCCGCTGGATCAGCGCGGCACCACCAGCACGACCTTGCCCACCGCGGTGCGCGTCTCGAGGGCCCGATGGGCCTCGGCCGCCTCGGCGAGGGGCAGCACCGTCCCGACGTGCGGCACGCGGGTCCCGTCCGCCGCGGCGGCCAGCGCCGCCCGCTCGAACTCCTCGATCCGGTCGAGGATCGGCGGGCCCAGCACGTCGATCACCCGTCGCTGCGGGTCGGCGTAGTCGTTCTGCTCACCCGACGACCAGCCGAAGCGCACGAGACGACCTCCCGGCGCGAGGCCGCGGTACAGCGCGCGCCCGATGGGTCCCGCGACGCCGTCGAGGACGACGGTGGGGATGCCGGCGTCGCGAAGATGGAGCTGCCAGTCGGGGGAGCGGTGGTCGAGGGCGAGAGTGGCGCCGAACCGCGTGGCGAGCGCGGCCTTGTCCGGACCGCCGGCCAGCCCCACGGTCCGTGCGCCGACGTTCGCCGCGCCCTGGAGGAGCAGCGGGCCGAGTCCGCCGGCCGCCGAGGTCACCACGACGACGTCCTCGGGCACCAGCTCGGCGAGCTCCAGGATCGCGGTGGCGGTGCGACCCGTCCCGATCGCGGCCACGGCGGTGGCGGCGTCCATCCCGTCGGGGATCGGGTGGGCGCGCCCGGCGTCGACGACCGCCTGCTCCGCGTAGCCACCGCCACCGAAGCCGAGATGTGCCACGACGCGGCGTCCGAGCCACTCCGCGTCGACGTCCGGGCCGATCCGGTCGACCACGCCTGCCACCTCGCGGCCGGGGACGAGCGGCAGCTCGGGCGCCGGTCCGGCTCCGAACGCCTCCCCGGCACGGATGGAGGTGTCGAGCAGGTGCACGCCGGCTGCCTCGACGGCGATACGGAGCTGGCCTGGTGCCGGTTCCGGATCGGGGAGGGTCTCCAGGCGCAGGACGTCGGCGGGGCCGAACTCGTGGTGTCGTATCGCGTGCATGAGCCCATGAGACAACCTCAACCGGAGTTGAGGTCAAGGGTGCTCGTCGCGCGTGCCGAAGGCGTCCTCCGTGCGTAGGGTCGTGGGCATGACGCCGATCCTGCTGACGTCCGACGATCCCCGCGGCATCCTGCTGTTCGCCCCTGGTGCGGGCGGCGACCCGTCCCGCTACGAGCGGCTGCTCCGCGCCGCCGCCGACGCGGGCTTCATCGTGGCCGCGCCGGCCCATCACCTGACCGAGATCTTCACCGACGACGTGGTGCGTGAGCGCGTGTCCGCTCTCCGCGTGCCACTGACGGAGATCGGGCGGGATGACCTCCCTGTCGTGGCGGCCGGGCACTCGCTGGGCGGGTGCGCGGCCCTGTGCCTCGCGGGGGCCCAACCGCGGAACCGTCAGGGCGAGGCGTTCGAGGTCCCCTCGGAGCCGCGGGTCACCCGAGTCATCGTGCTCGCGCCGGCGGCCGGCTGGTTCGCCGGGCCCGACGCCCTCGACGAGGTCACGGTGCCGATCACCGCGTTCGTCGGGTCGGAGGACGACGTGACGCCCCCGGAGTCGGCCGAGGTGCTGCGCCCGGCTCCCGCCGGAGTCGACCTGCGTCGCCACGAGGGTGTCGGCCACTTCGACTTCATGTCGCCGCTGCCGTCGAACAAGGTGCCCACGCCGGGCCTGGACCACGACGCCTTCCAGGACCGCTTCGTCGCGGAGTTCGTCGCAGCGCTGGGCTAGGCGTCGGCACGACGAAGGCATGGCGCTAGCCTGTGAGCGCCAAGACACGGGGTGCCCCGCCGGGGCTGAGATCACACCCGTCGAACCTGATCTAGTTCGCACTAGCGAAGGGATGTCGCGATGTCGCGCACGCCTGAAGACCTGCTCACCTCCACCACTGAAGCCCTGGCCCGGGTGCGCGCGGACGCGCCCCTCGTGCAGTGCCTCACCAACAGCGTCGTGGTGAACTTCACCGCCAACGCCCTGCTGTCCGTGGGCGCCGCCCCCGCGATGGTCGACGTACCCGAGGAGGCCGGACCGTTCGCAACCGTCGCCGGCGGGGTGCTGATCAACCTCGGCACCCCGGCCGGGGAGCAGCGTGAGGCCATGCTCGAGGCGGCCTCGGCCGCTGCGGGGGCCGGCACGCCGTGGGTGCTCGACCCCGTGGCGGTCGGATCCCTCCCGGTCCGCACCCCGTTCGCCCACCGGCTGCGCGACCTGCGGCCGACGGTGATCCGGGGCAACGCCTCGGAGATCATCGCGGTGGCGGGCGCGGGTGCCGGAGGCCGCGGCGTCGACTCCACCGACGACGTCGACGGCGCGCTGGACGTGGCCCGGAAGCTCGCCTCCACCACCGGGGGCGTCGTCGCCGTTTCCGGGCCGGTCGACGCCGTGACCGACGGCGAGCGCGTCGTGCGGATCGCCAACGGTCACGAGCTCCTGACGAGGGTCACGGGCGGTGGCTGTGCGCTCGGAGCTGTCATGGCCGCGTTCGCCGCGGTCACCGAGGACGCGTTCACGGCCACGGTCGCGGCCGTCACGGTCTACACGGTGGCAGCGGAGCTGGCGGCCGAGCGCAGTGCAGGGCCCGGCAGCTTCGCGGCCTCGTTCATCGACGCTCTGGACTCGGTCGACGCGGCCGACCTCGCGGCGCGGGCGCGGCTGTCATGACCGACCTGTCGGTGTACCTGGTGACCGACAGCGCCCTGGCCGCCTCGCGCGGACGCGACGTCGCCGAGACGGTGGCCGAGGCGGTGGCCGGGGGAGTGACGACCGTGCAGGTGCGCGAGAAGGACCTCCCGGCCGCGCGGTTCCTCGAGACCGTGCTGGCCGTCTCGCGTGCGCTGCCCGACGACGTCGCCCTGATCGTCAACGACCGGGTCGACGTGTTCCTGGCCGCGCGTGCCGCGGGCGCCCGGGTGACGGGTGTGCACGTCGGGCAGTCCGACCTGCCGCCCTCCCTCGTGCGTCGGCTGGTGGGGGAGGGCGCGGTGATCGGCGTGAGCGCGGCGACTCCCGCCGAGCTCGCAGCGGCCGCCGCCGACCCCGGTCGCGTCGACTACGTCGGGTTGGGGGTGGTCCGGCAGACCGCCACCAAGACCGACGCGCCACCGCCCCTGGGGGTGGCGGGCTTCGCCGATCTCGCGCGGTCGACGCAGCTGCCGACCGTCGCGATCGGCGGGATCAGGCTCGCCGACGTGGCTCCGCTGCGGGCCGCCGGTGCGGCGGGAGCCGCCGTGGTCTCCGGCATCTGCGCCGCGGAGGACCCGCGGCGCGCGGCCGCGGAGTTCGCGGCGGCCTGGGCAGGCGTCGCATGAGCGGCGGGAACCGTGTGCCGCGCGTGCTCGCCATCGCGGGCACCGACCCGACGGGCGGCGCGGGGATCCAGGCCGACCTGAAGAGCATCGCCGCCTCCGGCGGTTACGGCATGGCGGTGGTCACGGCACTGGTGGCCCAGAACACCCGCGGCGTCCGCTCGGTCCACGTGCCGCCGACCGACTTCCTCGCCGAGCAGCTGGACGCGGTCAGCGATGACGTGACCGTGGACGCGGTGAAGATCGGGATGCTGGCGGGCCGCGAGGTGATCGAGACGGTCGGGGCGTGGCTTCGCCGGACCCGACCGCCGGTGGTCGTGATCGACCCGGTCATGATCGCCACGAGCGGCGACCGCCTGCTCGACGCCGACGCCGAGCAGGCGCTGCGCGACCTCCTGCCGCTGGCGCATCTGATCACGCCGAACGTGGCCGAGCTCGCGGTGCTCGCGGGGCGTGCTCCGGCGGCCCGGTGGCCGGACGTGCTGGAGCAGGCGCGGGAGGTCTCGGCCGCCCACGACGTCGTCGTCCTGGCGAAAGGTGGGCACGTCGAGGGCGATGCCGTGCCGGACGCGCTCGTCGACGTGGGCGGCACCCGGCTCGGCGGCCGTGAGGTCGTGGAGTTCCCCGGAGTCAGGATCGCGACGACCAACACGCACGGGACGGGCTGCTCGCTGTCCTCGGCCGTGGCCACGCACCGAGCCCGTCTCGGGTCGTGGGAGCCGGCGACCGCGGAGGCGAAGCGGTGGCTGACCGAGAGCATCCGTCATGGAGCGTCACTCGAGGTGGGCCGGGGCAACGGGCCGATCAGCCACTTCGCCGGGATGTGGAATCGCGGTGGGACGGCCACCCGGCCCACCGCGGAGGAGGTGCGGGACCAGTGGTGGGACGGCGTACGGGACGTGCGCGCTGCCATCGCCGAGTCGGCCTTCGTCAGATGCCTGGCCGACGGGTCACTCTCCAAGGAGGCGTTCGGCGTGTACCTCGCGCAGGACGCGCTGTACCTCCGCGACTATGCCCGCGTGCTCTCCGAGGCCAGCCGGCTCGCGCCCACCCTGGACGAGCAGTCGTTCTGGGCCGCCGGAGCCCACGGTGCGCTGGTCACCGAGCTTCAGCTGCACGCCGACTGGCTCGGCGACGTGGAGCCGCCGCCTCCCGGCCCGGCGACCACGGCCTACCTCGATCACCTGCTGGCGACGTCGGCACGCGGCGACCATCGTGTGCTCGCCGCCGCGGTGCTGCCCTGCTACTGGATCTACGCCGACCTCGGGCGGGACCTGCAGGCCCGAGCGGCCGACGGTCACCCCTTCCGTGAGTGGCTGCTCACGTACGGTGACCCGGCGTTCGTCGAGGCCACGGCCCGGGCGATCGACATCACCACCGAGCTGGCGACGTCCGCCGACGACGTGACCCGGGAGGCGATGTGGCACGCCTTCCGGGTCTCCGCGGAGCACGAGCTGGCCTTCTTCGAGGCGCCGCTGCGGATGACCGGTCCGGTTCCCTCATGAGGTGAGCGGCGGCCGCTGCAGGATGCGACGCGTCGCCCCGCGCATCGACGTCAACGCGACCACCATCACCACGGCGCCGATCGCGGGGATGACCCATAGCGGTCCCTGGGGCCACGGCCTCGCGAGGACGCCGAGGCCGAGGATCGACATCGGCAGCACGGAGAGCACCGTGCCCGCCGCGATCGCGAGGCCCGCCAGCAGCATCGCCTCGCGGGTGACCATCGAGCGGATCTGGCGCGGTGTGGCACCCAGCATGCGGAGCGTGGACATCTCCTCACGCCGGCGCCGCGTGGTGGTGCGCAGGCTGCTCGCCACGGCGACCAGCACGTACCCCAGCATCGGGAGCAGCACGATGAGGTTGATCCAGCGCTGCGGGTCGGGCCCGGCGTCGGTCAGCGAGGTCGCCGCGGCGATCCCGTGGTCGGGATGGCTCGCCGCCCAGCCGTCGAGCGCCGCCGGATCGCCCGAGACGAGCACGGCGTCCGCCGAGCGCGCGAGCCCGTGCGCGGCCAGCAGGTCGGTCGAGGCCACGACCGTGCCGAAACCGAAGCCGCGCCGGTAGGTCGCAGCCACCTCGGGACTGACCGGATCGCCGTTGGCGAGCCGCAGCTCGACCCGGTCGCCGACGTCGAGACCCCACCGCCGTGCCGTCGAGTCGTCGAGGGCGACGGTCTCGCCGCGGAGGTCGGCCAGGTCGCCCGCGGCGACGTCGAGGTCGACCACGCGAGCGGCGTCGGGGCCGAGCCCGAGCGCCGGGAACCGCTCCGTCGTCGCGTCGCCCAGCATCCGGGTCGTCCGCACCACCGAGGTGGACACCATCGGCACCGCCGCGTCGACGCCCGCGGTGTCACCGAGCGAGGCGACGTCGGCCGCCGTCAGGGTTCCCGTGACGGTCGCGTCGGCCGTCATTCCCGCGGCCTGCTCGGCGGAGGTCGCCCGCTCGAGCGTGGACTGGGCGAACACCTGGGCCACGGTGAGGCCGAACGCGAGCGCCAGCACGGTCACCGCGCCGGCGGTCCGCAGCGCGTAGGCATGGGTCTGGTGGAGCGCCAGCCAGCGCGTGACGGGGGCTCGCTCGCCACGGCGTTCCGCCAGCCGGCCGGTGACGGCACGCGCCAGCGCGGGCCCGCACAGGGCGAGGCCGACGATGCCGAGCAGGGTCCCGCTCACGGCGGAGAGGAAGGCCTCCTCGCCGGTGATGACCAGCGCACCGAAGGCCGGCGCGAGCGACAGGACGACCAGCCCGAGGCCGAGCCCGGTGCGCGCCCGCGACGGCTGCCGCGGCTCGACCTGGGCGTCGCCCATGGCCTCCGTCGCCGGGCGCCGTGACACGCGGAACGTCGCGCCGCGGGCGGCGAGCTGGACCACGCCTAGGGTCAGTGCGACCACCACCAGTCCGGCGATCGGTGAGCGCGCCACGGGGATCGCGACGGGGAGGACGCCGCGCTCGGCCAGCTGGTCGCAGAACCATCCGGTCGCGAGGTACCCGAGGGCCACGCCGGGGACGAGCCCGCAGGCCGCCGCCACGGTGGCCTGCCGCGCCACGAGTCCTCGGATTTGCCGAGGGGTCGCCCCGACGGCACGCAGCAGGGCCAGCTCGCGGCGCTGGTTCGCGACCGAGGTCGCCATGGCGCTCGCGACGATGCAGCCCACCAGGAGCAGCAGGGTGCCGGCGAGGGAGGCGGCCAGCGCCACCAGCTCCAGCTTCGCGTTGCCGACGGCGAGGGACTCCACGGCCCCGCGTGCGTCGCCCGTCGTCACGGCGTACTCGCCGCCCACGACGTCCTCGATCGCAGCGGCGACGGCGGCGATGTCCGCATCGTCGCTCACGCGGATGGCGAGGAGGTCGCTGGCACCGCCGGGCAGCGCGGCGAGGTCGCTCACGGTCGACGCGGCGAGGTGGACGCCGGCACCGGGGGCGTCGACGATGCCGCTGACCAGCAGGTCCCGGCGTGTCTCACCGGCTCCGACCACGAGACGGTCGCCGACCTCGACCCCGGCGGGTTCGGCGAACTCGTCGTCCACCACCACGGCGTCCGGGCCGGGGGCCGCGCCGCGCAGCGCCGGGTCGCCGAGGTCGGCGACCGGCCACGGGTGCGCCTCGATGGTCCGGGTCACGCCGTCGGCGGTGATCGAGAGCGGGAGTGCCACGTCGGCGGCCACGGCCGAGACCCCGGGAACTCGACCGACCCGCTCACCGAGGTCGGCGGGGACCGTCGCGCGCTCGGGCAGTCGCACGTCGAAGTCCTCGGCGACGGGGACGCGCTGGGCCGCGGAGACCAGGATCTCGGCGTCCGCCAGGCGCGTGGGCGGAACCTCCGCGCGCAGGCTGGTCTCGGTCAGCACCGCTCCCACGGTGATGAAGGCGCTGCCGCCGAGGATCGCGAAGGCGAGCCCCACGAGCGCACCGACGTGGTCGCGGGCGAGGGCACGGGCGGACATCACCGGGCCCCGACCAGGCTGCCGGCGAGCGTCTCGGCCGTGGGTGCGGCGAGGTACTCCCGGATGCGCCCGTCGGCCACGACCACGGTGGCGTGGGCGCGGTGGGCGGCGCGCGGGTCGTGGGTGACCATCACGACGGTCTGGCCGAAGTCGTCGACGAGGTCGCGCAGCAGCCCGAGCACGTCGCTCGCGGTGTGGGCGTCGAGCGCGCCGGTCGGCTCGTCCGCGAAGACCACCTCGGGCCGGGCCGCGAGCGACCGGGCGATCGCCACCCGCTGCTGCTGACCACCGGACAGCTCGGCGGGCCGCCGCGCCAGGAACGGGCGCAGGCCGATCCGGTCGACCACCCGGTCCAGCCAGGTGCGGTCTCCGTCGGTGCCCGCCAGCCGCAGCGGCAGGGTGATGTTCTCCTGCACGCTGAGCGACGGCAGCAGGTTGTACGACTGGAACACGAAGCCGACGGCGTCGCGCCGCACCAGGGTGCGCCGGGTCTCGTTCAGCCCGGAGATCTCGCGGCCGCCGATGAGGACCTGCCCCGAGGTCGGCACGTCGAGGCCCGCTGCGCACTGCAGCAGCGTCGACTTGCCCGACCCGGAGGGGCCCATGACAGCCAGGAAGGTGCCCCGGGGCACCTGCAGGCTGACCCGGTCCAGGGCGTGGACCGTGCCGTAGGTCTTGGTGACGTCGCGCAGCTCCAGCGCGTGGTTCGAGGGAGTGTGGAGGCTCATGCCTCGACGCTAGGAATTCCGGACCCGCGAACCCATCCAGCCAGCTGCTCGATCGAAGGTACAGCGCGCTGTACCGACGCCGCGTCGGCCGGCCGGTAGCGTGAACGCGATGGACAGCGAACAGCCAGCACGAGGCCTCCGGGCACGGCTGCGCGACGCGTTCCGCAGCACCGGCTACGCGGTGTACGGCGCGGGCCTCGGGTTCCTCGCGGTCCTCACGATCCCCTTCGCGATCGTGGTCGCGGTGCTGTGGTTCCTGCGGATCGGCCGCCCGCTGGTCCTGCCCTCGCTGCGCTGGCTGCAGTGGCTGAGCGGAGCCGAGCGCACCCGTCTGCGCCGCATCGGCCACCGCATCGACGACCCGCCCCGGGTGGCCGGCGAGCCGGAGCAGCAGGTGACGGACCCGGCCACCCGCCGCGAGCTCGGGTGGGGGCTGATCCACGGGACGGTCGGGCTCTTCCTCGGCCTGCTCGCCCTGCAGCTGCTGCTCGTCGGCGTGCACGACCTCGCCTACCCGCTGTGGTGGAAGCACGTGGGCGCGGGGGAGCAGGAGCTGCTGAACGGACTGGTCCCAGCCCGCAGCGCCGACGCGGCGATGTGGGGTCTCGCGACCGGCACGCTCGCGCTGGTGCTCTGGTTCGTCGGCGCGCCGCGGCTGCTCGACTGGCAGTCGCGGAGCGGGCTGGCCCTGCTCGGCCCGGCCCCGGGCGCCGACCTCTCGCAGCGGGTCGTCGAGCTCACCGCGACCCGCGCGGCCGCCCTCGACGCCCATGCGGTCGAGCTGCGTCGCATCGAGCGAGCCCTCCACGACGGGGCGCAGAACCGGGTGGTCGGCGTGGCGGTGCTGATCGGCGCCGCGCGACGCGAGGTGGAGCGGGACCCGGGCCGTGCGGAGGAGATCCTCGCGAGGGCCCAGGACACGACGGAGGAGGCGCTCGCCGAGCTGCGTGCCGTCGTCCGCTCGATCCTGCCGCCGGTGCTCGAGAATCGCGGA
The DNA here is from genome assembly GCF_002476985.1 of Aeromicrobium sp. UBA7512. Taxonomy (NCBI): domain Bacteria; kingdom Bacillati; phylum Actinomycetota; class Actinomycetes; order Propionibacteriales; family Nocardioidaceae; genus Aeromicrobium; species Aeromicrobium sp. UBA7512. Next base: position 34,724 of record NZ_DLNK01000003.1, read on the forward strand.
CTCGCCGGAGCCCTCACGGCCCTGGCCGCCGACTGCGCGGTGCCGTGCACCGTCACGATCGACGTGCCGGTGCGGTGCCCGGCCAGCGTCGAGACGACCGCCTACTTCGTGGTGGCCGAGTCGCTGACCAACGTGGCCAGACACAGCCACGCCAGCCGCGCCGAGGTCGAGGTGCGCCTGGACGGCGGTCGTCTCCACGTGCGTGTCGCCGACGACGGCCGTGGGGGAGCGGACCCCGCGGCGGGCTCAGGCCTGGCCGGGATCATCCGCCGGGTCGAGGCGCTCGACGGCGAGGCCCGGCTGAGCAGTCCACCCGGCGGGCCGACCGCGCTGGAGGTGGAGCTGCCGTGCGGATCGTGATCGCCGAGGACGACACCCTGCTGCGCGAGGGCCTCAGCCTGGTGCTGGCCGGTGAGGGCTTCGACGTCGTCGCCGCCACCGCGGGCCCGGACGAGTTCCTGGCGGCCGTGGCCGAGCACCGCCCCGATCTCGCCGTGGTCGACGTGCGGATGCCGCCGACCCACACCGACGAGGGCATCAAGGCCGCGGTCGCGGCGCGCCGCGCCCAGCCGGGCCTCGCGGTGCTCGTGCTCTCGGCGTACGTCGAGCAGAGCTTCGCCACCGACCTCCTCGCCGACGGCGCCGAGCGGGTGGGCTACCTGCTCAAGGAGCGCGTGGGCCGGGTCGACGCGTTCGTGGAGGCGCTCCAGCGCGTGGCCGACGGCGGCACCGCCATCGACCCCGAGGTGGTCGCCCAGCTGTTCGCGCAGAAGCGCTCCGGTGACCCGCTCGAGCGTCTGACCGCGCGGGAGCGCGAGGTGCTCTCGGTGATGGCCGAGGGGCTCGGCAACGCCGCGATCGGGCAGCGGCTGCACATCACCGACAACGCGGTGCACAAGCACATCCGCAACATCTTCATGAAGCTCGACCTCGCCCCCGACGACCACACCGACCGCCGTGTCGCCGCCGTCCTGCGCTACCTCGACGGCGCCTGAGGGAAACACTTAGCCCTTGCACTAAGTGTTCTGGTCGTGAACACTGAGCCCCATGGCACAGTCAGTCGCTGAGCTCGACGGCGTCTTCGCCGCCCTCGCGGACCCGACCCGCCGCGCCGTCGTGCGCCGGCTGGGCCACGGGTCGACCAGCGTGGGCGAGTTGGCCCGGGAGTTCCCGATGAGCCTCCCGTCGTTCATGAGGCACGTCCGGACGCTGGAGTCGAGCGGCCTGATCCACACCTCCAAGAGGGGACGCGTGCGCACGTGCGTCCTGGACCGTGAGCGCCTCGCCCTGGTGGACGACTGGCTGGCGGACGAGCGCCGGCTCTGGGAGCAGCGCACCGATCGACTCGAGCCCTTCGTCACCGACCCGCAGGAGCAAGCATGAACCCGACCTTCGACCGCGCCCTCGACCTCTCCCTGGAGCGGATCATCCGCACGTCACCCCAGGTAGTGTGGGACGCCTGGACGGATCCAGCGCGGCTCCAGCAGTGGTGGCTTCCCGCTCCGTCGCTCTGCCGTGTCGAGCACCTCGACGTCCGGCCCAGCGGAGGATTCGTCACCCGGATGAGCGAGGACGGGGGCGCGAGCTGGGTCCCGCACATGAACGCGTGCTTCCTGGCGGTGGACGCGGGGGAGCGGCTCGTCTTCACCAACACCGTCGACAGCACGTGGCGACCGGCGGCTCCCGCGCCGGTGCACATGACCGCCACGGTCACGTTCGACGACCATCCCGAGGGCACCGCCTACCTCGTCGTGGTCCGGCACGGCGATCCCGCCGCCCGTGACCTCCACGCCGACCTCGGCTTCCACGAGGGCTGGGGCTCGGTCACCGACCAGCTCACCGCCCTCGCAGAGGCCGTCACCGCTTGATCTTGCGACCCTTGCTGGTCTTGGCGACCGTCAGGTAGTTCGTCTTCGAGACGCTGATCCGGACGCGGAGGACCTTGCCGCGGTCGGACTTCTTGACCTTGTACGTCGACTTCACGGCGCCGCGGATCGGCTTGCCGTTGCGCGTCCAGCGGTAGCGGACCTTGACCGGCTTCGGCCCCCACTTGGCGGTGTACGCCTTGAGCTTCTTCCCGGCCTTCGCGGTCCCGACCACCTTGACCGTGCCGACCTTGAGGGGACGCTTCGCGAGCGTGGCGCCCGAGGTGCTGACGTAGTGGTTCCACCAGCCGGGGCGGGTGACCGTCGTGCGCACCCGGACCTTCTGGTTCACGTCGGCGGAGCGCAGCGTGTAGCGGCTGCCGGTGGCGCCCGCGATGGCCGTCGAGCCGCGCAGCCACTGGTGCGTCACCTTCGCGGCGGGGTCCGCGGTCAGGCCGGTCGGCGCAGCCAGGACCCGTCCGACGGTCGGCGTGCCGGCGGGCGCCGGAGTCGCGCGCAGCGCCTGGACCGGACGGCTGCCTGCGACCTGCACCTGCGCGCGCTGGAAGCTGTCGCTGCCGTCGACGTAGTTGCCCTGGGCGTCGGTCCGATAGATCTTCAGGCGGGCGTCGATCCGCGCCCCGGCGTAAACCGCGGCCACGGTGAAGCGGGAGGTCGCGCCGTTGTACGTGGTGGAGGCCGGCTGCGGGACGCCGTCCACGAACCAGGAGATCTCGCTGTACGTGCTGGCCGGCTTGCCGAAGCTCGCGGTGAGCGTGGCGCCGGGCGTGGCCGTGCCGGAGATCGACAGCGGCGACGTCGGCTGCACGTGCTGCGTGCCGCCGACCTTCGTCGTGGGCGTGATGAGCGAGGCCGGCTTGTAGCCCGGGCGGCTGGCAGTCACCCGCGCGTGGATCCAGGCGCCGTCCTGGGCCGGCGTGGGGGTGAAGCTCGCCGAGGTGGCTCCCGGGATCGTCACCGAGGGGGAGCCGTCGCGCCGCGAGATCCACTGGTAGCTGAAAGTGGCGTCCGTGGGACGCCAGCCCTCCTGGCCCACGATCGTCAGCGGCTCGCCGACGCGGTACGACCCGACGATGAACGGGTCGACCGGCGCCATGCCCAGGCCCTGCTTGGGCAGCCTGACCGAGAAGGTCTTCGACGGCGTGGCGGTCGAGGAGGTCCAGGTCTGCGCGGTCTCGAACGACGTGGCGTTGGGCCAGCACGTGTCGCGGTGGCGCACCTCCGGCTGCCAGAACTTCGTCGAGGACACCTCGCCGTAGTAGGTGTCGGAGAAGCAGACGCGGTACTGCCCGCCGACCGGCACCTGCCACGAGAAGCGTCCCTGCGCGTCGGTCAGCTTCGGCCCGAACTGCAGCGTCGTCCACTCGCTGCCCTCGCGGATGTAGATCTCCCACCCGACGTTCTGCAGCGGCTTGCCGCTGGGGTCGAGGGCGACGCCCGTGATCCGGCCGTCCGCCGCCTGGGCCGACGTGGCGGTCAGCGGGACGAGCAACAGGGCGAGGAGGGCGAGCAGCACGGGACGCAGGAGACGCATGGTGCTGAACCTAGTGGCCCGGCCGCGTGCTGACTGCCCCCGTTAACGGGGGGTGCGACTCGCCCCGAGGCGCGAGGTCAGTCGGGTGACAGTGCCCGCAGGATCTCGGCGTGGCGGAGCAGGAAGGCGCCCTCGTCGAGTCGCTTGCGACGCAGCCACCCGGACACCTCGCTGTTGTGCTTGCTCGCGTTGCACGACGTGCACGCCGGGACGACGTTCGTCACCGTGTAGCGGCCACCGCGTGAGATCGGCAGGACGCAGTCCTTCTGGATCGCCGCCGTGGTCGTGCCGCAGTACGCGCAGCCGCCCCACTGCAGGACGAGCGTGTCCCACTGCGCCGGGGTCAGGTCGTTGTCGACGCGGTCGAGGCGCCGCTGCCGGCGCTTCGCGTAGCGGGCGCGCGTGGCAGCCGAGGTGCTGCTGGGAAACCGACGTCGCGCCACGAGGTGACGCTACCGGACGCCGGAGACGGACGAGGCTGCCTCAGCTGCCCCCGGCCGGCAGCTCCTCCAGCAGGATGTCCGGCTCGTCGCGGGCCACCTTGTTCGCCCGCCACTTGTCGGTGAAGAGCGCGAGGTGGGTGCCGTCGGCGCGCTGGAGGACCTCGACGCCACGCTGGCCGCGCAGGGCCCGTGCGCCTTCCGCATCGGTGCGCCGGGCCACCTGGTAGTCCAGGCGCGAGAGCCGGATCGGGGAGGTGAACTCGTTCTTCATCCGCTCCTCGACCACCTCGAACTGCAGCGGGCCGACGGCGGCCAGGACGGGGGTCTGGTCACCTCGGAGGTCGGAGCGCAGGACCTGGACGACGCCTTCCTGGTCGAGCTGCTCGATGCCGCGTCGGAACTGCTTGTACCGCCCGATGTCCTTCGCGGTGGCGGTCATGAAGTGCTCGGGCGCGAAGCTCGGCACCGGCGGGTAGTCGATCGCGTCTCCGTCGTAGACGGTGTCGCCGACGCGCAGCGCCTGGGCGTTGACGAAGCCGATGATGTCGCCGGGAGCAGCCTGCTCCACCGAGGACGTCGTCCGGCCGAAGACGGCCTGGGCGTACTTCGTGGCGAAGGGCCGGCCGGTCGAGGCGTGGGTCACGACCATGCCGCGCTCGAAGGTCCCGGACACCACGCGGGCGTACGCGAGCCGGTCGCGGTGGGACGTGTTCATGCCGGACTGCACCTTGAAGACGAACGCGCTGAAGGCGTCGTCGACCTGACGCACCGAGCCGTCGACGCCCGCGGTCGCGCTCGGTCCGGGCGCCAGCTCGAGCAGCAGCTCGAGCAGCTGGGCCACGCCGAAGTTCTGCAGTGCCGAGGCGAACATGACCGGCGTGGTCTCGCCGCCGAGGAACCGCTCCTGGTCGTGGTCGGCGCCGTCGAGGGAGAGCAGCTCGCTCTCGTCCACCGCGGCCGACCAGACGTCGGCGTCCACGTCCTCGACCTCGTCCGGCGACAGCCGTCGCTCGGGCGCCCGCTCGGCCCCGCCGGCGGTCCGGGTGTACTTGACGAACTCGCCGGTGCGGCGGTCCAGGACGCCTCGGAAGTCGCCCGCCTCGCCCACGGGCCAGGTGAGCGGGGTCGGACGCAGCTTGATCTCCTGCTCGATCTCGTCCATCAGGCCCAGCGGCGACAGCCCGGGGCGGTCCCACTTGTTGATGACGGTGATCACCGGAATGCCGCGGAGCGCGCACACCCGGAAGAGCTTGAGGGTCTGGGGCTCGAGGCCCTTGCCGGCGTCGACCAGCATCACGGCCGAGTCGACCGCCGACAGCACGCGGTAGGTGTCCTCCGAGAAGTCGCTGTGGCCGGGAGTGTCCACGAGGTTCACCACGTGGTCGCGGTACACGAACTGCAGCGCCGCGGACGTGATCGAGATGCCACGCGCCTTCTCCATGTCCATCCAGTCCGAGACCGTCGCCTTGCGGTCGTCCTTGCCGTGGACGGCACCGGCCTGGTTGATGACGCGGGCGTGCAGCGCGAGCGCTTCGGTCAGCGTGGACTTGCCGGCGTCGGGGTGGCTGATGACGGCGAAGGTGCGGCGGGGGCGTTTGTCGGACACCCATCGAATTTACCCGGCGTCACAGCATGGGGACGACGGAGGCCGGGCTCGTGCTCAGCACCCGCACGGCGAGCGTCGTCGTCGCCTCCACCCCGAGGTAGCCCACGACCGTGTTGACCCGGCCGAGATCCAGTGGGAGCAGGCCCGGGGTGCCGGGGACGTCAGGGGTGAGACCGAGGTCGAGGTCCTCGCGGCCCGACATGATCCGCACGTTGAAGTCGTAGCGCTCGCGGGCCCCGGGGGCGGCGAGGCGGCGGACCACCGTGGCACCCATCCGTCGCGCGCCGGTCTCGGCCGCCCAGCCGTCCAGGGTGGCGGCGAGGGTGCGTCCCTCGTTGTGGTCGATGTCCGCCCAGACGGTCTCCATCGACCCGGCCTGGGTCAGCAGGATCGCGGCGGTCTTCTCCCCGATGCCGGACACGCCCGGGAGGTTGTCGCTGGGGTCGCCGCGCAGGGCCGCGAACGCCAGGTAGTGCTCGGCCGCGATCCCGTACATCGTGAGCAGCCGCGCCGGGTTGAGCAGCGGAGAGCCGTCGATCCCGCCGCTGATCAGCCGCAGCACCTGCGTGTGGTCACTGATGTGGGCGAACGCGTCCCGGTCCGACGTGACGATCACGCAGTTCCAGCCGTTGTCGCGGGCCCACGTGGCGGCCGAGGCGCTCACGTCGTCGGCCTCGAGGCCCGGGGGAGTGAGCGTCGCCAGGCCGAGGGCGTCGAGGAACGCCCCCGTGCGCTCGAGCTGGCCGACGAGCGCCGCGTCCTTCTCGGCCCGTCCCGCCTTGTAGGCGGGATAGAAGTCCGCGCGCACCGACGCGGTCCGGTCGTCGAGCCCGAAGATCACGGCGTCGGGGGCGAACCGCTCGATCGCCTCGATGATCTGGCGCAGCATGCCGTGCAGGGCCCACGCGGGACGACCCGATCGGTCCATCAGCCTCGTGTGGGCCCGGGCATGGTGGTTGCGGTGCAGCAGCGAGGGCGCGTCGACCACGAGCAGCAGCTTGCGGGGACGATTCACGGGGGCAGACATGGGATCCTCGCCATCCTAGGCCGGGTCCCGCGCGACGCCGCCGTCAGATCAGCTTGGGGAAGCTGAGCAGGAATCCCGTCGTCGCCAGGAACCCGACCCCCGCGATCGCCAGCAGCACCCACTGCGTCCGCGGGCGCCGCAGGCGCGTGGCCAGGGCGGTGAAGAACAGCACGCTCGCGAAGGCGACGGTGAGGATCGTGTAGTTGTCGCCGCGCTGGTTGTTGCGCAGGGCCTCCTGGTACTTGGCGTCGGCACGGGCGTCGGCCGCCCGCGCCTGCTCCAGCTCCGGAATCGCGTACTCCTTGACCTGGAACGGGGTCGGCGCGGCCGCCGGGTTCTTCAACGGCCGCTCGGCGATCCACACGGGGAAGGCGCTGGCCAGCGGCTCGGGGAACCGCTCCTCAAGGAAGGCAGTCAGCGTGTCGTCCTCGGCCTGGTACGCCTGCAGCCACTGCGTGAACAGCGACACCTGGACAGTTTGCTTGCGGTTGGCGTCGCCTTCGAGGCGCGCTGCCTCGATGCGGGCCGTCGACGCCTGCGCGAAGGAGATCGACATGGCGCCGCCCCATTTGCTGGCCTGGAAGCCGGTCCATGCCGTCAGGATCGCCGTGACCGACAGGAGCACGACGGCGACCAGCTCGAGCCAGTCGACGGAATCATGGGAGGGCTCGTCCGTCACGTGGTCCTCCGTCGAGTCTGTGCCGGGCTCAGAGAGTCCCGTCGCGCCGATGGCTCATCCTAGGCACCGGCGGGTGCCGGACACCCGAATCTGGAGACGGCAACGGCACCACCTCACCGGAGGCACCCGACCAATTCCTCCTCGCCGCTGCCCTGGCTGGTCTCGCGATGCCGGACGTACTCGAACCTCAGGTACCAGACGAGCATGAAGACCGTGCTCCCCAGGTGGAACGAGTGCAGCGCCCACAGCGGGCCCGGCGGCAGGCTGAAGACGTACAGCGAGTGCACCGCGTTGCCGACGTTCGCCAGCGCGAGGTTGCCCAGGCTGTACGAGCGCAGATCACGCGTGCGCAGGGCCTTGGCGAGCATCGGGAAGGTGCTGGACGCGAAGATCGCCGTCGAGACGATCCCGGCCAGCACGGGCAGTGCAGAGTTCATGCACGTCGAGAGGCGCCTGCGGCCCGGTCCCGGACCTCAGGGACGAAAGATGATGCCTTCGGACCCGCTGGGGTACCCGAAAGCATCATCCTTCGTGCCGCCCCCGGGTCAGCCTCAGAGGTCGCGGTGGAAGTCCTCCGCGTCGGCGCCGTCGTGGCGCGTCAGGTTGAAGATCGCCAGCGCCAGGCCGCCCCAGAGGGCGACCATGGCGACGATCATCATGGTGATGGCCTCGGCGTTCATCGTTCGACTCCTTCGGTGTCGTCGGCGGGGATCTCCAGCGAAGTGCCCTCACGCCATCGGATGGGGGCGAGGACGTAGCCGGCGACCATGACGGACGCGGCGGCACCCCAGCCGAACAGCGCGATCATCCAGGTCGGGTAGCCACCGTAGGGCGTCTGGACGTCCGTGCGGAACGAGTCGAACGCCAGGTAGGCCAGGGCGATCGGCACCACGACGCCCACCAGGAGTCGCCACCACAGCAGCAGCTGGATGGACCCGTGCCGGTTCATGTGGGCGGCCAGCTGTGGCACGGCCCGCAACGACCACGCCACGACCACCATCGAGACCATCGCGACGAGCAGGATTCCGAACTGGTTGATGAAGTGGTCGAGGATGTCCAGGACGTACAGGCCGCTCGCGGTGGAGAAGAACACCAGGCTGATCACGGCTGCAGGGATGCTGACGGCGGCAGCCGCCACAGGCCGCGAGAGCTCGAACTTGTCCCGCACGGCGGAGACGACCACCTCGAGCACCGAGACCAGGGACGTGATGCCCGCGACGACGAGGGAGCCGAAGAACAGCACGCCGATCAGCGCCCCGCCGGTCGCCTCACCGATGATCGTCGGGAAGGTGATGAAGGCCAGACCGACTCCGCCCTGGACGACCTCGTCGACGGCAACACCCTGGCTCTGCGCCATGAAGCCCAGCGCGGCGAACACGCCGATGCCGGCGAGCAGCTCGAAGCTGGAGTTCGCGAGGCCGACGACCGTGCCCGAGCCCGTCATGTCGGTGTCCCGGCCGACGTACGAGGCGTAGGTGATCATGATGCCGAAGCCGATCGAGAGCGAGAAGAAGATCTGTCCGAAGGCGGCCGCCCAGACGCCTCCGTGGGTCAGGGTGCTCCAGTCGGGAGTGAAGAACGCTTCCAGTCCCTCGGCGGCGCCCGGCAGGAACAGCGAGCGAATCACCAGGGCGAGGAACGCGAGGACGAGTACGGGGATGGCGACCAGAGAGGTCAGGCCGATGCCCTTCTCGACGCCGACCACCATCATGACGATGACGGCGAGCCACACGATCACCATCGGGATCAGCACGCCGGCCACGACCTTCAGGTCGACCGTGAGGTCCCCGGTCTGCAGGAAGTCCTTCATGAAGAACGTCTCGGGATCGTCCCCCCACGCCGTGTTCACCGAGAAGAACGTGTAGCGCAGGGCCCACGCGATCACGGCGGCGTAGTAGATGGCGATCATGAAGCAGATGCCGACCTGCCACCAGCCGATGGCCTCGGCCGGACGACTCAGCCGTGCGAAGGACAGGGGAGCCGAGCCGCGGAACCGGTGACCCAGCGCGTAGTCCAGGAAGAGGAACGGCAGCCCGGCGCAGAACAGTGCCACCAGGTAGGGGATCAGGAACGCTCCGCCGCCGTTCTCGTACGCGACGTAGGGGAACCGCCAGATGTTCCCCAGCCCGACGGCCGAGCCGATCGCGGCGAAGATGAAGACCTTGCGCGAGGAGAAAGCTCCCCGCTTGGCCTTCTCGGTCGTGACATCGGCCGTCATGTCGCTCCTCTCGACGGGGGATCCCTGGTGCCGGATCACCACGCAGTCCGACCATCGTGGCAGAAGTCGGGATCCGGCGTCGGGCGGCGACGGGCCGGGCGAACTGCTCGGTCGGCACGCGGGGGGTCGTCACCGTCCCTGTCGCCTTGCATCGGTGATGTGACGAGAGAGACTCATGGGAGACGTTCGACGGCGGGAAGGTTCCATCATGAGCGACGAAGCGTTTCAGATCACCGCGTTGATCATCTATTTCCTGGTGATGATCGGCATCGGCGTCTACGCCTACACCAAGACGTCCGATCACGAGGGGTACATGCTCGCCGGACGGCAGCTGCCCCCCTGGACGGCCGCGTTGAGCGCGGGGGCGTCCGACATGTCCGGCTGGCTCATGATGGGTCTGCCCGGCGCGATCTACGCCGCCGGCCTGATCGAGGCGTGGATCGCGATCGGCCTGACGATCGGCGCCTACCTCAACTGGACGTTCGTGGCGCCGCGCCTGCGCGCCTACACCGAGGTGGCGCAGAACTCGATCACGGTCCCGAGCTTCTTCGAGAACCGCCTGCACGACGGCTCCCGGTCGCTGCGGGTGGCCTCCGGCGGGATCGTGCTGGTGTTCTTCACGTTTTACGTGTCGTCGATGATGGTGGCCGGCGGCGAGTTCTTCCGTCTCGCGTTCGGCACCTCGTACACGAACGGCATGCTGATCGTCGTCGCGGTGACGCTCGGCTACACGATGATCGGCGGCTTCCTGGGCGCCTCGCTGACGGACGTCGTGCAGGGCACGATGATGATGGCGGCGCTGATCGTCATCCCGATCGCGGCGGTCATCACGATCGGCGGCTGGGGCGAGACCACCGACGCGATACGCGAGGTCAGTCCCGACCACCTGTCCCTGCTCTCCGGGACGAGCCTCACGGCCGCGACGGTCGTGTCGATCATCTCGGCGTTGGCCTGGGGCCTGGGCTACTTCGGTCAGCCTCACATCATCGTGCGGTTCATGGCGATGCGTGACGCCGGCTCGGCCAAGAGCGCTCGCCGCATCGGGATGAGCTGGATGATCATCTCGCTGGTCGGTGCGGTCGCCTGCGGCCTCATCGGCGTGGCGTTCTTCGAGCTCACCGAGAACTCGCTCGACAACCCCGAGCTCGTCGTGCTCGCGATGGGCGAGGCGCTGCTGCACCCGCTGATCGCCGGTTTCGTGTTCGCCGCGGTGCTCGCCGCGATCATGAGCACCGTCTCGAGCCAGCTGATCGTCTGCTCGTCGGCGTTCGTCGAGGACCTGTTCAAGGTGTTCCGGCCTGACGCGGGCCCGCGGACGCTGCTGAACCTCGGTCGCCTGTGCGTGCTCGCGGTCGCGGTGATCGCGACGGTGCTCGCGATCAACCCGAGCGGCACGATCCTCGAGCTGGTCGCGTTCGCGTGGGCGGGCTTCGGTGCCTCGTTCGGACCGGCGGTCCTGCTGTGCCTGTACTGGCGCAGGCTGACCAACTGGGGAGCCCTGGCCGGCATGGTCTCCGGTGCGGTGACGGTGTTCCTGTGGAGCTCCTACGGTCCAGAGATCTCCGGCGTGGCCCTGTACGAGATCGTGCCCGGCTTCATCGTGAACATGGTCGTGGCGATCGTCGTCAGCCTGATGACCCAGCCCGTCGATGCAGCCGTCGAGCGCGAGTTCGACGCGGCCGTCGATCTGGCCGCGGCGAAGCAGGCCGTCGCGGGGTGACCTGACCGACCACGTGGAAAGGGGAACGGCTCCTCAGCTGGATCAGAGTCCAGATGAGGAGCCGTTCCTGCCAGCTCTCATGCGGCCGGCACGCCGCGGTCGACTCAGATGTCGTAGTACAGCTCGAACTCGTGCGGGTGCGGGCGCAGTGCGATCGGCAGGATCTCCTCCTGGCGCTTGTACTCGATCCACGTCTCGATCAGGTCGGGCGTGAACACGTCACCGGCCGTCAGGAACTCGTGGTCGGCCTCGAGCGCGTCGAGGACGGCACCGAGCGAGGTCGGGACCATGTCGATCTCGGCGTACTCCTCGGGCGGCAGCTCGTAGATGTTCTTGTCGATCGGGGCCGGCGGCTCGATCTTGTTCTTGATGCCGTCGATGCCGGCGAGCAGCAGAGCGGAGAACGCGAGGTACGGGTTGCTCGACGGGTCGGGGCAACGGAACTCGATGCGCTTGGCCTTGGCGTTCGCGCCGGTGATCGGGATGCGGACACAGGCCGAGCGGTTGCGAGCCGAGTAGACCAGAGCGATCGGGGCCTCGAAGCCCGGCACCAGACGGCGGTAGGAGTTCACCGACGGGTTGGTGAACGCCAGCAGCGACGGCGCGTGCTTCAGGATGCCGCCGATGTACCAGCGAGCCGTGTCGGACAGTCCGCCGTAGCCGGACTCGTCGTAGAACAGCGGCTCGCCGTTGTTCCAGATCGACTGGTGCACGTGCATGCCCGAGCCGTTGTCGCCGAAGATCGGCTTCGGCATGAAGGTCACGGTCTTGTCCTGGGCCCACGCGGTGTTGCGCACCAGGTACTTGAACTTCATCGTGTCGTCGGCAGCCTTGAGCAGCGTGTCGAAGCGGTAGTTGATCTCGGCCTGGCCGGCGGTGCCGACCTCGTGGTGGCCACGCTCGAGGATGAGGCCCGCGTTCGACAGGTTCGTCATCATGTCGTTGCGCAGGTCCGCGAAGCGGTCGGTCGGCTGGACGGGGAAGTAGCCGCCCTTGTAGCGGACCTTGTAGCCGCGGTTGTCGGCCAGGTCGTCGCCGGTGGACCAGGCGGACTCGGCGGACTGGATCTCGTAGTAGCTCTTGTTCGGGCTGGTGCCGTACGAGACACGGTCGAAGATGTAGAACTCGGCCTCGGGGGCGAAGAACGCCGTGTCGCCGATGCCGGTGGTCTTGAGGTACGCCTCGGCCTTGCGCGCGATGTTGCGCGGGTCGCGCGAGTAGGCCTCGCCCGTGATCGGGTCGTGGACGAAGAAGTCCATCGCGATCGTCTTGGGGTTGCGGAAGGGGTCGACGTACGCCGTGCCGTAGTCCGGCAGCAGCTTCATGTCCGACTGGTCGATCGTCTGGAACCCGCGGATCGACGAGCCGTCGAACGCGACGCCCTCGGCGGCGGTGTCCTCGTCGAAGCCCGAGATCGGCATCGTGACCTGCTGCTGGATGCCCGGGAGGTCGGTGAATCGGACGTCGATGTACTCGACGCCCTCGTCCCGGACAAACTTGAAGAACTCGTCGGCATTGCCGAACATGTGGCCTCCTCGACCGCGGTGCGGCGGATAGATCGGTGCGGACAGCATCTCCCTGCGTCCACCTAGAGGCTAGGCGGAGGCAGTTTCCCGTCCATCACCGGATTGTTACATGCAGGTTACGCGTGTTCGGCGGGCCGCCGAGGGGCTCGGTTGCCCGCTCACTCAGTACTTCGGGTCGGCGTAGAAGACGACCGCGGACTTGTGCCGCTTGATCACGTGGACGCCGCGAGGATGCTTCGACCCGCCGCCGGAGTCGACGTTGCCCTCGACCATCCAGACGTGGTCGCCCTGGGCCTTCACGACGATCCCGACGTGCGAGGGAGTGCCCTTCGCGAAGTAGCCGATGTAGGCGAGGCGGCCGACCCGAGGCGTCTTCGAGGTGCGTCCGCGCTTGCGCTCGGCCTTGAGCAGCGAGGGGTACGACTTGGCCTTGATCACCGATCCGGGCTTGCCGGCGGCGTGTGCCAGCCAGGACACGAAGTAGCCGCACCACGGGTCGCGGGGGCCCGTGCGACCGATCCACTTGTTGTACTTGCTCTTACGGGGGCTTTTCTCGCGGTAGCCCACCTGCGACTTCGCGACGGCGATCAGGTCGGCGGCGCCGAGCTTCGACGCCACGGCCGACGTCACGGTCTTCTTGGCCTTCTTGTTCACGTAGACCGCACCGGTGCGGAACTGCTGGAGGCAGGCGCCCTCGGGTAGGCCGCACCGGAGGTCGCCGGTCGGGGCGCCGAGCCTGCCGGTGGGGCCACCGTGGGTCCGCATCTGCTTGAGTGCGTGCGTGCGGACGACCGAGGTGCGGGTGCCCCGCTGGACGAGTGTCGCCTTCGTGTAGTCGCGCCAGACGACGCCGTTGGCGCGCTGGACGCCGCCCTTCGGCGTGCCGAGGAGGAAGGACATCGACTTCGCGCGCGATGCGAGCGTCCGCGTGCCGTAGGTGCGCTTCACGGTGATCTTGGGGGAGTAGCGGACCGAGCTGACGATGGCGCGGTACTTGCCGCTCTTGGGCACGCGCGGCATCCACGAGTACCAGCCGTTCGCCGAGGTGCGCACCGTGGCGACCTTGACGCGGCCCTTGCTCGTGTCGCGGTAGATCCGCACCTTCGTGCGGGCGTGCGGCTTGCCACTGGTGGTCAGGACGCGGCCGCGGAGCCAGAAGTTCTCGCGCGTCAGGACGCGGGTGTCGGCGCCGCTGTTGATGCGGATGCTCACCCAGCGGCCCGACTTCGCCGGCGTCTTGACCGAGGGCGCCGAGGCGGCGGCCGGCGCTCGCGAAGCCGTCATGCGGCGGGCCGGCGCGGCGGGCGCGGCCGTCGAAGGCTCGGAGGAAGCAACCGGCTCGGGTTCAGGGCTCGCAGCGTTCTCGGGGAGCGCGGTGACGGCGGGAGCGGACGGGGTCGAGCTCGGTTCGGATTCCGGGGTCTCGGCATGGCTGGGAAGGGCGACAAGGGAGAGGGCGAGGGAGGAGGCGACTGCAATGCTCCACCGACGGGCGACGCGGACCATGCCCACAGCGTGCAACACATCGGTCCCAGACGCATCCTGCGCCCCGGTGTAGCAACCGCTGGGCAGGTATCGGTCGGAGCGCGCGCCGCTCACCTGGGGAGAGGGCGGGCACGGTGTCCGCGCGCGAAGGAGGCCGACGATGAGGCGTTCAACCATGGTTCCCGCGCTGCTCGGCGCAGTGCTGCTCGTGGGTGGGGTGGCCGCCCCGGCCTCCGCCCAGACCGTCACGAGGAACGACCCGAGCGGCGACGCACCGGCTCGGATCGACATCACGAAGGTGCGGTACACCCACGAGTCCGACCGCGTGCGCGTCGCCGCGAAGATCCCCGAGCTCGGGAAGTCCGGCACGGCCGACTTCCTGGTGTCCCGCTACGAGATCTTCGAGGCCGGCTACGTCGTGCGGATCCGGCAGCACCGGGGCCAGCCCGCCAAGGTGTCGTTGCTCTACTTCGACCACTTCGACCTGAAGAAGCGCACCTGCGAGGGCCTCTCCGGCAGCTGGGGTCCGCAGGTGGTCCGGCTGAAGGTGCCGCGGTCGTGCCTGAAGGGGCACGCGACGAAGTACGTCTCGACCCAGTTCGTCATCTCATTCGGCGCCGGCGGTGAGCAGTTCGACGAGGCCCCGATGGTGAAGCGGTTGCGCCGGTCGTAGGCGCTCGGACGAGCCTGGATTCCCCCATCAGGCTCGTCCGTCCCACCGTCCACAGGGTTTGGGACGACGGCTTGCACGCGTCACTGCGAGTTGGGCAGGATCGGGCCCACGTTCGGGTGGGAACGGCTTTCGGGGGGAAGCGAATGGAAGTACTGAGCGATCGCGTGCGCGCGCTCGTCCGTGAGCGACGGATCGATCCGCGCACCGACGTCGAGGCCGTGCACCGGGCCGCCGCCGAGGCGGTTGCGGAGCACGAGCAGCGCAGCCTCACCGGTGCGGTCCGGGCGCTCGACGAGCCCGACCGGGTCGTGGGCGAGCTTGTCTCCGACCTCGTCGGCTTCGGCCCGCTGCAGCGGTTCCTCGACGACCCGGAGGTCGAGGAGGTCTGGGTCAACGAGCCCGACCGGGTCTTCGTCGCCCGCGCCGGCCGGCACGAGCTGACCTCGGTCATGCTGACCACCGCGCAGGTGCGTGAGCTGGTGGAGCGCATGCTGTCGTCCAGTGGCCGACGCCTCGACCTCAGTCAGCCGTTCGTCGACGCCATGCTGCCCGGCGGGCACCGCCTCCACGTGGTGCTCGACGGCATCACCCGCGGGTTCACCGCCGTCAACATCCGCAAGTTCGTCGCCAAGGCGGCGAGCCTCGACGACCTCGTCGCGCTCGGCACCCTCGACGAGCGGTCGGCCGCCTTCCTCACGTCGTGCGTCCAGGCAGGCCTCAACATCGTCGTCAGCGGAGGCACCCAGGCCGGCAAGACCACGCTGCTGAACTGCCTCACCGGCGCGATCCCCGGCACGCAGCGCCTCGTGTCGGTCGAGGAGGTCTTCGAGCTCAGGACCGGGCACCCCGACTGGGTCGCGATGCAGACCCGACAGGCCGGACTGGAGGGCACGGGCGAGATCACGCTCCGCATGCTCGTGAAGGAAGCATTGCGGATGCGCCCGAACCGGATCATCGTCGGGGAGGTGCGCGCCGAGGAGGCGCTCGACCTCCTGCTCGCGCTGAACTCGGGCCTGCCCGGGATGGCGTCGATCCACGCGAACTCGGCGAAGCAGGCGCTCGTGAAGCTGTGCACCCTGCCGCTGCTCGCCGGTGAGAACGTCTCGGCCGGCTTCGTAGTGCCCACCGTGGCCACGGCGGTCGACATCGTCATCCACACCGGCATCGACGCGGCTGGCCGCCGCGCCGTCCGGGAGATCGTCGCCACCACGGGCCGCGCCGAGAACGGGATCATCGAGGCCGAGCCGGTCTTCGTGCGCCGTGGCGGCGTCTTGGTACGAGGGGCGGGGACGCCCCAGCGTCGCGAGGCCTTCGAGGCCGCCGGGATCGATCCGGAGGCGCTGTGGGAACACTGATCGGCCTCGTCTTCGGCATCGGCGTGTTGCTGATCGTGGACAGCCGACATCCTCGGCCGTCGCGGGCGGCCCGTCCGGTGCGCCCTCCTCGCCTGGCGGGGTTGCTGCAGCGGGCGGGAATGCCCGACGTCGCGCCGCTCACGCTGATACTGGGCTCGCTGGTCCTCGCGGTGGTCGCGGCTCTCGTGGCATCCACCCTCACCGCGGTTCCGGTGGTGGGCCTGCTGGCGGGCATCGCCGGAGGATGGCTGCCTTTCGCGCTCGTCCGGTCGCGGGCGGGCCGTCGCCAGCGTGAGCACGCCGAGGCCTGGCCCGACGCCGTCGACCACCTCGCGTCGGCGGTCCGAGCGGGACTGTCGCTGCCCGAGGCGCTCATCCAGCTGGGGGAGCGGGGGCCAGAGCAGCTGCGCGAGCCGTTCAGCCATTTCGGGCGCGACTACACGTCCACGGGCCGGTTCGCCGAGAGCCTCGACCGCCTGAAGGAACGCCTGGCCGACCCCATCGGGGATCGCGTGGTGGAGGCGCTGCGCATCGCGCGCGAGGTGGGTGGTGGAGATCTCGGACGGCTGCTGCGCTCACTGTCGGGCTTCCTGCGCGACGACCTGCGCACGCGCGGTGAGCTGGAGTCGCGTCAGTCGTGGACGATCGGCGCCGCCCGGCTCGCGGTCGCGGCGCCCTGGCTCGTCCTGCTGATGATGAGCCTCCAGCGTGACGTCATCGCCCGCTTCGCCACGCCGTCCGGCGTCGTCCTGCTCGTGGCGGGCGCCACGACGTGCCTCGTGGCCTACCGACTGATGCTGCGACTCGGTCGGCTCCCCACCGAGCAGCGGATCCTCGCATGACCGGCGCGATCGTCGCGGCCATGCTCACGACGGGGCTCCTGCTCGTCGCCGACGGGTGGCGGCGGGCACGACGGCCGTCCCTGGCCGATCGCGTCGTGCCCTACGTCCGCGACGTCCACCCCACCGCCGACCTCCCCGCGAGCCGGGTGATCGACCAGCTCATCGGGCCGTGGTGGCGTCGCCTGACGCGCTCCATCGGCGAGTCCCTCGGCAGCAACGCCGCGATCGCCCGCCGGCTGCGTCGGTGTGCGAGCGACGAGACCGTCGAGAGCTTCCGCGTCCGGCAGGCCACGTGGGGAGCGACCGGCCTCGCGGGCGCGGTGGCCGTGTCCATGGTGGCGTGGTCGATCGCTCGGCCTCCTGTCATCGCGCTGCTGCTGTGGTGCGCTGCCGGGTTGGTCGTCGGCTGCCTCGCTTGCGATCAGTGGCTGTCCTCGCGGGTGCGCACCCACGAGGCCCGGATGCGGGCCGAGTTCCCGACGGTCGCCGACCTGCTGGCACTGTCGGTGGCGGCGGGGGAGAGCCCGGTGGCCTCGATCGATCGCGTCAGCCACGTCAGTCACGGCGCGCTCTCGCTGGAGCTCGGCCGTGTCCTGGCCGAGGTCCGAGCCGGTGCCACGGTCGTCGACGCCCTCGACAGTCTGGCGTCCCGCACTGGCGTGATGAGCGTGGCTCGGTTCGCCGAGGCCCTGGCCGTCGCGATCGACCGTGGCACTCCGCTCATCGACGTCCTGCACGCGCAGGCCGCCGACGTCCGTGAGCACGCCCGCCGCGAGCTCATCGAGTCGGGCGGGCGGCGCGAGATCGCGATGATGGTGCCGGTCGTCTTCATGATCCTGCCCGTCACCATCGCGTTCGCATTCTTCCCAGGTTTGGCCGGACTCCACCTGTCCTCGGGTGGTTGAGATGAAGGAGACCGCATGACGTCACGGATCGACCAGCTGCGCCGACGCCGCCATCACGAGCGAGGTGACGTGCCCGGCTGGGTCATGATCACGCTCATGACGGCAGGCATCGTCGTCGGGCTCACCGCGATGGCCGGGCCGAGGCTGTCGGCCATGCTCAACCAGGCGCTGTCGTCCGTCGGCGGCTGAGCGTGCGCACGCGGTGGCCGGTGCGCGACGAGCGCGGCTCCGCGGTCCCCGAGTTCGTCATGGTGCTGATGGTCCTGATCCCGCTGGTGTTCGCCATCGCCCAGGTCGCGCTCGTGATGCACGTGCGGAACACGATGACCGCCGCCGCGTCCGACGGTGCGCGGGCCGCAGCGTCGTTGGACGCGCCGATCGGCGAGGCGCGCTCGCGGGCTCGCGAGGTGCTGCGGACGACCCTGGCCGACCGGTACGCCGAGGACGTGAACGTCCGGGAGGCGCAGGTGGACGGGATCCCGGTCATCGAGGTGCGCGTCAGCGCCGAGGTGCCGCCACTCGGGCTGTGGGGTCCAGGTGTCGCCGTGGATGCGGTGGGCCGGGCCGTCCGTCAGGAGGCCCCATGAGGGGCGAGCGGGGGAGCGCGACCGTGGAGTTCACCTGGCTGACGCTGCTGCTGCTCGTGCCGCTGGTCTACATCGTGGTCGCGGTGTTCGAGACGCAGCGCGCGGCGTACGGGGTCACGGCCGCGAGCGAGGCCGCGGCACGCGCCTTCATCCAGTCCGACAGCCCCGCAGGAGCGGAGGCGCGGGCTCGGGTTGCTGCGCGGGTGGTCCTGGCCGACCACGACGTCGTCGGTGCCTCCATCTCCACCGAGTGCCGGCCCGAGTGCTTCGCGCCCGGCTCCAGCGTGGTCGTCCGGGTGCGCTCGTCCCAGCGTCTCCCACTGGCTCCTGACCTCTTCGGCGATCCCATCGCAGCATTCGACGTCGCCTCCACCCACACCGAGCCCTTCGGCCGGTACAGGGCGGCACCGTGAGCACCCGCGAGCGCGGCAACGTCACGGTGCTGACCGTGGGGTTCCTCGCGGTGCTGGGCCTGCTCGTCGTCGTCGTGGTCAACGCCTCGGCCGCGTTCCTCGAGCGCCGCGAGCTGATGAACCTCGCCGACCGGATCGCGCTGCACGCCGCCGACGGCCTCGACCGCGACCGCGTCTACCTCGGCGGTCTCACGGACGAGGCGACCCTCGACGCTGCCGACGCCCGCGCGCTGACGGCCGGGATCGTCCCGACCGACGTGAGCCTCACGTTGACGACCACCGACGACCGCGTCGCCGTCCGGGTGACGCGCCGCGCACGGTTGCCGCTCGTGCCGCCGGGCCTCCCCGACACGGCGACGGTCCGCGCCGAGGCCTCCGCCCGCCTGCACCTCGCGCCCTGACAGTCCGCTCGCCAGGTCACGCCGCGACTGGAGGGCCAGTGCGAGGCCGAATCACATCACCAGACGAAGATCAGGAAGAAGGCGAGAAATTCGGGCCCGACGAGGCGTTCGGGGACGTTGGCGGTAACTCTCTGTGACCGCTCAGGGGATCCACTAATGAAATCGTAGTGTCTCATGCTACGATTTAATTATTAGCGAAGGACGGGACATGACTGCACTCCGAG
This sequence comes from Aeromicrobium sp. UBA7512, assembly GCF_002476985.1. NCBI lineage: Bacteria > Bacillati > Actinomycetota > Actinomycetes > Propionibacteriales > Nocardioidaceae > Aeromicrobium > Aeromicrobium sp. UBA7512. Next base: position 54,248 of record NZ_DLNK01000003.1, read on the forward strand.
ATGTCGCACGTGCGCAACTCCGCGCCGCACGCCCGGTGAACCTCGCGGACAAGTACGCGAACCCGCGCGCCCTCCTGCGCCACCACGCTGCGAAGGGTGAGCTGATTCGGCTTGCTCCCGGCTACTACATGGCTCCGCCGGACGACCAGCCCCTCGCATGGCGGCCCACTATCGAGACCGCCGCCGCGGCTATCGCAACGACCGCCTATCCCGACGAGGATGTCGTGCTCATGGGCCTGACCGCAGCACGCATCCACGGGGCGCTGCCTCGCGCGATCGGTGTCGGCATCGTCGCCATCCCACGCCAGCACACGCCCATCACCCTCGATGACGGAGGCCGAGTCCTCTTTGTCGCCCGCGACACCGACCGTCTCGACGCAGTGCGGATGCCCGTGGAGACCGGCCACGTCCTGGTCACTACCGTCGAGCAGACCGTCCTCGACCTCGCACGACGCCCGACCCTGGGAGGTCTTGAGGTCGAGGCTCGTGGCGCGATCGCGAACCTGATGCCGCGCGTTGACACCGAGTACCTGCTCGAGCTCGCTGACGAGAACAACTTCGGCCGCCGCGCCGCTGAGCTCGTCAGGACTGCGTGATGACCGGACCGTCCGACCCGCCGCCGGCCACAGACGAAGCTCGTGTCGCCGAGCAGTTCGGCGTCGGCAACGCACAGGTCGAGCGCGACAAGCTGATCTCGCACATCCTGTTCGCCTTGTCGAAGCTGCCCGATGACCGGCTGATGTTCTTTGGTGGCACCGCGCTCAGCCGTACCCACCTGCCCGATCTGCGGCTCAGTGAGGACATCGATCTGATCGCCCTGGGTCGTCGCGCTGACGTCGCCAACGATGTTGACCGCGTCGTCTCGCGTGCGCTGGCCAGGACTTACGGTGAGGTGACTTGGCTGCCGGAACTCACCATCACCCGCGGCTCAGAGCCGGCGGTCTTGCAGGTCGCCGGCCTCCAGGTGCAGGTGCAACTCCTCGACGGCACCGGCTATCCCGCCTGGCCCACAGAGGTTGTCAGCCTGTATCAGCGGTACGCCGGCGTTCCCGCCGCCACGATGCGCGTCCCAACGCTCGCTGCCTTCGCCGCTTCCAAGCTCGCCGCATGGTGCGAACGTGCAGCCCCGCGCGACCTGTACGACCTCTGGGCACTCGCTCAGCGTGGCGCAGTCACCACCGAGGCCGTAGACCTGTTCGTCAAGCACGGCCCCACCGCCCGCGGGCCAGCGTCCTTCATGTTCGCCAGCGCGCCGACTGAAGACGAGTGGACCACGGCGCTGGGCCACCAGTGCGTAGTCCGGGTCGGCCCCGACGAGGCGTGGGCCGTCGTCCGGAACGCCTGGCTGGCCGACGCCTGACTAATCCGGCCGGACGTGTTCGTCAAGTTGGCTGGTGTGCTGAACTGCCACGCGGGGCGCTCCGCGAGCCGGTCCACCCATGCCAGGGCACAAAGCTCGGCTACTTGGTGACGTTCATGGCGCCTGGCCGTGGGCGCGCCATGCCCTCCGGCGGTTCGCCGAGCTCGGAGCGTCAGAGGTGCATCAACTCAGCGACCTAGGCACGGGGTTCTGTTGACCTGATGCTCGTCGTTGTCGTTGCTGGTTCCGCCGGCGAAGGACTGCCTGCTCCTGCCGCGATCCGGGCGCGAGACCGTAGGCGTCGAAGCCGAGGGCGGTGCCGCTGCCTAGGCTGGGCCCGTGACCGAGACCTTCGACGAGCCGTCCTTGGGGCGGCGCCTGGTGGCGCTGCTGATCGACTGGGTGATCGCCTCGTTCTCCGCCGTGGCGCTGTTCGGGTGGACCGGGGTGCGGTTCCCGCCCGACGGCATCCGCGACCAGCTGATCATCAACGGCGTGTTCGTCGTCGAGGTTGCGATCCTCGTCGGGCTCACCGGGTTCTCGATCGGCAAGCGCATCATGGGCCTGCGGCTGATCAACCCCGACGGTCGCCCGATCGGCGTGCTGCGGGCGCTGCTGCGCACCGTGCTGCTGAGCCTCGTGATCCCCGCCATCGTGATGACCGACGACAAGCGCGGTCTGCACGACCTCGCCGCGGGCAGCAAGGTGGTCAAGGCCTAGGTTCGGCGCGGCCAAGCGTGATCTCGATATGCGTCTCGCTGCGCTCGCCAGCTACTCGATCACCGAGGGGCGCGACAACGCCCGCCACTCGACGAGTGGCGTGGGCGAAGCGGAGGCTCGGTCAGCCGCGCATCATCTTGCGGGCGCCCTTGGTGCTGGTGGGCACCGGGCCGCGCGGCATCGGGGCGGCGGGGCGCATCGCGTCGAGCGCCTTCAGCTTGTAGAGCACGTCGGTCTGCTGCGCCGGCTTGATCGCCTTCTTCAGTTTCTTGACCCGCTTCACCAGCTGGGGCAGGGGCACCTCGCCCTCGCCGCGACCCACGATGAGGGTGGTGATCGGGACGCTGTCGCCGACGATGCGGCGGTGCTTCTTGACCTCGGAGCCGAGCAGGTTGCTCACGCGGGCGTGCTGGCCCTCGCCCACGAGGACGACGCCGGGACGGCCGACGAGACGGTGCACCACGTCCTGCTGCTTCGTGAAGCCGACGGCGGGCTTGACGTCCCAGCCGCGGCGCAGCATCTGCAGCGCACCCGCGCCGGCACCCAGCTGGCCCTCGGCCTGCTCGTACATTGACTTCTCGGCGCGCTTGCCGAACACGATCATCGTGACCAGCAGGGCGGTGGTCAGCGAGAGCAGGACCGCGATGATGATGCCCAGCCACCAGATCCCGAAGATGAACAGGGACAGCGCCGCCATGGCGGCGGCGGTGAGCACGAAGACACCGAGCAGGAGCAGGCCGAGACGCGGCTGCGTCCGCTTGGTCATCTGGTACGCATTGCGCAGCTGCGCAATGCGTCCGGCGGGTGCTGCGGGAGCGGGGCTGGACATGAGCCCGATTCTACGTCAGGCCCGAGCGTCCATGGCCTGCTGGTAGAGCCTTCCGGCGCGGTAGGACGAACGGACCAGCGGTCCGGACATCACACCGGAGAATCCGATCTCGTCGGCCTCCTGCTGCAGCTCGACGAACTCCTCGGGCTTGACCCACCGCTCGACGGGGTGGTGACGGGCCGAGGGGCGCAGGTACTGGGTGATCGTGATGAGCTCGCAACCGGCCGCGTGCAGGTCGCGCAGCGCCTGCGAGACCTCCTCGCGCGTCTCGCCCAGGCCCAGGATCAGGTTCGACTTCGTGACCAGACCGAAGGCCCGCGCCTGCGTCAGCACGTCGAGCGAGCGCTCGTAGCGGAACGCCGGGCGGATGCGCTTGAAGATCCTCGGCACGGTCTCGACGTTGTGCGCGAGCACCTCGGGACGCGACTCGAAGACCTCGGTCAGCAGCTCGGGGATGCCGTTGAAGTCGGGGATCAGGTTCTCCACGCCGGTGCCCGGGTTGAGCTCGTGGATCTTGCGGACCGTCTCGGCGTAGAGCCACGCGCCACCGTCGGGCAGGTCGTCGCGGGCGACGCCGGTGATGGTGGCGTACTTCAGCTCCATCGTGCGAACGCTCTCGGCCACGCGGCGGGGCTCGTCACGGTCGAGGTCCGACGGCTTGCCGGTGTCGATCTGGCAGAAGTCGCAGCGGCGCGTGCACTGCTCGCCGCCGATGAGGAAGGTGGCCTCGCGGTCCTCCCAGCACTCGAAGATGTTGGGACAGCCGGCTTCCTGGCAGACCGTGTGCAGGCCCTCACTCTTCACGAGCTTCATCAGCTCGTTGTACTCCGGCCCCATCTTGGCGCGCGTCTTGATCCACGCGGGCTTCTTCTCGATGGGGGTCTCGGCGTTGCGGACCTCGAGCCGCAACATCTTGCGTCCTTCGGGAGCGATGGTCACGGTCACCACCCTACGTGGCGTCCGGTGATCAGAGCAGCGGGACCGCCGCGTGCTCGACGCGGTCGATGTCGGGGGAGGGCTCGTAGGTGCGCCAGGTCAGCAGGTCGTCGAGGTGGGCGATCACCGTGGGCGCCACGTCGCGCGGTGCGGCGTCGTGTCCGATCTCGCGGTCGAGCGAGGTCACGCCCGCATCGGCGATGCCGCACGGGACGAAGCGGTCGTACCAGCCCAGGTCGACGTCGCAGTTCAGGCTGAAGCCGTGCATCGCCACGCCGCGTGAGACGCGGATGCCGATCGCGGCGATCTTGCGCTCGGGGCGACCCGCGGACTCGGGCAGCCACACGCCCGAGCGACCCGGCACGCGGCCGGTGGCCAGTCCGTGGTCGGACAGCGAGCGGATCAGCGCCTCCTCGATGCGACGCACGTAGTCGACGACCAGCACGTGCGAGGGCAGCTTCACGATCGGGTAGCCCACCAGCTGGCCGGGGCCGTGGAACGTGATCTTGCCGCCGCGGTCGACGTCGACGACGGGCGTGCCGTCCTGGGGGCGCTCGTGGGGCTCCGTGCGCCGGCCCGCGGTGTACACCGGCGGGTGCTCCAGCAGTAGGGCCGTGTCCTCGATGCGGTCGGCCACGCGGTCGGCGTGCAGGTCGCGCTGGAGCTGCCACGCCTGCGTGTAGTCGATCGCAGCGTCGCCGTACCAGTCCTGGAGGTAGCGCACGGGGTCAGCCTACGACGCGGCGCAGGATCGTCAGGTCGAGCCAGCGGTCGAACTTGCGGCCGACCTCCTCGAGGCGCCCGGTCTGCTCGAAGCCCAGGTCCTCGTGCAGCTCGATCGAGACGGTGTTCCCCGACTCGATCAGGGCCAGCACCACGTGGACGTCGGGCGCATCGCAGGCGTGCCCCAGCAGCGCGACCATGAGCTGGCGGGCGATGCCGCGGCGCCGGTGGTCGCGGTGGACGTAGACCGCGTTCTCGACCGTGTGCCGGTAGGACTCGCGCGGGCGGAACGTCCCGTAGCTGGCGTAGCCGGCCACCTCGCCGTGCACGTCGGCCACCAAGACCGGGTGACCGGCGCGGACGCGGGTCTCGTACCAGTGCAGGCGATCGGCGAGGTCGACCGGCGTCTCGTCCCAGATCGCCGTGGTGTTCTCGATGGCTTCGTTGTGGATGTCGAGGATCGCCGGCAGGTCGGCCGGGGTCGCTGCGCGGATGGTCGCCACCGGTCCATCGTGGCAGGGCTGTGGACCGCGAGTCGACACGGCACGCGGGCACCCGCGAGGCTGCGGCCATGGGGGAGTGGATCGCGGCCCTCGCCGCCCTCGCCGTGCCGTTCACGGGGCACTGCGACGCGCTCACGGCGCTCGACGTCCTGCGTGCCCTCGCGTGGACCTCGGGGGACGAGCGGCTGCTCGCCCGGGCCTACGCGTCAGGCACGGACGAGGCCGACGTCGAGCGGCTGCGGTCCTGGCGCGAGCGGGGGATCACGGTCGAGGGAGCGCGCACCGTGCGGGCCTCGTGTCGCGTGGGTGCCAGCGGGGTGGAGGTCGTCGAGCGCCTCGGGCCCACGGTGGCGGTGCTCGCCGACGGCACGCGACGTCCGCTGCCCGCCGACGCGTGGGACCGCAGGATCGTCGAGGTCGCCCACCGCGACGGTTGGTGGCGGATCGTGCGGGTGCGCTGAGTCAGGCGCCGCGGCCCAGGGCCGTGCGCAGCACGCGGTCGATGCCCGGGTCGGCGAAGGAGAACCGGTCGGCCATCAGCGCCGCGGGACGGACCCGCAGCGAGCCGAGGAGGTCGTCGGCCAGGCCGCCGAGAGCCAGCCGGATCGCGAACGCCGGAGCGGCCAGCACGGCCGGCCGGTGCACGGTGGTGGCCAGCGTGCGGGTGAAGTCGCGGTTGGTGACGTCGTCGGGGATCGCGAGGTTCACCGGGCCGCTGAGGTCGCCCTCGAGCACGTGCGTCACCGCCGACACCCAGTCGCGACGGGAGATCGTGGAGAAGTACTGGTGCCCGTCGCCGAGCCGGGCGCCCAGGCCGAGCCGGAACGGCAGCAGCATGAGCTTCAGTGCACCACCGGACTTGTCCAGCACGATCGCCGTGCGCAGGTAGGCCACACGGGCGCCGGACTCGACGGCCGGCGCGGCCGCCGCCTCCCACTGCTGGGCCACTTCGGCGAGGAAGCCCGTGCCGGGTCCGGAGGTCTCGTCGAGCTCCTCGTCACCGCGGTCGACGCCGTACCAGGACATCCCCGATCCGGACAGGAACGCGGGAGGGGTGGGCGACGCGGCGACGGCGCGCGCGAGCGTGGAGGTGGCGCCGAGGCGGGAGGCAAGGATCTCGCGCTTGCGCGACGGGGTGCGGGGCCACTGCGAGATCGGCGACCCGGACAGGTTGATCACCGCGTCGGCCCGGGCGATCAGGTCCTGGTCGATGAGACCCTCGGAGGGCTTCCACCAGGACTCGCCATCGCCCGCCGTGCGCCGCACCAGCGTCGTGACCTCGTGGCCACGCTGGCGCAGGTGGTGGACCAGGGGCGCGCCGAGAAATCCCGACGCGCCCCCGATCACGACTCGCATGCTCAGCCCAGCTCACCTTCGAAGGCGCCGGCCTGCAGCCGCTCCTTGATGGCGGTCAGGAAGCGGCCCGCGTCGGCACCGTCGATGATGCGGTGGTCGTACGTGAGCGCCAGGTAGGCCATCGAGCGGATCGCGATGGACTCCGAGCCGTTCGCGTCGGTGATGACCACCGGACGCTTGACGATCGAGCCGACGCCGAGGATCGCGACCTGCGGCTGGTTGATGATCGGCGTGTCGAACAGGGCGCCGTTGCTGCCCAGGTTCGTGATCGAGAACGTGCCGCCGGAGAGCTCGTCCGGAAGGATCTTGTTGTTCCGGGTGCGATCGGCGATGTCGGCGATCTTGCGGGCCAGGCCGGCGATGTTGAGGTCGCCGGCGTCCTTGATCGTGGGCGCCAGCAGGCCGCGCTCGGTGTCGACCGCGATCGAGAGGTGCTCGCCGTCGGGGTAGGTGACGGTGCCCCCCTCGAGGTCGAGCGCCGCGTTGACCTGCGGGTACTGCTTGAGCGCCTCGATGGCCGCCTTCGCGAAGAACGGGAGGTACGTCAGCTTGACGCCCTCACGCTCCAGGAACGCGTCCTTGTGCTGGGCGCGCAGGCGGACGACCTCGGTGACGTCGACCTCGTGCACCTGCGTGAGCTGGGCCGCGACCTGCAGCGACTCGACCATGCGGTTGGCGATGGTCTTGCGCAGGCGGCTGAGCTTGTCGGTGCGACCGCGCAGCGGCGAAGCCGGGGCCGACGGCGCCGCGGAGGCGGCAGCCGGCTTCTCGGCGGGAGCCTCGGCGGCCTTGCTCTTCTCGGCGGCGTCGAGGATGTCCTGCTTGCGGATCCGGCCACCGACACCGGAGCCGGTGACGGTGGACAGGTCCACGCCGTGCTGCTTGGCGAGCTTGCGGACGATCGGGGTCACGTAGCCCTCGGATGAACCGGCGTCGGAGGACGCGGAGACCTCGACCTTCGGCTCCTCGGCCTTCGGCTGCTCCTGGGGCTCCTCGGCCTTCGGCTCCTCCTGGGGCTGCTCGGGCTCCGGCTCGGGCTGGGGCTCCTCGGCCTTCGGCTCCTCGGCCGGGGCCTCCTCCTGCTCGGGCTCCGGCTCGGGCTCGGGCTCGGGCTCGGGCGCCGACTCGGCCGGCGCTGCGCCCTCCTCGCCGATGATCGCGAGCTCGGCGCCGACCTCGACGGTCTCGTCCTCGTCGACCTTGATCTCCAGCAGCGTGCCGGCGATCGGGGACGGGATCTCCGTGTCGACCTTGTCGGTGGAGATCTCGAGCAGGGGCTCGTCGACCTCGACGGTGTCGCCGACGGACTTGAGCCACTGGGTGACGGTGCCCTCGGTGACGGACTCGCCGAGCGCGGGCAGCGTGACGGCCTGGCCGCTCGTGCCGCCGGACGACGCGGGCTTCGTCTCGGGTTCGGGGGCCGGGGCCTCCTCGTCGGGCTCCGCCGCGGGGGCGGGCTCCTCGGCGGGAGCCGGCTGCGACTCCTCCTCGGCCTCGCCGGCGCTCTCGGCGGGCTCCTCGGCGGCGGGCTCGGCCTCGGGCTCGGCCTGCGACGACTCACCCGAGTCGCCGGAGTCGGAGGAGGACTCGTCCGCGTCACCGATGATCGCCAGCACGGCGCCCACCTCGACGGTGTCGTCCTCCTCGGCCCGGATCTCCAGGATCGTGCCGGCGACGGGGGAGGGGATCTCGGTGTCGACCTTGTCGGTGGAGATCTCGAGCAGGGGCTCGTCGACCTCGATCGTGTCGCCGACGGCCTTCAGCCACTGCGTGACGGTGCCTTCGGTGACCGACTCGCCGAGCGCGGGAAGGGTGACTTCGGTTGCCATGTGGTGTCCTGTTCGGTTCTCAGGCGTGCGAGTGCAGCGGCTTGCCGGCCAGGGCGAGGGTGGCCTCGCCGAGGGACTCGTTCTGGGTGGGGTGGGCGTGGATGAACTCGGCGACGTCGTCGGGGTAGGCCTCCCAGCCCACCCAGAGGGTCGCCTCGCCGATCTGCTCGCCCATGCGCGCGCCGAGCATGTGGACGCCCACGATCGGGCCGTCCTTCTCGCGCACCACCTTGACGACACCGGCGGTCTGCAGGATCTGGCTCTTGCCGTTGCCGCCGAGGTTGTACTCGACGGTCTCGACCTCGCCGTGCTTGTCCTTGGCCTGGGCCTCGGTGAGGCCGACCGACGCGAGCTCGGGCTCGCAGTACGTGACGCGGGGGATGTTCACGTCGACGATCGGGCGCGGGTTCAGGCCCGCGATCTCCTCGGCGACGAAGATGCCGTGGGCGAAGCCGCGGTGCGCCAGCTGCAGGCCGGGCACGAGGTCGCCGACCGCGTAGACGCCGTCGACGTTGGTGCGCAGGCGCTCGTCGGTGGGCACCCAGCCGCGCTCGACGGTGACACCGGCCTCCTCGAAGCCCATGCCGGCCGAGCGGGGGCCGCGGCCGACGGCCACGAGGACCAGGTCGGTCTCGATCGTGTCGCCGTTCTCCAGCGTGACGACGGCGCCGCTGTCGTTCTGCTCGACGCCGGTGAACTTCACACCGGTCTTGAAGGCGATCTTGCGCTTGCGGAACGCGCGCTCCAGGCCCTTGCTGAGGATCGGGTCCTCCAGCGGGACGAGCGTGGGCAGCGCCTCCACGATGGTGACCTCGGCGCCGAAGTGGTTCCAGACGGAGGCGAACTCGACGCCGATGACGCTGCCGCCGATGATGACGGCGCGCTTCGGGACCTCCTCGAGCTTGAGGGCCTGGTCGCTGGTCATCACGCGGCCGCCGATCTCGATCCCGAGCGTGCGGGGCTCCGAGCCGGTCGCGAGGACGACGTTGGTGCCGGTGTAGCGCTGGCCGTCGACCTCGACGGTCTTGGCGTCGACGAGCTTGCCCTCGCCCTCGACGACGGTGATGCCGCCGGACTTCACCAGGCCGGTGAGGCCCTTGTAGAGGCGGTCGATGACGCCCTGCTTGTAGGCGTTGACCTTGGTCATGTCGACGCCGTCGAACGACGTGTGCACGCCGATCGAGTCACCTTCGCTGGCGACGTGCGCGACCTCGGCCGCGTGCAGGAGCGCCTTGGTGGGGATGCAGCCTTCGTGGAGGCACGTGCCACCCACCTTGGCCTTCTCGATCATGGCAACGGTCTTGCCGAGCTGGACGGCGCGCAGGGCACAGGCGTAGCCCCCGCTTCCGGCTCCGAGAATGACGATGTCGAACGAATGGGGTGCGTCGTCGGGCACGATGTCCTCCGGGTAGGTGGTCTGCTGTCATCTTGTCACCTGTCCGGTGAGGGCTGCCACCGGGGAGGGCTCGCGGGATGTGACTTCGGGGTAGGTTCCGCGCGCTTCCTGATGGGGGTGGGTGCGGTCGGGCAGAATTGCGCCGTGGGCCTGTTCAAACGCCGTCGACGCACCTCAGCCGGTGCCGTCGTGTCCGATCGCGACGCCAGCCGAGCCGATCTGGCCGCGCTGAAGGAGTTCGCGACCTCTCGCTCCGGGGTCGAGGCCTTCGTCGAGCCCAAGACCACGGTCACCCAGACCACGGTGGTGTTCGTCGCCGCCGACGGGGAGTGGACCCGTCGCCGGGTGCCGAACGAGAAGGCCGCCACCGACCTCGCCCGCAGCCTCAAGATCCCGCTCTACGACGCGAACCGCGTGGGCTACCCCCAGCGGATGCGCGACTACAACGCCCGCGCCAGCGCGAAGAAGACCAGCGTCGAGGTGGAGCGCGGCGACTACAGCCCCGCGCAGTTCGCCGCGATCATGACGCTCGAGACGATCGCCGGCACCGAGCCGCTGCCGCGCAACCCCTCGAAGTCCGACCTCGAGCGCGTCCTGCGCGCCGCGCGCGGCAAGGCCCACCCGGACCGCACCGGCGGCGACCGCGCCCGCTGGGACCAGGTGGAGCAGGCCGCCCGCAAGCTCGGCCTCTAGTCGCGCCCCCTCGGGATCTCGATACAACGTCTCGCTGCGCTCGCCGTCACTCGATCAGCGAGGCCGCTGGTCGAGTAGCAGGGCGAGGAATGAGCCCGCGTATCGAGACCCTGGGACCTCAGTGCCAGCCGCGGGGGTCGAGGCCGCCCGGATGGTCCACGGTCGGGTCGTACGGCTCGCGGCTGAGGACGAAGGTGGCCAGGTCGAGGGCGCCGTCGTCGCGCACGACCAGGCGTTCCCCGGCGAAGTACGTGTCGAGCCCCCGCCAGCCTTCGCCGTCGCGCACGAACCGCGAGCGCCGGTTGCCGTTGACGTCGGAGAGGTGGAACCCGTCGGTCGTCGGCTCGAGCCGGTAGGGGACCGGTCCCCAGTACCAGTCGCCCACGAGCGCGGCCACGTTCTCCGCTGCCTCGACGGGTGCGGTCTCGGTGGGTCGCTGGTCGAGCGCGGTCGCCGCGTCGAGCAGGCGGGTGGCGAGGTCGCCCAGGTGCAGCGTGTCGTTGGCCAGCACGACCACGCCCCAGCCGCTCGCGGGCTGGGCGATCGCGGTCGCGAGGAAGCCGGGCATCGATCCGCCGTGGCCGACGAGGCGGCCGGCGCCGTTGCCGGGCCAGATGCGCCAGCCGAGTCCCTGAGCCGTCGCCCAGGGCACGCCCGGCCGGTCGTCGACCGCCAGCGGCACGACCATCTCGGCCCAGCTCGACTCGGCCAGCACGCCACCGGTGTCGCCCGCGGCGAACGCCGCCCAGCGGGAGAGGTCCTCCGCGCTCGACCACAGCTGGCCGGCCGGGGCCATCGCGCCGGCGTCGTGGTGCGGCTCGACCATGAGCCGGCCGTCGGACGGATGGTGCGAGAGACCGGTGGCAGCCCCGTCGCCCGGCTCCTGGGTGATGCCGTGCAGACCGAGGGGCTCGAGGATCCCGGTGCGGATCGCCTCGAACCAGGTGGTGCTGCGCAGCACCTCCACCAGCCGGCCGAGCACGGCGAAGCCGACGTTCGAGTAGTGGAAGCGCGTTCCGGGCGTGTGCACGAGCGCGGGCCCGGACGCGATCAGCTGGTCCCAGTCGCCGCCGGGAGTGCGCTCCCACCAGGGGCCGTTGGTCTCGGCCTGCAGCCCCGACGTGTGGGTGAGCAGCTGCGCGATGGTCACGTGGCCGAACGGCACGTCCGGCAGGTGGCGATCGATGCGGTCGGCGAGGTCGAGCCGCCCCTCGTCGCGCAGGCGCATCACCTCGACGGCGACGAACGTCTTCGTGATCGAGCCGATGCGGTACGCGGTCGCGGGCGTGGCCGCGGGGCCGTCACGCCCGTCGAGCGTGCCGACCGCGCCGGACCAGTGCAGGTTGCCGTGCCGCACGACCGCCGCCGAGACCGAGGCCGAGCCCGATCCCTCGCGCTCGGCGTGCAGCAGGTCGTCGAACGCCGACACCGAGGTCAGCCCAGTTCGCGGGCGAGGTGGACGAGCGTGCGGACGCCCGCGCCGGTGCCGCCGACGGGCGTGTAGTCGAAGGCCGCGCCGTCGTTGAACGCCGGTCCGGCGATGTCGAGGTGCGCCCACGAGGCATCGGCGACGAACTCGCGCAGGAAGGCCGCGGCGTACATCGTGCCGCCGTAGGGCTTCGGGTTGTGCTGGCGCAGGTCGGCGATCGACGAGGTCTTGACGGCCGCACCGATCTCCTCGGTGATGGGCAGGCGCCACATCGACTCACCGGCCACCTCGGCGGCGCCGAGCACGCGGTCCTGCAGCGCCTCGTCGTTGCCGAGCACCGCGGTCGTCCGGGTGCCGAGGGCGACCATGGCCGCGCCGGTCAGGGTGGCGACGTCGATGACGTGGTCGGGCTTGGCCTCCACCGCGAGGGCGAGGCCGTCGGCCAGCACGAGGCGACCCTCGGCATCGGTGTTGTGGACCTCGACCGTGGCGCCCGAGCGCATGCGCAGCACGTCGCCGGGACGCGTGGCGGTGCCGCTGGGCAGGTTCTCGGCGATGCAGGCGAAGGCCGTGACGCGGATCGGCAGGCCGAGCCGCGCGATGGCGGTGGTGGCGGCGACGATCGCGGCCGCGCCGCCCATGTCGCACTTCATCGTCATCATCGAGGCACCCGGCTTGAGCGAGAGTCCGCCCGAGTCGAAGGTGATGCCCTTGCCCACCAGGGCGAGGTGGGTCTTGGCGCCCTCGGGGTTGTACGTGAGCTTCACCAGACGCGGCGGGGCGTCCGAGCCGGCGCCGACGCCGAGGATGCCGCCGCAGTTCTCCTTGGTGAGTCGCTTCTCGTCCCACACCTGCACGCGGACGCCGGCGGGCGCGGCGGCCTTGATGGCGTCGGCGAAGGCGGGCGGGCGCAGGTCGCCGGGAGGCGTGTTCACCCAGTCGCGCGCCACGCACGTGGCCTCCGCGATCACGACGGCGTCGTCGACGAGGCGCTTGGCCGCGGCCTTGCGGGCGTCGGGGCTCAGGATCGTGACGGTGTCGACGGAGGTGGTCTTGCGGCGGGCCTCGTCGCCCTTGTAGTCGAGGTAGGAGTAGGTCGTCAGGACGGCGGCCTCGGCGATGGCGGCGAGGTCGGCCTCGGCCACGCGGCTCGGATCGATGCCCACGCGGGTGGCCTTCGGCACGGAGCGCAGGCCCTTGGCGACGGCGCGGCGCTGCTGCTCGGCGGTGGGCTGCTCGGCGGTGGCCACCCAGGCCGTCAGCTGGGTGTCGCCGCTCGGCACGACGGCGACGTCGCCGGCCTCACCGGTGAACCCGAAGGCGCTCCAGGGGACACCATCCGGAAGGCCCGATCCCGAAGGGATGAGGGCGACGACGGCATCGACGGTGGGCAGGGTGGCACGCAACTGGACCGTGGACATGCCGTCACTCTAGTCAGCGGTAGTTTGGCTCGCATGGTCCTGCTCCTGTCGCCCCTGCACCAACGGCACGAGGCCCTCGGCGCCAAGTTCTCCGAGTTCGGCGGCTGGTCGATGCCCCTCGAGTACGCCGGCGGCGGAGTTCTCGCCGAGCACAAGGCGGTGCGCGAGGCGGTCGGCCTGTTCGACGTGAGCCACCTGGGCAAGGCGCTCGTGCGCGGCACGGGCGCGGTCGACTTCGTCAACAAGTGCCTGACCAACGACCTGAGCCGGATCGCCCCGGGCAAGGCCCAGTACACGCTGTGCTGCTCCGAGGACGGCGGCACCGTCGACGACCTCATCGCCTACCTGCGCAGCGAGTTCGAGGTCTTCCTGATCCCCAACGCCGCGAACACCGCCGAGGTGGTGCGCCGTCTCCGCGCGGCGGCTCCCGAGGGCATCGAGGTCGAGAACCAGCACCGCGACTTCGCGGTCCTGGCCATCCAGGGTCCGCTGAGCGACGAGCTGCTCGACGCCCTGGGACTTCCGTCGGACCACGACTACATGTCCTTCACGAAGGGCACGATCGACGACGTCGAGCTCACGGTGTGCCGCACCGGCTACACCGGCGAGCGCGGCTACGAGCTCGTCGTCGCCGCCGAGGAGGTCGTTCCCGTCTGGGACGCCGTCATGGCGGCGGGGGAGTCGCTCGGGATCCGCGCCTGCGGCCTCGGCGCCCGCGACACGCTGCGCACCGAGATGGGCTATCCGCTGCACGGCCACGAGCTGTCGGCCGAGGTCTCGCCGGTCATGGCGCGGGCCGGCTGGGCCGTCGGCTGGTCCAAGCCGACGTTCTGGGGCAAAGAGGCGCTCGAGCGCCAGCGCGAGGAGAAGTCCGTGCGCACCCTGCGCGGGCTGCTGGCCCAGGGGCGCGGCATCCCGCGACCCGGCATGGCGGTGCACGCCGCGGACGGCGGCGTCCTCGGCGAGGTCACGTCAGGGACGTTCTCGCCCACGCTGCGCCAGGGGATCGGCCTGGCCCTGCTCGACCGCACGGTCGCCGACGGCGACACGGTCACCGTCGACGTGCGCGGACGTCAGCAGGAGTTCACCGTGACCAAGCCCCCGTTCGTCGAACCGTCCACCAAGGAGGACTGACATGAGCTTCACGTGGCAGTACGAGAACAGCGCCGGCGAGACCGTCGGCACGTCGGAGGAGTTCGACCAGCGCGGCGAGGCCGAGTCGTGGATCGGCACGTCCTTCGAGGACCTGCTCGAGGACGGGGTGGAGCAGGTGCGCCTGCTGGACGACGGGACCGAGGTCTACGGGCCGATGTCCCTGCGACCGGAGTGATCCGGCCGCTCGCGACTCAGTAGTGCTCGCGCAGCGGCTGGCCGACCGCGATGGCCGGCTTCGGCAGGCGCATGCGGCGGATCTGCGTGCTGCGCAGGACGGCGTAGAGCACCGCGCCGCGGCGCTCCGCCGGGGTGAAGCGCTTCTTCAGCTCGCGCTTGAGCACGGCGATCAGCCAGATCTCGTCGATGAGGGTGGCGAAGATCGTGACGGTCCAGAGCGAGAAGACCACTTCGGCCATCGCCGGGAAGAAGCTCAGGACCAGGATGACGACGAGCAGCGGGAGCATGAACTCGGCCACCGTGCGGCGACGGTCGACGGCGTCGCGGGCGAGCGCCTTGGCCGGACCGCGGTCGCGGGCGGGCAGGTCGGCGGCCGAGCCGCCACCCAGGAGCGCCTCGCGCTGCTTGTCGCGGGCAGCGGAGCGGCGGCGACGCTCGCGCTCCGCCTGCTCGCGGCGCGTCAGCGGACGCTTCATCTGCTGCTTGCGGGCGGCCTCGGCCTCCCGGCGGCTACGGGTCGGTCCACCCTTGCGCTGGGGGGTCTCGTCGGCTGCGTCGTTCACGCGGACGACCCTACAAGGCCGGGGCGAGTGCTGGAGCGCACGGTTAGGGTGGGGCCATGGCTGAGGGCGGGTTCTGGACACGTGTCACGCGCATCTTCAAGTCGCGGTCCGCGAGCAACGACGGACCCGACATCGAGGAGGTCGGCGCGCGGCTCGACGAGGCCTACCGCACCCAGTCCAAGCTGCTGGCCCAGGTGCGCCGCGGCGTCGCCGACGTGGCCACCAGCCGCAAGCGCGTCGAGATCCAGCTCGCGTCGCTGCGTCGCGAGATCGCGGCCGCCGACAGTGAGGCCAAGGCCTCGGTCACGCGCGGGGACGACGCCGGCGCCCGCCTGGCGCTCGAGCGCCAGGTCGCGCTCGAGAAGGCCGCAGGCGAGCTCGACGACCGTCACGCCCAGCTACGCTCCGAGGAGGAGCAGCTGATCCGGTCGGCCGCCTCCATCGAGCGCCAGATCGAGGACTTCCGGGTCCGCAAGGACACCCTGGCTGCGCGCTACTCGGCGGCCCAGGCGCGCAACGAGATCCACGGCGCCACCGCCGGGATCGGCGCCACGGCCGGCGAGGTGGGCCGTGTCATGGCCGACGCCGAGCGGCACACCCGCGAGCTGGAGGCGACGGCCGACGCCGTCGACGAGCTCATGAACGAAGGCATCCTGGCCCGGCCGGGAGAGTCGCAGGACGAGGCGCTGCTGCGGCGCTTCGACGAGGCCCTCGGCTCGGTCGATGCCGAGCCGCGCGCCGTGGAGGGAGACGGACATGGCCCGCACCAGATTTCGCAGTGACAAGGGGCTGACCCTGCGCATGGGCGGGGTCGGCCTGGGACTGGTCCTGCTCTACGTGCTCTTCGGCGCGATGCTCATCACGGTCGCCGGCAACCTCTGGATCGCGCTGATCATCACGGTCGGCATGGCCTGGGGACAGTGGTTCTTCTCCGACTCGCTCGCGCTGAAGTCGATGGGCGCCCACGTCGTGACGCCCGACCAGGCGCCCGAGCTGCACGCGATGATCGACCGCCTCGTGGCGCTCGCCGACATGCCGAAGCCCCGCGTCGCCGTGGCGGTCACGGACATGCCGAACGCGTTCGCCACCGGCCGCTCGCCGAAGCACTCCGCGGTCTGCGTGACCACCGGCATCATGCAGCGCCTCGACGCCGACGAGCTCGAGGGCGTCCTGGCCCACGAGCTCGCGCACGTCGCCAACCGCGACGTCTCGGTGATGACGGTCGCGTCCTCGCTCGGTCTGCTGGCGGGCTTCCTCACCCGCTGGGGCATGTGGTTCGGCGGCGGCAGCCGCGACAAGAACAGCGGTCCGGCGATGATCGTCGTGATCCTGGTCAGCCTCGTCGTCACCGCCGTCAGCTTCCTGCTCACGCGGGCCCTCTCGCGCTACCGCGAGCTCAGCGCCGACCGCTCCGGCTCCTACCTCACGGGTCGCCCTTCGAAGCTGGCCTCGGCACTGGTGAAGATCTCCGGCGACATGGGGCGGATCCCCACCTCCGACCTGCGCGAGGCGCAGTCGATGAACGCCTTCTTCATCGCGCCGGCGCTCAAGGGCGACACGGCTCAGGCGCTCATGTCCACGCACCCGCCGCTGCAGGCCCGCCTCGACCAGCTCGCGCGCATCGGCGCCGAGCTCACCGAGAGGCACTGAGCGTGGGATTCCTCGACGGGCTGCTCGGTCGCAGCAAGCCGCCGAAGGCCAACCTCGACGTGCTGTTCTCCGTGCCGCAGGCGGCGCTGACGCTCCAGGCCGAGGGCTTCGCGTTCAGCGGGCACGGCGCGGTCTGCTTCCGCGACGCCGAGGGCCGCGCCGACGACGAGGTGATCGCCTCGGCGCAGGAGATGATTCGCACCGACCCCACCGCCACGGTGGAGATGCACCACGACGAGTTCGGGTTCACCTGGCTCGAGGTGGTGCGCCCCTCGGGTGACGTGTCGGGCCTGGTCACCGACCTCCACGCCGTGAACTCCACGATGGCCGCACAGGGCTTCGACGCGTCGATGCTGTGCTCCACCGTGGTCTTCGAGCACGAGGGGCAGCGGTCGGCGCTGGTGTACCTGTTCAAGCGGGGCACCTTCTACCCGTTCGTCCCCGATCCGACGGCGACTCGCCGCCGCGACAACCCCACCGAGCTGCGGATGCGGGCGGTGATCGAGCAGGACGTGCCGATCGAGCCGGACCTGGAGCGGTGGCTCGCCATCTGGGGTGCCCCCGGACTCTGACGATCCCGGTCTAGACTCGGCGCCCATGGGGGAGCTGAGGAGCGTGCTGCGCGACGCGATCGCCGTGGTGTGGCAGGGATTCCGGCTCGTCGGAGCGCACTGGCCGGTGCTCGTCACGATCTACCTGCTCGGCGCCGCCGGCCGCTACGGCTTCCTGTGGCTCGCCGTCGAGCTGAGCAAGGAGCACTCCACGCTCGCCGGTCTCGTCGTCCCGCTCGCGCCGCTGTCGAGCCTCGTGGCGATCATCGCGATGCTGCTCGTCGTCTCCACCTCCGTCACCGTGCTGGTCGCCGACACGTCCGATCCGGCCGCGGGCACGCGGGGCGGCGGCTGGCTGGGAGTGCTGGCGGGAGCGCTGCTGCCGTTCCTGACGGTGTACGCCGCGCAGGGCCTGCTCAAGGCCGACGTGCGCGCCTACGTCAACGAGGCCACCTACGACGAGCTCTACGGCAACGCCGGCACCTTCTACGGCGAGGCGGCCAACATCGACCGCACCGCGATCGCCACCGGCTGGATGCTCGCAGCGATCGTGGCCATCGCGCTGGTCCTGCGCTTCGCGTTCGACCGCTTCAACCTCCCGGCACGCAGCCGTCCGCTCGCTTTCGCCGCGGCCTACGTGGAGACGCTGTGGATCGTCACGCTGGGCGTCTCGTTCTCGACCTTCCAGGACGAGATCTGGCAGTGGGTCACCGAGCGGCGGTTCGTCCACTGGGTGCAGGACACCTGGGCCGACGTCATCGAGTTCCTCGGCCCGATCGGCGACCCCATCGCCACGGCCGTCGGATGGATCGGGACCTTCATCGACAACGCCGACGACGTGGTGCTGGTGCCGCTCGCGTGGCTCACCGTGGCCGCCGTGGTCTTCGGCCGCAGCATCGCCCCGCCGCCGCCCAAGCAGCGCACGTCCCGCTTCGGCCGGGTGCGCCCCATCGCCGCCGTGGGCTCGCGCACCCCGGCCGTGGTCAAGCGCTGGGCCGGCGAGGCGACGTCGGACTTCCGCGGCCGCTTCAGCGGCCTGCGCGACGGCTTCCGCGTGCTGGCGCTCGGCGGGCTCGTGCCGATGGTGATGTTCTGCCTCGTGTTCGTCATCGCCGACCAGGCGAACGCCCTCGTCAACGAGCTCTGGCGCCTCGTGCTCGGTCCGCGCGACCGCGACACGGCCCTGGCGTTCTCGCCGTGGCTCGACATCACCGCGTCGGCGATCGAGTACGTCATCCTGGCCGGCCTGCTGGCCGCCGCCATCGGCCGGATCCTGGGCAACCAGCGCCGCAGGGAGCAGGAGGCCGCGGGTCAGGCGGCCGAGCCGTCGACCGGCAGCTCGACGTAGCGGGGCAGGAAGTACCAGAGCCGCACCGCGGCGGGCTCCGCCTCCTCCGGCAGGACGAAGACGGTGTCGGTCGTGAACTGCTCGGGGCGGGGGTCGTCACCCTCGCGGAGGCTGGGCGGCTCGGTGCTGCCGTACGTCGCCTGCGGCCCGGGGGTGTCCCGCGGCACGCACGACGAGAACTGCGGACCGTCGACCACCAGCGCCGAGTCGGACTCGCCGTGGAGGTTCCCCTCGGTGTCGACGACCGCGACCGTGCAGCCGGCGAGCGAGACGTCCGGATCGGCGGTCACGTCGAGGCGCAGTCGCCACGCCCGCACGCCGTCGGGGAGCGGGTCGCCACCGAGGAGGGTGAGGTCGTCGGCCGGCTCGAAGGCGTCCACCGCGTAGCGGGCCTCGATCGGGTAGCGCAGGTGGCCGTCGTCGTACTCGTCGACGAGATGGGCCTGGCCCGAGCTGACCGGCACGGGGGAGTGGAAGCCGCGGGTCCACCAGTAGTCGTGCAGGCGCGAGCTGCCCGCCGCCAGGGCCAGGGCGAGCGCGACGGGCAGGGCCACGAGGCCCCACCGGTTGCGCTGCCACCACGTGCCGCGGTGCTCGATCGTGCTCACGGCGCCTCCGTCCACGTCATGACGCCGGGCTCGGGGAGCTCGAGGGGCTCGCTGCGCGCCTTCCACGTCGTCACGTCGGCCTCGTCGACGTCGAGGTCGACGAGGGCCATGGAGTCCCACCGCTCGTCACCACCGTTCGAGGCGAGGGCGACGAGCGCACCCGGGAGCGTCGCGGGATCGGTCTCCACCACCGCGAGGCACCGCGTGGGCCGGTCGACGAGACGCCCCGTGCAGCTGATCGAGCTGCGGCCGCTGGTCCCGTAGATCGGGAGCAGGCGACCGTCGTTGTCCCGCAGCGCGGCGTAGGTGAGGTCGGACGACTCGTCGCGCGGCGTGAACGTGAACTCGACCGCGACGAAGACGCCGGGGGAGACCAGCACCGACCCGCCCTGCGGCACCACCGAGGACGCGCCGTCGACCGACAGCACCTCGAGGTCGCCGCTGCGCAGCTCGGCGGTCTCGCCGACACGCGCCTCGACCTCGAACGGACGCGACGACATGGCGCGCTCGGGCAGCTGCTGGTGGAGCCACTGGCCCATGACCAGGGCGAGCACGACCAGGACGCCGGCGGTGGCGGGGGGCCGGCGCAGTCCGAGCCGGCTCACGACTCGCGCCCCTGCTCGACGTCGAACGTGCCCTCGTGCGTCGGTGTCCGGTCGAACCACATGAACTGGTCGTCGAGGGTGCTGCGGCGCCAGGTCCACTGCGAGACCTCCACGGTGGCCTCGGTGGGCAGCGGCTCGGACTCCTCCTGCTCCCACACGAACGCGACCTCGTACTCCAGACCCGGTGCGGCGGCGCTGAGCGGCGAGCCATCGGCCAGCACGAGCACCTGCGGCGTCGCGTCCTCGCTGCGCTCGGTCTCGTCACCGGTCAGCCCGGCGTAGAAGCCCTCGAGCCCGCGCAGGCGCATCGTGTCGCGGAGCGTGCCGGTGTACACGGGGTGGTCGGAGGTGTTCTCGAGTGTCGCGACGACCGCGATGTACCGCCCGCGGACCTCCTCGTCGAGGCCGAGGTCGGTGGACCAGCGCACGCGGTCGACCGTGAGGTCGAACGGCTCGGCGTGGATCTTCTCGCCGGACTCCAGCGCGGCCGGCCCGGTGGTCTCCGCCGTGGCCAGCCCGCCGAACAGGCCCGAGGCCAGCACCACCACGGCGGCCAGTGCCGCGAGCACCTGGCGCAGCGTCATCGTCCGCGACACCTGGCGCAGCCATCGGCGCAGGCGGCCGCCCTCGTCCCCCGTCATGGGCCCGATGGTAGGGCAGCGCGTCCTCCCGCGATGCCGGGACTGACCGACCGCCCGTGCGCGATACCTTGGGACCGTGACCCTCGACTCCCTCTCCCGTGACCAGCTCGACGCCTTCCTGGCGGAGCAGCAGCAGGCGTACGCCGACCTCCAGCAGGCCGGTCTCAAGCTCGACATCACGCGCGGAAAGCCCTCGTCGGACCAGCTGGACCTCTCCGAGGGACTGCTCACCACGCCGGTCGAGGATCACGTGTCCGGCGGCGTCGACGTGCGCAACTACGGGGGCGGCACCGGCCTGGCCGAGCTCCGCGCGATCTTCGCGGAGCTGCTGGGCGTGCCGGTCGACCAGCTCGTCGCCGGCAACAACGCGAGCCTGTCGATGATGCACGACTCGATCGTCTTCGCGATGCTGCACGGCACGCCGGGCGGATCGCCGTGGAAGGACGGGCCGGTCAAGTTCCTGTGCCCGTCGCCGGGCTACGACCGCCACTTCGCCATCTGCGAGCACCTCGGCATCGAGATGATCCCGGTCGCGATGCTGGAGGACGGGCCCGACATGGCCGCGGTCCGCGAGCACGTCGCCGACCCGGCGGTCAAGGGCATCTGGATCGTGCCCACCTACTCCAACCCCACCGGCGCCGTCGTCAGCGAGCAGGTCGCGGCCGAGCTCGCCTCGCTGGACACCGCCGCCGGCGACTTCCGGATCTTCTGGGACAACGCCTACGCGGTGCACGACCTGACCGACCAGCACGTGAAGTCCGCCGACATCGTCGGGCTGTGCTCGGCCGCCGGTCACCCCGACCGCCCGCTGATGTTCGCGTCCACGTCGAAGATCACCCTCGCCGGCTCGGGCGTCAGCTTCCTCGCGGGCTCGCCCGACAACATCGCCTGGTACCTCTCGCACACGGCCGTGCGCACGATCGGCCCCGACAAGGTCAACCAGCTGCGCCACGCCCGGTTCCTCGGCAGCCCGCAGGGCGTGCTCGACCTGATGGCGCGTCACCGCGAGATCCTGGCCCCCAAGTTCGAGGCCGTCCTGCGGATCCTGTCCGAGCGCCTCGGCCCGCACGAGGTGGCCACGTGGACCACCCCGAAGGGCGGCTACTTCGTCAGCCTCGACGTCGTCGACGGCACGGCCTCGCGCGTCGTGCAGCTGGCGAAGGAGGCCGGCATCTCGCTGACCCCGGCGGGCGCCTCGTTCCCCTACGGCAAGGACCCGCGCGACCGGAACATCCGCATCGCGCCGTCGTTCCCGCCCATGGCGGAGCTGACGCAGGCGATGGAGGGCCTGGCCACCTGCGTGCTGCTCGCGGCGGCCGAGAAGGCCGTCTCGGCCTGACGTGCGCATCGTCATCGCGCCGGACAAGTTCGCGGGCACCCTGACCGCTCCCGAGGCGGCGCACGCCATCGCCGAGGGCTGGCGGCGCACGGCCCCGGACGACGACCTCGTCGAGGCGCCGATGGCCGACGGGGGACCGGGCTTCGTCGACGCCCTGCAGGACGCGTTCGGCGAGGAGGGGCGCCTCGAGGTCGTCAGCGTCCCCGGACCCCTGGGCGAGCCCACGCCGGTCGGGCTGCTCGTGGTGGGGGACACGGTCTACCTCGAGTCCGCCCAGGCGTGCGGCCTGCACCTCGTGCCCGAGCCGCGGCCGATGGACGCCACGACCGTGGGAGTCGGCCGGGCGATCGACGCGGCCGTCGACGGGGGAGCGCGGCGCATCGTCGTGGGCCTGGGCGGCAGCGCCACCAGTGACGGGGGCGCCGGACTGCTCGCCGCCCTCGGGGCCACGGCCGACGTCCCCCTGGACGCCGGGCCCGCCGGACTCGACGGGGTCACTCGCGTGGACCTCGGTCCGGTCCGGGAGCGGCTGGCCGACGTGGAGCTAGTGGTCGCCGCCGACGTCGAGACCACGCTGCTGGGCATGTTCGGCGCCGCCCGCACCTTCGGCCCGCAGAAGGGCCTCACCGACGAGCAGGTCCTCACGGTGGACCACCGGCTCGACCGCTTCGTCGAGGCCGCGTGCGGCAGCACGCCGGCGGAACGTCGCGTCGCCGACCAGAAGGGCGCCGGCGCGGCGGGCGGGCTGGGCTTCGCACTGCTCGTGCTGGGCGCCGAGGTGACGTCCGGGATCGCGCTGGTCGCCCACGAGGCCGGACTGGCCGAGCTCGTGGCGGGGGCCGATCTCGTGATCTCGGGGGAGGGCGCGTTCGACTACTCCTCCCGCGCGGGCAAGGTCGTCCACGGCGTCGCCTCGCTCGCGATGGCCGGGGCCACGCCGTGCGTCGTGCTGGCCGGCCGGGTCGACGTCGGCAGCCGCGAGATGCGCGCGCTGGGGGTCGAATCGGCGTACGGGCTGGTCGACCGGGTGGGCGAGGAGGCCGCCCTGCGCGAGCCCGCACGGCACCTGGCCGATCTCGCCGCACGCGTCGCGCGGTCCTGGTCGGCCTGAGGCGACGCGCGATAGGCCCCGGCCGGCTCCACGGGTTCGATCGGCCGCGTACCATGGGAATCGAACCGGATCGCGCCGTGTTGCACCCGGTAGCACGATCCATCCGTAGACCGAGGAGCCTCGATGACCGCCACGGACCAGACCAGCACCGAAACCACGCCCGCCGACGGGATCACGCTCAGCGACGGCGCGGCCGGCAAGGTCAAGAGCCTGCTGGAGCAGGAAGGCCGCGACGACCTCGCGCTGCGCATCGCCGTGCAGCCCGGTGGTTGCTCGGGCTTGCGCTACCAGCTCTTCTTCGACGAGCGCACGCTCGACGGTGACGAGATCCGCGAGTTCGACGGCGTCAACGTCGTCGTCGACCGCATGAGCCTGCCGTACCTCCACGGCGCCACGATCGACTTCGTCGACACCATCGAGAAGCAGGGCTTCACCATCGACAACCCGATGGCGACCGGCTCGTGCGCCTGCGGCGACTCCTTCCACTGAGCCGAGCAGACTGAGCCGTTCGGGCACGTACGTCGATCGGGGCACGCCACCGGGTTTCCGGAGGCGTGCCCCGATCGCCTATCGTGGCGGCCGTGCACCTTGCCATCGCCGGATCGGTAGCCACCGACCACCTGCAGACCTTCGCCGGTAAGTTCTCCGACTCGCTCGTGCCCGACCAGCTGGACAAGCTGGCGGTCTCGTTCCTGGTCGAGGACCTCGACGTCCGCCGCGGCGGATGCGCCGCCAACATCGCCTTCGGCCTGGGCAGCCTGGGCCTGCACCCCACCCTCGTGGCGGCCGTCGGGCGCGACTTCGACCTCGGCTACCGCGAGTGGCTGCAGGAGGCCGGCGTCGACACCTCGACCGTCCTGGTCCACCCCACGCTGCACACCGCCCTGTGCACCATCACGACCGACGAGGCACACGCCCAGATCGTGACGTTCTACCCCGGCGCGATGGCGCAGGCCCGCGAGATCGACATCGCCGCCCTGCACGCCCATCAGCCGATCGACCTGCTCCTGATCGGCCCCGACGATCCCGACGGCATGCTGCGCCACACGCGCACGGCCCGCGAGCTGGGCATCCCGTTCGCCGCCGACCCGTCGCAGCAGCTGGCCTGGGCCGGTGGCGAGCTGATCCGCGACCTCATCGACGGCGCGGCCTACCTCTTCAGCAACGACTACGAGGCGGCGCTGATCGCCAAGAAGACCGGCTGGAGCGACGCCGACATCGCCGAGCGGGTGGGTGTGCGCGTCGTGACGCACGGCAAGGACGGCTGCGTCGTCATCGAGTCCGACGGCACGCGCCACGAGATCGGCGCCATCGGCGGCGTCACCGCGGTGGACCCGACGGGCGTCGGCGACAGCTTCCGTGCGGGCTTCATGGCCGGCATCGCGGCCGGCCTGTCGCTCGACCGTGCGGCCCAGGTCGGCTGCACGATCGCAGCCAGTGTCGTCGAGACGATCGGCACCCAGGAGTACGCGCTGGAACGCTCGGCGTTCCTCGATCGGGTCCGCTCCACGTACGGCGTCGAGGCCTGCGACGAGATCGGCGAGGCCCTCTCGATCAGCCACGACGCGGTAGTCAAGTCAGGCTGACCTAACCCGCTGGGCGACCGGTCGTCTGCGTTACTGTTCTTCAAAACCCTGTGTGGTCAAGATCTTCTGAGAAAGGCGCCCCGTGGGTCGGATGAAACTGGCGGTGTTGACCGCCCTGGCCGCTGTCATGCTTGGCGGCTGCTCGCCCCTGGACGAGTCGGATCTGAACCGACTCGCCCTCCCTGTGGCCGGATCGGACCGATCCATCTACATGTGGAACCTGTGGTTGGGCACCTGGATCGCGGTCCTCGTGGTCTTCCTGCTCGTGTTCGGCATGATCGTCTACGCGCCGGTCCGCTACCGCCGCAAGAAGAGTGACGAACCGGCCCCCGTGCAGGTGCGCTACAACCTGCCGCTGGAGGCGCTCTACACGATCGCCCCGGTGATCATCGTCGCCGTGTTCTTCTTCCACACCGTGGAGTCGCAGAACGCCCAGCTCGAAGAGGTCGAGAACCCCGACCACACGATCGAGGTCGTCGGCAGCAAGTGGCAGTGGACCTTCAACTACCTCGAGGGCGCCCCCGGCGGTGAGCCGGTCTTCGACCAGGGCGACACCGCGAACCTGCCCGAGCTGTGGCTGCCCGTGAACGAGTCGGTGAAGTTCGAGTTGATCTCGCCGGACGTCATCCACTCCTTCTGGGTCCCCGAGTTCTACTTCAAGATGGACGTCGTCCCGGGCAACATCCCCGGCAAGGACGGCAACAACTCATTCACCATGACGCCGAACCGCGAGGGCACCTTCACCGGTCGCTGCGCTGAGCTGTGCGGCGTCTACCACACCCGCATGCTGTTCAAGGTCAAGGTCGTGTCCGCCGAGGAGTACGAGGCGCACCTGGCCGACCTCGAGGCGGCCGGACAGATTGGCACGCCGAAGGGTTCCACGACAGCTGACACCGTCGCCGGCATCACTGCCAGCGGCGAGAGCGAACCGGAGGACTGATGGCCACCGCAACCTTCGACGCGCCCGAGGCACGCAGCAGCACCGGCGTCCGGGAGCGCTCCTTCGGGACGAAGGCCTTCACGCTGCTGACGACCACCGACCACAAGGTCATCGGTCAGATGTACGCCGTGACGACGTTCTTCTTCTTCATCTTCGGCGGCATCCTGGCGCTCATCATCCGCGCCGAGCTGGCCCGCCCGGGTGGACAGTTCGTCGGCGACGAGACGTACAACCAGCTGTTCACGATGCACGGCACGATCATGCTGCTGATGTTCGCGACGCCGTTGTTCTTCGCGTTCGGCAACATGATCATGCCGCTGCAGATCGGCGCCCCCGACGTGGCGTTCCCGCGCCTGAACATGTTCAGCTACTGGCTGTACCTGTTCGGCTCGCTGATCGCCGTCTCGGGCTTCGTCGTCCCCGGTGGCGCCGCCAGCTTCGGCTGGTTCGCCTACATGCCGCTGTCGGACTCGATCAACAGCCCTGGTGTCGGTGGCGACCTGTGGGTCATGGGCCTCTACATGTCCGGCCTGGGCACGATCCTGGGCGCGGTCAACTTCATCACCACGATCTTCTGCATGCGCGCACCCGGCATGACGATGTTCCGGATGCCGATCTTCGTGTGGAACACGCTGGTCACCAGCATCCTGATCATCATCGTCTTCCCGGTGTTCGCCGCTGCGCTGCTCGCGCTGGGGGCCGACCGCATGCTCGGGGCGCACGTGTTCGACCCATCCACGGGCGGGCCGATCATGTACCAGCACCTGTTCTGGTTCTTCGGTCACCCCGAGGTCTACATCATCGCCCTGCCGTTCTTCGGCATCATCACCGAAGTCCTGCCGGTCTTCAGTCGCAAGCCGGTGTTCGGCTACGTCGGCCTGGTCGGCGCGACGCTGGCGATCGCCGTCCTCTCGGCGGCGGTGTGGGCGCACCACATGTTCGTCACCGGCGCGGTGAATCTGGCGTTCTTCAGCTTCATGACGTTGTTGATCGGCGTGCCGACCGGCGTGAAGTTCTTCAACTGGATCGGCACGATGTGGGGAGGCTCCGTCTCCTTCGACACACCGCTGCTGTTCGCGCTGGGCTTCCTGACGACCTTCCTCTTCGGTGGCCTGACCGGCATCGTCCTGGCCTCGCCTGCCCTGGACTTCCACCTGTCCGACACCTACTTCGTGGTGGCGCACTTCCACTACGTCGTGTTCGGCACGGTCGTGTTCGCGATGTTCGCCGGCTACTACTACTGGTGGCCGAAGATCACGGGCCGGATGCTCGACGAGAAGCTGGGCAAGATCCACTTCTGGCTGCTGTTCGTCGGCTTCCACCTGACCTTCCTGGTGCAGCACTGGCTGGGCGTCGAGGGCTTCCCGCGTCGCTACGCCGACTACCTGCCCGGCGACGGCTTCACCCGCCTGAACGAGATCTCCACGATCGGTGCGTTCCTGCTGGGCGCCTCCACGCTGCCATTCATCTACAACGTGTGGAAGTCTCGCAAGGCGCCCCTGGTCCGCCAGGACGACCCGTGGGGCTGGGGCCGCACGCTCGAGTGGGCCACTTCGAGCCCGCCGCCGCGTCACAACTTCGTGTCGCTGCCGCGGATCCGCTCGGAGAGCCCCGCGTTCGACCTGCACCACCCGGACGTGGTCGAGCTCGAGCTGGCGCAGAACCCCGACGAGGACAAGCCGCTGGCCGACGCCCCCGATGTCGAGGGTCGTCGCGAGGCGCTCGGCTACGACCCGAAGGCTGGTGAGTGAGCGATGCGCAAGGAATTCTGGCTGTTCTTCAGCTGCGCCATCTTCTTCGTCATCGTGACGCCGGTCTACTGGGCGGTCGCCCACGAGGTCACCGGCACGGTCGCGCTCGTCATGGCGATGCTGCTGTTCTTCATGATCAGCTTCTACCTGTGGTTCGTCGCCAAGGCGATCCCCGAGCGTCCCGAGGACCGTCAGGACGGCGAGATCGTGGAGGGTGCCGGCGAGCTCGGCTTCTTCCCGCCCTACAGCTGGTGGCCGCTGTTCGCGGCGATGGCGTTCGGCATGCTGGTGCTGGGCGTCGTCTTCGGCTGGTGGCTGTTCATCATGGCCCTGCCGTTCGGCGCGATCTGCGTAGTCGGCTGGCTGTTCGAGTACTACCGGGGCGCGCACGCTCACTGAGCCACGCCTCGCACGACGATGCCCTCGGAGTTTCGGCTCCGGGGGCGTTTCGTCGTCCGGGCGGTGGGTCGGCCTGCCTAGACTTTCAGGCGTGAGTACGTGGGGAACGCGGGCCGTGGGCCTGCTGACGGTGATGGTCCTGGCTGCGTCGTGCACCGGCGGCGGAGCGGCGAGCCCGAAGGACGAGGTCGAGGCGAAGGCGCCGCTGACCATCTCGGCGAGCGTCGACGACGGTGCCGCGGACGTCGCCGTCGACACCGTCGTCACCGTCGACGGCTTCGAGGGTCAGCTGGCGGAGGTCTCCCTGGCGTCCGATGACGGGAAGTCGACCGTGCCGGGCGAGATCCACGGCGTGCGGTGGACGGCGTCCGGGCTCCTCGAGCCGGCCACCTCCTACGTGCTGAAGGCCTCGGGCACCGGCGACGACGGCAAGCCCGTCACCCGGATCTCGCGGTTCACCACCCGTGCACTGACCCTCGACGAGCAGACGTACCCCGCGGTCGCGCCGCTCGAGGGGGAGACCGTCGGGATCGGGATGCCCGTGATCGTGAGCTTCGACGTCCCGGTCACCGACCGCGCCGCCTTCGAGAAGCGGATGAAGGTCACGGCGCAGCCGGCCACCGCCGGTGGCTGGTACTGGCTCAGCAACAACACCGCGCACTGGCGGCCGAAGCAGTACTGGAAGCCGGGGACCGAGGTGTCCGTCGACCTCGGGCTCAACAGCGTGCACGCGGGCAACGGGATCTACGGCCAGCAGGACCAGCACGTGAAGTTCCGCGTCGGCCGCTCCGTGATGACCGTCGTGGACACCCGGCGTCACCGAGCGACGGTGAAGATCAACGGCAAGAACGTCCGCACGATCCCTGTCTCCACGGGTGACGCCGACCACCGCAGCCGCAACGGCATCAAGGTCGTGATGGAGAAGCACCGGTCGATCGACATGGACGCCGCCACGACGGGCGTCGACTCCGACGACCCGGGCTACTACAACCTCAAGGGCGTGAAGTACGCGATGCGCGTGACGAACTCGGGGGAGTTCCTGCACGCGGCACCATGGTCGGCCTCGGCCCAGGGCAACGCCAACGTGAGCCACGGCTGCGTCGGAATGAGCACCAAGGACGCGGCCTGGGTGTTTGCGCAGAGCAAGCGCGGCGACGTGGTCAGCTACGTGGGCAGTCCGCGCCGGCTCGAGCCGGGCAACGGCTGGACCGACTGGAACCGCTCGTGGGACGAGTGGCTCGAGGGGTCCGCCGTCGGGCAGGACGCCGAGGGCGCCTGAGCCCTCAGCCGCCCTTGGCGGCCTTCGCGGCGGCCTTCTGCTCGCGTTTGAACTCGCGCACCTTCACCAGCGACTCGGGGCTCGTGATGTCGGCGACGCTCCGGTGGCCCGGCTGTCCGTAGTCGCCGGCAGCCTCACGCCAGCCGGCGCCGTCGTAGCCGTACTGCTTGCCCAGCAGGGCGAGGAAGATCTTGGCCTTCTGCTCGCCGAAGCCGGGCAGCGCCTTGAGCCGCTTGAGGACCTCGGGACCGTCGGGGGAGCCCTGGGTCCAGATCGCGGCGGCGTCGCCGCCCCACTCGTCGCGCACGGCGGCCGCGAGGGCCTGCACCCGTCCGGCCATGGAGCCGGGGTAGCGGTGCACGGCCGGGGTCTGGCGGAAGACCGCCTCGAACGCCTCGGGCTCCTGTCCGGCGATGTCCGCGGGGTCGAGCGTGCCCACGCGGTCGAGGATCTTCGCGGGCCCGGAGAACGCGGCCTCCATCGCGATCTGCTGGTCCAGGAGCATGCCCACGAGCAGCGCGAAGGGGTCGTCGGTCAGCAGCTGGTCGGCGGTGTCGTCGCCGGTGATCGAGAGGCTCATGGCACCATCCTCGCTCCTGCGGCGGGCGAGCTGCCACCCGCGGCCAGCTCGCGCATCCGCGCCACGAGGGTGTCGAGCCAGGCGCCGACGTTCCGCCGCGCCTCGTGGGTGTCGGGATAGCGGCAGCGCAGGTGCACGCCCGAGTCGTCGATGATGAACCACAGCATCACGCCGTGCGTGCGGATGGCCGCGCCCACGTACTGCGCGTCGAGTCCGGCCGTGTCGATCCGCACGGGGAGGCGGCGCAGGTCGAGCCACGAGACCGCGAACATGCCCGGCTGCTCGGGCATCCCGCCCCACGGCTTCATCAGGTCGGCCAGCGGCCAGGAGCCGAGCCGGATCGCCTCCTTCACCGCGGCGGAGCACGCCCGCGGGTCCTCGTCGGCGGACTCGAGCACGGAGTTCGTGATGAACCAGCCGACGGAGTCGTGCCAGCGGTCCTCGTGGCGACTGTGCACGGGGAAGACCGTCCGCAGCGGTGTGCCCGCGAGCTCGAGCGTCGTGGCCGTCATGGCCGAGACCGCGAGGGCGAGCGTGGAGACGCGCTGGCCGGCGGCGCGCGCGGAGAACGCGGCCAGCTCCCCTAGGTCGAGCACGTCGCGGATCACGACGCGCTCGGGCTGGGGCGTGGGGTCGCCGAGGGGGAGGGGGAATCGCGGCATCGCGCCGCCGCCCGCCTCGATCACCTCGTCCCAGCGCTGGCGGATCTCCTCCGGCGCGGGCGTGAGCCGCGCCAGCTCGATCGTGTGCTCGGCGAACGGGGGCACCGCGGGCAGCTCCGGCCTCCGGCCCTCACGGATCCGGCCGAGCGCCGACAGCAGGTCGCGCGCCATGACGAGCAGCGACCACATGTCCACGTGCGAGTGGTCGGCCGCGATGACGAGGCTCGGGCCGTCCGCCGTCTCGATGACGCAGAACCGGTGCGACGGGCGCTGGTAGGGGCGGCAGCTCTCGTCCAGCACGTCGCGCAGCGCGTCGTTCATGGACTGCCCCGGCAATACCTCGTGCTCGGTCCAGCGTCCGGCCTCCACCGTCACCTCGTGCAGGGCGGCGGAGCCGTCGGGCCCCGGCACGAACACCGAGCGCAGGGTCCCGTGCGCCTGCACCACGGCTCGCCACGCGGCCGCCAGGTCGTCGCGGGGCACGGGAGCGCCCAGCCGCATGGCCAGCGCCATCCACGAGCCCGTGCGGTCGCCCATGCCGACGTGACGCGCCTGGTCGAACGAGACGGGCAGCTCCGGACCGGGCTCGGACACCACGAGGTCGTGGCTGAGCAGCGGACCGAAGGGAAGGCGCAGGTGCGCGACGTGCGTGAGACGCATGCCAGTAACCTATTGCCCCGGTCACCCCCATCAGATCAGGAGCCGTCGTGCACAGGTTCTCCGTGCCGGATGCCGAGCTCGCCTGGGCGTTCAGTGACGAGTCCGGCCATGCCGTCGTCCAGCTCCACGGCCTGACGTCGAGCCGGTCCCGCGACCGCGTGCTCGACCTCGACCTCGGACGTGGTCTGTCCGACACGCGCCTGCTGCGCTACGACGCCCGCGGGCACGGGCACTCGTCCGGCAGGGGAGTGCCCGAGGACTACCGGTGGTCGACGCTCGCCGACGACCTGCTGCGGCTGCTGGACTTCTGGTTCCCCGACGAGCCGGTGCACGGCGTCGGGCCCTCCATGGGAGCCGGCACGCTGCTGCACGCGGCCGTGCGCGATCCCGGCCGCTTCGACGGCCTCACGCTGCTGCTGCCGCCGACGGCCTGGGAGACCAGGGCGGCGCGAGCCGACGACTACCGTGCCATGGCCGACGTCATCGAGGCGCAGGGCGTCGAGCCGTTCCTCGAGCTCGACGGCGGGGCGCCGAAGCCTCCGGCGACGGTCGGGCACCTGGACACCGTGCCCCACGTCCGTCCCGAGCTGTTGCCGTCGGTGCTGCGCGGCGCCGCGCTGAGCGACCTCCCGTCCCCGGAGGAGATCTCCCGCATCGACGTCACCACCACCGTGCTGGCGTGGGTGGAGGACCCCGCGCACCCGCTGTCCACCGCCGAGGCGCTCGTGGACCTCATGCCGCAGGCTCGGCTCCAGGTGGCGCACACGCCTGACGACGTGCAGCGCTGGCCCGGCGTCCTCGCCGACGACATCGCCCACCGCGCCCGCTGAGCGGACCGAGCGGCGCTTCCCCGAAAGTCCACCGACAACGAACGAGGGCCCCGACCGGAACGGTCGGGGCCCTCGTTCGAGGTGACTCAGTGGACGCGCGGGACGCCGGTCTCGGAGACGCCCTGGAAGTCGTCGCCGAGCTCCACCGGGTGCTCGCCGCCGCCGGCCAGGTGCTCGGCCGCGTGCTCCATGTCGTGGCGGGTCGGCTTGTCGACCGAACCGTCGTAGTAGAAGTTGCGCAGCTTCGCGCGCATCGACTGCTTGCGGTACTTCGGGTTGCGCACGCCGTAGGCGTCCTGCTTGTGCACTTCCTCCAGCTCGGGCAGCCGCTCGCGCGACGACGTGAGCGCGTACGCGGCGCTGTCGGGCAGCGGCGCGTGACGCTCGGCGTACCCACCGTCGGGGGAGCGGTCGATGACGCCCGTCTCCCAACCGTGGGTCAGCGTCTCGTTGTCCTTGCGCTGCAGCGAGATGCAGATGCGCTTGGTCACGATGAACGCGATGACCGGGAAGACGAAGATGCCGATACGCAGCACCCACGTGATCGCGAAGATGTCCAGGCCGAACTTCAGCGCGATGATGTCGTTGCCGCCGGCGATCCAGCCGCAGCCGTAGGCGGTCATCGCAGCGACACCGAGCGCGGTGCGGACCGGCGCGTTGCGCGGACGCTCGAGCAGGTGGTGCTCGCGCTGGTCACCGGTGATCCACCGCTCGATGAACGGCCACACGGCGAGGGACGTGAACAGGATCCCCAAGCCGCCGACCCCGGGCAGGAAGACGCTCCAGGTCCACGTGCGGTTGAACCACGTGGTCTCCAAGGGCGGCATGAGGCGCACGAGACCCTCGGACAGGCCCATGTACCAGTCGGGCTGCGAGCCGGCCGTGACCTCGGACGGGTTGTACGGACCGTAGGCCCACACCGGGTTGATCTGGATCAGGGCACCCATCAGCGCGGTGAAGCCGAAGACGACGAAGAAGAAGCCGCCGGCCTTGGCCATGTACACCGGGAGCATCGGGTAGCCCACGACGTTGTCGTTGGTGCGTCCGGCGCCGGGCCACTGCGTGTGCTTGTGGTAGACGAGCAGCAGCATGTGGGCACCGATCAGGCCGAGCAGCAGCGCCGGGATCAGCAGGATGTGCGCCATGTAGAGGCGGGGGATGATGATCTCGCCGGGGAACTCGCCGCCGAAGATGAAGAACTCCAGGTAGGAGCCGACCAGCGGGATCGAGCGGATCAGGCCGTCGACGAAGCGCAGGCCCGTGCCGGACAGCAGGTCGTCGGGCAGCGAGTAGCCCGCGAAGCCCTCGACCATGCCGAGGCTGAGCAGGCCGACGCCGATGAGCCAGTTGATCTCACGCGGCTTGCGGTACGCGCCCGTGAAGAACACGCGCAGCATGTGGGCCATCATCGACGCGATGAACAGGTTCGCCGACCAATGGTGGACCTGGCGCATGAGCAGGCCGCCACGGATGTCGAACGAGATGTCGAGGGTCGAAGCGTAGGCCTGCGACATCTCGATGCCGTACAGCGGCGCGTAGGAGCCGGTGTACTCGACCTCGCCCATGCTGGGGACGAACCACAAGGTCAGGAAGACGCCCGTCAGCAGCAGGACGACGAAGCTCCACAGGGCGATCTCGCCGAGCATGAAGGACCAGTGCTCGGGGAAGACCTTGCGCAGGTTCTTCTTGCCTGCCGCGGCCAGGCCGAGGCGGTCGTCGAACCAGCCGACCGGTCCTGACAGCTTCTTGCCGGACGGGGAATCCTCGATCCGGGTGAACGTGCTCTGGCTCATGCCTCACCACCGAACTTCTCGTTGAGCTGCTTCTGGTCGCGAGCGAGCTCGGGGTAGCTGGGCGCCACGATCTCGGGGAAGTCGCTGACGGCGACCAGGTAGCCCTCACCATCGACCGCGAGCGGCAGCTGCGGCAGCGGACGGTAGGCGGGACCGAAGATCACCTTGCCGTTGTCGGCCAGGTCGAACGTCGACTGGTGGCACGGGCAGAGCAGGTGGTGGGTCTGCTGTTCCCACAGGCTGATCGGGCAGCCGACATGGGTGCAGATCTTGGAGTAGCACAGAATGCCATCGACGCCCCAGTTCTCACGGCCCTTCTTCGGCGTGATGTCCTCGGGTCGCATGCGCACCACGATGACGGCGGCCTTGGCCTTGGCGGCCAGCAGATCGTGACCGTGGATGACGGCGTCACCCTCCTCGTCGGTCTCGAAGAAGATCGCGGGCTCGGCGTTGACGAGCTGCCCGACCTCGAGGTCGGCCGGCTTGATCGGCTCGCCCGAGACGTCGTTGACGACGCGCATGCCCTTCTTCCAGACCGTCTCGTCCTGGCTGTGGGGGAGCGGTCCGAGGTCGCGGAGCATCACGATGGCCGGCAGGCCCATGGCGCCGACGGCGCCGAGCAGGCTGTTGCGGATCAGGGGACGGCGGCCGATGCCGCTCTCCTGGGCGCCGGCGTTGATGTCGGCCATGACCGCGGCGCGGTCCTCGTCGCTCGAGCGGGCGGGGTGGCGCATCTCGACCATCTCGTGGTCGCCCATGAGCTTCTTGGCCCACTGGATGATGCCGACGCCGATCAGCAGCAGGGCGCCGCCCAGCGTGGTGCCGAAGGCGAAGTTCTGCGCCGACCAGCCACCGAAGGCGTTGCCGCTGTTCGGGTCGCCGAAGGCGAAGATGCGCACGTCGGAGTCGATCGTGAAGTAGGCGACGCAGAAGCCCAGGAGCAGCAGCGTGGCTACGCCGAACATGCCGGCGATCTGGCGCTCGGTGCGACGCTCCTGGCTGCCGTCGACGTCCTGCGGACGGTACTGGTGGGGCGCGAGCCCCGGGTCGGCGATCGGGTCGCCGGTGCGTTCGATTTCCGTCGTCATCGCTTCTTCGACCTCGTTCCGTGCATGCCGATCCACACCGCGAAGGCCGTCAGGCTGCCGATGCCGACGATCCACGCGAACATGCCGTCGACCACCGGGCCGAGTCCGCCGCCGCCGATGCCGCCAGCGTTGCCCTGCTGCTGGATGGTCTTCACGTAGGCGATGATGTTGCGCTTGTCCTCGGGGGTGAGCACGTCCTCGGAGAAGACGGGCATCTGCTGCGGGCCGGTCAGCATGGCCTCGTAGATGTGGACCGCGTCGACGCCCTGGAGCGTCGGGGCGTAGCGGCCGCTCGGCAGGGCGCCACCGGCGCCGACCGAGTTGTGGCACGCCGTGCAGTTGGTGCGGAAGAACTCGCCTCCCTCGGCGATGCCCTCCTTGTCGACGCTCTGCCAGTCGAGGTCCTCCTCGGAGGGACGTGCCGGCCCGGGGGCCAGCGACGCGACGTAGGCCGCGATCTGGTTGATCTCGTCCTGCGTGTACTCGATGTGCTTGCGCGGGGCCTGGGGCGCGGTCTGCGCCATCGGCATGCGCCCGGTCTCCATCTGGAAGCCGACGGCGGCGGCGCCGACGCCGATCAGCGAGGGGCCGTAGTTGCCCTTGGCGTCATCGGTGCCGGCGGTCGTGATGCCCTCGGCGTTGAGGCCGTGGCAGCTGGCGCAGCCCACGACGAAGAGCTGCCGGCCGGCCTCGACCTGCGAGACCGACGAGGCGGACTCGGCCGTGGCCGATTCCGGTGCGACCGTCGCGTACGCCGCGCCGGTCAGCAAGAGCGCCAGGGCCAGCAGCGCGAGTAGCGCCATGGGATGCCGGCGGCGTGTCGACAGTTTCCGCACCGAGAACCTCGTTCCTGAAGATCTGAAAATCGGACCAGAAGTGAGGACGGCGTTCCGCTTCGTCCCCATCCCTGTGGGCCCATGCGTTCGCCTCAGCGTAGCGAGGGCCGAGGTCAGACTGTGTAGTTAGGTCCGCCTATCCCCGAGGGGGTCAGCGGATGATGTAGATGGCCGCGAACAGGGCCACCCAGACGACGTCGACGAAGTGCCAGTAGTACGACACGACGATGGCCGAGACGGCCTGCTCGTGGGTGAACTTGCGGGCGGCGTAGGTGCGGCCGATCACCAGCAGGAAGGCCAGCAGGCCGCCGATGACGTGGAGGCCGTGGAAGCCGGTGGCGAGGTAGAAGAGGGAGCCGTAGGCGGAGCTCTGGATCGTCAGGCCCTCCTGGACCAGCTCGGCGTACTCGGTGGCCTGGCCGCCGATGAAGACCGCTCCCATGATGAAGCTGATGATGAACCACTTGCGCATGCCGGCCGCGTTGCCCTTGGCCGCGGCGTAGACGCCGAGCTGGCAGGTGACGGACGAGAGCACCAGGATCGTGGTGTTGACCGTGGCGAACGGGATGTTCAGCATCGCGGTCTCCTGTGCCCACAACTCGGGCGCGACGCTGCGCACCGTGAAGTAGGCCGCGAACAGCGTCGCGAAGAACATCAGCTCGCTCGACAGCCACACGATGGTGCCGACCGTCACGTAGGACGGGCGGCCCTCGACGCCATGGAGCCGGGACGCGGGGATCGCAGAAGTAGTTGCCACGTGTTCATTATGTACGATGCCATCGTGAGCGAGCACCAGCCCCTTCGAGTCCTGCTCTTCAGCGACGATCAGGAGGTCCGAACCGCCGTCGTCGCAGCGCTGGGCACCCGGCCGCACCCCGATCTGCCGCCCCTGGAGTTCGTCGAGTGCGCCACCGAGCCAGTGGTGTGGGAGCAGCTCGACGCCGGCGGGATCGCCCTGGCGATCCTCGACGGCGAGGCCGTCCCGGCCGGCGGCATGGGCATCGCCCGGCAGATGAAGGACGAGCTCTACCAGGCCCCGCCGAGCCTCGTCCTGACCGGTCGCCCGCAGGACGCGTGGCTCGCCACGTGGTCGCGCGCCGACGCGGTCGTGCCGCAGCCGCTCGACCCGTTCCGGCTCGCCGAGTCGGTCATCGCGCTGCTGCGCGGCGTCGCCGTGTCCGGCGCGCGTCCTTGAGCGGCCGCCCCGTGGCCCTCACCTGGCCCCATGTCCTGACCGAGCTGATCGCCGCGCGCGACCTCGACACGGCCACCACCGAGTGGGCGATGGGCGAGATCCTCTCCGGTGACGCCACCGGTGCCCAGATCGCGGGGTTCGCGGTCGCGCTGCGCGCCAAGGGCGAGACGGCGGCCGAGCTGCAGGGTCTCGTCGACGCGATGTACGCCAAGGCCACCACGCTCGACCTCGCCGACCGCGTGGTCGACATCGTCGGCACCGGCGGCGACATGGCCAAGACGGTCAACATCTCCTCCATGGCGGCCGTCACCACCGCGGGTGCGGGCATCGGCGTGGTCAAGCACGGCAACCGCGCGGCCTCCAGCCAGTCGGGGACGGCCGACGTCTTCGAGAAGCTCGGCGTACGCCTCGACGTCCCCGCCGAGCACGTCCTCGACGTCTACCGCGAGGCTGGCATCACCTTCTGCTTCGCGCCCGTCTTCCACGCCTCGATGCGCTTCGCCGGGCCCACGCGACGCGAGCTCGGCGTCCCCACGTTCTTCAACTTCCTCGGCCCGCTGACCAACCCGGCGCGCCCGGCGGCGTCGGCGATCGGCTGTGCCGATCCGCGGATGGCGCCGCTCATGGCCGACGTGCTGGCCCGTCGCGGCAGCAGCGCGATGGTGTTCCGCGGTGACGACGGCCTCGACGAGATCACGGTCACCACCACGACCCGGTTCTGGCTGCCGGGACCCGACGGCATCGAGGAGCAGGTGCTCGATCCCGCCGACCTCGGCTTCGACCACGCGCCCGCCGATGCGCTGCGCGGCGGCGAGCCGTCGTACAACGCCGACGTCTTCCGCCGCGTGCTCGACGGCGAGCCCGGCCCTGTGCGCGACGCCGTGGTGCTCAACGCCGGTGCGGCCATCGCCGCGCACGAGAACGCCGAGGGCACCCTGGTCGAGCGGCTGGGGGCGGGCGTCGTCCGCGCCACGGAGTCCATCGACTCCGGATCGGCCCGCGCGGCTCTCGGTCGCTGGGTCGAGGCGACCTCGCGCCACGTGGCCTGATCCTGCGGACTGGCCCGGCGCCGGGGCGCGCCCTAGCGTGACGGCATGACCATCGCCGGGGACCTGACGCTGATCGCGACCGACCCCGCGACCGGGAAGTTCCGGCTCAGTGCCGCGAACCCCGGCGCGGTGTACGGCGGTGCGCACCTCATCGACCTGCTCGAGGCCGGACGGCTCTCGACCCGGGGCGAGGGCCGGAGGCTGAGGGTGGTGGTCGACGACCGGAACCCGACGGGACGCCCGGACCTCGACCACGCGCTCTCGCGCCTGACCAAGGACAGGCCGCTCACGGTGTCCTCGGTCATCTCCCGGCTCGGCCACCAGGGGCGCCAGCGCGCCTACGCGGCGCTCGAGCAGGAGCACCGCGTGCGCTCGCGCACCGAGAAGGTGCTGCTGTTCGACGTCACCCGGTACGACGTGCTCGACACCGACGGCCGCGACGAGCTGGTCCGGGCGGTGCGAGCGGTCCTGCTGGAGGATGCGACACCCGACGGACGGACCGGGCCGGTGGTGTCGCTGCTGGCGGCCGTGAGCCAGCTCGGGCTGGTCGTCGACCGGCCCGACCGCAGGAGGGCGAAGGCACGCGCGAAGACGGTGTCCGCCGATGACTGGGCGAGCGAGGCGGTGCGTCGCGCCGTGGGGGGTGCGGAAGCGGCGGTGATGGCCGCGATCATGAGCGCGGCGGTCGCCGGGGCGGCCGGCGGGAGCAGCTGAGTCAGTCCAGCCCGATGCTGAACGCGTCCTCGAGGTCGTGACGGCTGAAGGTGCGGAAGGCGATCTGCGTCTGCGTGGACAGCACGCCGGGGACCTTGTTGAGCCGGTCGGCCACGACCGACGCGATCTCCTCGTGGCTGCGCACGCGCACCATGGCGATGAGGTCGTGGTCCCCGGTCACGGAGTAGACCTCGCTGATCCCGGGGATGTCGGCGATCGCTGCGCCGGTCTCGGGGATGGAGGAGACCTCGGCCTGGACGAAGACGATGGCGGTGATCACCGGGCCAGCCTAGCCGCGTCGTCAGGCCAGGCGCGCGACCTGGAGGTCGACGTCGAACCGGTCGAGGTGCCGTGCCGCGGCGGGCCACGGCGAGCGCCACGCGCCCCGGACCATGCGGACGCCCGGGGACTCCAGCCAGCGCAGCAGAGCCTCGGTCTCCTCGATGAGGGCCGCCGGCATCGGCCGGACCGCCGGCTCGACGGACTCGGCGGTGGTCAGCAGGGTGTCGACCCAGCCGGCCGTGGCGCCTCGGGTGGTGGCGACCTGGCGCGGCAGGATCGCCGCGGCCGCGAGACGGCCGTGGCGGATCACGTGCACCTGCCACCCGTCGGCGTGGGGTGCGGCGGCGATCACCTCGGGCTCGGCGGCGAGGGAGTCGAGCCGCTGCGTGCGGCGTACGGCGCGGATCAGGCTGGCGGCGCGGTCGCGCAGGACGGCGGCGTCCTCGAAGCGCTGGCTCTCGGCGAGGTGGGCCATGCGCTGCTCGAGGTGGGTGACGACCTCGACCGGGTCGGCGGTCATCGCCGTGCGCACCCGCGAGACCTCGAGGAGGTAGTCGACCGTCGTGACCGCGCCGTCGCAGGGGGAGAGGCACTGGCCGAGCTCGGCCAGCACGCACGCGGCGCGACTGGGCTTGATCGGCAGCCGCCCGGAGCACTGCCGGATCCGGAAGGCGTCGTGGAGGGTGGCCAGCGCCGCCTCGGCCTGGCGGCGGCTGCCGAAGGGACCGATGTGGGTGGCCGCGCCCTCGGTGACCGATCGGACGAGGGAGACGCGCGGCCACGGCTCGTCGGTGAGGCGCAGCCACGAGACCCGCTCGGGGAACTTGGAGCGGCGGTTGTAGGGCGGTCGGTGCCGGTCGATGAGCCGCAGCTCACGCACCCGCGCCTCGGTGTCGGTGGAGCACACCACGGTGTCGACCCGCTCGGCCAGCGCGATCATCTCGCCCATGCGCGAGCGGGTCTCGGCCTTGGTGAAGTACGACCGCACGCGGGTGCGCAGCGAGCGCGACGTGCCGACGTAGAGGACCTCGTCGCGCGCGTCGCGGAAGAGGTAGACGCCGGGTGCGTCGGGGACGCCGTCGGCGAGGTGGCGCTTGCGGCGCTGCTGGGGCGTGACCTTGGAGGGGAAGCTGGCGACGTCCTCCACGGTGGCCACGTTCCAGGTGCCGAGCCGCTCGAACAGGGCGTGCAGCACGTCGACCGTGGCGCGGGCGTCGGTAAGGGCCCGGTGGTCGGGCTGGACGGGGGAGAAGCGCGCCGCGAGCGTGGCGAGCTTGACGTTGGGGACCTCGTCGCGCAGCAGCACCCGGCGGGCCAGGGGGACGGTGTCGATGACGTCGAAGCCCGGCCAGGTGATGCCCAGCTCCTTCGACGCGTGCTTGAGGAAGCCGACGTCGAAGGGCGCGTTGTGGGCGACCAGGACGCTGCCGTGGGCGAACTCCAGGAAGCTCGGCAGCGCCTCGGCGATGCGGGGCGCCTCGATGAGCATCTGGTCGGTGATCCCGGTGAGCACGGTGATGAACGCGGGGATCAGCTGGTCGGGGTTCACCAGGGTCTGGAACTCGCCCAGGATCTCTCCGCCCCGCACCTTGACCGCACCGATCTCGGTGATCCGCGACCCCTTCGCGGGCGAGCCGCCCGTGGTCTCCAGGTCGACCACGCAGAACGTGGTGTCGTGGAGGGGGCGGCCACCCCAGTCGATGTCGGGGTCGTCGAAGGCGGGTTGGTGCGATGCCATGGGGTGACCGTAGGTCGCGGGTCCGACGAATCCGGTCAGGCGGCGCCGCGGAGGGAAACTGTCGGACGTCACACCTAGCGTCGCGGCCATGAACGAGATGGAACCCACGGCACCGGTCGTCGTCGATTGCGACAGCTGCCTCGTCCGCTGCCCGGCCGTGTGCGGCGACTGCGTCGTCTCGGTCCTGCTCGGACCGCCCAGCGACGTGGCCTTCGACGCCGACGAGCGCGCCGCCCTCGATGCCCTCGCCGCCACCGGCCTGGTCCCTCCGCTGCGCCTCGTCGTGGGCGTGTCCGACCCGCAGCGACACGTCGATGCGAGTTGATCGGGGTTGACCCGGCAACTACAGTTGCCTCTTGTGTCGCCGAACGGCGGCGCCGCCGAATCGTCGGACCGGAAACGGCCGGCGAGCCGGGGAACCAAAGGTACGTGGGGTGAATCGACCGGCTCGCCGGTCGTAGGGCAAGACCGAGGCCCGAATCCGTCAGCTCACCTGGTAGGCGTCGAGGTTTTCAGGAGTTCATTTCGTGCGCTTTCGCACCGCCGCGGCCACTGTGGCCGCCTCCGCCTTCGTGGCGGGATCATTCATCGTCGTCTCCCCGGCCAACGCCGAGCCCGAGGTGACCGAGGCCGACGTCGAGAAGGCCTTCGACCGGGCTGAGGCCGCCAACGAGACCCTCAACCAGTTGAACGAGGACGCCGACGACCTCGACGCGCGCATCGACGAGGTCGGTGCCGAGATCCGCAAGATCCGCAAGGTCTTCACGGTCCAGCGCGACGAGCTGGGCGCCGACATCGTCCAGCAGCAGCTGGAGCAGCCGCTCGGCCCCACGGTCGGCCTGCTCGGCAGCCAGGACCCCGACCTGTTCATCGAGGGCCTCAGCGCCATCGACGCGCTGAACACCACGCGCGCCGACGCGCTCGAGTCGTTCACCCGCACGCGGGTCGAGCTCGAGAAGCGCCAGGCCCAGCTCGCCGAGCACGAGCAGGAGCTCGACGCGAAGCTGACCAAGGCCGAGAAGACGAAGAAGAAGCTCGTCGACTCCTACCAGAAGGCCAAGTCCGACTTCGCCCTCCTGTCGGCCGCCCAGCAGTCGGAGATGAACGCCGGCGACGTCGACGCCGTGCAGAACGCGGGCGCGGGCGCCGCCAAGAAGGCCATCGCGTTCGCGATGAGCCAGCTCGGCGAGCCCTACGTCTACGGCGGCACGGGCCCCGACAGCTGGGACTGCTCCGGCCTGGTGATGAAGGCCTACGCCGCGGCGGGGGTCTCGCTGCCGCGCGTGGTGGGACCCCAGATCGCGGCGGGCCGCTCCGTCTCGGCCGGCGATTTGGCGCCCGGCGACCTCGTGGCCTACCCGAGCATGTCGCACAACGGCATCTACCTGGGCGGCGGCAAGGTCATCCACGCGCCGCGCCCCGGCAAGAGCGTCGAGATCACCAGCCTGTCCTCGGGCTTCGGCGTCTACGCGCGCGTCTCCTGA
This sequence comes from Aeromicrobium sp. UBA7512, assembly GCF_002476985.1. Lineage (NCBI taxonomy): Bacteria > Bacillati > Actinomycetota > Actinomycetes > Propionibacteriales > Nocardioidaceae > Aeromicrobium > Aeromicrobium sp. UBA7512. The sequence goes on from NZ_DLNK01000003.1 coordinate 96,057, forward strand.
CCGCGACGGCCTGACCCGGCCACGACGAGAACGGCCCCCGGCGATCGCCGGGGGCCGTTCTCGTGCGTCGGGGTGCTCAGCGCACGTACAGCGCCTCGATGGTGTCGTGCAGGTCGCGCACGACCATGTGGCGCTTCACCTTGAACGAGGGAGTCAGGTAGCCGTTCTCCTCGGTCCAGTCCTCCTCGACGATCGAGAACTTGCGGATCGCCTCGGCGCGCGAGACCTGGGAGTTGGCGTCGTCGACGGCCTTCTGGACCTCGGCGAGCAGCTCGGGGTCGTCCAGCTCGCCCTCCCACGCCTCGACGTCGATCGTGACGAGCGCCGCGACGAAGGGCTTGCCCTCGCCGACGACGAGGCACTGGCTGACCAGCGGGTGGGCACGCACGCGGTCCTCGAGGATCGCGGGGGAGACGTTCTTGCCGCCCGCGGTGACGATGAGCTCCTTCTTGCGGCCCGTGATCTTCACGAAGCCGTCCTCGGTGACCTCGCCGAGGTCGCCGGTGGAGAACCAGCCGTCCTCGCTGAGCACGTCGCGCGTGGCGGCCTCGGCGTTCCAGTAGGCCGTGAAGACCTGCGGCCCGCGGAACTGCAGCTCGCCGTCGTCGCCGATGCGGACCTCGACGCCGGGCAGCGGGGGACCGACCGTGCCGATGCGCTGCGCGCCCGGGTGGTTCACCGTGAGGGCGGCCGTGGTCTCGGTGAGGCCGTAGCCCTCGAAGACGTTCAGGCCGACGCCGCGGTAGAAGTGACCGAGACGGTCGCCCAGCGGGGCGCCGCCGGAGATGGCGTACTTCGCGCGACCGCCCAGGGCGGCACGGAGCTTGCCGTAGACGAGCTTGTCGTAGACGCCGTGCTTCGCCCGCAGCGGCAGCGAGGGCTTGCCCGACTCGGTGGCGCGGCTGTAGGCGATCGCGGTGCGCACGGCGGCGTCGAAGATCTTGCCCTTGCCCTCGGAGTACGCCTTGGTGCTGGCGCTGTTGAAGACCTTCTCGAAGACGCGCGGCACGGCCAGCACGAACGTGGGCTGGAACTCGCCCAGGTGGTCGACGAGGTTGGCGATGTCGGCGGTGTGGCCGAGCACGGAACCGAAGCGGATCGCGCCCACCTGCACGATGCGGGCGAACACGTGCGCGAGCGGCAGGAACAGCAGGGTGGCGGCGTCGTCGGGCGCGAACATCACCTCGAGACGCTCGTTGGCGCCCCACAGCTCGGCGCGGAAGTTCGCGTGCGTCAGCTCGCAGCCCTTGGGGCGGCCGGTGGTGCCCGACGTGTAGATCAAGGTGGCGATGTCGTCCTCGACGACGGCCGCACGACGCGCCTCCAGGGTCTCGTCGTCGATCGCGGCGCCCTCGGCGGCCAGGGAGGTGAGGACGTCCTCGATCGGACGGCTGGACGCCAGCTCGGGGGTCTCGGGGCGGGCCTCGTCGATGCGGGCCCGGTGCTCGTCGTTCTCGTAGAACACGTGCGTGGCGCCCGAGTCGGCCAGGATCCAGGCGATCTGCGGCGCCGACGAGGTCTCGTAGATCGGGACGGTCACGGCGCCGATCCACCAATTGGCGTAGTCCAGGACGGTCCACTCGTAGCGGGTCTTGGCCAGCAGGGCGACGCGGTCGCCGTGGGCGACTCCGCCGGCCAGCAGGCCCTTCGCGGCGGCCGTCACCTCGTCGTGGAACTGCCCGAGCGTGACGTCGATCCACTCGCCGCCGACGACGCGGCGCAGCGCGACACGGTCGCGATGGGCGTCGAGCCGGTCGAGGACGTCAAGGCTCAGGGTTCCCCACGCGCGCGGGGGGACGGCGTTCGAATTCTGCGAAGTCACAGACAGCACCGTACCGTCCCCGCCGTCACCGCCGGCGCGCCGATAGGCTGTCCGCAGTCGAGGAGGTGGACATGGCGCGCACGGTCAGCGACATCGTGATCGAGGCTCCGGCGGGAGCCGTGATGTCGGTCATCGCCGCGTTCGCCGACTACCCCGACTGGGCCACCGGGATGCGCCAGGTCACCGTCCTGGCCACCGATGCGCAGGGCCGCCCGCTCGACGTCCGCTTCGTCGTCGACTCCGCCCCGATCCGCGACACGTTCACGCTGCGCTACGACTGGCGCGACGAGCTGCTCGTCACGTGGAGCCTCGTGCCCGAGGACGCGACGATGCTCTCGGCGATGGACGGCTCCTACTCGCTGGACGCGGTGGACGCCGGACGCACCCGCGTGACGTACCAGCTGTCGGTCGAGCTGAAGCTCCCGTTGCTGGGGATGCTGAAGCGCAAGGCCGAGAAGGTCATCGTCGACACCGCGCTCAAGGGACTCAAGCGCCGGGTCGAGAGCCAGGTCGGTGCCTGAGCGGCTCGCCGTCGGGATCGACGTCGGCGGCACCAAGATCGCCGGGGGAGTCGTCGACGAGGACGGCCGGATCCTGGCCCGGACCCGGCGCGCCACGCCCAGCACGGATCCCGCGGCGGTGCTCGACGCGATCACCGGGATCGTCGAGGAGTTCCGCGACCGCTACCCCGTGCGTGCGGTCGGTGTCGGCGCGGCCGGCTACGTCGACGTCACCGGGTCCTCCGTGGTGTTCTCGCCCCACCTGGCGTGGCGGAACGAGCCGTTGCGCGACGCGGTCGTGCGGCGCACGCGGCTGCCCGTGCTCGTGGACAACGACGCGAACGCGGCCGGCTGGGCGGAGTGGCGCTTCGGCGCGGCCCAGAACCTTCCCGACGTCGTCCTGGTGAACCTCGGCACCGGCATCGGCGGCGCCATGGTCCTCGACGGGAAGCTGTACCGCGGCCACTCGGGCATGGCGGGCGAGTTCGGCCACCAGCGCGTGGTCGACGACGGACTGCCGTGCGAGTGCGGCAACCGGGGCTGCTGGGAGCAGTACGCGAGCGGGCGCGTCCTCGAGCGCCGCGCCCGGGCCGCCGTGGCGGAGGGCTCCGAGATCGGGCGGGCCCTCGTGCAGCTGGCGGGTGCTGCCGACCTCGTTGACGGCGCCACCGTGGGACTCCTCTCGGCCGAGGGCCACGAGGAGGCCCAGGCCTGGGTCGGCGACGTCGGCCGCTGGCTGGGCATCGGCCTGGCGAACCTCGCAGCGTCGCTGGACCCCGCGATCTTCGTCATCGGCGGGGGAGTGAGCCGCACGGGGGAGTTCCTGCTGCGACCCGCGCGCGCGGCGTTCGCCGAGCACCTCACCGGCCGCGGCTACCGCTCGGAGGCACGGATCGTGGCGGCGCACCTGGGCAACGACGCCGGCCTCGTGGGGGCTGCCGACCTCGCCCGGCTCAGAGCGCGGCGCCGTCGTCCGGCCAGTCCGGGTTACTCGGTCCGCGGTCCGGCAGTCGCGCGATCAGGTAGACGACGGCGACGACGACCGCGATGACGACGCACGCGACGACGAACGTCGGCGGCCGGATCGAGGCGAAGCGCGCCAGCAGCAGCAGGGCTGGCGCGCCGACCACGACGAACCAGGCGAGCTTCGTGCGGCGGTCCGACGGCAGGTCGGCCGGCCCGACCTCGCGGTAGAACTGGTCGTCGGCCTCGACGGGCTCGGCCGCGCGACGCTGCTCCTCCTCGAGCTCGGCCCGCTCCCGCTCGGCGGCGGCCTGCGCCGCGGACCGGTCGAAGTCCTCCAGTCCCGAGAGGTCCAGGTCGAGTCCCTCGACGATGCGGTCGAAGTCGTCACGGGGCGATGCGGGGTCGGTCATGGAGACCTCCTGGTGACGTCGGCGACGAAGCGGCTCACGCGACGGGCGCGTGGTCGGCGAGGAACTGTGCCGACCTCTCCATGATGAACTCCGCATCGTGATCCAGCGTGGCGACGTGGTAGCTGTCGTTGAGCTCGACCAGCTCGCGGACGGGGGAGGAGACCCCCTTCATCACCAGGCCGGCCGTGGTGGCGTCGACGACGTGGTCCTCGGTCGAGCGGAACATCAGCAGGGGAGCGGTGACGCTGTCGAGGTTCTCGCGGACGTCGCGCCACAGCTGGAGCTGCGACGCCATCGCCTTGAGCGGCACGCGGTCGTAGGCGACCTCGTCCTGCCCGGCGAGCTTGATGTCGTTGCCGACGCCCGGCATGGACGGCAGCACGCGGCTGAGCAACGGCACGAGCGTGAGGTCGCGGCGCTTGAGCGCGATCGCCGGGTTGACCAGCACGAGCGCGTCGACGTCGTCGGGGCGCTGCTCGGCCAGTCGCAGCGCGAGCGCCCCGCCCATCGACAGCCCGCACACGGCGACGAAGTCGCACTGCGAGCGCAGGTCGGTGAGGGCGGTGTCCAGCTCGCCGTACCAGTCACGCCACGTGGTGGTGTTCATCTCCTGCCACGTGGTGCCGTGACCGGGGAGGCGGGGGACGGAGACGGTGTGACCGGTCTCGGCCAGTCGGCGACCCCAGGGAGCCATCGAGGCGGGGGACCCGGTGAAGCCGTGGCTCAGCAGGACGCCGACGCGGCCGCCGGGGGCGAAGAACGGTTCGGCGCCCGGTCGGACGGGGGAGGCGCCGCGCGCGCTGGAGTCGGACATGACGCCATGGTGCCCCATGTCACGTCGACTGGTGCACGGGCGCGGTAATGTCTCGTGCGTGTTCTATTGGTTCCTGAAGTTCCTGGCGCTGGGTCCGGTGCTCAAGCTGATCTTCAGGCCATGGGCCGAGGGCACCGAGAACGTCCCCCGTGAGGGCGCCGTGATCCTGGCCAGCAACCATCTCTCCTACAGCGACTGGCTGTTCATGCCGCTCGTCATCCCGCGGCGCGTCACGTTCGTCGCCAAGGCCGAGTACTTCGAGGGGACGGGGCTGAAGGGCTTCCTGCAGCGCCAGTTCTTCTCGGGGTCGGGGCAGGTACCGATCGACCGCTCCAGCGGCAGTGCTGCCGCAGGCGCGATCCGCACGCAGCTGCGCCTCCTGGCCGACGGCGAGGTGTGCGGCATCTACCCCGAGGGCACCCGCTCGCACGACGGCAAGCTGTACCGCGGACGCACGGGCGTGGCTCGCCTCGCCCTGGAGGCGAAGGTGCCGGTGATCCCCGTCGCGGTGATCAACACCGACGTCGTCGCCCCTCCCGGCCGCATCTTCGGCCGGTACGCCCGCCCCGGCGTGCGGTTCGGCAAGCCGCTGGACTTCTCGCGCTACGAGGGCATGCAGGACGACCGCTACATCCTGCGCGCGATCACCGACGAGATCCTCTACGAGATCATGAACCTCTCCGGCCAGGAGTACGTCGACCTCTACGCCCCCGACGCCAAGAAGCGCGACAAGGAGCTGGAACGCCAGGCCGCCAAGGAGCGCGACAAGGCCGAGGCCGACGAGGTCTGGGAAGAGATCACCGAGTAAACGGCGCCACCGTTCTGGACGGCGTTCAGAGGCGTCGCGGGGGTCGCGTATTCTTGGCAGGTGAGCATTCCCAGCCTGGAAGAACTGCGTGCGATCGGCGCTGCCCAGCAGCCGACGTACCCCGACCTCGACGCGCGTGATCGTGCGGTCGAGAAGCTGGGCAAGATGCCGCCGCTGGTCTTCGCGGGTGAGTGCGACTCCCTGCGCGACAAGATGGCGGCCGTGGCCCGGGGCGAGGCGTTCCTCCTCCAGGGCGGCGACTGCGCCGAGACCTTCGAGGGCGTCACCGCCGAGAACGTCCGCAACAAGCTGCGGGTGCTGCTCTCGATGGCCGTCGTCCTCACGTACGCCGCGAGCGTTCCGGTGGTCAAGGTCGGCCGCCTCGCCGGTCAGTACGCCAAGCCGCGCTCCAGCGACACCGAGACCCGCGACGGCGTCACGCTGCCGGCGTACCGCGGCGACGCGGTCAACGGCTTCGACTTCACGCCCGAGGCGCGTCACCCCGACCCGCAGCGGCTGCTCGACGTCTACCACGCGTCCAGCGCCACGCTGAACCTCGCGCGCGCCTTCACCACCGGCGGCTACGCCGACCTGCGCCAGATGCACGCGTGGAACACCGACTTCGTGCGCAACAGCCCCGTGGGCGAGCGCTACGAGCGCATCGGCGACGAGATCGATCGCGCCCTCGCGTTCATGGACGCGATCGGCTCCGACCCCGACGAGCTGCACACGGTCGACTTCTACTCCTCGCACGAGGCCCTCGTGCTCGAGTACGAGCACGCCCTCACGCGCATCGACTCGCGCACGAACCTGCCGTACGACGTCTCGGGCCACTTCGTGTGGATCGGCGAGCGCACCCGCCAGCTGGACGGCGCCCACGTCGAGCTGCTGAGCCGCATCGCCAACCCGATCGGCGTGAAGCTCGGCCCCACGAGCACCGCCGACGACGCGCTCGCGCTCTACGAGAAGCTCAACCCCGAGCACGTGCCGGGCAAGGTCACCTTCATCACCCGCTTCGGCGCCGAGAAGATCCGCGACCTGCTGCCCACGCTCGTGGAGAAGGTCACGGCCGCGGGCGCCGCGGTGGCGTGGGTCACTGATCCGATGCACGGCAACACGTTCTCCACGGACAACGGCTACAAGACGCGCGAGTTCGACGCGGTCATCGACGAGGTCCGCGGCTTCTTCGAGGTCCACCGGGCTCTCGGCACGTGGCCGGGCGGCCTGCACGTCGAGCTCACCGGCGACGACGTCACTGAGTGCCTCGGCGGCGGGATGAAGCTGTCCGCGCAGGACCTCGAGCACCGCTACGAGACGCTGTGCGACCCGCGCCTCAACCGCGCGCAGTCGCTGGAGCTGGCGTTCCTCGTCGCCGAGATGCTCGCCGGCCGGTCCTGATCACGCCCTGACGCGGGTCAGGACAGGAAGACCGTCACGGTCGACCCCGGCTTGACCTTCTTGCCGGCGTCGGTCATCTGGTACTGGACGCGCGCGTCGTCCCCGGAGAACGGGTTCTTCGCTGCGTTCAGCTTCAGGCCCACCGCCGAGGTGGCGGCGCGCGCCTCTGCCTCGGTCATGCCGCGGAGGTCGGGCACGGCGACCGACTCGGGTCCCTTGGAGACGGTGAGCGCGATCGTGTCGCCCCGCACGCCGGTGCCGGCGGACGGGGTCTGCGAGATCACGACGCCCTTCTTGACGGTGCTGCTGAACTGCTCGACCGTGCGGACGACGAAGCCCTGGTCCTCCAGCTCGGCGGTGGCCTCGTCGGCCGGGTCGCCGGTGTGGTCCACGATCTCGATGGGCTTCGGGCCCTTGCTCACGACGAGGTCGACGGCGGTGTCGCGCTTGACCCGGTCGCCGACCTTGTGGCTGGTGGACTTCACGATGCCGTCGGTCGGGATCTTGTCGCTGAACTGCTGGGTGACCTCGCCGACCCGCAGGTTCAAGGAGCCCAGGATCGTCTCGGCCTCCGACAGGGTGCGGCCCTGGATGTTCGGGATCTCGTACCGCTCCTTGCCCTTGGAGACCACCAGGGTGATCGCCTCGTCCGGCAGGAGTCGTGAGCCGGCGTCGGGGTCGGTCGACACGACCGCGCCCTTCTCGACGACCTCGGAGTACGCGGGGGTGCCCAGGTCGACGGTGAATCCGGCGGCCTCGGCGGTCTTGACGGCCTCGGCCTGGTCGAGGGACACGAGATTGGGCACCGTCTCGTAGCGGCCGATCGCCAGGTACCAGCCGAGGACGGCCGTGGCGGCGAGCGCGGCCAGCGCCACGAGCAGCAGGACCGGGCCACGGCGCCGTCGGCCGGAGGGCGCCTCCTCGACGGCCGATGCGGCCGGGCGGGTGGCGACGACGGGACCGCCGAACGTGGTGGTGGGCTCGTGGACCGTGGTGGTCGGCTGCTCGCGACCGATGTCGTAGAGGGAGGTGACCGGTGTCGTCATCTCGACGTCGGCCGGCGCGCCGTCGAGCGACGGGAACTCGGCGGGCGTGGGCCCGGACCCGGGCAGCAGGTCCTGGGTGAGCTCGGGGTCGTCCGCGAGACCCGCGGCCAGCGCGCGCTGCACCTGGCGGAGTTGGTGCAGCAGCACCCGGGCGTCGGGGGAGCGACGACCGCGATCGCGGGTCATGGCCCGCCGGACGAGTGCGTCGAGGTAGGGCGGGATGCCCGGCTGCAGGGTGGACGGCGCGGCGACGTCCTCGTTGACGTGGAGGTGCGCCACGGCCAGGGGCGAGTCGCCGGTGTGCGGCTTGGAGCCGGTGAGCATCTCGAAGAGCATCGCGCCGCAGGCGTAGACGTCGGTGCGCGGATCGGCGCCCTGGTGGGTGATCACCTCGGGCGCGAGGTAGGACACCGTGCCCACGAGGACGCCGTCGAAGGTGGACTCGTTGCTGATGGCGCGGGCCAGGCCGAAGTCGGCCAGCTTCACCTCGCCCGTGGTGGAGATGAGGACGTTCTCGGGCTTGATGTCGCGGTGGATCAGGCCCGCGTCATGCGCGGCCGAGAGGGCCATGAGGACCGGCTCGAGGTAGGACAGCGCCCGCCGCGGAGGCATGGGCGCCTCCTCGCGCAGGACGTCGCGCAGGGTGCGGCCCGGGACGTACTCCATGACGAGGTAGATCGTCTCGCCGTCGACCCCCTGGTCGTAGACCGAGACGATGCCGCGGTGGTTCAGCTTCGCGGCCGACTGCGCCTCGCGGACGAAGCGCTCGGGATTGTCCTCGAGGTCGCTGTCGGGGTGCATGATCTTCACCGCGACGATCCGGTCCAGACGCAGGTCGGTGGCACGGAACACGCTGGCCATCCCGCCGCGGGCGATGCGTTCGTGGATCACGTAACGCTGGTCGAGCGTGCGCCCGACCAGTGCGTCGTCATCCGTGAGCGTCATGCCCGCCTCCCTTGGAACACCTTGATTCTAAGGGCTCGAACCCCATGCACCGTGCTCCGCCGGATCAGCGGACGCGTCGGACGGCCGCGTCGACGAGCGGCTCGAGCACCGCGGGGGCCGACGCGCCGATCGCGTCGATCGCTCGCAGGGACTGCTCGACCAGGCGGTCGATGTCCGATTCGACCTGGGCGAGCGCGCCGCTGGAGGCGATGAGGTCGTGCAGCTCGTCCACGCCGTCCTCGGTGCCCAGCAGGGCCAGGACGCGGTCGTCGCCGCAGACCTGGGCGGTGCGGGCGACCAGCACGGTGCGCTTGCCCTCGCGCAGGTCGTCGCCGGTGGGCTTGCCCGTGTCGGCCGGATCGCCGAACACCCCGAGCACGTCGTCGCGCAGCTGGAACGCCTCGCCCAGGGGGAGCGCCACCTCGGTGAGCTGGGCGAGCAGCTCGTCGTCCCCGCCGGCGAGTGCGGCGCCCACGTGCAGGGGACGCTCGATCGTGTACTTGGCGGACTTGAAGCGGATGACGTGCATCGCGCTCGCGACGTCGAGCCGGTCGCGCGTCTGGGCCAGCACGTCGAGGAACTGACCCGACACGACCTCGGACTTGCAGGCGTCCCACAGCCGGGCGGTGCGGGCGTCGGGCTCGGCGCGCCGGAGGTGCTCGTCGGCCCAGGAGAGCATGAGGTCGCCGACGAGTATCGCGACGCGGGCACCGAACTGGTCGGCGGCGCCGTGGCCGTGCGCCGCGGCGTGGCGTGCCTCGAAGTCGCGGTGGACGCTTGGGCGGCCCCGTCGGGTGTCCGATCCGTCCATCAGGTCGTCGTGCACGAGGGCGCTCCCCTGGAGCCACTCGAACGCGGCCCCGGCGGCGGCGATCCGCTCGTCGGCCGCAGTGCCCCCGGCGAGCAGCCAGCCGGCGTGGCAGAAGGTGGGCCGGAAGAGCTTGCCGCCGGCGGTGAAGTCGACGGCCGCGTCGACGAGGTCGCCGACGGCGGGGTCCAGATCGGTCAGCAGCTCGCGTTGGTCCTGGACGAAGGAGTCCAGCTGCCGGGCGACGGCTGTCCGAAAGGTGGGATCGGCTGCCGGGCTGTTCACGTCGGTGACGATACCGTTGGGGGCATGCCCGACTCCCTCGACGCCGCGCTCGACGACCCGATCCTGCAGGCCCTGGCCGCCGATCGGCCTGCGGTGTCGTTCGAGTTCTTCCCGCCGAAGGACGACGAGGGCGAGGCCCAGCTCTGGCGCACGATCGCCGACCTCTCGCCGTTGGAGCCGACGTTCGTCTCGGTCACCTACGGCGCGGGTGGCACGAGCCAGGACCGCACCGTGCGCATCACCGAGCGCATCGCCCGCGAGGCGCCGATGCCCCCCGTCGGGCACCTGACCCTCGTCGGCCAGACCCGCGGCGAGATCGAGACGGTGCTCAAGCAGTACGTCGCGTCGGGCGTGCAGCACGTCCTCGCCCTGCGTGGCGACCCGGTCGGCGGCCCGCGGGCTCCGTGGGAGCCGCACCCCGACGGCATGGACCACGCCATCGACCTCGTCGCCCTCGTCCACGAGGTCGGCGGCCTGTCGGTGGGAGTGGCCGCGTTCCCCGAGGGCCACCCCGACTGCAGCGGCCTCGACGCCGACGCCGACGTGCTCGTCGCCAAGGCGCGCGCCGGCGCGTCCTTCGCGATCTCCCAGCTGTTCTTCCGCGCCGACGACTACTTCGGGCTCGTGCGGCGCGTCCGCGACCGCGGCTGCGACCTGCCGATCGTCCCGGGCATCATGCCGATCCTGAACTTCGGCCAGGTCGCCCGCATGGCCGAGCTGTCCGGTGCCGAGATGCCGCGCGAGGTGCTCGACCAGATCGAGCCCATCGCCGACGACCGCGCGGCCGTCCGTGCCAAGGGCATCGAGCTCGCCACGCAGCTGTGCCGCGACCTCCTCGACGGCGGCGCCCCCGGCCTGCACTTCATGACCCTCAACCGCTCGCCCGCCACGCGCGAGATCTTCGACCAGCTCCGCGCCGACGGCCTCGTCTGACCCAGCCGCCCCCTACCGCGGGGCGGCACCCAGGTGGGCCGCCAGCGCGGCGGTGCCCATGCCGGTGACCTCCAGGCCGGCCCCGGGTGCGGCGGCGGAGCCGACGAGCCACAGGCCGTCGCGCGGACTGCGGGCCGCGAGCGGCAGCTCGGTGAGCGCCGGGGGAGCGGGGACCGACTCACGCCATGTGACGTGGGGTCGCAGGTCGAGCCCGGCCCGGGCCAGCTCCTCCAGCGGGTCGACGCCCGTCGGCGCCTCGAGGACACAGCCGTCAGCGCCCGACCTCCACCCGCGCACGATGTCGCGCCCGTGCACCACGAGGTCGTCGGGGGCGGCGGCGCCCGAGAGCCGGACGAAGGTCAGGGTGCGGGACGTGCTCGGAGTCGATCCCACGGCCCACACGACCACGTCGGCCGGGCGGTGGGAGCCGTCGGCGAGCACCGCGCCGTCGAGGACCCCGGACGAGAGGGCGGGCTCCACCACCTCGACGCCGGTCTCGACCGTGACCTTCCGTTCCCGCAGCCGGGTCAGCAGGGCGGCCGCCAGCCCGGCGCTGCCGCCGTCGAACCGCCACCGGCCGAAGTTCCGCTCCACGTAGTGCCACACGGCCAGGACGGACGGGCCCGACGCATCCACGCCGGGCAGCTCCGCGCCGATCCGGCGCAGCCGAGGATCACCGGCGCCGCGGGCCACCTCGCGCAGGGACCGGTCGGCGAGGGGAGCCCGGGCGACCGGGACGCCCGCCGGGTGGACCGCCTCGAACACGGTCCGGCGCACCGTGTCCCACGGATCGGCGAGCTCGTCGACCCACGGCGACCACGGGTCCGACCCGAGGACGGTGGTGACGGCGTCGTGCTGGGCGCCGCGCGTGCCGAACGGCAGGTCGAGCTCGGTGGCGCGGCGTGGCCAGCGTGCCGCGACGACGTGCCGGCGCGGGCCCGCGGGCGAGATGGCGATGAGGGCGTCCATGGGGCGGCCGGACTTGCGGAAGAGGTCGCGGAACACGCCGGGGAGGGTGACGCTGTCGGGGCCGGCGGCCCATCGGCGGTCGCCGATCGTGCGGCCCAGCAGCAGGCCGCCGGGCTCGGGCTCGCGCTCGAGGACGGTGACGTCGTGACGCAGCTTCGCCAGCCGGGCGGCGGCGGACAGCCCGGCGAAGCCGCTGCCGACGACGAGGATCCGGGCCACCGTCACTCCCTCCGCTCGCGGCGCCGCGAGCGCGCCCGGCGGATGGCGCGCCACAGCCAGAGGAAGAGCGAGACGCCGAGCACCAGGGCGACCGCGGTGACGGCCAGTGCGACCCACGGGTGTGCCAGCCCCAGCAGCACGACGGCCACGACGCTCACGTCCTCGCCGACGCTGAGGGCAGCGTTGGAGAAGGGCTCGGGCGAGGTGTTGACCGCGGCCCGCACGCCGGACTTCACGCCGTGCGAGGCCAGTGCGGTCCCTCCGCCGAGGAAGGCGAGGAGGGCCGGGTCGAGCTCGCCACCGTACTCGGCCAGCTTCCACGCCACGACCGCACCGACCACGGGACGCACGACCGTGGAGATGCCGTCCCACGCCGAGTCCAGCCACGGCACCTTGTCGACGACGAACTCGATCGTGAACATGCCCAGGCTCAGGCCGATCACCCACCAGTCACCGAAGCCGGCGGGGACCCACTCCGAGCCGCCGGCGCGCGCCACGATTCCGAGGACGCCCACGGTGGCCCAGGCGTTCACGCCGCTGGCCCAGCCGGTGGCGAAGACGAGGGCGGCAAGGTCCATGCCGTGACCGTATCGCGCGGGGGACCGGCCATCGATCGCGCTCCGGGGGACTGTGGGAGGGTGGCGTCATGGGTCCGATCCGTGGCGTGCTGGCGTGGCAGTCCGTGCTCGACGCGCTCGTGCAGGCCGGCGCCGCTGCTGACGGCTCGGGCTCCCTGCGTGTGCTCGACCTCGGTGGGGGAACGGGGTCCGACGCGGTCCGCGTCGCCGCGCTGGGCCATCGGGTCGTCGTGGTCGACCCCAGTCCCGACGCCCTCGCGGCCTCCGCCCGGCGTGCCGCCGAGGCGGGCGTCGAGGTCGAGGGACGGCTCGGCGACTCCACCGACCTGGCCGAGCACGTGCCGCCCGCCAGTGTCGACCTCGTGATCTGTCACGGCGTGCTGGAGTACGTCGTCGACCCGGCCCAGGCGGTGGGAGCGGCGCGCGAGGTGCTGCGGCCCGGCGGCTGGCTCAGCGTCGTGGTCGCCGGACGGGTCGCCACCATCACCGCACGCGCCGCCGCGGGCGACTTCGCCGCCGCCCGTGCCCTCGTCGAAGCCGTGCCCGATGACACGTGGGACCTCGACGCCCTCGGGCCGCGACGGTGGTACGTCGAGGAGCTCGAGCAGCTGCTCTCCGGCCAGGGCCTGACCCCCGTCGTGAGCCAGGGAGTGCGTGTCCTGAGCGACGAGGTTCCGGGCGTCGTGGTCGACGGATCGGCCGGTGCGCGCGAGGAGCTCTTCGCACTCGAGCAGGCGATTCGCCGGATTCCGCAGTTCGCAGGTCGTTCGGCTGGTTTGCAGTCCATGGCCCGCCTAGAATCGATCTCACACCCCTGACCAAGGAGTCACCGTGCCACTGTCGGACGAAGAGGCCCGGCTGCTCGCCCAGTTGGAGCAGTCGCTGGCCGCAGAGGATCCCGAGTTCGCGTCCACGCTGCGCGGCTCCAAGCTCATCGCGCACAACCGCCGTGTCGCGGCCATCTGCGTCGTGGGCTTCCTGGCCGGTGTGGCCATGCTGCTGGGCGGAGCCGTGTCCAAGATGACCTGGATCGGTGCTCTCGGCTTCGTGGCGATGGTGGCCGCCGCCTACTTCTTCGTCCGGGCCTGGCGCCGCGGCATCAGCGGAGCGCAGGACGCCGGCGGACCGGCCCCGTCCTCGCCGAAGGGCTCCGGCTCCTTCGTCGAACGCATGGAGGAGCGCTGGCAGCGACGCCAGGACGACGGGATGTGACCCGCCGCCACGACACGCACGCCCCACGAGGCCCCGCCGATCGGCGGGGTCTTCGTCATTCCTGCCTCGGGACGGTCCCGATCGCCTGACATCCCCCACTTCGCTCCACCGGCCCGCCATCGCTGAGATGGCGGGTCTTTTTCGTTCCCGTCCCACGCGACACGCCCCTCCCTTGACGAAAAGCGGGTGGATGGTGGAGCGTTGTGGGTTAAGGTGGGGCGTAGTGGTGGAAACACCGGACTTCGACCTCAGAGGAGAGCGACGTGGAGCAGGGAGGACGCGATGACCGCACCGGCATCGACGCACTTCTTCGGCACGTTCACGCCGCGCCTCGACGAGAAGGGTCGGCTCTTCCTGCCGGCGAAGTTCCGTCCGCTGCTCTCGGACGGTGTGGTGCTGACCCGCGGTCAGGAGCACTGCATCTACGGCTGGACGCCCGAGGCGTTCGACGACTTCTCCGGACGCGCCCGGCAGGCCTCGTTCACGAACCGGCAGGCGCGGAACTTCGTCCGCATGCTCTTCGGTGGAGCGGCGCACGAGACGCCGGACAAGCAGGGACGCGTGCCGGTGTCGCAGCTGCTGCGCGACTGGGCCGGCCTGGACCGCGACTGCACGGTCGTGGGCACGGGCGAGCGGTTCGAGATCTGGGACTCGGCTCGCTGGAACGACTTCTCCGACGAGCACGAGGAGGGCTTCGCCGACCTGTCGGAGGAGATCTTCCCCGGGATCTTCTGAGCACCTCCGCGGTGGGGCGCGATGCCCGCCTGAGGGGTTCTGACGTCACTTCCCCGGCGTCAGAACTCTGCAGGCGGGGATCGGGCCCCATCGCCCTGCCGGTCTGCCCGGGCGAGGCGGCATGAGCGCCCGGCACGTCCCGGTGATGCTGGACCGCGTCGTGTCGGAGTTCGCCCCGGTGGTGGAGCGTCACGAGCATCCGGTGATCATCGACGCGACGCTCGGCCTGGGCGGACACGCCGAGGCGATGCTCACGCGCTACCCGTCCCTGCACGTCATCGGCGTCGATCGCGACCCCGAGGCGCTGCGCCGGGCGGGGGAGCGGCTGGCTCCCTTCGGTGATCGCTTCGAGGCCGCCCACGCGGTCTACGACGAGATTCCCGAGGTCGTCGCGGAGAGCGGTCGCACCACGGTCGACGGGGTCCTGTTCGACCTGGGCGTCTCCTCGATGCAGCTCGACCTGGCCGACCGCGGCTTCGCCTACGCGCAGGACGCGCCGCTGGACATGCGGATGAACTCCGAGGACGAGCTCACCGCGGCCGGCGTCCTCAACACGTACGACGAGAAGGACCTCGCCCGGATCCTGCGCGAGTACGGCGAGGAGAAGTTCGCCCGCCGGATCGCCAAGGAGATCGTCACCGAGCGCGAGACCCGGCCCTTCGACCGCAGCGAGCAGCTCGTCGACCTCATCCGTCGCTGCATCCCGGCGCCGGCGCGGCGCACGGGCGGCAACCCCGCCAAGCGCACGTTCCAGGCGCTGCGCATCGAGGTGAACGACGAGCTCGGCGTCTACCGCCGCGCCCTGCCGGCCGCGCTCGACCTGCTGTCGGTGGGCGGACGCGTCGTCGTGCTGTCGTACCACTCGCTGGAGGACCGGATCACCAAGCGCGTGTTCACGTCCGTCACCACGTCCACGGCGCCGCGGGACCTCCCCGTGGTGCCCGAGTCCATGCTGGCCCGCTTCCGCTCCCTCACGCGGGGTGCCGAGCTGGCCGCCGAGGACGAGATCGCCGACAACCCCCGCGCGCGTTCGGTCCGGATGCGCGCTGTCGAACGGATCGCTGCCGCATGAGCGAGCGCCAGCGAGAGAACCGAGGAGACCTCATGACGGCGTCGCCGTACTGTGTCCTTTCCACGGCGGTGACGTCATGAGCGCTGCTACCTCCCCCCGTGCCCTGAGCCGCTCGGCGGCCGCCCGCTCCTCCGCGCTCGCGTCCGGCCTGGCCGCGCGGGGGCGTGACGCCCGCGACGTCGGCCTCAAGCTGGTCGGCCCGGTGCGGGTCCGTGCGCGTCGCGCCCCGTTCGTCGTCGTCGTGCTCTCGATCCTGGCCGCCGGACTCGTCGGCCTCATCCTGCTGAGCACCGCGATGCAGGCGCAGGCCTTCAAGATCGACGACCTGCAGCAGCGCTCCACGCTCCTGCAGGCCCAGCGCGAGCAGCTCGCCACCGAGGTCGACCGGATGCAGAGCCCCTCGGGGCTGGCCAACCGCGCCCTGAGCGAGGGCATGGTGCCCAACGCCAACCCCGTCTTCCTGCGACTCGCCGACGGCAAGGTCATCGGCGAGCCCGTTCCCGCCGAGCCCGACACCAACGTCAGGAGGGCCGGCTGATGCCGCTCGCCATCACCCGCAGCCGCCTGCGCGTCCTGGTCATCTGCGTCCTTGCCCTGTTCGTCGTCTTCGGCGCCCGGCTGTTCCAGATCCAGGCCGTCGACACGAAGGCCTACGCCGCGATGGCGGTGGAGGCCGGCACCCGCAAGGCCGTGATCCCGGCGCCGCGCGGTGACATCGTCGACCGCAACGGCGAGGAGCTGGTGACCAGCACCGACGGCCTGACGATCACGGCCGACCCGTCGATGACGGCCGAGAACGCCCCGGAGATCGCGCGGATCCTGCACGAGAAGCTCGGCGACGAGATCGACTACTTCGACACGATCCAGAAGCTGCGCACCCCCGACTCGAAGTTCGTCTTCCTGGCCAAGGACCTGCCGGCCTTCGAGGCGCGCAAGGCCGTGAAGGCCGTAGCTGAGGCCAACTACACGGGCGTCTTCACCGAGACCGAGAGCCTGCGCAGCTACCCGGGCGGCTCGCTCGCGGCGAACGTGCTGGGCATCACCGAGGAGAACGGCAAGGGCATCGCCGGCCTCGAGATGCAGTACGACGCCGGGCTGACCGGCACGGACGGGTCCTCCACCTACGAGGTCTCCTCGACCGGCCAGCGCATCCCGATGGCCGACTCCACGGTCAAGGAGATGGTGCCGGGTGCCAACGTCAACACCACGATCGACCGGGACCTGCAGTGGTACTCCGACCAGCGGCTGCGTGACGTCGTCAGCTCGGCCGGCGCCGACTACGGCCTGGCCGTCACGATGGACGTCCGCACCTGTCAGATCGTGCAGCTCTCGCAGGCCCCGACGTTCAACCCGGACAGCCGCGACGGCGTCAGCGACGACACGCTGGTGAACCGTGCGGTCTCCAACGTCTTCGAGCCCGGCTCGGTCATGAAGACGATCACGATGGCGGCCCTGGCCGACCAGGGCAAGGTCTCGGCCGACACGAAGATCAAGGTGCCCTCGGGCATGGTCATCGACGGCTTCCCGATCGGCGACTACTGGCAGCACGGCGCGCTGAAGCTCACGGCCGCCGGCGTGATCGCCAAGTCCTCCAACCTGGGCACGATCGTCGCGGCCGAGCAGATGTCGGACTCGACCTTCTACTCCTACCTGCGCAAGTTCGGCTTCGGCACGCGCAGCGGCATCGACCTGCCGGAGGAGTCGGTGGGCATCGTGTCCCCGGTGCGCGACTGGACGAAGGCGAAGCACGCCACGACCTCCTTCGGCCAGGGCGTCTCGGTCAACGCGATCCAGATGGTCCGCGCCGTCGGCGCGATCGCCAACGGCGGTGTCATGTGCACGCCGCGGGTGGTCGACTCGCTGACGAAGGCCGACGGCTCGGTCGAGAAGACCCCGGCGGGCGAGTCCCGACGCGTCGTCTCCCGCGAGGCCGCCGCCGAGGTCACCCGGATGATGGAGGCCGTCACGGCCGACGACGGCACGGCACCGGCCGCCCAGATCGAGGGCTACCGCGTGGCCGGCAAGACGGGCACCGCCTGGCGGGTCAACCCGACCACGGGACGCTACGTCCGCGGCCAGAACACGATCTCCTTCATGGGCTTCGCGCCGGCCGACAACCCGCGCTTCATCACGTACGTCGTGATCGACAAGCCGCCGCGCAACGCCGGCGGTGGCTCGATGGCCGGCCCGGTCTTCCACGACATCATGTCGATGGCGCTGGAGCGGTTCGGCGTGACGCCCACGGGCGCCAAGCCGCCGAAGATCAAGCAGGACTGGTAGCCGTCGTGCCGCCCGGTAGGTTGGGGCGGGTGGACGAGATGAGGGTCAGGCCGCACGACAGGCCCACGTGGCCCCTCTCCAGGGTGGCCGCCGAGCTGCCTGCGGCCACGGTGTCGGGCGAGGCCACCGTCACCGGCATCAGCCTCTCCACCCGCGACGTCGTCGCCGGCGACCTGTTCGCCGCGCTGCCCGGCGCGACCACGCACGGCTCCCGGTTCGCGCCCCAGGCGCTGGAGGCCGGTGCGGTCGCGATCCTGACCGACGCCGAGGGGGCGGCGACGCTCCCGGTGGGTGTCCCCACGGTCGTGGTCGAGCACCCGCGCGCGCATCTGGCCGAGTTCGCGGCGCGGTTCTACGACCGCCCCAGCAGCCGCTTCACCACCGTCGGGGTCACCGGCACGCAGGGCAAGACCACCACCACCTACCTCGCCGAGGCCGCGCTGGGAGAGTCGCGCTCGGCCGTCATCGGCACGATCGGCACGCGGGTCGCCGGGCGCCCCGCGGCCAGCAGCCTCACCACACCCGAGGCGCCCGCGCTGCAGGCGCTCTTCGCGGTCATGGCCGAGGAGCAGGTGGCCGCGTGCGCGATGGAGGTCTCCAGCCACGCGATCGTCCAGGGGCGCGTGGACGGGTTCGTGCTGGACTCGGCCGTGTTCCTCAACCTGGGCCGCGACCACCTGGACTTCCACCACGACGTGGAGTCCTACTTCGCCGCGAAGGCCGAGCTGTTCACGCCGGAGCACGCCCGGCGGGCCGTGATCAACCTCGACGACGCCCACGGCCGGCGGCTCACCGAGCTGACCTCGCTGCCCGTCACCACGTTCTCCACCGAGGGCGCGGCGGCCGACTGGCGCGCCGTCAACGTGCGGGCCCACCGGCTCGGCAGCGACGTCACGCTCATCGCGCCCGACGGCACCGAGACCGAGCTCTCGGTCCCGCTGGCCGGCGCGTTCAACGTCTCCAACGCGGTGGCGGCGATCGTCGCGCTCGCGGGGGAGGGCCACGACCTCGACGACCTCGTCCGCGGTGTCGCCGCTGCCCGAGGCGTCCCCGGGCGGATGGAGCGGATCGACGCCGGCCAGCCCTTCACCGCGGTCGTCGACTACGCGCACAAGCCCGAGGCGGTCGAGGCGGTCCTCGGTGCCCTGAGGCCGGTCACGGCCGGGCGGCTCATCGTCGTGATCGGCGCCGGCGGCGACCGCGACCGGGGCAAGCGACCCCTCATGGGCGAGGTGGCCGCCCGGCTCGCCGACGTCGTCATCGTCACCGACGACAACCCCCGCAGCGAGGACCCGGCCCGCATCCGCGCCGAGGTCCTGGCGGGCGCGGAGCGCGGCGCGGCCCAGGTGGTCGAGGTCGGCGACCGCCACGACGCGATCGCCACCGCGGTCCGGCAGGCCCGCACCGGCGACACCGTCGTGGTCGCCGGGAAGGGTCACGAGCGCGGCCAGCAGGTCGGCGACGTCGTCCACCCCTTCGACGACCGCGAGGTGCTCGTCTCCCTGATCGGCGGCGCGTCGTGATCCGCACGACCCTCGCCCAGGTGGCCGACGCGACGCACGGGCGGGTGGAGGGCGACGACGCCCTCGCCGTCGAGGGCCCGGTCGTCATCGACTCGCGCCGCGTCGCCCCGGGGTCGCTCTTCGTGGCGATCCCCGGCGAGCGCGTGGACGGCCACGACTTCGTCCAGACCGCGCTCGACGCCGGAGCCGTGGCCACGATCGCCACGCGTGCCGTGGCCGGACCTCACGTGATCGTCCAGGACCCCGTCGAGGCGATGGGGCGGCTCGCGGCCGACCGGCTGGCGGCTCTGAGGGCGGAGAGCAGCATCGACGTCGTGGCCGTCACCGGCTCGCAGGGCAAGACCTCGGTCAAGGACCTGATGGCCCACATCCTGGCCGCGCACGGCGCCACGGTGGCCCCCGAGGGCTCGTTCAACAACGAGCTCGGGGTGCCGCTGACCGTCCTGCGCGCCGATGCCGGAACGCGTCACCTAGTGCTCGAGATGGGTGCGCGGGGGATCGGCCACATCGCCTCGCTGTGCGCCATCGCGCCGCCCGACGTCGCCGTGGTGCTCAACGTCGGTACGGCCCACGCCGGCGAGTTCGGCGGACTCGAGCGCACGGCCCAGGCCAAGGGCGAGCTCGTCGAGGCTCTCGGCCCCGAGGGCACCGCCGTCCTGAACGCCGACGACCCGCGGGTCGCGGCGATGGCCTCGCGCACGCAGGGCACCGTGCTCACGTTCGGCCGTGCCGGCCAGGTGCGGCTCGACGGCGACGTCGTCCTCGACGAGTCCGGCCACCCGCACTTCCGGATCGAGGTCGACGGCACCGTCCTCGACGCCACCGTCCCGCAGCTGGGCGAGCACCACGCGATCAACGCCGTCGCGGCGGTCGCGGCCACCTCCGCGCTCGGGATCCCGGCCGCCGCCGCCGTGGAGGCGCTCGCCACCGCGAGGGCCGGCTCGCCCATGCGCATGGAGCGCCACGAGACCCGTGGGGGAGTCGTCGTCGTCAACGACGCGTACAACGCCAATCCCGAGTCGATGGCCGCAGCGCTGCGAGCCCTCGCCGGACTGGCCCCGGGACGTGGCACCGCCGTCCTCGGTGAGATGCTGGAGCTGGGCGACGAGTCGTCCGAGCAGCACCACCGGATCGGCCGTCTGGCCGCCGACCTGGGCATCGCCCGGGTCATCGCCGTGGGTGCCGGAGCCGCCGAGATCGCTCGCGGTGCCGGCCCTGTCGGCGTGCTGGTGGACGATGTCGAGTCGGCGGTGGCGGAGCTCTCAGCGAGCCTCAGCGCGGGTGACGTGGTGCTTGTGAAAGCATCGAGGGGCGCCCGTCTCGAGCGGATCGCCGAAGCGCTGCTGCGCGACTGAAACGCACGGAAGGAAACAACGGAAGCGATGCTGGCCGTATTGATCGCGGGAGTCGTGGGGCTCGTCGGCACTCTCGTCGGCACCCGTTTCGCGATCGCCGTCCTCGTGAAGAAGGGCTACGGACAGCTCATCCGTGACGACGGTCCCA
Source organism: Aeromicrobium sp. UBA7512 (assembly GCF_002476985.1). Lineage (NCBI taxonomy): Bacteria > Bacillati > Actinomycetota > Actinomycetes > Propionibacteriales > Nocardioidaceae > Aeromicrobium > Aeromicrobium sp. UBA7512. Next base: position 116,883 of record NZ_DLNK01000003.1, read on the forward strand.
CGTCGCACCACGTGAAGCGCGGGACGCCCACGATGGGCGGCCTGGTCATCATCATCTCCACCGTGCTCGGCTACGCGATCGCGAAGCTGTGGACCGGCTACGAGCCGAGCGCCTCCGCCGTCCTGCTGCTGTTCCTGTTCGTCGGCCTCGGCGTCATCGGCTTCCTCGACGACTGGATCAAGGTCGCCAAGCAGCGCAGCCTGGGCCTGCGCAGCAAGGCCAAGATGGTCGGCCAGATCCTGGTCGGACTGGTCTTCGCGGTGCTCGCGATCGGCTGGGAGAACGACAACGGCCAGACCCCGATCACCCACGCGATCTCCTTCACGCGCGACCTGTCGTGGGAGCTGCCGACCGTCCTGCTGATCGTGTGGGTCCTGCTGATGATCGCCGGCGCCAGCAACGGCGTGAACCTCACCGACGGGCTCGACGGCCTCGCCACGGGCGCCGCCGTCATGGTCTTCGGCGCGTTCGTCCTGATCAACGTGTGGCAGTCCAACCAGAGCTGCTTCCTGCTCGACCCCGGCCCCAAGTGCTACGAGGTTCGAGATCCGCTCGACCTCGCGGTGGTCGCCTCCGCCGTCACCGGCGCGTGCTTCGGCTTCCTGTGGTGGAATGCCTCGCCCGCCAAGATCTTCATGGGCGACACCGGCTCGCTGTCGCTCGGTGGTCTGATGGCCGGCTTCGCGCTGATGACCCGCACCGAGCTGCTGCTGATCGTGCTGGGCGGACTGTTCGTCATCATCACCTTCTCGGTGATCCTGCAGGTGGGCTACTTCAAGATCAGCGGCGGCAAGCGGATCTTTCGGATGGCGCCGTTGCAGCACCACTTCGAGCTGAAGGGCTGGGCCGAGATCACGATCGTCGTCCGGTTCTGGATCATCAGCGGCATCTGCGTGATCTCCGGCATTGGCCTCTTCTACTGGGAGTGGGTCGTCGGTGCCTTCTGAGCGTGACGTCACGTCGCTGCACCGCGACTCCTCGTGGGAGGGCGTCCGCGCGGTCGTCGCGGGCTTCGGCGTCAGCGGGTTCGCCGCGGCTGACACCCTGAACCACCTCGGCGCCAGCGTCGTCGTGCTCGACGAGTCCGAGGGCGATGACCACCGTCGCGAGCAGGCCCACCTGCTCGAGGTCCTCGGTGCCGACGTGCGGCTCGGTCCCGGCACGACGGCCTCCCTGCCGGGCGACGTCGACCTCGTGGTCACCTCGCCTGGCTGGCGCCCCAGCGCGCCGTTGCTGACCGAGGCCGCAGGTCGCGGCATCCCCGTCTGGGGCGAGGTCGAGCTGGCCTGGCGCCTGCGCGGCAGCGACCCGGCACCGTGGCTGGCGATCACGGGAACGAACGGCAAGACCACCACCGTCCAGATGCTCGAGGCGATCCTGCAGGCGGCCGATCTGCGCGCGCAGGCCGTGGGCAACGTCGGCACCCCGATCCTCGAGGCCGTCATGGATCCGGAGGGCCGCGACGTGCTCGCGGTCGAGCTCTCCAGCTTCCAGCTGCACTGGACGCAGTCGATGTCGGCCGAGGCGGCCGCCGTGCTGAACCTCGCGCCCGACCACTACGACTGGCACGGCGGGGTGCAGGCCTACGCCGCCGCGAAGGGCAAGGTCTACGAGCAGGTCCAGCGCGCGTGCGTCTACAACGTCGCCGACGAGGCCACGATGCACCTGGTCGAGGAGGCCGACGTCGTCGAGGGCGCCCGCGCCATCGGCTTCACGCTCGGCATCCCCGATCGCGGCATGGTCGGGATCGTCGACGACCTGCTCGTCGACCGCGCGTTCGTCGAGGAGCGCGCCACCAGCGCGGCCGAGCTGGCGTCCCTCTCCGACCTCGACGACGCGTCGCCCCACAACGTGCAGAACGCCCTGGCCGCCGCGGCACTGGCGCGGGCCCACGGCGTGCCCGCCGTCGCGGTCCGCAACGGGCTGCGCGCCTTCCGGCTGGGCCCTCACCGCATCAGCACCGTGGCCGAGGCCGACGGCGTGCGGTGGGTCGACGACTCCAAGGCCACCAACCCGCACGCGGCGCGCGCCTCGCTGCAGGCGTTCGACCAGGTCGTGTGGGTCGCCGGAGGACTGGCGAAGGGCGCTGCCTACGGCGACCTCGTCCGCGACGCCCGCGACCGGATCCGCGGGGCTGTCCTGATCGGCGCCGATCGCGAGCTGATTGCGGCCGCGCTCGCCGAGCACGCGCCCGACGTCCCCGTCGAGCTGGCCGACGGTGCCGACGCCGACGCCCTCATGGACTCCGTCGTCGCCGCCTCGCGCCGGCTCGCGCACCCGGGCGACACGGTGCTGCTCGCGCCCGCCGCCGCCTCGATGGACCAGTTCCGCGACTACGCCCACCGCGGCGACGCGTTCGCCGAGGCCGTGCGCCGGCTCGGCCACAGCTGACGCCAGCTGCTCAGGCTCCCGCCCCGGGCCTCTCGGCGGGCGGCGGGAACGGGGGACGCGGGGGCCGCTCGCGCAGGAACCGTCGTGCCGCGATCGCCGCGAGGACGGTGCCCGCGATCGACGTCGCGACCACGACGTCGCGCCACCAGGGCGGTCCGGGGGAGTCGCTGTTGCCCACGCAGTCGTGCATCGGGTTCGGGGCGTCCACGTTCTGCAGGAAGGTGCGCGCGGCCGAGACGTAGGCCGAGGTCGCCGCCGGGTCCCAGCCACCGGGGTTCCACAGCTTGTACCAAGCACCGTTGCGGCGACTGATGCGGCACGTGACGTTCGTCGCCGACGAGTGGAAGCCGTCCGCGGGGCCGAGGTGGCCGATCACCCGCCGCCCGAAGTAGATCGGGACGCGGTCGTCCGGATCGCTGATGCGTGCCACGGGGAAGTTCCCATCGAGCCCCATCGATCCACCGTACGCCCGCACCGGGTCACCGGCCAGGGTGCGCACGCCACCGGATGGGCCCGGATCGGGTCCCCGGGCGACACGCGCCCCCAGGTCCCGGAGGCACGCCGTCCCACGGGCCACACTGGTGAGCAGTTTCTCTTCTCTTCCCCGAAGGAACGCCATGAGTACCACCGCATCTCGGCGGTCGTCGAGCACGCTCGACACCGTGCGGACCCTGCTCGAGCGTCCGCTCGCCTCCTACCAGCTCGTGCTGGGCACCACCGGCCTGCTGCTCGGTCTCGGCCTGATCATGGTGCTGAGCGCGAGCTCGGTGTTCGCCCTGCGGGTGTACGGCAACTCCTTCGAGATCTTCGGTCGCCAGGCCATCTTCGCCGTCGTCGGCCTCGTCGCCATGGTCATCGCGATGCGCATCCCCCTGGAGCGGGTGCGGCAGCTGGCGCGACCGGCGCTCCTCGCTGTCGTGCTCCTCATCGGCCTGACCTTCACGCCGCTGGGCATGGACATCAACGGCAACCGGAACTGGATCCCGCTGTTCGCCGGCTTCAACCTGCAGCCCTCGGAGTTCGCGAAGCTCGCGATCGTGCTGTGGATCGCCGACCTCTACACCCGCCGGCACCGTCACCTCGGCACGCCGCGCTACGTCATCACCCCGGTCGTCCCCATCGCCGGGGCCGTGGCGGCCCTGGTCGTGTTCCAGAAGGACCTCGGCACCGCCGTGATCCTGTTCGCGATCATCGCGGGCATGCTCTGGGTGGCGGGGCTGCCGCTGAAGCCGATGCTCGGCTTCGGCGCCGGGTTGGTCGTGCTGCTGCTGTTCTTCGTCGCCACGGCCCAGCACCGGGTCGACCGGTTCATGTCGTTCCTCAACCCGATGGCCGATCCCGAGCAGTCCGGCTACCAGGCGATCAAGGCCATGATGGGCTTCGCCCGCGGCGGCTTCTGGGGACTCGGCCTGGGCAGCAGCCGCCAGAAGTGGGGCGCCCTGCCCGAGGCCCACACCGACTTCATCCTGGCCGTGATCGGCGAGGAGCTCGGCCTCGCCGGCAGCCTCGTGATCCTCGTGCTGTTCTGCCTGCTGGCGTACACCGGCTTCCGGATCGCGCACCGCAGCCGTGACCGCTTCGCCGGCTACCTCGCCGCCGGCATCACCATCTGGCTCACCACGCAGGCGATCATCAACATCGGCATGGTGCTGGGCATGCTGCCGGTCATCGGCGTCCCGCTCCCGCTCATCTCGTACGGTGGTTCCAGCATGATCGCCACTCTCGCCGCGCTGGGCCTCCTGGCCAACTGCGCCACCACCGAACCGGGCGCCGCACGGGCGCTGTCCACCTCGCGCCGCGCGAAGGCGCGCAAGAAGCAGCGCACGGTGGGTCGCTGACCGTGCGCGTCCTGCTCGCCGGCGGTGGTACCGCCGGTCACACGTCTCCGCTGCTCGCGACCGCCGCCGTGCTGGCCGACGCCGGGGACGACATCGTCTGCCTCGGCACGCCCCGTGGTCTCGAGGTCACGCTCATCCCGCAGGCGGGTCACGCGCTCGAGCTGGTGCCGCCGGTGCCGCTGCCGCGCCGCCCCAACGCCGACCTGGTGAGGCTGCCGGCCAACCTGCGTCGCTCGGTCTCGGCCACCCTCGAGGTGATCGACCGGTTCCGTCCCGACGTCGTCGTGGGCTTCGGCGGCTACGTCTCGGTGCCGGCCTACCTCGCCGCGCGCCGCCGGAAGCTGCCCCTCGTCGTGCACGAGGGCAATGCACTGCCCGGCATCGCGAACAAGCTGGGCGCGCGCCTGACCCGTCACGTCGCCACCAGCTTCCCCGACACGGAGCTGCGCCACGGCACCTACATCGGCCTGCCGATCCGGCGCCAGATCGCCGACCTCGACCGTCACGCCACGCGCGCCGAGGCGCGCGCGCACTTCGGCCTCGACGCCGACCGGCCGACCATCCTGGTCACCGGCGGCTCCCAGGGCGCCCGCCGCATCAACACCACGATGTCGGCCGCGGCCCGCGACCTCGCCGAGGCGGGTGTGCAGGTGCTGCACGCTGCCGGCCGGCCCGAGGAGGTCGACCTCGACCGGCGTGAGGGCGACCCGCCCTACGTGGTCGAGCAGTACATCGACCGCATCGACCTGGCCTACGCGGCCGCCGACCTCGTCGTGTGCCGCTCCGGGGCCAACACCGTCACCGAGGTCGCCGCCGTCGGTCTGCCCGCCGTGTTCGTGCCGCTGCCCATCGGCAACGGCGAGCAGGCCCTGAACGCCCATCCGGTCGTGGGCGCGGGCGGTGCGCTGCTCATCGAGGACGGCGCCTTCACCCCGGCCTGGGTCGACAGCGCCGTCGTGTCGCTGGTCACCTCGCCCGAGCGCCTCGAGCGCATGTCGCAGTCCGCCTCGGGCATCGTGCGGCGCGACGCCGCCGAGCGCCTCGCCGACCTGGTGCACCGCGCGGGGGAGGAGCGCCGGTGAGGATCGACCTGCCGAGTGAGGTCCTTCCCGCCGACCAGCTCGGTCGCGTGCACCTCATCGGGATCGGCGGCGCCGGCCTCTCGGCGATCGCCCTGCTCCTGCACGAGGCCGGGGTCGACGTGAGCGGCAGCGACGGCAGGGACTCCGCGGTGCTCCAGCGCCTGCGGGCGGCCGGCATCACGTGCCACGTGGGCCACGACCCGGCGTACCTCGCCGACCGCGACACCGTCATCGCGTCCACGGCCGTCCCCGAGGACAACCCCGAGATCGTCGAGGCGCAGCGGCGCGGGCTGCGGCTGTGGCCGCGCTCGGCCGGGCTCATGTCCACGATGCTGGGCGACCGCCGGATCGCGATCGCCGGCACCCACGGCAAGACCACCACCACCGCGATGCTCACCTTCGCGCTGCGCGGCGCCGGGGCCGACCCGTCCTTCGCGATCGGCGCTGAGGTCGCGGGGCTGGGAACCAACGCCCGCCGCGGCGCGGGTCCGGAGTTCGTCGTCGAGTCCGACGAGAGCGACGGCGCCTTCCTGCACTACCGCCCGCACGCCGCCGTGATCACCAACATCGACGCCGACCACCTCGACACGTGGGGCACGGTCGAGGCGTACGAGCAGGCGTTCGCCGAGTTCGCCGGCACGGTCGAGGAGGTCGTGGCGCTCTCCGCCGACGATCCCGGTTGCCGCCGGCTGCGCGAGACCGTCGACAGCCCGCGTCTCGTCACGGCGGGGTTCGCCGACGACGCCGACGTGCGAGGTCAGGACGTGGAGGTCGTGGGCTCCACGACGCGCTTCACGGTCACGGCCGACGACCTGCCGCCCACCGAGGTCGTGCTCGCCGTCCCGGGACGCCACTACGCCGCGGACGCCCTGCTGGCGCTGGCGATCGGCCGCGAGCTCGGTCACGACGTCGCCGGCATGGTCGAAGGCCTGGCCGGCTACACCGGTGCCGCTCGTCGGATGGAGCCGAAGGGCGAGGCCGCGGGGGTGCGCGTCGTCGACTCGTACGCCCACCACCCCACCGAGATCGCCGCCGACATCGCCGCGGCCCGGGCCCTGGCCGGCGACGACCGCCTCGTCGTCGTGTTCCAGCCCCACCTGGTCAGCCGCACGCGGCTGTTCGGCACACGGATGGGCCAGGAGCTGGCCGCGGCCGACCTCGTCGTCGTGGCCGACCTCTACCTCGCCCGCGAGGCCGCCGACCCGGACGTGACGTCGGCGCTCGTGGTCGGCGCTGCCGGTCCGCATGCCCTCGCCGGGGGACCGGTCCAGGACGTGCCGGGGTTCCTGCTGCCGCTGGTCCGGGCGGGCGACCTCGTGCTGACCCTCGGCGCCGGGGACGTCACCACGGTCGGGCCGGCGCTGCTCGAGCTGCTGCGGGAATCCCGCGATGAGTGACCGCTTCGCCGAGAAGCTCCGCCTGAAGCGTCGTCGCTCACGCTGGCGCATCGCCGGCGTGGTCCTGCTCGTGCTCGTCGTCGCGGCAGCCGTGTGGGCCATCTGGTTCTCGAGCCTCTTCGAGTCCCGCGAGGTCACCGTGAGCGGCACCGAGCACGTACCGGTCGACCGGGTCGTGCGCACCGCCGAGGTTCCGCTGGGGACGCCCGTCCTGCGCGTCGACACCGAGGCGATCGCCGAGCGTGTGGCGACCCTCAAGCCCGTCGAGTCCGTGAAGGTCGAGCGCGACCTGCCGCACACGATCCGCATCGTCGTGACCGAGCGCGACGCGGTCGCCTGGGTCGACCGCTCGGGCACGCCCTGGGCCGTCGACCCGTCCGGGGTGGTCTACCGCCCGCTGAACTCGCGTCCGCGGCACCTGCCCGAGCTGGACGTCGACGTCGAGGACCGCCGTGTGGTGGCCGCCACGGCACGGGTGGCGGCCGACATCGCCGCGGGCGACCGCGACCTGCTCGGCGACACCGACACGATCACGGCCGAGACCCGCGACTCGATCGAGCTGGCCCTGTCGAAGGGCCGCACCGTGGTGTGGGGGAGCGCGGAGGAGGCGCAGGCCAAGCTGTCGGTGCTGCGCCCGCTGCTGCAGATCGACGCGCGCAGCTACGACGTCAGCGCTCCCGAGCGCCCGACGACGCTCGAGTGACGCGCGTCCCCAGCCGCCCCACCCGCATCGAGTTCAACAACACACGCCCGACACGGCGTGTCATCGACGATCGTCCGGACGGCCCACCTAGTGTCAAACCATCGACGAGGTTGACATAACTATAAGCCTCCACTTGAAGTTTAAGGTTTGAAGGGGAACGACATGGCGGTCCAGAACTACCTTGCGGTGATCAAGGTCGTCGGCATCGGCGGCGGTGGTGTCAACGCCGTCAACCGCATGATCGAGGCCGGGCTCAAGGGTGTGGAGTTCATCGCGATCAACACCGATGCCCAGGCATTGCTCATGACCGATGCCGACGTGAAGCTCGACGTGGGTCGTGACTCCACGCGCGGTCTCGGCGCCGGCGCCGATCCGGAGATCGGCAAGAAGGCGGCCGAGGACCACGCCGAGGAGATCGAGGCGGCCCTCAAGGGCGCCGACATGGTCTTCGTCACGGCGGGCGAGGGCGGCGGCACGGGCACCGGCGGCGCGCCGGTCGTGGCGCGCATCGCGCGGTCGCTCGGTGCGCTGACCATCGGGGTCGTCACACGGCCCTTCAAGTTCGAGGGACGCAACCGCGCGGCGCAGGCCGACGTCGGCGTCCAGCGTCTGCGCGAGGAGGTCGACACCCTCATCGTGATCCCGAACGACCGACTCCTGTCGATCAGCGACCAGAGCATCAGCCTGCTGGACGCGTTCCGCCAGGCCGACCAGGTGCTCTACCAGGGCGTCTCGGGCATCTCCGAGCTCATCACCACGCCCGGTCTGATCAACGTCGACTTCGCCGACGTGAAGTCGATCATGAGCGATGCCGGCTCGGCCCTCATGGGCATCGGCTCGGCGCGCGGTGAGCACCGCGCCGCCACGGCCGCCGAGCTGGCCGTCTCCAGCCCGCTGCTCGAGGCCTCGATCGAGGGCGCCCGCGGCGTCCTGCTGTCGATCGCCGGCGGCTCCGACCTCGGCCTGTTCGAGATCAACGAGGCCGCCGAGCTGGTGCAGGAGGCCGTCCACGACGACGCCAAGATCATCTTCGGCACGGTCATCGACGACTCGCTCGGCGACGAGGTGCGCATCACCGTGATCGCCGCCGGCTTCGACGGTGGCGAGCCCAAGCAGCGCGACGCCGCCCAGCCGGCGCTGCGCAGCCGTGAGCAGCAGGCCGCCGCCAAGGAGTCGGCGCCCGCGACGCAGAAGCCCGCCGAGCGCCCCGAGGGCTCCGAGCAGCGAGTCGTCACCGAGCCCGTCCCGGTCGGCCAGCCCGCCGGCCAGGAGTTCGGCGACGGTCTCGACATCCCGGACTTCCTGCGCTGACCGTGCCCGACCACGCTCCCGACCACTCCGCGCCGTTCTGGTTCCGGTCCGACCTGGGGGTCGCGTCGTTCGGTTTCACCGACGCGCGCACCGACCTGGGCCGGGGCCCGGCCGACGGATCACCCGCGGAGGGTCCGGGCGTGGTGGCTGCGGCGCTCGGTGGCCGCCCGGCGCTCATGCGCCAGGTGCACGGAGCGACCGTCGCCGTCGCCGACCCCGAGGCCCAGCCCGAGGCCGACGCCCTCGTGCTCGACCGCCCCGGCGTCGTGGCGATCGTCCGCGTCGCCGACTGCGTGCCGGTCGTGCTCGTCGATCCCGACCGGCCCCTCGCCGCCGTGGTCCACGCCGGCCGGGTCGGCATGGCCTCCGGTGTCGCCGGCGTGGCGGTCGAGGCGCTGTGGTCCCGCGGCGCCCAGCGCCTCGAGGCGTGGGTGGGCCCCCGGGCGTGCGGCTCCTGTTACGAGGTGCCGGTCGCCATGGCCGACGAGGTCACGGCGGTCGAGCCGGCCGCCCGCGCCATCACCCGTCTGGGCACCCCGGCACTCGACATCGGCGCCGGCGTCGTCGCCCAGCTGCAGCGCGCCGACGTGGTCGTCCACGACCTCGGCGGCTGCACGATCGAGGACGAGCGGTTCTGGTCCCACCGGCGGCAGGGCGACGCGGCCGGTCGCTTCGGCGCGGCCGTGGTGCTGCGCCGCGAGGGGAGTGGCGATGGAACGCCGTGACGAGCTCGCGCAGAACCTCTTCGCCGTCCGCGAGCGCATCGCCCGTGCCTGCGACGCAGCCGGCCGGTCCGCCGACGAGGTGACCCTCGTCGTCATCACCAAGACCCATCCGGCGTCCGACGTCGCGCTGCTGGCCGAGCTCGGGGTCACCGACGTCGGCGAGAACCGTCACCCGGAGGCGGCCGAGAAGCAGCTCGCCGCCGTCGACGCGGGTGTGGCCCTGCGCTGGCACTTCGTCGGCGGCCTCCAGACCAACAAGGCCGGTGCCGTCGCGCGCTACGCCGACGTCGTCCACAGCGTCGACCGGGCCAAGCTGGCCCGCTCCCTCGACCGTGGCGCTCAGGCCGCCGGGCGCACCCTGCGCTGCCTCGTCCAGGTGGACTTCGACACGACCGACCCCGGGCGTGCGGGAGTGCCACCTGCCGACGTGCCGGCCCTGGCCGACGTCATCGCGGGGGAGTGCCCCCACCTCGAGCTCGGCGGCGTGATGACCGTCGCGCCGCTGGGCCAGGACCCCGCCCCGAGCTTCGCCCACCTGAGCGAGATCAGCGCCGAACTGCGGCGCACCATGCCGTCGGCGACCATGGTCTCAGCGGGGATGAGCGAGGACTTCGAGGTCGCGATCGCGCACGGCGCGACACACGTGCGCGTGGGTCGTTCGGTGCTCGGGCAGCGCCCTGTACTGCAGTAGTCTCAACAACGTCAAGACCGAAGATCGGGAGTGAGCATGGCTGGCGCAATGCGGAGGATGGGCGAGTACCTCGGACTCGTCGAGCAGGCCGAGTACGACGACGCGCTCGAGTACGAGACGGAGGCCCCGGCTCGTACTGCGGCACCCGTGCGCCAGGCCGCCCCCCAGCCGGTCGCGCCGCGCTCCGTCACGGCCCTCGACGACCGTCGTCAGCCCGGCATGTCCGTGGCCGACCTCGCGCGCATCGAGACCGTCACGCCCCGGACGTACAACGACGCCCGCACGATCGGCGAGTCGTTCCGCTCGGGCGTCCCGGTCATCATGAACCTCTCGGACATCGGCGACGACGACGCCAAGCGCCTCGTCGACTTCGCGGCCGGCCTGGTCTTCGCGGTCCACGGCACGATCAACCGCATCACCGCCAAGGTGTTCCTGCTGTCGCCCGAGGGCGTGCAGGTCTCCGACGAGGACCGCGCGCAGCTCGCGGCCGGCGGCTTCTACAACCAGAGCTGAGGCGACGTGTCGACGATCGGCGTCGTCCTCTACAACCTGATCTACCTGGCGATCATCTTCGTGATCGCCCGGTTCGTCGTGGACTGGGTGCAGCTGCTGGCCCGCCAGTGGCAGCCGCGCGGCTTCATCGCGGTGCTGTGCGAGTTCATCTTCACGGTCACCGATCCGCCGCTGCGCGCGCTGCGCAGAGTGATCCCGTCCATCCGTCTCGGCGGGATCATGCTCGACGTCTCGGCGATGGTCCTGTTGCTGCTGTTGTTCATCGCCCAGTCCCTGGTGGTCGTGATCTTTTAGGTGATCGTTGAGACTTGAGCACGAGCCCGTTGTCCGGTGCCTAGGATGAAGCGGTACCGTTGATGAGGCCCCGAATCTTTCCCAAGACAGACCCGACTCACACGCAGAGGTGACCAGATGGCGCTCACGCCCCAGGACATTCGCGACAAGCAGTTCACCGCCGTGCGCTTGCGCGACGGCTACGACATGGGCGAGGTCGAGCAGTTCCTCGACGAGGTCGAGGTCGAATTCGAGCGTCTCGTCAGCGAGAACTCCGAGCTCAAGGCCAAGGTCGCCGAGCTCGAGTCCGCGCTCGAGCAGGCCTCGAAGGCCCAGCCCGCCCCGGTCGCCGCGAAGCCCGAGCCCGTCAAGGAGCCCGAGCCGGTCAAGGAGCCCGAGCCGGCCCCCGCCCCCGTGGCCCCCGCCGCCCCGCAGGAGCTGCGCGTCACCTCGACCTCCGAGGCCTCCACGGCCGCCGCGCGTCTGCTCGAGATCGCGTCGGCCAACGCCGACCAGCTCATGGACGCCGCGAAGGAGGAGGCCGACACGATCATCGGTGAGGCCCGCGTCGAGGCCGAGCAGCTCTCCGCCGAGGCCCGTCGCAACGCCGACACGCTGCAGTACGAGTCGCGCAAGCGCGCCGAGCAGCTCGACGTCGAGACCGAGCAGCGTCGCAAGGAGGTCATCTCCAACCTCGAGCGCGAGCGTCAGGAGCTCCAGGGCGAGATCGACCACCTGCGTGCCTACGAGCGCGAGTACCGCGCCCGCCTGAAGGCCTACTTCCAGGACCAGCTGGCCCAGCTGGAGGGCAGCCAGCCCGTCGCGCCGCAGCAGGGGACTGCGCTCGACGGCAAGGAGTGACGCTGCGACACCGCGCGTACTGAGTCAACGACGGCGCCCTATCCCTCAGGGGATCGGGCGCCGTCGTTCGTCTGTCCGGGTGCTGATCTGGACACGCGACTCGCAGCGAGGCGGTGTGTCGAGACCACGCGCGACGCCGGAGCGTCAGGCGCGGCTGAGGCTGACCGAGAGGCCGAGGTCGTCGTCGCGCACGTCGGCGGCGTCGCCGGGCTCGAACGAGACCGCGAGGACCTCCTCGGCGATGCTCGCGCCGTGCTCGCGCAGCGCCTCGGCCGTCTCGCCGTCGGCGGTCCACGTCAGGGTGATCCGGTCGGTGATCTCCAGTCCGGCGGCCTTGCGGGCCTCCTGGATCACGCGAACGGCCTCACGGGCCAGGCCGGCGCGACGCAGCTCGTCGTCGATCGCCAGGTCGAGCGCGACGGTCTCGCCCTGCTCGTTGACGACCGACCAGCCCTCGCGCGGACGCTCGGTGACGATCACGTCGTCGGCCTCGACCTGCCACGCCTGGCCGTCCTCGCCGGTGACCGTGGCCTCGCCCTTCTCGAGCCGGGCGGCGAGCTCGCCGGCGTCGGCCGCGGCGATCGCCTGCGCGACCACCGGGGTCTGCTTGCCGTAGCGCTTGCCGAGCTGGCGGAAGTTGGCCTTGGCGGAGAACTCCACGAGGTCGGCGCCGGCGTCGGCCAGCGACCCGAGCTGCTCGATGTTGAGCTCCTCGCACACCTGGGCGCGCAGGTCGTCGCCGAGCTGCTCGAAGTGGGCCGAGCCAACCAGGGCGCGGCGCAGCGGCTGGCGCGTGCGGACCTTCGCCTCGGCGCGCGCGGCGCGTCCCAGCTCGGTGACACGGCGGGCCAGCGAGACCCGCTCGGCGAGACCCTCGACGCGCAGCGACTCATCGGCCACCGGCCAGTCCGCGAGGTGCACGGAGGGGGCGGCGTCGGGGTCGACCGGCACGATGAGGTCCTGCCAGACCCGCTCGGTGACGAACGGCACGAGCGGGGCCATCAGTCGGGTGAGGACGTCGAGGACCTCGTGCAGGGTGGCCAGCGCGGCGGCGTCGCCACGCCAGAAGCGCTTGCGCGAGCGGCGGACGTACCAGTTGGACATGTCGTCGACGAAGGTCGAGATCATCAGGCCGGCGCGCTGGGTGTCGAAGTCCTCCAGTGCGGAGGTCACCTCGCGCACGAGGTCCTGGGTCTGCGAGAGCAGCCACCGGTCGAGCACGCCTCGCTCGGTGGGCGGCGGCGCGTCGGCACCGGCCGGGCTCCAGCCCTCGGCGCGGGCGTACAGGACGTGGAAGGCCACGGTGTTCCAGTAGGTCAGCAGGACCTTGCGCACGATGTCGGTGAGGGCGTTGTGGCCGATGCGGCGCGCCGACCACGGCGAGCCGGAGCAGGCCATGAACCAGCGCAGGGCATCGGCGCCGTGCTCGTCCATGAGCGGCATGGGCAGCAGGATGTTGCCCAGGTGCTTGCTCATCTTGCGGCCGTCCTCGGCCAGGATGTGACCCAGGCAGACGACGTTCTCGTAGCTGGACCGGTCGAACACGAGCGTGCCGACCGCCATCAGCGAGTAGAACCAGCCGCGCGTCTGGTCGATCGCCTCGGCGATGTACTGCGCGGGGTAGGCGCGCTCGAACTTCTCCTTCGAGCCCTCGGCATGGGGGTAGCCCCACTGCGCGAACGGCATCGAGCCGGAGTCGAACCAGGCGTCGATGACCTCGGGGACGCGGCGGTAGGTGCCGGGCTCGCCGTCGATCGTGAAGGTCACGTCGTCGATGTAGGGCCGGTGCGGGTCGAGGTCGGACTGGTCGGTGCCGGTCAGCTCCGACAGGTGGGCCAGCGACTCGACGCACACGACCTTGCTCGGGTCGGCGTCGTTGCGCCAGATCGGCAGGGGAGTGCCCCAGAACCGGTTGCGCGACAGCGACCAGTCGATGTTGTTCTCGAGCCAGTCGCCGTAGCGGCCGTGCTTGATGGTGCCGGGGTACCAGTTGGTCTGCTCGTTCTGCGCGAGCAGCTCGTCCTTGCGGGCGGTGGTGCGGATGTACCAGGCGGGAAGGGCGAAGTACATCAGCGGCGTGTGGCAGCGCCAGCAGTGCGGGTAGCTGTGCTCGTAGTCGAGCTTCGTGAACAGCAGGCCGCGGGCGTCGAGGTCGGCGACGAGGGTCGGGTCGGCCTCCTTGAAGAACGCGCCGCCCACGAGGGGGACGTCGGCCTCGAAGTGACCGTCGGGCGCGATCGGGTTGACCACGGGCAGGCCGTACGCCTTGCAGACCGCCATGTCGTCGGCGCCGAACGCGGGGGACTGGTGCACCAGTCCGGTGCCGTCCTCGGTGGTCACGTAGTCGCCGAGCACGACGAAGTGCGCGTCGGGGATCTCGACGAGGTCGAACGGGCGGCGGTAGGTCCAGCGCTCCATGTCGCGGCCCGTGACGGTCTCGACGGCCTCCCAGCCCTCGCCGAGGGCGGCGCCGACGAGCGGCTCCGCCACGACGACCCGGTCGGTGCCGTCCGTCGCGACGACGTAGGTGACGTCGGGGTGCACGGCGACCGCGGTGTTCGACACGAGCGTCCACGGCGTGGTGGTCCAGACCAGCAGGTCGGTGCCATCCCATGGTCCCGACGTCAGCGGGAAGCGCACGTAGACCGACGGGTCGACGACCGTCTCGTAGCCCTGCGCCAGCTCGTGGTCGGACAGCGTGGTGCCGCAGCGGGGGCAGTAGGGGGCGACGCGGTAGTCCTCGACGAGCAGGCCCTTGCCGTGGATCTGCGACAGCGCCCACCAGACGCTCTCGACGTAGGGGGCGTCCATCGTGCGGTAGGGGTCGGACATGTCGGTCCAGTACGCCATCCGCTCGGTCATGGCCTCGAACTGGTCGACGTTGCGCAGGACGGACTCGCGGCACTTCGCGTTGAACTCGGCGATGCCGAAGGCCTCGATGTCGGGCTTGCCGTTGAAGCCCAGCTCCTTCTCGACCGCGATCTCCACCGGCAGGCCGTGGCAGTCCCAGCCGGCCTTGCGCTCGACGTGGTAGCCCTGCATCGTCTTGAAGCGCGGGAAGACGTCCTTGAAGACGCGGGCCTCCACGTGGTGGGTGCCGGGCACGCCGTTGGCGGTGGGCGGACCCTCGTAGAAGGTCCAGCGCTCGGCGTCGGCGCGGGTGCTCAGGCTGGCCGCGAAGGTGCCCTGCTCGGCCCACAGGTCGAGGATCTCTCGCTCCAACGCCGGCAGGTCGACGTGGGCGGGCACGGGGCGGTAGCGCAGCGCATCACCGGCGGCCCCGGAGGGAGCGGAGGTGGGCGGCACTGCGGGGGCGTTCGGGGCGTCCTGACTCACTCGGCCAATCCTACGGTGGGCCGACTTGCACCGGCCCCGTGGTCGGTCTACTGTCCCGGGCATGCCCAAGACCACATTGGCCGTGCGCGCGGACGAAGAGCCGTGGACCCCCGCCGAGGCCAAGGCCGTGCGCGAGGAACTCACCGAGGACCTCGCCAGGCTCAAGACCGAACTCGACCATTCGGCGAAGGATCTGCAGGACATGCTGTCCGGAGGGGTCGACGGTGCGGGCAACGACCAGGCCGATGTCGGATCGAACAGCCTCGAGCGTGACGCCGAGCTCTCGCTCGCCGCGAACCAGCGGGAGCTGCTGCTCCAGACCGAGAAGGCACTGGCCCGTCTCGAGGACGGCACCTACGGCGTCTGCGAGCAGTGCGGCGAGCCCATCGGCAAGCTGCGCCTGATGGCGTTCCCCCGCGCGACGCTGTGCATGGACTGCAAGCGCCGCGAGGAGCGTCGCTGACTCCCGTGACCCCGTCCACGGACCCGGCGGCCGAGCCCCTGGGCCGGCGCCGGGTCGGCCTCTTCGCCGGCGTGGCCCTGGCGGTCGTGCTGGTCGACCAGCTCACGAAGTGGTGGGCGGTCGCGCGCCTCGAGGGGCGCGACGCCATCCCCCTGCTCGGCGATCTGCTGAGCCTGCGCTTCGTGCTCAACCCCGGCGCCGCGCTCGGCACCGGAGCCGGCTACACGATCGTGCTGAGCCTGATCGCGATCGCGGTCACCGTCACGCTCGTCGTCATCGCCCCTCGGCTGCGTGATCCCTGGTGGGCGGTGGGGCTCGGGCTGTTCCTGGGCGGCGCCGTGGGAAACTTGATCGACCGGCTCTTCCGTGAGCCGTCGTTCCTGCGGGGCCACGTCGTCGACTTCATCGACTACGCCGGGTTCTTCGTCGGGAACGTGGCCGACATCGCCCTGACGGTGGCGGCCGTGATCATCATCTGGCGGTCGTGGCGGGGTCACCGCTTCGACGGCACCCTGGAGGACTCGTGACATCGGACGACACCACCGAGGTGCGTAGCGTCTACATCCCGGAAGGCCTGGCCGGCGAGCGCGTCGACGTCGCCCTCGCGCGGCTGTTCGGCGTCTCCCGCACGCGGGCCGGCGACCTGGTCGCCGAGGGACTGGTCCTGCTCGACGGGACCGCGCCCATCAAGTCCGAGCGCGTCGAGCACGGTGCGCTCATGGAGGCCACCATCCCGGCTCCGCGGCGTGCCGTGGTTGTCGCCACCGAGGTCGAGGGCATGTCGATCGTGCACGAGGACGACGACATCGTGGTCGTGGACAAGCCCGTCGGCGTGGCCGCGCACCCCGGCGTGGGCTGGGACGGCCCCACGGTCTCGGGTCACCTGGCCGGCGTGGGCGTGCGGATCTCCACCAGCGGCGCCCCCGAGCGGCAGGGCATCGTGCAGCGGCTCGACGTGGGCACCAGCGGGCTCATGGTGGTGGCGAAGTCCGAGCGCGCCTACACGATCCTCAAGCAGGCTTTCCGCGACCGCACGGTCGACAAGACCTACCACTCGCTCGTGCAGGGTCACCCCGACCCGCACACGGGCACGATCGACGCACCGATCGCCCGCCACCCCAAGCACGACTTCAAGTTCACGGTGCGCGCCGACGGCCGCGCCAGCGTGACGCACTACGACACGCTCGAGGCGCACCGCTACGCGTCGCTGCTCGAGATCAAGCTCGAGACCGGCCGCACCCACCAGATCCGCGTGCACATGGCCGCGATCAAGCACCCGTGCGTCGGCGACCCGCTCTACGGCGCCGATCCGGTGCTCGCCAAGCGCGTGGGCCTCGAGCGGCAGTGGCTCCACGCCGTGCGGCTCGGGTTCACCCACCCCGGCACCGGCGAGTGGGCCGAGTACGAGAGCCCGTACCCCGACGACCTCCAGCGCGCGCTGGACGTCGTCCGCGACCTCGACTGAGTCCGACACCGGGCGCAGGAAGCGCTGGCAGTGACGTTTGCGGGGCCGACACGCCGGTGAGCACCCCCGAAACGTCACGCCCACGGAATCGGGTGTGGACAACACGGGCAGCGGCGGCTGGAGGGCCCCACGCTTGCGGGTCATGGAGCCCATCTTCGCGACCGCGAGAACTCGTGTCGTGCCGGCAACGCCCGACGAGTTGCGAGGCCGGATGTGGGAACAGCGTGCACACGGTCTGTGGCGACCGGCCGGCATGGCGGTGGGAGAGGCTGACGGACGCGTCGCTGACGCGATAGGCCTGATGAGTCACGGATGCGTTCTCGGCGGATGGGCCTCACTGCGCTTCCAAGGCAATGACGCATTCGATGGCGGCGGCGAGGAGCTGCGCCCGGCTCTGGTGCACTGTGGCGCCGGGACGCAGATGCGCCGCCGCGCGGTCGTGGAGCCGTGCCGGACCGCCGTGTGGGACCACGAGGTGACGTCCTTGGAGGGCGTTCCCGTGACGACCATGGCGCGAGCCGTGTACGACGAGATGCGTCTCGCTCCTTCCCTCCGGGCAGCGGTCGTCGCCCTGGACTCGGCCGTCTCGGGAGTGAGGGAAACCGCGCACACCTCGCTGCGTGCGGTCCAGCAGGTGGTGAGCTCCCACCGCAAGACACGGGGCATCGTTCGGGCGAAGCGGGCACTGCTGCTGGGATCGGAGCGCAGCGCGAGTCCGTTGGAGACCCGGACGAGACTGGTCGCGCAGCTGGATGCCGGTCTTGATGCGCTCCTGGTCAATCCACCGGTCTTCGGTCCATCGGGAGCCCTGCTCGGGGTCGCCGATCTCCTCGACGAGGACACCGGGCTGGTCATCGAGACCGATGGCGCTCACCACCGGGACGCGCAGAACCACTCCGACGACAACGTCCGTGAGGAGCGGTTCGAGCGCGCGGGCCTGGTCGTGGTCCGTGCGACGTCGCTCGACCACAGGGACGTTCAGGGCCTCGTGAGTCGCATCCGGCTCGGACACCGCGACGCCCGGCTCTCCCACCGTCGCGACTGGACCCTCGAGCAGCCCTCATGGTTCCGCTCGTGGGGCCCGGGTCAGCGCTGGCGGTGACGTTCACGGCATCGTGACCGGCGTGTCGCGCCCGCAATCGTCACTGCCAGCGCTTCCCGTGGAGGCCGTCCGGCACAATGGGCGCATGAGCCCTGTCGTGCGCCAGTCGGAGAAGTTGAGGGATGTCCTGTACGACATCCGCGGCCCCGTCAGCGCGCGAGCCGCCCAGCTGGAGGCCGAGGGCCACCGGATCCTCAAGCTCAACATCGGCAACCCGCAGCCGTTCGGCTTCGACGCGCCGTCGGAGATCCTCCAGGACGTCATCGCCGGCCTGCCGACGGCGCAGGGGTACTCCGACTCCCGCGGCATCCAGTCGGCCCGCCGCGCGGTGGTGCACCACTACCAGCTGCAGGACGGCTTCCCGGCGATCGACATCGACGACGTCTGGCTCGGCAACGGCGTCAGCGAGCTGATCCAGATCGCCCTCCAGGCGCTGCTCGACAACGGCGACGAGGTGCTGATCCCCACGCCGGACTACCCGCTGTGGACCGCCGTCACCAACCTCGCGGGCGGACGGCCGGTGCACTACCGGTGCGACGAGGACAACGACTGGAACCCCGACCTCGAGGACCTCGAGTCCAAGATCACCGACCGCACCAAGGTCATCGTCGTGATCAACCCGAACAACCCGACGGGTGCGGTCTATAGTCGCGAGACGCTCACGGCGATCGCCGACCTGGCGCGCAAGCACGACCTGATCCTCATGGCTGACGAGATCTACGACAAGATCCTCTACGACGACGCCGTGCACATCCCCATGGCCAGCGTCGCGCCCGACGTGCTGACCCTGACCTTCAACGGCCTCTCCAAGGCGTACCGGGTGTGCGGCTACCGCGCCGGCTGGCTCGTCGTGACCGGTCCGCTCGAGCGCGCCGAGGACTACCTCGAGGGGCTCACGCTGCTGGCCTCGATGCGCCTGTGCCCCAACGTGCCGGCGCAGAACGCGATCCAGGTGGCGCTCGGCGGCTACCAGTCGATTAAGGAGCTCATCCTGCCCGGCGGTCGCCTGCTCGAGCAGCGTGACACCGCCGTCAACGAGCTGCGCAAGATCCCCGGCGTCAGTGTGGTCACCCCGCGCGGGGCGCTCTACGCCTTCCCGCGGCTGGATCCCGAGGTGTACCCCATCAAGGACGACCAGCGCTTCGTGCTGGACCTGCTGATGAGCGAGAAGATCCTCCTCACGCAGGGGACGGGCTTCAACTGGCCCGACCCCGATCACCTGCGGATCGTGACGCTGCCGTGGTCGCGCGACCTCGCCGAGGCGATCCAGCGGATGGGAAACTTCCTCAGCACCTACCGCCAGGACTGAAGCACGCGGGCGAGCCAGCCGCGGCGCTCGGGCTCCGGCTCCGAAGGGGCGGGCGCCACGGTCTGGTCGGCGAAGTCCCGCTTGCGCCACGTGTGCTTGAACCCCGGGTCGGGCGTGCTCCAGCCGGGCCCGTAGATCGTCTCGAGGTACGCCACCGGGTCGGCCGGCAGCGGGCACCGGACGCCGAGCAGCTCGCCCTCGCCGGTGGGGAACATCGTCGAGCGGTCGAGGGCTCCCCGGGTGCCGGGGTACCACGCGATGCGGTCGCTCTCGAACAGCGCCGAGAACACGTCGACGCTCTTCTCTCCGGTGGCGGGGGCGACGTGCCGGTGGCCGAAGAAGTCACCCTTCACGGCGAAGCCGCGGGCGCCCAGGAACTCCTCCACGCGGGCGTGCGCCTCGGGCAACGTGGCCGCCTCGTGGGGCTCGAACGCCACGATGAGGTCGAGGTCGTCGTCATGGGGGATGAGGTCGCCGTCGCGGACGACCGCCAGCGCGGCGCCGTAGCCGAAGCACACGTGCGGGGTGAGCTCGCGCAGCGCCTCGGCGACCGAGACCGTGAAGCGGACGTAGTCGACCTTCTCCCGTTCGGACCAGAACCGGAACGACCGGGTCGGGCCGTGGGCGGTCCACTCCAGCGACCGCCCGAGGAGCACGTCGTCGGAGACCACGCGCGCGAAGGCGCGTCGCGCCTCGTCGGGGACCTTCTTCGCGACCTGCTTCATCGCGGCCCGGGCGTCGCGGTAGTCGCCGGCGATGGTCATCTCGAGCGGACCCACCAGCATCACGAACTCGGACCGGAGCTCTGGCGGCACCTGCGCGGCAGCCTCGGACAGGAGGGTGTGGAGCAGCTCCCGGCGCTCGCGCGCGTCGTGGACGGTCACGAGCTCCGCTCCGGGGGAGCCGACCTGCACCCGGATGTCGCGATCCTCGACCGCCGCACGGGCGTCGATCGCGCGCAGCTGCACGGCGGCGACCTCGACGGGCTCGTCGAACGTGACCTCCGCCCAGGGGCGGTCGTCGTGCTGCGTCTGGATCATCGGGCCGTCCCGGTGATCGGGGTCCAGGAGACGGGACGGCCGGAAGGCCTCCTGCCGGCCCGCGGACCAGCTGCTCACGACGACGGTGCTGCGACTCGCCAGAGCGTCGGGCGGAAGACCGTCCGTCGTGACGATGCCGAGGGACTGCAGGCGCAGGACCCCGGGGGAGAGCAGGTCCACCCGCACCCGGTCGACGAGGGTGGGGCCAAGGTCGACCCGCAGCTGACCGCCCGGGCCCACGAAGTCGAAGTCCGGTAGCCGGGCGCTCACCTCGCCGATGGTTCGGCGGAGCGCCGCTTCGAGGGAGGTCACGTCACCGCCTCAGGAACAGCGCCCGTGCCACGTAGGCGTCGTCCTGCCGGTACTTCGCGAAGCCGAAGCCCTCGACCGCGTACGTGACGTCGAATCCGTGCAGGACCGCCTCGGCGTTGAACGAGGTCGGGTCGACGAATCGGCGGAAGTGGCTGCCGGTGACCTTGGCGCCGCTGGAGTCGCGCAGAGTGCGGTACTCGACGGCCAGCCGGTCGCCGGGGGACGTCAGGGACGCCGCCAGGTCGAGGAACGCGGTCTGCTCCTCGTCGGTGATCGCGTGGACGAAGAAGCGGGCGTAGACCACGGTGGTGCCGGGACTCACGCGCAGCTGCGCCGCGAGGCCGTCCTGGTCGATCGTGGCCGCGAGGAACTCGACGTCGAGGCCCAGGTCGGCGGCCTCCGCGGTGCACGCCTCGACCGCGGCCTTGGAGGCGTCGACGCCCGTGACGTCGTGACCGTGCGCTGCGAAGAACAAGGTGTCGCGCCCGGACCCGCTGCCGAACTCGATGATCCGCGCCGGCTGGTCGAGCTCGCCCGCCACGAAGGCGGCGAACTGCGACGGCAGGGGACGCGCCACGCCTCTGTCGGCGTAGTAGGCGTTCCAGTAGTCGTCGCGCTCCTGCGGGGCGTCGAGCCGGTCGGCGGCGCGGGCCATGCTTCCCCCTGGGTCCGGTGTCACGCACGCGAACCGTACGTGAACGTCCGGTTAACGTACACGGTTCGCAGGTCCGGGGAGAGGACCTTCGCGAAGCCGGCTGTGCGCCCGGCTCAGTCGGCCTGACGGAAGGCGCGGCGGACCTCGCGGGCCCCGCGCTCGTCGAGCTCGCGCAGCTCGCGTGCAATCTCGTCACCGGCCTTGCGGGCGTGGTTGAGGTCCTCGCGCACCTGGTCGAGGTGCTCCTTCCACGTGCGCTGGAACCCGTTCATGCTGCCGATCTGCTCGTCCTCGGGCGTCATGCGACCCTCGCGGATGGCGATCCGGATGTCGGGGATCTGCTCGTCGGCCCGGTTGAGGGCCTGCGCGCACTCCTGCAGCTGCTCGCCGACGGTGGTGAGGTCCTCGGGACGGGACACGCGGGTCAGGTCGGGTGCCGTCTGCTGGTCGGGCGTCTGCGCCACCGCGACGAGGGCCTTCTCGCGGCGGGGGAGCTGCTCCACGAGCTGCTCGTCGACCCGGTGGACCTGGCGGAGCGCCTCGACGATGTCGTCGAAGATCGCCTGCACGCTCTGGCGGTAGCGCTCGGCGATCTGGTCGGCCTTGCCGTCCATCGCCATCGCCACGGCGCCGTGGCGGTCGGTGAACTCCAGACCGGCGAGCCGGCGCAGGGGACCGTCCACCTGGTTGAGCACCTGCTGGTCCATGGCGCGGATCAGCTGGGCCGCCTCGGTGGGCGGCTCGGGATCGCGACGCTCGCGGTCGCCGCCCCCGCCACCTCCGCCGCCATGACCGTCACCCTTGCCGTCCTTGCGGGCCCTCTCCTCACGCTCCTCGCGCTCGATGCGCTCGTTCCGCTCGCGCTCGGCCTGCGCGACCCGCTCGTTGAGGTCGTCGACCTGGTCGCGCAGCTCCTGGCGCGCCTGACGCCAGCGGCGCCGGGCCTCCTCCACCGTGCCCTGGGCGTCGGTCAGGCGGTCGGCCTGGCGGCGGACGGTCTCGGCCAGGTCGGAGAGCTGCTCGGCATCAGCTTCGAGCACCTGTCCGATGGTGCCCGCCACGCGGGACATGGCGCGGACCGTGGGCCCTCTCGACTCCTTCGGCGCGTCGGCCTCGCGGAGCCGCTTGCCCACGTCGGTGAGCCCGGTGATGAAGTCCTCCAGCTTCTGCGCGCCCCCGCGCAGGCGCTCGGGATCTCCCGGGATCTCGAGCGCGTCCGGATCGAATCGCAGGACCTGCTGCAGGTCGGCCACCATGATGAACCCCCGAGTTCGTCGAAATGCTGGCCCATTCCTACCACCGATCGCAGGTCTCGTCCCGTCAGGGCTTATTTCTGTCGGACCCTTCGTCCATGATCGGAGGATGAGTGACATGATCCGCGCGACGGGACTGGTCAAGCGCTATGGCGACGTCGAGGCCTTGGCCGGTCTCGACCTGGCGGTGCCCGAGGGCACCGTCCTGGGACTGCTCGGGCCCAACGGTGCGGGAAAGACCACGGCGGTCCGCATCCTCACCACCTTGCTCACCCCCGACGAGGGCCAGGCCACGGTCGCGGGGGTCGACGTCCTGACCGACCCCGACGGGGTGCGCCGGCGAATCGGCCTCTCGGGCCAGTACGCGGCGGTGGACGAGTACCTCACCGGCTACGAGAACCTCGAGATGGTCGGGCGGCTGTACGGGATGAAGGCCAAGGCGGCCGGGGCCCGGGCGCGCGACCTTCTCGCGCGGTTCGGTCTGTCCGACGCGGCCGACCGGCCGTCGAAGACCTACTCCGGCGGCATGCGGCGCCGGCTCGACCTCGCGGGCGCGCTGGTGGCCGAGCCGCCGGTGATCGTGCTCGACGAGCCCACCACGGGCCTCGACCCGCGCAGCCGTCAGCAGATGTGGGAGGTGATCGCCGACCTCGTCGCGAACGGCGGCACGGTGCTGCTCACCACGCAGTACCTCGAGGAGGCCGACCTGCTGGCCGACAACATCATCGTCATCGACCGCGGCCGCTCCATCGCCGAGGGCACCGCCGACCAGCTCAAGTCCAAGGTGGGCGGCGAGCGGATCGAGGTCGTCGTCGACGACGTGGAGCAGGCGCCCCGTGTCCACGACTTCCTGGCCGAGGTCGCCAAGGGCGACGTGGCGCAGAACGACCGGGCGCTCTCGGCGGCGGTCAGCGGCTCGGGTGCCGACGACCTGATGCAGGTGCTGGGCAACATCCGCGCGGCCGGCATCGACGTCCTTGACATCGGGCTGCGACGGCCCACCCTCGACGACGTGTTCCTGTCCCTGACCGGTCACCAGGCCGAGGACGAGACGACCGAGCAGGAGGCTGGACGATGACCATCATCACCGAGCGCAGCGCGCCCATGCGCGTCCTCAGCGACGGCTGGGTGTGCGCCAAGCGCAACCTCATCAAGATCAAGCGCGTTCCCGAGATCATGGTGTTCGTCCTGATCTCGCCCATCATGTTCGTGCTGCTGTTCGCCTACGTCTTCGGCGGCGCCATCGATGCCGGACCGGGTCTGGACTACAAGGAGTTCCTGATCGGCGGCATCTTCGCCCAGACGGTGGTGTTCGGTGCCACGTTCTCCGGCGCGGCGATGGCCGAGGACATGCAGAAGGGCTTCATCGACCGGTTCCGATCGCTGCCGATGTCGCGCTCGGCGGTGCTGGTCGGGCGCACCGGCGCCGACGTGGTCTACAACGTGCTGTCGCTGATCATCATGGCGCTCACGGGCCTGCTGGTGGGCTGGCGTGCGCACGAGGGCATCCCCAAGATGCTGGCCGCGTTCGTGCTGCTGCTGGTGTTCGCCTACGCGATCAGCTGGATCATGGCCTGGGTCGGGCTGATCGTGCCCAGCGTCGACGTGATCAACAACGCGTCGTTCATCGTGATCATGCCGCTGACGTTCGTCTCGAACGCGTTCGTGCCCACCGAGTCGTTCCCGCCGTTCCTGCAGCCGTTCGTCGAGTGGAACCCCGTCTCGGCGCTCACCCAGGCCGTGCGCGAGCTCTTCGGCAACGTTCCCGTGGGGGTTCCGGTGCCCGACGCGTGGAGCCTGCAGAACCCGGTGCTGTACACGCTGCTGTGGGTCGTGCTGATCGTCGCGGTGTTCGTGCCGCTGTCGGTGCGGGCCTACCAGCGCGCGTCCACCAAGTAGCGCATCGGGGGAGGACTCCCACGCGGGCGTGCCTACCGACTTCGGTCGGGCGCTCACGTAGTCTGGAGTCCTTCCCCGACCCCTCGGCCGCCGGCTCCTCTGGCGGCCCGACACCTGTCCCCGGGCGGGGAACGAACGACGTAGCGGAGGCCGACGGCGACCATGGCGAGTGATTCGAGCTTCGTGCACCTGCACGTCCACACGGAGTACTCGATGCTCGACGGACACTCGTTGCTCGGTGGGCTGTTCGAACGCACCGCCGAGCAGGAGATGCCGGCGATCGCGATGACCGACCACGGCAACGTGCACGGCGCCTACGACTTCTGGAACACCGCGCGCAAGCACGGCGTCAAGCCGATCATCGGCCTCGAGGCCTACCTCACCCCCGGCACGCATCGCAGCGAGAAGAAGCGGGTGCGCTGGGGCCGCGGCAACGCGGCCGAGGAGGGCGGCGACGACGTCGCCGGCGGCGGCGCCTACACCCACATGACGATGTGGGCCTCCACCACCGAGGGCATGCACAACCTGTTCCGGCTGTCGTCGCTGTCCAGCCTCGAGGGCTACTACTACAAGCCGCGCGCCGACCGCGAGCTGCTGGAGACCTACTCGAACGGGCTCATCGCCACCACCGGCTGCCCGTCGGGCGCGGTCCAGACCCGGCTGCGTCTCGGGCAGTACGAGGAGGCGCGGCGCGAGGCCGCCGAGCTGCAGGAGATCTTCGGCAAGGAGAACTTCTTCCTCGAGCTGATGGACCACGACATCTCCGTCGAGCGCCGGGTCCGCGACGACCTGCTGCGCCTGGGCCGCGAGCTCGGGATCCCGCCGGTCGCCACGAACGACTCCCACTACACGCACCCGCAGGACGCCGCGGCCCACGACGCGCTGATCTGCGTCGCCTCCGGCAAGCGCATCAGCGACGAGAAGCGCCTGCGGTTCGACGGCGGCGGCTACTACATCAAGTCCGCCGCCGAGATGCGCTCGCTGTGGGAGGACAAGCACGGCATGAAGGAGGCGTGCGACAACACGCTCCTGATCGCCGAGCGCTGCGACGTCGAGTTCACCGAGTCGACGGGCGGCTACATGGCCCGTGCCGACGTGCCCGCCGGGGAGACCGAGGAGTCCTGGTTCCGCCAGGAGGTCTGGCGCGGGATCGAGTCGCGCTACGGCACCGACTTCTCCGACGACGTGCGCGCCCGCACCGAGATGGAGCTCGACATCATCGCGCAGAAGGGCTACTGCGGGTACTACCTCGTCGTCGCCGACTTCATCAACTGGTCCAAGGACAACGGCATCCGCGTGGGTCCGGGTCGTGGATCGGGCGCCGGCTCGATCGCGGCCTACGCACTGCGGATCACCGACCTGTGCCCGTTGCAGAACGGCCTGATCTTCGAGCGCTTCCTCAACCCCGAGCGCCCGTCGATGCCCGACTTCGACATCGACTTCGACGAGCGTCGTCGCGGCGAGGTCATCCAGTACGTCACCCAGAAGTACGGCACCGACAAGGTGGCCCAGATCGCCACGTTCGGCCGGCTCAAGTCCAAGGCCGCGGTCAAGGACGCCAGCCGCATCCTGGACTACCCCTTCGCCATGGGCGACAAGATCACCAAGGCGATGCCCGCCGACGTGATGGGCAAGGGCGTGAAGCTCGCCGACATCTTCGACGAGTCGCACCCGCGCTACAACGACGGCAAGGACTTCCGTGACCTGCACGCGCAGGACCACGACGTGCGCAAGGTCTACGACATCGCGCTGGGCCTCGAGGGCCAGATCCGCAACTGGGGCGTGCACGCCGCCGGCGTGATCATGAGCAGCGACCCGCTGCTGGACATCGTGCCGATCATGAAGCGCGAGGCCGACGGCTCGGTCATCACGCAGTTCGACTACCCGATGTGCGAGTCGCTCGGCCTGGTCAAGATGGACTTCCTGGGCCTGCGCAACCTCACGGTCCTCAACGACGCCATCGAGAACATCAAGGCGAACCGCGACATCGACCTCGTGCTCGAGGACCTCGCGTTCGACGACCCCGAGGCCTACGCGCTGCTGTGCCGCGGCGACACGCTCGGCGTGTTCCAGCTCGACTCCCCGCCCATCCGTCAGCTGCTCAAGCAGATGCAGCCCGACAACTTCGAGGACATCAGCGCCGTCATCGCGCTCTACCGTCCCGGTCCGATGGGCGCGGACAGCCACACGAACTACGCCAAGCGCAAGAACGGCCGCCAGGAGATCGACTACATCCATCCTGAGCTCACCGAGGCGCTCAAGCCGATCCTGGGCACGACCTACGGGCTGATCGTGTACCAGGAGCAGGTCATGGAGATCGCCCAGGTGCTGGCCGGGTACTCGCTCGGACAGGCCGACAACCTGCGTCGCGCCATGGGCAAGAAGAAGCGCGAGGTCCTCCAGCAGGAGTTCGTCGGCTTCGAGGCCGGCATGGTCGAGCGCGGCTTCTCCACGAACGCCGTCAAGACGCTGTGGGAGATCCTCGTCCCGTTCGCCGACTACGCGTTCAACAAGGCGCACTCGGCCTCGTACGGCGTCATCAGCTACTGGACCGCCTACCTCAAGGCGCGCTACCCGGCCGAGTACATGGCGGCCCTGCTGACCAGCGTCAAGGACGACAAGGACAAATCGGCTCTCTACCTGGCCGAGTGCCGGCGCCTGGGCATCAAGGTGCTGCCGCCCGACGTCAACGACTCGGTGGCGAACTTCGCCTCGGTCGGTCCCGACATCCGCTTCGGCCTCACCGCGGTGCGCAATGTCGGCGCCAACGTCGTGGCCGGGATCATCGAGGCGCGCGAGACCAAGGGCGCCTTCACCGACTTCGCCGACTTCCTCGACAAGGTCCCCACGCAGGTGTGCAACAAGCGCGTCCTCGACTCGCTGATCAAGGCCGGCGCGTTCGACTCCCTCGGGCACGGCCGGCGCGCGCTGGCCTCGATCGCCGAGGAGGCGGTCGACCAGTACATCGACATCAAGCGCAACGCGGCCATCGGCCAGGACTCGCTGTTCGGCGCGTTCGAGGAGGAGTTCGACGGGCTCGGCATCACCGTGCCGGACATCGCCGACTGGGAGAAGACGCAGAAGCTCGCGTTCGAGCGCGACATGCTGGGCCTCTACGTGTCCGACCACCCGCTCGGCGGGCTCGAGCACGTGCTGGCGGCCAACTCGGACTCCTCGATCGGCACGCTGCTCGACGGCGACCGCCCCGACGGCGACGTCCTGAAGCTGTGCGGACTGGTCACCAGCGTCCAGCGCCGGATGAGCAAGAAGGGCGACACGTGGGCGACGATCACCCTCGAGGACCTCGAGGGCTCGGTCGACATCGCGGTGTTCCCCGCGGCCTACAACCTCGCCGCCTCGGTGCTCACCCAGGACTCGCTCGTCGTGGCGAAGGTCCGGGTGCGGCGCAACGACGACGGCATGGACCTGTCAGCGAACGAGGTCACCCGCCCGGCGATCGGGGAGGGGCGCACCGACCAGCCGCTCGTCGTCAGCCTGGCCGCCTCGCGCTGCACGCTGGACACGATCAACGCCTTCAAGCAGGTGCTCGGGGCGCACCCGGGCGTCACCGAGGTGCACCTGAGACTCTCCGGCCAGGGCAAGACCACGACGATGCGCCTCGACCAGGGCCTGCGGGTGTCCACCACGTCGTCGCTGTTCGCCGACCTGAAGGAACTCCTCGGACCGGGGTGCCTCACGTGACCCGCACGTCGCGCGTCCTGCTGGCGGTCGTCGCCGCTGGAATCCCGGCGGCGGTCGCGTGGTGGGCCTTCGGACGGCCCTCCCAGTGGCTGGCCACCGAGCGCGGACTCGTGCTCACCGAGGTCAACGCCACCGGCAGCTTCCAGGTTGTCGCGATGTTCGTCGTCGTCGGGATCGTCTTCGGCGTCCTCGCGGGCGTCGCCACCCACCGGCTCACGCGCCCCGGACGGTGGGAGACCGTCCTCGGGCTCGCCGCGGCGTCCGGCGCCGCCTCGCTCGTGTGCTGGCGGCTCGGGATCTGGCTCGGACCTCCGCCGCCCGAGAGCGTCAAGGGCCTGGAGGTGGGCGACGAGGTGTCGGCCCAGTTCGCGGTCGACGGGATCGTCCCGTTCCTCGTGTGGCCGCTCGTCGCGGTGCTGAGCTACACGCTCGCGCTCTACCTCAGCTCCGACGGGGAAGACGACGACGAGGAGCTCGCGGACGAGGTCAGCGAGCGATCCGAGCCGTGACGGCCCGGGTCTGAGCCACCAGGTCGTCGGGCGAGATCTCCAGGTCGAGCCCTCGCCGGCCGCCCGAGACGAACACCGTCGGGTGGGTCATCGCGCTGGCGTCGACCACCGTGCGGTGCAGGCGGCGCTGCCCGAACGGGCTGATCCCACCGAGGACGTACCCCGTGGCGCGCTGGGCGGCGGCCGCATCGGCCAGCTGCGCGCGCTTGCCGTTCAGCGCCGCCGCGGCGCGCTTGAGGTCGAGACTGCCCGAGACGGGGACGACCGCCACGGCCAGCGTGCCGTCGACGTCGATCATCAGCGTCTTGAAGACCCGCGCCGGCTCCAGCCCGAGGGCGTCGGCGGCCTCGAGCCCGTAGGAGCGGGCTCGCGGGTCGTGCTCGTAGGCGTGGGCGGTGACCGTCACGCCTGCGCGGTGCAGTGCCGCGAGCGCCGGGGTCGCGTCGCCGACTTTCTTGTTGACCACCTGCGTGAGGCTACCGCCGTCCGGGGTGCAGTTTCCCCGGTTAAGCGGGAAAACTGTCAGTCGCGCTCCAGCGTGGCGCGGACCGCGAGCCCCAGCAGCAGGGCCCAGAAGGCGGCGCCGACCGACAGGAGCGAGACGCCGGAGGCGGCGAAGAGGAAGGTCAGCCCGGCGCTCGTGCGGTGACGCTCGTGCGCGAAGGCACCCTGCAGCGAGGCGACGAGCGCCCCGATGAGGGCCAGTCCGGCCACCGCCTCGATGATGCCCGGGGGCGCGACGTCGGCGAGGGCGACGACGAGACCCGCGGCGCCGGCGATCACGAGGTAGCCGACGCCGGCCGAGGTGGCGGCGATCCAGCGCCGTTCCCGGGGGCCGGCCTCCTCGCCCGCGGCGAGCGCGGCCGACAGCGCCGCGAGGTTCATCGCGTGACCACCGAACGGCGCCACGACCGCGGTGCCGAGCCCGGTGGACACGACCGACGACCGCCACGGCACGGAGAAGCCGAAGCTGCGCAGCACGGCTGCGCCCGGCAGGTTCTGCGAGGCCATCGTGACGATCGTGAGCGGCAGCGCGATGCCGACGATCGCGGGCCACGTCCACGTGGGCGTGGTCCACTCGAGGTGGGGGACGAGCGACGCGGTGTCGAGGGACTCACCGGAGCGGGACGCCGCCACGACGATCGCGCCGATCGCGACCAGCAGCGCCACCGGCACGGCCCAGCGCGGGGCGATCCGGCTGGCCACGACCCACGCGACGATGACGGGGGCGACGTAGCCGGGGGCGTCGGCCAGGGCCACGAACGGCGCGATGCACAGCTGCAGCAGGATCCCGGCGAGCATCGCCTGGGCGATCTCGGTGGGGATCCGAGCGACGAGGGCCCCCAGCGCCGGGACCGCGCCGATGAGCGCGATCAGCAGGCCGGTCACGACGAAGGCGCCCACCGCGGCGGGCCAACCGCCCTCGACCGACCCGGTGGACACGAGCAGTGCCGCGCCGGGCGTGGACCACGCGAGCGTCACGGGGACGCGGTGCACGAGGGCCAGCGCGATGATCAGCACGCCGAAGCCCAGGGTCAGCGCCAGCAGGCCACTGGCGGCCTGGGCCGGGGTCGCCCCCACGGCTCGCAGGCCGGCCAGCACCACCGCGAACGACGAGGTGAAGCCCACGAGCGCCGTGACCGCGCCCGCCGTCACCGGCTGCTGCCAGTGCGCGTCGGTGGGGGAGTGGGACACGCTGTGAGGCTAGGCCATCGCGCGACCTAGACTTCAGGGTGTGCTGAGACGACTCGACCTGCGTGACCAGACCGACGGATACCGCGACGCGGTGCCCCGTGCCGAGGTCGACGTCGAGCATGCGCTCGCGGCGGTCGTCCCGATCTGCGACGACGTGCGCGACCGCGGCGCCGCCGCCGTCCTCGACGCGGGCGAGCGCTTCGACGGCGTCCGGCCCGAGCGCCTCCGCGTGTCCGCGGAGGACATCGAGAAGGCGCGCGTCGGCCTGGATCCCGCCGTCCTGGAGGCCATCGACGAGTCGATCTCCCGGCTGCGGGCCACCTGCGAGGCCGAGCTGGAGCGCACCGTCTCCGTCGAGGTGGCGCCCGGAGCGCTCGTCGAGCGCCGGATCGTGCCGATGCAGCGCGTCGGTCTCTACGTGCCCGGCGGCCTCGCGCCGCTGGTCAGCACCGTCATCATGAACGCCGTCCCGGCCCAGGTCGCCGGCGTGCCCGGGATCGCCCTGGCGAGCCCGCCTCAGGTCGAGTTCGGCGGACTGCCGCACCCGACGATCCTCGCCGCGTGCGCGCGCCTGGGCATCGACGAGGTCTACGCCGCCGGTGGCGCGCAGGCGCTCGCCATGCTGGCGTACGGCACCGAGGAGAACGAGCCCGTCAACCTCGTCACGGGTCCGGGCAACATCTACGTCGCCGCCGCGAAGCGCCACCTCCAGGGCGTCGTGGCGATCGACTCCGAGGCCGGCCCCACGGAGATCGCGATCGTCGCGGACTCCACCGCCGACCCCGCGTTCGTCGCCTCCGACCTCATCAGCCAGGCCGAGCACGATCCGATGGCCGCCGCCGTCCTGATCACCGACTCGCTCGAGCTCGCCGACGCGGTGGACGCCGAGCTGGTCCGCCAGGTGCCCCTGGCCCGTCACGAGGAGCGGATCCGCACGGCCCTCGCGGGCTCCCAGTCGGCCACCGTGCTGGTGCGCGACACCGACCAGGGCGTTGACGTCGCCAACGCCTACGCGGCCGAGCACCTCGAGATCCAGACCGCCGACGCGTCCGCGCTCGCGGACCGCATCGTCAACGCCGGTGCCGTGTTCGTCGGCTCGTTCACCCCCGTCTCGCTCGGCGACTACGCCGCCGGGTCCAACCACGTGCTGCCCACCGCCGGGTGCGCCTGCCACTCCTCAGGCCTGTCCGTGCGTGCGTTCGTGAAGAACATGCACGTCGTGTCCTACTCCGAGGCCGCCCTGCGCGACGTCGGGCCGAAAGTCGTCACGCTCGCCGAGGCGGAGGACCTGCCGTCCCACGGCGCGGCCGTCACCGCGCGCCTGGAGCGGACGCGATGACGGTTCCCGCCTGGGTGCCGATCCGCGACGAGCTGAGGAACGAGGAGCCGTACGGCGCTCCCCAGATCGACGTCCCGGTCCGCCTGAACACGAACGAGAACCCCTACGGCCCGAGCGAGAAGGCGGCGGCCGACATCGCCGGTGCGGTCCAGCAGGCCGCGCTGGAGCTCAACCGGTACCCCGACCGCGAGGCGTGGGCGCTGCGCGAGGCCCTGGCGGCCTACCTGGGTCACGGGCTCACGGCCGACCGGGTGTGGGCGGCCAACGGCTCCAACGAGGTCATGCAGCAGATCCTGCAGGCGTTCGGCGGCCCGGGTCGCACCGCGGTGTCGTTCGCGCCGACCTACTCGATGTATCCGGAGTACGCCCGCAACACGCACACGCGCTGGGTCGCGGGCCGGCGTCGCGAGGACTTCGCGATCGACGTGCCCGCCGCGGTCGCGCTGGTCGAGGCCGAGCAGCCCGACGTGGTCTTCCTGACCTCGCCGAACAACCCCACGGGCACCGCGCTGGCGCCCGAGGAGCTGCGCGCCGTGCTCGACGTGGCGCCCGGCATCGTCGTGGTCGACGAGGCCTACGCGGAGTTCCGGCGCGAGGGGACGCCCACCGCGCTCGAGCTGCTCGCCGGCCACCCCCGACTGATCGTCACGCGCACGATGAGCAAGGCGTTCGCCCTCGCCGGGGGACGCCTGGGCTACCTCGCGGCCGACCCCGCGGTCGTCGACGCGCTGCGCATCGTGCGGCTGCCGTACCACCTCTCCTCGGTCACCCAGGCCACGGCGCTCGGCGCCCTGCGGCACACCGACGAGCTGCTCGCCCAGGTCGACGCCCTGCGCACGACCCGCGACGAGACGGCCGCCTGGCTGGCCGAGCGCGGGTACGACGTGGCCGCGTCCGACGCGAACTTCCTCCTGTTCGGGCATTTCCCCGATCGTCGCGCCGTGTGGGAGGGTTTGGTCGACCACGGGGTCCTGATCCGCGAGACGGGTCCCGACGGTTGGCTCCGGGCGTCGATCGGCACCCCGGAGGAGATGCAGGCGTTCCGCGCCGCACTGATGGAGGTGGATCCCCGATGAGCAGGAGCAGGACCGCACGGATCGAGCGGAAGACGTCCGAGTCGCACGTCGTCGTCGAGCTCGACCTCGACGGCACCGGCCGCACGGAGATCAGCACGGGCGTGGGCTTCTACGACCACATGCTCACGGCGCTGGGCCGTCACTCGCTCATCGACCTCACGGTCCGCTCCGAGGGCGACCTGCACATCGACGCCCACCACACCGTGGAGGACACGGCGATCTGCATCGGCGAGGCGCTCCGCGAGGCGCTCGGCGACAAGGCCGGGATCCGCCGCTACGGCAACGCCATGATCCCGCTGGACGAGGCCGTCGCCCAGTGCGTCGTCGACGTGTCGGGGCGCCCCTACTTCGTGCACACCGGCGAGCCCGAGCGCCAGATCACCGCGATCATCGGCGGCTCGTACATCGGCTCGCTGACCTCGCACGTCTTCGAGTCGATCGCGCACCACGCCGGGATCACCCTGCACATGAACCTCATCTCCGGGCGCGACCCGCACCACATCGCCGAGTGCCAGTTCAAGGCCCTCGCGCGGGCCCTGCGTGCCGCCGTCGAGCCCGACCCGCGCGAGACGGGGATCCCGTCGACCAAGGGCGCGCTGTGAGCGGAGCGGTCCGATGACGACGGTCGCGGTCCTCGACTACGGCTCGGGCAACCTGCGGTCGGCCGTGCGCGCCGTCGAGCGCGCGGGCCAGTCGCGCGGCGTCGACGTCGTGCTGACCGCCGACCGCGAGGTCGCCCAGCAGGCCGACGGCCTGCTGGTGCCCGGCGTCGGCGCGTTCGACGCCTGCATGAAGGGCCTGCGTGCGGTCGACGGTGAGCGGATCATCGAGCGACGCCTCATCGCCGGCCGTCCCGTGCTGGGCATCTGCGTGGGCATGCAGATCCTCTTCGCCGAGGGCATCGAGCACGGCGTGCGCAGCACCGGCTGCGGCGAGTGGCCCGGCACGGTGGAGAAGATCCAGGCGCCGATCGTGCCGCACATGGGCTGGGACACGGTCGAGCCGCCCGCCGACACGGTGATGTTCGCCGGGATCGAGTCCGAGCGCTTCTACTTCGTGCACTCCTACGGCGTGCGCGAGTGGCTGGTCGACGCGGAGGGCACGCCCTTCCGCGCGCCGGGCGTCACGTGGACGCAGTACGGCGGCGACCGCTTCGTCTCCGCCGTCGAGCACGGTCCGCTGTGGGCCACGCAGTTCCACCCGGAGAAGTCCGGCGACGCCGGCCGCCGCCTGCTCGAGAACTGGATCGCCACGCTCTAGGGGTCAGGCGCGGTAGCGCTCCGGACGGTGGTTGAACGCCAGCACCACGTTGAGGATCACCGCGCCGAGCGCGGACAGCAGCACGTTGTCCCACGGCACCACCAGCAGGGCGCCCAGGACCACGAGCAGGTCCAGGGCCATCTGCACGTACCCCGCGCGCAGGCCGGCCTGCTCCTGCGCGATGAGGGCCAGCACGCTGAAACCGCCGAGGCTCGAGCCGTGCCGGAACAGGATGAGGATGCCCACGCCCGCCAGCAGGTTGCCGGTGGCGATCCCGTAGACGGGCGCGAGGTCGGGGGAGGGGATCATCTCGGCGTGCACCGCGGTGAAGAGCGAGAGCAGCGCGACGGCGATCACGGACCGCACCGTGAACCGCCAGCCCTTCTTCCACAGCGCGAGCGCGAAGAACGGCAGGTTCGCCAGGAGCAGCACGGCGGGGAGCGGCAGCGCCACGGCGTAGGTGATCAGCAGCGACAGGCCCGCGGTGCCGCCGGTGACCGCGTGCGCCTCGTAGAGCAGGTGCAGGCCTAGCGAGGCCAGCCACGTGCCGGTGAGCACGCCCAGGACGTCCTCGGCGGGGGTGTGGGGGAGCGTGACCGCCGACGGCTCCATGAGGTCGTCGGTGTCGGCCGGGGCGTGGTCGGGGTGGCTGTCGTTCATGGCCCGCCCACTCTACGGAGGACGGTCGATACGATCGCGGGGTGACTCTCGAACTCCTCCCCGCCGTCGACGTCGCCGAGGGCCAGGCCGTGCGCCTGGTCCAGGGCGAGCTCGGCAGCGAGACGTCCTACGGCTCCCCGCTCGACGCCGCCCTGCAGTGGCAGGCCGACGGCGCCGAGTGGATCCACCTGGTCGACCTCGACGCCGCCTTCGGCAAGGGCAGCAATCGCGACCTGCTGGCCGAGGTCGTCGGCCGGCTGGACGTGAAGGTCGAGCTCTCGGGCGGCATCCGCGACGACGAGTCGCTCGACGCCGCCATGGCCACCGGCTGCCGCCGGGTCAACCTGGGCACCGCCGCGATCGAGGATCCCGACTGGTGCCGCTCGGCGATCGCCCGGTACGGCGACCGGGTCGCGGTCGGCCTCGACGTCCGCGGCCGCACGCTGGCCGCCCGGGGCTGGACCAAGGAGGGCGGCGACCTGTTCGAGGTGCTGGCCCGCCTCGACGCCGACGGGTGCGCGCGCTACGTGGTCACCGACGTCACCAAGGACGGCACGCTCACCGGTCCGAACCTCGACCTGCTGCGCCAGGTGTGCGAGCAGACCGACAAGCCGGTCGTCGCCTCGGGCGGCGTCTCGAGCCTCGACGACCTGCGCGCGATCGCCACGCTGACCGGCATCGGCGTCGAGGGCGCGATCGTCGGCAAGGCGCTCTACGCGGGCGCCTTCACGCTGCCCGACGCGCTGGCCGCGGTCGCGGAGTAGTCGTGGCCGGCCTCGTGCGGTGGGAGGGCTTCAGCGCCGATCCGCGACGTGCGGAGGTGGCGGGCATCCGCGCGGGGGACCGGGACCGCGAGACGGCGGTCGAGGCCCTGCGCGAGGCCTACGCCGACGGCCGGCTCGACCGGACCGAGTTCGACCGCAGGTCGCACGCCGCCCTCGCGGCCACGCTGCTCGGCGAGTTCGTGCCCCTGCTCCAGGACCTTGAGCCGCCCACGCCCGCGTCGCTGTCCGTGCACGACGAGGCGCTGCGGCGCTACCGGCGCGAGACGCGTGACGCCCGCAACGGGGTGGTGGCCATCGGGGTGATGACCAGCGGGATCTGGGGCGCCACCAGCATCGCCAGCGGCGAGCCGCTCTTCTTCTGGCCGATCTTCCCGATCCTCGGCGTCGGCGTCGGCTGGCTCATGCACGTGGTCAACCGGGGCCAGCGCATCGAGCACCACGAGCGGAAGATCGAGCGCCGCCTGAGCGGGCGCGAGGACGACGACGAGGGCTGAGGCTCAGCAGCCGTCGCGCATGAGGTCGGGACGCGTGCCCGTGGTGACCTCGAGCATCAGGACCTCGCTGGTGGGCTCGATCGACTCGGTGTCCTCCGTGAACAGGAAGCCCAGCCAGGCGTCGCCCTCGGTGACGAACACGCCCGTCTGCCCGTAGCCGGCCTCGACCATCTCGGCAGTCTCGTAGACGCCCGTCACGTCCTTCAGGGTGCTGCCGACGCCCAGGCCCTCGGCGGTGCGGGGCTGCTCGCCACGGACGCCGAAGGAGACGACGGTGCCGTCCTCCTTCGTCAGCACGTCGAGCGAGGACGCGTAGTCGGCCTTCCACCCGAGCGGCTCGCTGCGGCCGCACTCCTCGCCGGGGACCTCGACGTCGGCGTCGAACAGCCCGGTCGCGAGCGCCGCGTCGCGCGACATCCCGGTGCGCGCCGGACCGATGACTCCCGGAGCGACGGTCAGCTCCTCGATCGCCGGCAGGGCGGCCGGCGGCTCCGAGGTCGGCGGCTCCGTCGTGGGGCTGGAAGCGGCCGAGGTCGCGGAGGTGGCGGGGTCGGGCGTCTCGTCGGGGGACTCCGAGCAGGCCCCGAGAGCCAGCGCGGTGACCGCCGCCAGGAGCCAGAGGCGGCTCGTAGGAACGTCGGACCCACGCACTACGCTCATGGCCGTGAGCCTAGCCGTCCGTGTGATCCCCTGTTTGGACGTCGAC
This sequence comes from Aeromicrobium sp. UBA7512, assembly GCF_002476985.1. Lineage (NCBI taxonomy): Bacteria > Bacillati > Actinomycetota > Actinomycetes > Propionibacteriales > Nocardioidaceae > Aeromicrobium > Aeromicrobium sp. UBA7512. The sequence continues at coordinate 153,728 of NZ_DLNK01000003.1, forward strand.
GGCGGTCGCGTCGTCAAGGGAGTGAACTTCGTCGACCTGCGCGACGCGGGCGATCCGGTCGAGATGGCGCGCGTCTACGACGCCCAGGGCGCCGACGAGCTCACCTTCCTCGACATCACCGCCTCCAGCGGCGACCGCTCCACCACCTACGACATCGTCGGCCAGACCGCCGAGCAGGTGTTCATCCCGCTCACGGTCGGCGGGGGAGTGCGTGCGGTCGAGGACGTCGACCGGCTGCTGCGCGCCGGTGCAGACAAGGTCGGCATCAACACCGCGGCGATCGCCCGGCCCGAGGTCATCGGCGAGATCGCCCACCGCTTCGGGAATCAGGTGCTCGTCCTGAGCGTTGACGCTCGACGTGCAGACGATCAGCCCAGCGGGTTCGAGGTGACCACCCACGGCGGCCGCCGCTCGGCCGGCATCGACGCGATCGAGTGGGTGCGCCGCGGCAGTGAGCTCGGCGCGGGCGAGATCCTGCTCAACTCGATGGACGCCGACGGCACGCAGGCGGGCTTCGACCTCGAGATGATCCGCGCCGCCCGCGGCGCGACCGACGTCCCCCTCATCGCCAGCGGAGGCGCCGGGCGACTCGAGCACTTCGCCCCCGCGGTCGACGCGGGCGCCGACGCCGTCCTGGCCGCCAGTGTCTTCCACTTCGGAACGCTGACGATCCCCGCGGTGAAGGAGACGCTGCGAGCCGCCGGACACGTGGTCCGGTGAGCGCCCCGGCGCTCGACACCCTCAGCGGCGGTGGCACCGACCGGCTGACCCGGCGTGGCTTCGGGGTCATGGGTCGCGGCATCGCCCGCCAGAAGGTGATGTTCACGTGGGCAGCGCTCGCCTCCCTGCTCTTCGGCGTGATGACCGTGGCCGACGCCTGGGTGCTCGGCTGGGCCACCGATCACGTCATCGCCCCCTCGGTCGCCGCCGGCGCCGTCACGTGGTCCACCCTGTGGGCCGGTGTGGGTCTGTTCGTGCTGGCCGCGGTGCTGCGCACCGTGGGCGTCGTCGGCCGCCGCCTGCTGGGCGGCGTGGTGTTCTTCCGGCTCGTGCGCGACGACCGCCTGCGCGTCACGCGCCGCTACCTCCAGCTGCCGCTTCGCTGGCACCACCGCCACCCCGCGGGCCAGCTGCTCAGCAACGCCAACGCCGACGTCGAGGCCACGTGGTCGGTCTTCATGCCACTGCCGATGGCGCTCGGCACGATCGCCATGCTGGTGGCCGCGATCGCCACCATGGTGCTGGCCGACCCCGTGCTCACCGTCGTCGGGCTCGTGGTCATCCCGCTGCTCTTCGTCGCCAACGCCGTCTACCAGCGGTGGCAGGGGCCGCGGATCGCGCTCGCCCAGAGCCTGCGCGGCGACGTCTCCACCGTCGCCCACGAGTCGTTCGACGGCGCCCTCGTCGTGAAGTCGCTGGGCCGCGAGGCCGACGAGACGGCCCGCTTCCGGGCCGCCAGCGAGCGGCTGCGCGACGCCGCCATCGCGATCGGCCGGATCCGCGCGATCTTCGACCCCGTCATCGAGGCCCTGCCCAACCTCGCCGTCCTGGCCGTGCTGCTGCTGGGCGCGTGGCGCGTGCAGAGTGGCGGCGCCGACGCGGGCGACGTGGTCCAGGTGGCCTACCTGTTCACCGTGATCGGCATGCAGATCCGCTCGTTCGGCTGGGTGCTGGGCGAGTTGCCGCGCGCCGTCATCGGCTGGGACCGGGTCTCGCGCGTCATCGACGAGGACGACGCCATGGACTACGGCGACGCCCGGGTCCCGGGCGCCGGGCCCGTCGACCTCACGGTCACGGACCTCGACTACAGCCACCCCGACGAGCCCGACACGGCCGTGCTGAACGACATCGCGTTCACCGTGCCCGCCGGCACCGTCACGGCGGTCGTGGGTGCCACCGGCAGCGGCAAGAGCACCCTGACCTCGCTCGTCACCCGCCTCGTCGATCCCGACGACGGCGCGGTGCTGATCGGCGGCACCGACGCGCGCCGGCTGTCGCAGCAGGCGCTCACCCGCGCGGTGGCGCTCGTGCCCCAGTCCACGTTCCTGTTCGACGACACGGTCCGCGCCAACGTGGTGCTCGACCTCGACGTGCCCGACGAGCGGGTCTGGGAGGTGCTGCGCATCGTGCAGGCCGACCGGTTCGTCTCGGCGCTGCCGGACGGACTCGACACCGAGCTGGGGGAGCGCGGCACCTCGCTGTCGGGTGGCCAGCGCCAGCGTCTCGCGCTGGCCCGGGCGCTTGTGCGCGACCCGCGCGTGCTGGTGATGGACGACGCCACCAGCGCCCTCGACCCCGAGGTCGAGCAGCGCATCCTGCGAGCCCTCGCCGATCGCGACGGCTCGCCCACCACCGTCGTCGTCGCGTACCGCAAGGCCACGATCGCGCTGGCGGACGAAGTGGTCTTCCTCGCGGGCGGACGTGTCGCCGATCGCGGCACCGACGCGCAGCTGCGCGAGCGCTCGGCCGCCTACCGCAACCTCGTCGACGCGTACGACCAGGCCCGTGAGGAGGTCGACCATGAGTGAGGCCGCACCCCGCGAGGGCGGCATCTCCGTCCTCGTCCGCGGCATGCGCCGCAACCCCGAGATCACCGAGGGCATCTGGCTGACGCTGGTGCTCGCGCTGCTCAGCACTGCCGGGGGCTCGCTCGTGCCCATCGTGGTGCGCGCGGCGCTCGACGACGGCTTTGCCTCCGGTGACGTCGACACGGCCCTGATCGCCCGCTACGTGGGCATCGCCGCCCTGCTCATGATCGTGATCGCCATCTGCGGCTACTGGTCGAAGGTGCGGATCTTCACCGCGAGCGAGCGGGGGTTGGCGAACCTGCGCGTCGCGGCGTTCCGTCACGTCCACGACCTGTCGATGCTGACGCAGAACACGCAGCGCCGGGGGTCGCTCGTCTCCCGGGTCACCTCCGACGTCGACCAGATCAGCCAGTTCCTGCAGTTCACCGGGATCATGATGATCGTCAGCATCGGCCAGATGCTCGTCGCGACGGTGGTCATGGCGTTCCTGTCGTGGCAGCTCACGCTGGTCGTGCTGATCAGCTTCGTGCCGCTCGCGGTGAGCCTGCGCTGGCTGGCCGGCGCGATGTCGCGGGCCTACGACCGCGTGCGCGCCAGCGTCGGCGAGATGCTCGCCGTCATCGCCGAGCCCGTCGTGGGTGCGGCCGTCGTCCGGTCCTACGGCATCGAGGACCGCACCCAGCACCGCGTCGACGTCGCCGTGAGCGCGAACTACCGCAACAACATCCGCGCCCAGACGATCACCGCCGGCGCGTTCTCGGCCGCGATCCTGGTGGGCGGCATCGCCAACGCCGCGGTGCTGGCCGTGGGCGTCTGGCTGGGCGTGCTCGGAGAGCTCTCCGTCGGCACGATCGTCGCCTTCGTGTTCCTGGTCGGGCTCTTCACCGGCCCGGCGCAGATGGCCACCCAGGTGATCTCCGAGGCGCAGAACGCGATCTCGTCGTGGCGCCGCGTCCTCGACCTGCTCGACACCCCGGCCGACGTGGTCGACCCGGGCCCGGGCGGTCAGCGCCTTCCCGAGGGCGACCTCGAGGCGCAGTTCGAGCACGTGTCGTTCGCCTACCCCGAGGGCCCCACGGTTCTGGCCGACGTCGACGTCACGATCGAGGCTCGCCAGCGGGTCGCCGTCGTGGGCGAGACCGGCTCGGGCAAGACCACGTTCGCGAAGCTGCTCACGCGCCTGATGGACCCCGCCGCCGGCCGCGTCGTGCTCGGCGGCGTCGACATCGCACAGGTCCCGTTCGACGACCTGCGCCGCCACGTGCTGATGGTGCCGCAGGAGGGCTTCCTGTTCGACGCGACGCTGGGCGAGAACCTGCGCTACGGATCGCGCACCGCCACGGACGCCGACCTCGTCGACGCCGTCGAGCGGCTCGGCCTCGCCGACTGGTTCGCCGCCCTGCCGCGCGGACTCGACACCCGGGTGGGCCAGCGTGGCGAGTCGCTGTCGGCGGGGGAGCGGCAGCTGGTCGCGCTCGTCCGCTCGGCGCTGGCCGACCCGGCGTTCCTCGTCCTGGACGAGGCCACGAGTGCCGTCGACCCCCAGACCGAGCTGCGCGCGACCCGGGCGCTCGACCGGCTGCTGCAGGGCCGCACCAGCGTGACGATCGCCCACCGGCTGTCCACCGCGGAGAACGCCGACCGCGTGCTCGTCTTCGACCAGGGCCGTCTCGTCGAGGACGGTCACCACCGCGACCTCGTCAAGGCCGAGGGCGTCTACGCGCGCCTGCACGCGTCCTGGGTGGCGCAGGCGACCCTCGCCTGATGCGGAGCGCGGGGCCGCGCCTGAGACACTGGGGCACGTGAGCTCCCTGGATGCGGCGATCGCCGCCCGCTTGAAGCGCGACGACGCCGGCCTGGTCACGGCGGTGGTGCAGGACGCGACGTCGCGCGCCGTGCTGATGGTCGGCTGGATGGACGACGAGGCACTGCACCGCACCCTCACCACGGGCCGCTCCACGTTCTGGAGCCGCAGCCGCGGGGAGTACTGGGTCAAGGGCGAGACGTCGGGCCACACCCAGCACGTGCGCGAGGTCCGGCTCGACTGCGACGGCGACACGCTGCTCGTCGTCGTCGACCAGGTCGGCGCCGCGTGCCACACGGGCAGCACCACGTGCTTCGACCAGGACCTGCTGACGTGAACCGCAACCTCCTCGGACCCGCCGTCCTCGTGCTGCTGGCGCTCGGCGCGGGCACGCTGCTGGCGGTCCGCGCCACTTGGTCCGAGGCCACCGCTCGCGCGGCGGGGATCCCCGAGACCGATCTCACGGTGTCCGGAGCCGATGTCGTGCCGGGTGCGGCCGGGCTCGCCATCCTGGTGATGGCCGCCGCCCTCGGCGTGCTCGCCGGCGGGCCTCGGCTGCGTCGCGTGATCGGCGTCCTCGTCGCGGTGGCGGGCGTGGTCGGCGTCGCGATCTCGAGCCGCACGGGCGACGCGCTGCAGACGGCGCAGCAGCGCGCGATCGACGAGGCGGCCGTCGCCGGTGCCTCGCTGGACTGGAGCTCCACCGCCGCTCCGTCGTTCGCGATCGCCGGCTTCATCCTCATCGTCGTGGCGGGTGCCGCCGTCGCATGGCTCGGTCCGCGCTGGGCCACGATGGGTCGCAAGTACGCGGCGCCGGCCGCCCGCGAGCCCGACGCGAGCGACCTGTGGAAGGCGATGGACGACGGCGTCGATCCCACCGCCTGAGCACCGAGTAGGCTGTCGTCCGAACCACCCCGAGCACCACTAGGAGCACCACCCATGTCGCACGGATCGTCGCCGGCCGCCTGGACCGCCGTCCTCGTCAGCCTCGCCGGCTTCCTGATCGGCGGGATCGCCCTGATCCCCGAGCCGAACTGGGTGCTCTTCACGATCGGCGTCGTGCTGGCGGTGGGTGCTCTCCCGCTCGGCAAGGTCATGTCCGTCGCCGGGTACGGCACCAGCCGGGTGAAGGATCACTGACCGATCAGGTCATCCCGACGACCGCCTCGCGCGGTCGTCTGCTGCGCGCCCCGCTGATCGCCGGCGGCGCCGGCCTCGCGGTGTTCGCCCTGCTGCACTTCCGTGACCCGCACGTCGAGGGCGCCTACGGCTTCTGCCCGTTCCTCTTCCTGACCGGCGAGCCCTGTCCCGGCTGCGGGGGGCTGCGCGCCGTGAACCTGCTGACGCGCGGCGACGTCGCGGCCGCCGTCTCGAGCAACCTCCTGGCTGTCGCCCTGGTCTCCGTGGGCGTGGTGGCGTGGCTGGTGTGGCTCGGCCGACGGGCACGCGGGTTGCCCGCGCGCTACCTCACCTGGTCGGCCCGCACCGTGACGGCGATGGGCGTGCTGGCCGCCGTCTTCGGCATCGCGCGGCTGACGCCGTGGGGCACTTGGCTGGCCCCCTGAGGAGAAGAGACAGCGTGACGGACATGGGAACCCCGGCGGGCGCGGGTGCGTCCATGGCCGGCCCGCAGTCTCCGCGGCGCCCTTCGCGGCGGGTGCACCGTGCGTGGCTCGTCGCGGGCGTGACCTTCCTGGTGCTCCTCGCGTCGGCCGCGTTCCGGTCCAGCCTCGGCGTGATGCTGGTGCCGATCGAGGAGGACCTCGGCTGGAGCCGCACCGAGACGTCGATCGCCGTCTCCCTCAACCTCATCGTCTACGGGGTCGCGGCGCCGTTCGCCGCCGCCCTGCTCGAGCGGATCGGTGTGCGCCGCACCGCCGTCGCCGCCCTCCTGCTGATCGTCCTGGGCTGCCTGGCCTCCACGGCGATGACCGCGCCGTGGCAGCTGTCGGTGCTGTGGGGCCTGGTGATCGGCGTCGCCACCGGCTCGGTCGCGCTCGTGTTCGGCGCGATCGTCGTCAACCGCTGGTTCGTCGCCCGGCGCGGCCTCGTGCTGGGCATCCTGGGCGCGGCCTGGGCCACCGGGCAGCTCGTCTTCCTGCCGCTGCTGGCCGCGATCGTCGACGAGTTCGGCTGGCGCGCCGCCTCGCTGGCGATCGCGGCCTGCTGCGCGGCCTTGGTGCCGGTCGTCGCGGTGGTGCTGCGCGATCGCCCCTCGGACGTGGGTCTCGAGCCGTACGGCGGGATCGACGACGAGGCGGCCGCCGTCGTGCCGCAGACCGCGGCCGCCGCCGTCGTCCACGCGGTCACGGTGCTGCGCGAGGTGCTCCGGACGCGCTCGTTCCTGCTGCTCGCGGGCACGTTCTTCGTCTGCGGCTGGACCACCAACGGGATCATCAGCAGCCACTTCGTGCCCGCCGCCCACGACCACGGGATGGCGGCCACGACCGCTGCCGGGCTGCTGGCCGTGGTGGGCATCTTCGACATCGTCGGCACGATCGGCTCGGGGTGGCTGACCGACCGCTACGACCCGCGCCTGCTGCTGTCGGTCTACTACGCGCTGCGTGGCCTCGCGCTGCTGGCCGTGCCGGCGCTGCTCGGCCCGACGGTCGAGCCGCCGATGCTCCTGGTCGTGGCGCTGTTCGGTCTGGACTGGGTCGCCACGGTCCCGCCGACGGTGGTGCTGTGCCGCACCGCGTTCGGGGCCGAGCGGGGCGGCATCGTCTTCGGCTGGGTGTTCGCGGCCCACATGATCGGTGCCGGCGTCGCGGCGGCGGCCAGTGGCGCCCTGCGCGCCGCCTCGGGGGACTACACGTCGGCGTGGCTGCTGGCGGGGGCGCTCGCCGTGGCGGCGGCGGTGGGCAGCCTGCTGCTGCCGCGCCCGGTCACGCCAGCGCGAATTCCAGCGCCACGCTGACGACGGTCGCGATGAGCGACAGCACGCCGATCACGATCGCGGCCACCCCCAGCCAGTAGGCGGCGGTCGCCATCGAGGTGTCGGCGTACGGGCCGTTCCACTGCTCGGCGCGGGTGCGCTCGTTCCTGGCCAGGATCATGGCCGCGATGCCACCGGCGATCGAGAACACGCCACAGCAGCAGGCCAGGAAGATGCTGACGATGGCGATGACCAGCGACCACACGGCCTGGTTGCCGTCCGGAGCAGCGGGGTAGCCCTGGCCGTAGGGAGGCTGGCCGGGCGGCGCGGGGTAGCTCGTCACCCGCCGAGCATAGGACGGCGCGGCCGGGCTGCTCGCCCGGCCGCGCCGTGTCTCACAGCATCAGGCCGCCACCGGCTGGTTGCGGAACTTCTTGTAGGCGTACGCCGTGGCGATCGTCACCACGGGGTAGGCCACGAGCAGGCCGACGCCGCACAGGCACGCACCGATCAGCACGATCACGAAGCTCAGCAGCGCCAGCAGCAGGGCCTGGCCGAGGTTGGCCGACACCAGCTTCACGCTCGACGTGATGGCATCGACCGGGGACTGGTTCTCATCCACCACGAACAGCAGGGCGAAGTAGGACAGGAACGCGAAGATGACGCCCGGCAGGACGCACAGCACGAGGCCGATCGTGATGCCGATCGACACCAGCAGCGACGTCAGGATGACCGGTCCGATCGGCACCCGCGAGAACGTGTCGGCGAGGGAGAACGGCCGGCCCTCGGTCTCGTCGAGCGCGCCGCGGTAGATGAACGCGGAGATCACGTACGTCGCGAGCGTCGAGAGCAGGTTCACGACGATGCTGGCGAAGCTGAAACCGGCGAACGGGTTGGTCTCGGTCGCGTCGATGTCCGGCTGCACCAGGAAGCTGAAGACGCCGAAGATCACCGAGACGGCGAAGATCGCCAGTCCGGCGATGATCCACTGGCCCGCGTTCGAGGAGAACTTGCGCCAGCCGTAGCCGATCGCGTCGGTCGGGCTGAAGGGCTCGATGAAGCCCGAGCCGCCCGGGGGCGGAGGCGGGTAGCCACCGCCGTAGCCGGACCCCCCGGGCGGAGGCGGGTAGCCGCCGCCGGAGGCGTCACCGGGCGGGGGAGGCGGGTAGGCGGGGCCGCCGTAGGACGGCGGCGGGGGCGGGACAGGACCACCCGGGGTCTCCGGGTCGGGTCCGGTGGGCGGCTCGTTGGTCGACATGAGGCGAGCATAGGGAGGATGCGCCGCTCCGTACACCGTGCGGAACATCGATCCTGCCAGTGATGCTGTCTCGAAACGGAGGGTGCGTGCCGCTTGGTGACGGTGCGGGGATACGCTGGAGGTCAGTTCGGAGCCGAGTCCCGACAGGGGAAGGGAGAGTGCGATGACCGTGCTCGACGACATCCTCGCGGGGGTGGCCGAGGACCTGGCCGAGCGTCAGAGCCGGGTCTCCCTGGACGACCTCAAGCGTCAGGCCGACAAGCAGCCGCCGGCCCTGGATCCCATGCCGGCGTTCCGCGCCGAGGGCGTCTCGGTGATCGCCGAGGTGAAGCGGTCCAGTCCCAGCCTGGGTGCACTCGCCGACATCAAGAACCCGGCCCAGCTCGCCGCCGACTACGCGGCCGGCGGCGCCGCCGCGATCAGCGTGCTGACCGAGCAGCGTCGCTTCAACGGCACCCTCGACGACCTGCGCGCCGTGCGTGGCCAGGTCGACGTGCCGGTGCTCCGCAAGGACTTCATCACCACGTCGTACCAGCTCTGGGAGGCGCGCGCCGCCGGCGCCGACATGGCCCTGCTCATCGTGGCCGCTCTCGACCAGAACGCGCTGGAGTCGCTCATCGACCGTGCCCGGTCGATCGGCCTGACCCCGCTGATCGAGGTCCACGACGAGGCCGAGGTGCGCCGCGCCCTCGCGGCCGACGCCGACCTCATCGGCGTGAACGCCCGCAACCTCAAGACCCTCGAGGTCGACCGCGGCACCTTCGAGCGCCTCGCCCCCCGGATCCCCGACTCGGTGGTGAAGGTCGCCGAGTCCGGCGTCCGAGGACCGCACGACGTGATCGAGTACGCGCGCTTCGGCGCCAACGTCGTGCTCGTCGGTGAGACCCTCGTGCGGGGCGACGACCCTCGCGCCACCGTGGCGGACCTGGTCGCGGCCGGCTCCCACCCGGCCCTGCAGCACCGATGGCAGCCGAGCTGAGACCACCAGCTCCCCGCCGACCCCTCACCCAGGACGACCATGACTGACATCTCCGGCCGATCGCCGTCGCGATCGGCGCTTCCCGACGGTCCGGGCCACTTCGGCCGCTTCGGCGGCCGGTTCATGCCCGAGGCCCTGATCGCCCCGCTCGACGAGATCACCCGCGAGTGGGAGGCCGCCCAGGCCGATCCCGCGTTCCGCGCCGAGCTCGACCGCATGCTGCGCGAGTACGCCAACGTGCCCAGCCCGCTGTACGAGGCGCACCGGTTCTCCCGGGCCGTCGGTGCGCGCATCCTGCTCAAGCGCGAGGACCTCAACCACACCGGCGCCCACAAGATCCGCAACGTGATCGGGCAGGCGCTGCTGGCCAAGCGCATCGGCAAGCCGCGCTGCATCGCCGAGACGGGGGCCGGTCAGCACGGTGTCGCCTCCGCCACGGCGTGCGCCTACCTCGACCTGGACTGCACCGTCTACATGGGCCAGGTCGACACCGAGCGCCAGGCGCTCAACGTCGCCCGCATGCAGATGCTGGGCGCCGAGGTCATCCCGGTCACCACGGGCAGCGCCACCCTCAAGGACGCGATCAACGAGGCGCTGCGCGACTGGGTCACCACGGTCGACACGACGCACTACCTCTTCGGCACCGCCGCGGGCCCGCACCCGTTCCCGACGATGGTGCGTGAGCTGACGCGAGGCATCGGCGACGAGGCCCGCGCCCAGGTCCTCGAGCTCACCGGGAAGCTGCCCGACGCGGCCGTGGCCTGCGTGGGCGGCGGATCGAACGCGATCGGCCTCTTCACGGCGTTCGTGCCCGACGAGAGCGTGCGGCTCATCGGCATCGAGGCGGGCGGCGACGGCTTCGAGACCGGTCGCCACGCCGCCACGATCACCGCCGGCGAGGTCGGCGTGCTCCACGGCGCGCGCTCGTTCCTGCTGCAGGACGAGGACGGCCAGACGATCGAGTCACACTCGATCAGCGCCGGCCTCGACTACCCGGGCGTGGGCCCCGAGCACGCGCACCTGGCCGACATCGGACGGGCCCAGTACCGGCCTGCCACCGATGCTCAGGCGATGTCCGCGTTCGACCTGCTGTGCAAGACCGAGGGGATCATCCCGGCGATCGAGTCGGCGCACGCGCTGGCCGGCGCGGTCGAGCTCGCCAAGGAGATGGGTCCCGACGCCACGATCCTGGTCAACCTCTCGGGCCGCGGCGACAAGGACGTGCACACCGCCGCGAAGTACTTCGGCCTGCTGGACGAGAACGACCGGGCGGAGACGGACCGATGACGGTGATCGACGAACTGTTCGAGCGCACGCGCGCCGAGAACCGCGCGGCCCTCGTGGGCTACCTGCCCGCCGGGTTCCCCACGGTGGACGGCTCCATCGCCGCCATCGGCGCCATGATCGAGGCCGGGGTCGACCTGGTCGAGGTGGGCCTGCCCTACAGCGATCCCGTGATGGACGGGCCCACGATCCAGGCCGCCGCTGAGGCCGCCCTCGTCAACGGCACCCGGGTCGACGACGTCTTCCGCGTCGTGCAGGCCTCGGCCGCCGGCGCGCCCACCGTCGTGATGACCTACTGGAACCCGGTGGAGCGCCGCGGAGTCGACCGGTTCGCCGCCGACCTCGCCGCCGCCGGGGGAGCGGGGCTCATCACGCCCGACCTCATTCCCGACGAGGCCGTCGACTGGGAGCGCGCCTCCCGCGAGCAGGGTCTGGACCGCATCTACCTCGTGTCGCCGTCGTCGTCCGACGAGCGGCTGGCGATGACGGCCGAGGCCGCCAGCGGCTTCATCTACGCCACCGCGGTCATGGGCGTCACCGGACAGCGTGAGCAGACCAGCAGTCTCGCGCCCGAGCTCGTCGGCCGCCTGCGCAAGGTCACCGACAAGCCCGTCGGCGTGGGGCTCGGCGTCAGCAACGGTGCCCAGGCCCACGAGATCGCCGAGTTCTCCGACGCGGTGATCGTGGGATCGGCGCTCGTGCGCTGCCTGCTCGACCAGCCGGACGAGGCCTCCGGGCTCGCCGCCATCCGCGACCTCGTGACCGACCTGCGCACCGGCGTGGAACGGGACTGACATGACCATCGCCACCTTCATCCCCTCGCCGGAACAGGCCGTCTGGCACCTCGGGCCGCTGCCCCTGCGGGCCTACGCGCTGTGCATCATCGCCGGCGTCTTCGCCGCGATCTGGATCGCCGACCGCCGGTTCGTCGCGGCCGGCGGCCGCCCCGGCGCGATCGGCGACGTCGCGATCTGGGCCGTGCCGTTCGGCATCATCGGCGGACGGATCTACCACGTCCTCACCGACCCCCAGCTCTACTTCGGCGACGGTCGGGACCCGATCGACGCGCTGAAGATCTGGGAGGGCGGCCTCGGCATCTGGGGCGCCATCGCGTTCGGCGGCCTGGGCGCGTGGATCGCCTGCCGCCGGTACGACATCGACTTCCTGAAGATGGCCGACGCCCTGGCGCCGGGCCTCCTCGTCGCGCAGGCGATCGGGCGGCTCGGCAACTACTTCAACCAGGAGCTCTTCGGGCGTCCCACCACGCTGCCGTGGGGCTTGGAGATCTCCGAGCAGCACCGTCCCGACGGCTACGAGCAGTTCGCCACGTTCCACCCCACGTTCCTCTACGAGGCGCTGTGGAACCTCGCGGCCGCGGCGCTGCTGGTGTGGCTGGGCAAGCGCTTCGCGCTGACGCACGGACGGGTGTTCGCGCTCTACGTCATGCTCTACACGCTCGGGCGCGGCTGGATCGAGGCGCTGCGGATCGACACGGTGAACCACATCGGCCCGTTCCGGCTGAACATCTGGACCTCGATCGTGGTGTTCTGCCTGGCCCTGGCCTACTTCGTGTGGGCCGGCCGCCGGTATCGCGAGACCCCTGAGCGTGACGTTTCCGGGGCCGACACGCCGTAGAGGACCCCGGGAACGTCACTGCCAGCGCTTCCTCAGGCCTTCGGGTCCTCGTCAATCCTGTCCGCGGCCTCCTTGAGCCTGGCGGCGGCATCGTCGATCTTCTCGGTGAACTTGCCGTCGGTGGCCTTGTCGGCGAGGTCCGCGACCTTGTCGATCGCGGCGTCGATGTCCTCGTCGTGCCGCGCCGCCTCCTCCTTGGCCCGGTCGACCAGCTGCTCGGCGTCCTTGCCCTTGAACCTGTCCAGGAAGCCCATGGGTGCCCCTCTCGTCGATGGAGGACCGCTCGGCGGTCCCGCACGTCACGGTACTTCGGGTCGGCCGCGCGCGCCTGAAAGACTGGCCCCATGAGACCGAGCCGTCCCGTCGTCGCCGTCGTGGGTCCGACCGCCTCGGGCAAGACGCGGCTCTCGGTCGGCCTGGCTCGCGCCGTGGGCGGTGAGATCGTCAACGCCGACTCCGTGCAGCTGTACCGCGGCATGGACGTGGGCAGCGCGAAGGCCACCGAGGCGGAGCGCGCCGGGGTCCCGCACCACCTGCTCGACGTCCTCGACCCCTCCGAGGAGGCGAGCGTCGCGGCGTTCCAGCGGGCGGCGCGCGCCGCCATCGAGCAGATCCGTGATCGTGACGCGGTGCCGATCCTCGTCGGCGGCTCGTCGCTGTACGTGCGCGCCGCGATCGATCCGCTGGACTTCCCGGGCACCGACCCGCGGGTGCGCGCGCGGTGGGCCGAGCGCCTCGACGACGTCGGTCCCGAGGCGCTGCACGCCGAGCTCGCCCGGCGCGACCCGCGGGCCGCCGCGGCCATCCTGCCCACCAACGGGCGCCGGATCGTCCGTGCCCTCGAGGTGGGCGAGCTGACGGGCGAGCCGTTCGCGGCCACGATGCCCGAACCGGTGTCGATCTACCCGGAGGTCGTGATGATCGGGCTCGACGTGCCGCGGGACGTGCTCGACGCGCGCATCGACGCCCGCGTCGACGCGATGTGGGCCGACGGCATCGTCGAGGAGATCAGGGGACTGCCCGGCCTCGCGGCCTCGCCCACGGCCTCGCGGGCGCTCGGTTACCAGCAGGTGCTCGCGATGCTGGCCGGTGAGCTGACCGAGGACGAGGCGCGCGCCGAGACGAAGTCCGGCACCCGGCGGTTCGCGCGGCGTCAGGACCGGATGATGCGCAAGGACCCGCGCATCCACTGGCTGCCGTTCGACGATCCCGACCTGCTCGGGCGCGCGGTGGCACTCGTCGATCACCCGTAGGCTGGGGACATGGAATTCACGTGGTTCAAGGGGCATGGCACCGAGAACGACTTCGTGCTGCTGCCCGACCACGACGGCACCCTCCACGGTGACCTCGACCCGGCGTTCGTGGCCGCCCTGTGCGACCGGCGCCGCGGCATCGGCGCCGACGGTGTCATGCGCGTCGTGCGCTGCACCGCGCTGGGCCACAACTCGCCCGCCGAGTGGTTCATGGACTACCGCAACGCCGACGGCTCGCTGAGCCAGATGTGCGGCAACGGCATCCGCGTGTTCGCGCGCCACCTGCTCGAGCAGGGTCTCGTCGAGGGGCCGGAGTTCCCGATCGACACGCGCGACGGGCTGAAGTTCCTCTCCGTCGTCGGCGACGAGATCGCTGTCGACATGGGGGCCTTCACCACCGGCACGCACTCCAAGGTCTCGGCCGCCGGCCAGACCTGGGAGGCGCTCGAGGTGCACACCGGCAACCCGCACGCCGTCGCGTTCGTCGACCGCGTGCAGGACGCCGGCACCCTGCTGGAGCAGCCCGCGTTCTCCGAGTCGGTCTACCCCGAGGGCGTCAACATCGAGTTCGTCGAGCGACGCGGCACCCACCACGTGGGGATGCGCGTCCACGAGCGCGGGTCGGGCGAGACCCGCTCCTGCGGCACCGGGGCGTGCGCCGCGGCGATCGCCACCGCGCATGCCGACGGAGCACACGATCCCACCGAGTACCGGGTCGACGTGCCCGGCGGAACCCTGCACGTGACCGTCGAGCCGGAGCGCACCGTCCTGCGGGGACCGGCCCGGATCGTGGCCGGCGGAACGATGGAGTGGCGCGGATGAGCGACGAGACCCGTCCCGACCTCCAGCAGGGGGAGATGGACCTGCAGGACCGTTCGTCGCTGCGCCGTGTCGCCGGACTGTCCACCGAGCTCGAGGACATCAGCGAGGTCGAGTACCGCCAGCTGCGGCTCGAGCGCGTGGTGCTCGTCGGCGTGTGGACCGAAGGCACCGTCGAGGACGCCGAGAACTCCCTGACCGAGCTCAAGGCGCTGGCCGAGACGGCCGGCTCCGAGGTGCTCGACGCGCTCATCCAGCGCCGCCAGAAGCCCGACCCCGCCACCTACATCGGCAGCGGCAAGGTCGAGGAGCTGCGCGAGGCCGTGCGCGCGACGGGTGCCGACACCGTGATCTGCGACGGCGAGCTGGCGCCGAGCCAGCTGCGCAACCTGGAGGACCGCGTCAAGGTCAAGGTCGTCGACCGCGTGGCGCTGATCCTGGACATCTTCGCCCAGCACGCCAAGAGCGCCGAGGGCAAGGCCCAGGTCGAGCTGGCGCAGCTGCAGTACCAGACCCAGCGCCTGCGCGGCTGGGGCGGCAACCTGTCCCGGCAGGCCGGCGGCCAGGCCGCGGGCGGCGAGGGCATCGGCGGCCGTGGTCCCGGTGAGACGAAGCTCGAGACCGACCGCCGCCGCATCCAGGCCAAGATGGCGAAGCTGCGCCGCGAGCTCAAGGAGCTGCGCGGCACCCGCGAGACCAAGAAGGCCGAGCGCCGCCGCAACAAGATCCCGTCGGTCGCGATCGCCGGGTACACCAACGCCGGCAAGTCGAGCCTGCTCAACCGGCTGACCGGTGCGGGCGTGCTGGTCGAGGACGCGCTGTTCGCCACCCTCGATCCCACCACGCGTCGCGCCGAGACATCGGACGGACGCGTCTACACGCTCTCGGACACCGTCGGCTTCGTCCGGCACCTGCCGCACCAGCTAGTGGAGGCGTTCCGCTCCACCCTCGAGGAGGTGGCCGACGCCGACCTCGTCCTGCACGTCGTCGACGGGTCGCACCCCGACCCCGAGGGCCAGATCGCCGCGGTCCGTGAGGTGTTCGCGCAGATCGAGGCCGTCCGGGTCCCGGAGGTCATCGTCATCAACAAGGCCGACCAGGCGGACCCGTTGGTGCTCAAGGCGCTGCTGGCCCGCGAGCCGCACGCGGTCGTCGTGAGCGCCCGCACGGGTGAGGGCATCGACGAGCTGCTGAACGCGATCGAGGCCGACCTGCCGGTGCCCGAGGTGCTGGTCGACGCGGTGGTGCCGTACTCGCGCGGCGACCTCGTGAACCAGCTGCACCTGCACGCCGAGATCGAGCAGCTCGAGCACGTCGCCGACGGCACGCACGTCGTCGCGCGCGTCCACCCCGAGCTCGCCGCCGAGCTCGAGCAGTTCGCCCGGGCCCACTGAACCGGTCCCTGTGGATCGGTGAGTCCGCGGCTCCGGCGGACAGGTAGCGTTCTGCCATGCCCTCCCGACCCGGTGTGACCGACGTTCTCGGTGCCGCCGTCGCGGCGGTGGGCGGATCCGAGCGCCCCGGGCAGGTCGCGATGGCCGAGGCGGTCGCAAAGGCGTTGTCCGAGGAGCGTCACCTGCTGGTCCAGGCCGGCACCGGCACCGGCAAGTCGCTGGGCTACCTCGTGCCGGCGCTGCTGCACGACAAGCGCGTCGTGATCGCGACGGCCACGCTCAACCTGCAGCACCAGCTCGTCGAGCGCGACATCCCGGCTCTCAAGGAGGCAGCGCGCGGCACGATGTCCACGGTGCCGCACCACGCCGTGCTCAAGGGCCGCGCCAACTACGCGTGCCTGCACCGGGTCCGCCAGGGCGCACCCGACGACCAGGGCGTCCTGGTCGAGGTCCCCGAGGGCTCGCTGGGCGCCGAGGTCGTGCAGCTGCGCGAGTGGGCCGAGGACCAGGCCCAGGGCGGCCACGCGGGCGACCGCGACGGCGCGCCCACCCACGGTGAGCGCGCCTGGCGCCAGGTCAGCGTCTCCTCGCGCGAGTGCCTCGGCGCCGCGCGCTGCGAGTACGCCGCCGAGTGCTTCGCCGAGCGGGCCCGCGAGGACGCCGCCAACGCCCACGTCGTGGTCACGAACCACGCGATGCTCGCGATCGACGCGATCGAGGGCATCCCGATGCTCCCGGAGTTCGACGCCGTGGTGGTCGACGAGGCGCACGAGCTCGCCGCCCGGGTCACCCAGGCGTCCACCGACGAGCTCGACCCCGGCCTCATCGAGCGAGCCGCCCGCCGGGCCCGGTCGTACCTCGACGACGGGGGCACCGCCGACGACCTCAGTGACGCCGCCGACGCCCTCGCCGATGCACTCACGCACGTCCAGCCCGGCCGCATCGACGCGATCGAGCCCGCCCTGGCCGGCGCGCTCGCCCTCGTCCGCGACAGCGCCCGTGCCTGCTTTTCGAGCTTCACCAAGGAGAAGGGCGAGGAGGCCGATCCCGGCCGCCAGCAGGCGCGCACCTCGATCGACGACGTCCGCAGCGTGGCCGAGCGCATGGCCGCCGGTCGCGAGACCGAGGTGCTGTGGCTGGGGGAGGGCCGCACCGGCCTGCACCTGCGCATCGCGCCGATCGACGTCTCGGGCGCCCTGCGCGAGAAGCTGTTCGGCGAGAAGACCGTCGTGCTCACCAGCGCGACGCTCACCCTCGGTGGCTCGTTCGGTCCCGTCGCGGCGTCCCTCGGGCTCGACATGAAGGGCGAGAACTGGACCGGTCTCGACGTCGGCTCGCCCTTCGACTACCAGCGCCAGGGCATCCTCTACGTCGCGCGCCACCTGCCGGCGCCCGGCCGCGACGGGCTCGAGGCCGAGCAGCTGGGCGAGATCACCGCCCTCGTGAAGGCGGCCGGCGGCCGCACCCTCGGGCTGTTCTCCTCGCGGCGCGCCGCCGAGCGGGCGGCCGAGTACGTGCGCGAGTCCCTGCCCGACCTCGACATCCTCTGCCAGGGCGACGCCCAGCTGCCCGAGCTGGCCCGCCGCTTCGCCGAGGAGCCGAGCGCGTGCCTGTTCGGCACGCTGAGCCTGTGGCAGGGCGTCGACCTGCCGGGGGACACGTGCACCCTGGTGATCATCGACCGCATCCCGTTCCCGCGCCCCGACGACCCGCTCAGCAGCGCCCGCCAGCGCCTCGTCGAGCGTCGCGGCGGCAACGGCTTCATGCAGGTGGCCGCGCAGCACGCCGCGCTGCTGCTGGCCCAGGGCGTCGGTCGCCTCATCCGGCGCTCCACCGACCGCGGCGTGGTGGCGATCCTGGACCCGCGCCTGGTCACCGCGAGGTACGGCGGATTCCTGGCTTCCTCCCTGCCGCCGCTGTGGCGGACCACCGACCGATCGGTCGTCACCGCGGCGCTGCGCCGCCTCGACGAAACGGCGAAGGCGGGGAATCAGGCCTCGGTTTGATACCGTGGCCCGGACTCATCGCTCAACCAGCTCGGGGATCCCATGCCGTTCCGTCTTCCCTCGCTCGCCGCTGCATGCCTGGCGCTCGTCGGATCTCTCTTCGTCGCCGTCGCACCTGCGCAGGCCGCGGGCACACTGTCGACCAAGACCGCCCTCGTGGCCATGACCGACGCCGGGTACGGCGCCGTCTGGGCGCGCTGCACCAAGAAGAAGACGTGCAAGGGCCACATCTGGGTCGACGGCGTCTCCTCCCAGAAGCGCAGCTTCAAGGTCAAGGCCCGGTCGTCGCGTTACGTGACGTTCCGCAACACGACGTGGCGCGCGAAGCCGAAGGCGGTCGTGCGGATGAGCGGCGCGGCGGCGCGCCCCATCACGCAGCAGGCCAAGGTCACCTACGGCACCATCTCCGGCACCGTCGCCCGCACCGGCGGCGCGGCCGCCACCGGCGTCAAGGTCGAGCTGTGGCGCCTGGGCTCGCGCAACCGCAACGTGCTGATCTCCACCGCCAACGACGTCGAGCGCAACGGCGGCCGCTTCTCCTTCCGCGTCCGCATGGGGGCGAACAACTCCCCGTCCGCCAGCTACAAGCTGCACATCATCGGCACCTCCGGCGGCGAGCGCCGCTCGTGGTGGTTCCGTGGCAACGGCGCGGGCGCCTTCGCCGGCGGCGCTCGTGACATGAGTGCGGGCACCACGATCCGCGTCACCCGCGGCGGGAAGTACCGCTACGTCGCCAACGCGCGCTACGCGTCGATCCGCGGCCAGGTCGTCAACGGCTCGAAGCCGGTCGCCGGCTCCGAGGTCACCATCGTGGGCCGTCCTCCCTACTGGTCCCGCTCCTCGCGCGTGCTGCGCGACCTGGACTTCATGTCCTGCGCCAACGTCTACGGACGCACCCGCACCAACTCCAGCGGTCGCTACGAGGTCGGGTTCCTGCCCACCTCCGGCAACCGCATCTACGCCGTCAAGCCCGCCGGTGGCCTGTGGTTCGGCGCCAACGACCGCGGGTGGGGCTCGTGCCACACGATGGTCAACCAGCGTGCCGAGGCCAGCTCCACGGGCCGCATGCTCCAGCTGCCCAACGGTGGTCTCTCCGGCCGCGTGCAGAACATCGGCCGGCACCGCACCAAGGTCTCGGTCATCGCCGGTGGCTACCAGGGCCGCTCCAGCTCGGCCAAGGTCGACCGCTACCTGACGATCCGCGAGTACGCGACGGGCCGCGCGATCCTCGCGTCCGACGTCGTCCGTGCCGGCAACGGCCGCCAGGTCAGCCTCGGCGAGGGCTACTACTGGTTCGAGATGGGCCGCCGCACCGGCTGCCACGCCTGGTACAAGAGCCGCTACAAGAACAACGACGGCTACTTCAACGGACTCGATCGCGGGTTCGAGAAGTGGAAGGCCAAGAACTACAAGATGTACCGCCAGCACTGCCGGGCCTGGACGTCCGGCACGTACAAGCGCGTGTACGTCAAGGGCTCGTCGATGCGCGTCGGCCTGAAGAACTACAAGGGCGGCTCGGTCAGCGGTCGTGTCACGGCGAACAAGGTCAAGCCGCGCACCGAGCTGATGATCCGCCTGACCTCCACCGACGGCAAGAAGGTCTAC
This sequence comes from Aeromicrobium sp. UBA7512, assembly GCF_002476985.1. Classification (NCBI taxonomy): domain Bacteria; kingdom Bacillati; phylum Actinomycetota; class Actinomycetes; order Propionibacteriales; family Nocardioidaceae; genus Aeromicrobium; species Aeromicrobium sp. UBA7512. Next base: position 173,168 of record NZ_DLNK01000003.1, read on the forward strand.
CGCACCGCGATGACCGACGGCGGCGGCCGCTTCAAGGTCACCGGCTTGGCGTCGGGGCGCTACCGCATCGTCGTCAACGCCGACTCGTGGCGCGGCATCTCGCGCGGGTTCTCCGGTCCGAAGACCGTCAAGGTCACGCGGGGCAAGAACAAGTCCGTGGGCACCCTGAAGTTCCGGCAGTAGCCCGGCGTCCTAGGCTGCCAGCATGGCGATCCTGGTCACCGGCGGAGCCGGCTACATCGGTGCTCACGTCGTCCGGGCCCTCGAGCGCGCCGGCCTGGAGTCGGTCGTCGTCGACGACCTCTCCAGCGGCCACCGCGAGTTCGTGCGACCCGAGGTCCCGTTCATCGACCTCAACGTCCTGCACGCGAAGCAGCTGGTCGACCAGCTCGCCGAGCACCACATCGAGGCCGTCATCCACCTGGCCGCGTTCAAGTACGCCGGGGTCTCGGTCGAGCGGCCGGCCCACACGTGGCGCCAGAACGCCGGCGGCACGCTGAGCCTGCTGCGCGCCATGGAGCGGCTCGACATCGGCGCGATCGTGTTCTCCAGCACCGCGGCCGTCTACGGGACCCCCGACGTGGAGACGGTCACCGAGGACACCGCCACCCGACCGGAGTCGCCCTACGGCGAGTCCAAGCTGGTGGGGGAGTGGATGATCCGCGACCAGGCGCACGCCACAGGCCTGCGCCACACGTCGCTGCGCTACTTCAACGTGGTGGGATCGGGTGAGCCCGACCTCTATGACTCGAGCCCGCACAACCTCTTCCCGCTGGTGATCCGGGCCCTCGCCCAGGGTCACCGCCCGCGGATCTTCGGCGACGACTACCCGACGCCCGACGGCACCTGCGTGCGCGACTACGTGCACGTGGCCGACCTCGCGGAGGCGCACGTCACCGCGGTGCGCCGGCTGCTGGCCGGCAACGAGCTCGCGCGGGTCTACAACCTGGGCAACGGCGAGGGGGTCTCGGTGCGCCAGATCATGCAGTCGGTCTCCGACGCCACGGGCATCGCGTTCGAGCCCGAGGTGATGGGACGTCGTCCTGGCGACCCGGCCCGCATCGTGGCCTCGGGCGCCCTCGCGGCGCGCGACCTCGACTGGAAGCTGACCCACACGCTCGACGACATGGTCGCCAGCGCGTGGGCCTCGCGTCCGGTCGAGCCGGCCGACTGACGCCGACCGTCAGACCCGGCGCAGGACCGCGGTGACCTTGCCGATGATCTGGGCGTCGGTGCCGTCGATCGGGTCGTAGGAGGCGTTCTGCGGCAGCAGCCAGACCTCGCCGTTCTTGCGGCTGAGGGTCTTCACGGTGGCCTCGCCGTCGATCATGGCGGCCACGATCTCGCCGTTCTCGGCGACCTGCTGCTGGCGGATCACGACGTAGTCGCCGTCGCAGATCGCGGCCTCGACCATCGAGTCGCCCTTGACCTCGAGCAGGAAGAGGGTGCCGTCGCCGACGAGCGAGCGGGGCAGCGGCATGACCTCCTCGACGCGCTCCTCGGCCAGGATCGGGCCACCGGCCGCGATGCGTCCGACCATCGGCACGTAGGCCGGCTGGGGGACCGCGTCGCCGCTGCCGGTCTCGTCGACCTCGGCCGGACGCGAGCGCATCGCGGGCTTGGAGTCGGGGAGGTAGATCTCGAGCGCGCGCGGCCGGTTGGGATCGCGACGGATGAAGCCCTTGCGCTCGAGCATGCGGAGCTGGTGCGAGACGGAGGACGTGCTGGCGAGATCGCACGCGGCGCCGACCTCGCGCATGCTCGGCGGGTAGCCGTGGGACTCGATGTGGTCCTTCAGGAACACCAGGATGCGCCGTTGACGCTTGGTCAGCCCGGTCAGGTCGACCGGCTCGTCCAGGTTCTCGCTCATGCCCCGACCGTAGTCCCGGCGGAGCCGCGGATCAAACACGTGTTCGACTCGGCGTGTCCGCCCGTGGCCTAGGGTGTGGGACGTGAGCTATGTGGTGGTGGGAACGCGTGAGGGCGACCGGTGGACGGTCGACGTGTCCGGGGTGGGCACGTCCACCGTCGAGGATCTGGCGCAGGTCGAGGCCTGCGCCCGCGAGGTGCTGCGCGAGCACGGCGTGGCCGACCACGCCACCGTGGACCTCCAGCTGCTGCTGCCGGACTTCGAGGTCGACCTGCGCCAGCACGGGGTGCCCGACCACGGTCTGGGCCCCGTCGAGCTGGTCAGCGGTGCGATCGCCCTCGTGGTGGTGGTCGGCGCGATCGCCTTCCTGCTCGGCCGTCTCCTCGGCTGATCGGGGCCGCGGGGCTCACAGCGGCCCCAGGGCGCTGTGGGGGTCGGCGTCGAGCTCCAGCGTCTCCAGGACCGAGAGGAGCCGGCGCTCCTCGAACCGGAAGTGGCTCTCCATGACCGCGGCGATGCCCTCGAGGTGCCGGTCGAGCTCGGCAGCCGAGGCGGAGCGGTCCACCGCGTCTCGCAGACCGGTGACGAGGTACTCGATCATCGAATGGTCCTGGCGCAGCAGGCGCAGGGTGTCGGCCAGGTCGGGACGCGCGGCCGCGATCGCGGGGAACAGCTCGTGGTCCTCGCCCCGGTGGTGGCCCGAGAGGGCCGTGCAGAAGCCGTGGCAGAACAGCAGCAGGTCGCGCGTCGCGGGGCCGACGGGCTCGCCCGCGGCGACGGCGGCACGCGTCACTGTCAAGGCCTCGCGCAGCCGCGTGTGGACACGGCGCAGCTCCCGGCTCCAGGCGATCAGCCTGGTCTTCTCGCCCTCAGTCACGCGAGGGCGAAGGCAACGACGAGGTCATCGTCGACTCCTTCGGATCCCACGCCTCCATGCCTGGCACGGACTGCCACCGGCACGCGACGCTGTTCCCAAGGTACCAAGCCTCGGCCGTGCCCTCAGTGGCGCAGCTTGTCGTCCAGCTCCTCGGTGAACCGGTCGAGGCCTGCGGCGACCTCGGCGTCCTGCGACCGCTGGCGCGCCAGGTGCTCGTCCTCGCTGAGGGTCTCCCTGGTGACGATGTGCTCGCGGGCGGCCTCGACGCAGGCGCCGAGCAGGATGGCGTACATGCCGATCCAGAGCCACAGCAGCAGCACCACGACACCGGCCAGCGCTCCGTATGTCTTCGAGTAGTTGCCGAACAGGTCGACGTAGAGCGAGAAGCCCAGGGAGACCAGCAGCCACAGGGCGGCCGCGATCATCACGCCCCGGTTGACGATGCCGCTCGTCGACGCCCGGTCGGGGGCGAGGCGGTAGAGCACGCCGATCGCCACGGTGATGCCGCCCGCGAGCACGACCCACCGGAGGGCGTTGGCGAGCAGGCGGACCCCCGGCACGACGTCCACCACGTCGAGGACCGCGGGCACCACCGCGACGAGGGAGATGGCGACCAGCCCGAACACGACCCCGGCGGCGGTCAGCCCCAGGGCGAGGGCCTTGCGCGCGATGAAGGACCGGGTGTCCTGGAGTCCGTACAGCTGGTTGATCGCGGTGACGAGGTTGCCGATGCCGCCCGAAGCCGCGTACACGGCCAGCACGATCGCGATCACGGCACCCAGCCCCAGCGAGCTCGCCGGCGCCGAGGTGAGCTGCTCGATCTGCCCGTTGACCAGCGACGCGGCGTCCGCGGGCAGGGCGTCGGAGATCCGCGCGGTCTGGTCGGCGACGGTCGCTGGGTCCGCCACCAGGCCGTAGATCGAGACGGCGGCGATCAGCGCCGGGAACAGGGAGAGGAAGAGGTAGAAGGCCACGCCCGCGGCCAGCAGGGGAGCCTGGCGGGCCGAGGCCTGACGCCAGGCGGTGAGGAAGGTGCGGACGATCGACATGCCCCGACGCTAACGGCGCGGAGCACGCAGCGCACGACACGCCGTTCGAACAAGTTTTCGATGGTGCTCGATTTTGTCGGAGGGCGGTCGTACAGTCGTTCATGTGTTCGATAGAACACGTGATCGAATCGAACACCGCACGACACGACTGCCGAACTTCCCCGGAGGCCATCATGAGCATCACCCTCGACCACACGCCGTTCGCCCCGCTCGACCTGGCGCGCCGTCCCGTCGTCACCCGCACGACGTACGCCTCCGCTACGGCGGCGCCCTCGGCGCCCGTCCGTCTCACCGGCCGGGGCCGCGTCGCCATCGTCGCGGTGGCGCTCGCCATCATCACGACCCTGGTGATCGTCTTCGGGTCGGCCGTCGTGGCCACGGGATCGGCCTCCGACCCGGGCATCGTCACCACCGTCACGGTGCAGCCGGGCCAGACGCTGTGGAGCATCGCCGCCGAGGCGCGTCCGAACGCGGACATCCGCGCCACGGTCGACGAGATCGTCAAGCTCAACGCCCTCGAGGACGGCGCGCCGCTGCCCATCGGCTCCACCCTGGCGGTTCCGGTCCAGGACTGAGCTCTCGCTCCACCGCGCCCGCACACGGCGCCCATCGATGCCTCGGGGAAGGGGCCGGTGGGCGCCGTGTGCGTCTTCTCGCGGCGGTCTGGGTGTTCGACACGCGTTCATTGCCGAGTCGGCCCGTTCCGGTCCTCGGCGGCGTAGCGTGAGTCGTGACACCGACGTCGAGGAGGTTCGCCCATGGCCATCGTCGCCCATGGTCACCAGATCCACGTGATGACCAGGTTCCGTGGTCAGGTGCTCAGCCGAGCCGCCGTCCTGCTGGCGGCCAGTGCCGTCACCTGGCTGGTGCCGGTCCGCGACGGCGCCCACGGCGTCGACACGCCGTCGGTCTGGCTCGGCAGTGCCCTGACCGAGATCTCACCCTGGATCGCCGCGGCCCTGCTGCTGGCCCTCGCGCTCGCGGGATACGTCTGGCAGCGGGTGCGCCCTGCCGACATGGGCGCCCTGGCGTGGGTCGTGGCCGGGGGAGTCCTGGGCTTCGCGTCCCTGGCCCTCGTCCTGCTGAGCGGTCTGGGGGAGGGCCCGGTCTACTGGTGGCTCGCGGTGGCAGTCGTCGTCACGTCGATGGCGCTGCAGGTCCTCGCCGCGCTCGCGGGGCACGGGGTCGCGGTCCTTCAGGATCGTCGGGCGCAGGGCCGCCAGGCCCATCCCCACGCGCTGGTCTGAGCGGACAGCCGTATGCCCCGGTCGTGGACCGGGGCATACGTGTGTTCGGGTGGTGCGGTCAGCTCTTGAGTTCGCCGCCGGCGCTCTCGAGGTGCGCCCGCACGAACCAGTGGAACAGCTCGAGCGTGCTGATCTGCCCGATGACCATGTCCTCGGTGACCGGGTCGAGGTCCGCGACGGCAGCCTGCGCCTTGCGGTGGTCGTCGATCAGGCCGATGTACACCTGGTCGAGCGCCTTGAGGTGCTCGGTGGTGGTGGCCCGGCCGAGGGGGTAGTCGTCCCACGAGCGTCCCTCGACGATCGCGGCGGGCGTGCCCAAGGGCACCGCGCCGAGAGTGGCGATGCGCTCCGCGGTCTCGTCGACCATGTCGCGGACCTCCACGACGTGCGGGTCGATCATCTCGTGCACGGCGATGAAGTGGGGACCCACGACGTTCCAGTGCACATGCTTCAGGGTCAGCATCAGGTCGTTGAGTGCGTTCAACCGGTCCTGCAGCGTCTTCGCGATGCTCTCGCCATCGGCGATGCTGAGACCGGGAACCGTGTACTTGGGTTTGGTGGCCATGCCTCCACCGTAGGGCGCTCGCCGCCGCTCGCAACCGCAGCGGATGTGACCTGCCTAGCGCTCCAGCGCGCCGCGCAGCCGCTGGTGCTCGGTGGCGCTGCGCACCCGTGCGACGGCCGCGCTCCAGGCGCGGTCGGCCTCTTCGGTGCGGTCGAGCCGACGCAGCAGCTCGGCCCGCGTGGCGTGGTAGAGGTGGTTGTCCAGGCCCAGGCGCTCGACGCTCTCCAGGGCCGTCTCGGCGCCGTGCACCTCGGCCACCGCACAGGCCCGGCCGAGCGCCACGGTGTCGGACGGGGAGATCTGCATGAGCCGGTCGTGCAGGGCCAGCAGGCGGTTCCAGTCGGTGTCCCTCGCCTCGTGAGCCGTGACGTGGGCGGCCTGGATCGACGCACGGATCTGGTAGGGCCCGTTGCGGCCGTCGCGCTGACTGCCGCGGAGCAGGAAGAGCCCCTCCTGGATCTCGTCCTGGCGCCACAGGCTGCGGTCCTGGCGCGAGAGCGCCCGGAGGCTGCCGTCGTCGTCCAGGCGGGCGTCGCGGCGGGCGCGGGTGAGCAGCATGAGGGCCAGCAGCGCCTTCGGCTCCTGCTCGTCGGGGAACAGCTGGACCACCGCACGCGCGGTCTCGAGTGCCTCGCGAGGCAGGTCCACGGAGTAGTTCGGGTGGACGATGCCGTCGTCGAAGATCAGCAGCAGCACGTCGAGCACCCGGCCGAGGTGGCTCTCCGCCTCGCGCTCGGGGATGGCGGCACCGAGAGCCCCGCGGGCACGGTTCTCGGCCCAGGCGATCCGCTGCGCCATCGTGTCGTCAGGAACCGAGAACGCGCCGGCCGTGTCGGGGACGGGCAGTCCGGCGGCGGTCGTGAGCATGAGCGCGATCCGGGCGGCCTCGGGCAGTGCGGGGTGGCAGCAGGCGGCCAGGGTGGTCAGGACGTGGTTGCCGTCCTCAGGCTCGGCCTCGTGCCCGGGGGCGAGGCCCGCGATGCGTGCGGTGGAGGCGAGCAGGTCGTGGGTGGCGGCGTCAGGATGCGCGAGTGCCTGGTCGACCGCGACCCGCGCGGCGCCGACGTCGCCCAGGCGCACGGCGACCGAGGCGAGGGCGTTCAGGCGCGCCGATCGCAGTTCGGGCGAGAGGGGCAGGACCATCGTGATCTGAGAGGTCATCGAGGGGCCGGTCGGAGCAGGTGGTCGTGGGACATCGTGGCTCCCTTCGGTCCGGCGCTGCCCCGTGGGGGCCTGGCTGTTGGGGGTGACCCCTCGATGTTCGCCGACACGCCCGGAATCCGCGACTCGAAATCTCCAGGCCCCGCCCTGACCTGCGCAAACGTCCTCCGATCAGGGCCCGATCCCGTTTCTGTCGGACTTCTTTGCGAAGTTGTTGCTTGGCGTCGATGCGCCGCGTACAGTAACCACTACATCTAGTAGTTACACGGATGTGATTCTCCACATATAGGTCCACAGGCTTCCCCCTGTTGCCCACACCATGTGCGGAGATGTCCACAGCTCGTCCCCAGGTTCGTCCACGGGGACCCGGGTCTGCCCACGCGAGGAGGAAGACGATGCACTGCCCGTTCTGCCGCAACACCGACACCCGCGTGCTCGACTCGCGCGTGGCCGACGAGGGCGGCTCCATCCGCCGACGCCGCGCCTGCTCGCAGTGCGAGAAGCGCTTCACCACGATCGAGCAGATGCAGCTCATGGTCGTGAAGCGCTCCGGGGCCACCGAGCCGTTCGTCCGCGAGAAGGCGATCGCGGGCGTCGCCAAGGCCTGCAAGGGCCGTCCGGTGTCCACCGACGACCTGGCCTGCCTCGGCCAGCAGGTCGAGGACGCCCTCCGCGCCTCGGGCCAGGCCGAGATCAACACCCAGGACATCGGGATGGCGATCCTCGAGCCGCTGCGCGACCTCGACGAGGTGGCATACCTGCGCTTCGCCTCGGTCTACAAGTCCTTCGACTCCGCCGACGACTTCGTCGCCGAGATCGCCGGTCTGATCGCCGACCACGCCGACATCGAGCAGGTGCTCGACGCGTCGACCCGGCCGTCGTCCCCCCAGTCGTCCGACCACGGGTCCTGACCCGTTCCGGTCCGTTCGACGGCCCACTCTCTCCACACTCAGTCATCTTCACCACAGAGCCACACCAACCTCACGCAGCACACCAGGACAGGAGCACCACATGACCGAGACGGTCGGCGGGAACTCGGGACCCGCCCCTCGCACCAGCCGCAAGTCCTCCAAGGCAGGCCTCAAGATCGAGCGCGTCCACACGACCGAGGGCGTGCACCCGTACGACGCGGTCACGTGGGAGCGACGCGATGTCGTCCAGACCAACTGGAAGACCGGCGAGACCGTCTTCGAGCAGCGCGGCGTGGAGTTCCCCGACTTCTGGAGCCTCAACGCCTCCACGATCGTCACCACGAAGTACTTCCGCGGCGCCGTCGGCAGCCCCGAGCGTGAGCAGAGCCTGCGCCAGCTGCTCGACCGCGTCGTGCTGACGTACGTGAAGGCCGGCAAGGACTTCGGCTACTTCGCCAGCGACGTCGACGCCGAGATCTTCGAGCACGAGCTGACGTACATGCTCCTGCACCAGGTCTTCAGCTTCAACAGCCCGGTGTGGTTCAACGTGGGCACGTCCAGCCCGCAGCAGGTGAGCGCGTGCTTCATCCTGGCCGTCGACGACTCGATGGACTCGATCCTGAACTGGTACCGCGAGGAGGGCCTCATCTTCAAGGGCGGCTCCGGTGCCGGCCTGAACCTCTCGCGCATCCGCTCCAGCAAGGAGCTGCTCCGCTCCTCCGGTGGCACGGCCTCGGGCCCGGTGTCCTTCATGCGTGGCGCCGACGCCTCCGCCGGCACGATCAAGTCCGGTGGTGCCACCCGTCGCGCCGCGAAGATGGTCGTGCTCGACGTCGACCACCCCGACATCGTCGAGTTCGTCGAGACCAAGGAGCGCGAGGAGGAGAAGATCCGCGTGCTGCGTGACGCGGGCTTCGACATGGACCTGGGCGGCTCGGACATCACCAGCGTCCAGTACCAGAACGCCAACAACTCGGTGCGCGTGAACGACGAGTTCATGGAGGCCGTCGAGGAGGGCACCGGCTTCGGCCTGCGCGCCCGCACCAGCGGCGAGGTCATCGAGGAGATCGACGCCCGCGAGCTGTGGGGCAAGATGGCCCAGGCCGCGTGGGCCTGCGCCGACCCGGGCATCCAGTACGACTCGACCATCAACGACTGGCACACCACGCCGGAGTCGGGCCGCATCACCGCCTCGAACCCGTGCAGCGAGTACATGCACCTGGACAACTCCAGCTGCAACCTGGCCAGCCTGAACCTGCTGAAGTTCCTCACCACCGAGGGCACCTTCGACACGCAGAAGTTCGTCAAGAGCGTCGAGTTCATCATCACCGCGATGGACATCTCGATCTGCTTCGCCGACTTCCCGACCGAGGCGATCGGCGACACGACCCGCAAGTTCCGCCAGCTCGGCATCGGCTACGCCAACCTCGGCGCCCTGCTGATGGCCTCGGGCCTGGCGTACGACTCCGACGGCGGCCGTGCGCTCGCCGGCTCGATCACCTCGCTGATGACCGGCACGTCCTACCGCCGCAGCGCGGAGCTGGCCGGTGTGGTCGGCGCCTACGAGGGCTACGCGGCCAACGTCGACGGCCACCAGCGCGTCATGCGCAAGCACCAGGCGGCCAACGACGAGATCCGCACCAAGCACGCGATGGACATCGCCGTGCAGAAGGAGGCCACCAAGCAGTGGGCGGCCAACCTGAAGATCGGTGAGAAGAACGGCTGGCGCAACTCGCAGGCCTCGGTCCTGGCGCCCACCGGCACCATCGGCTTCATGATGGACTGCGACACCACCGGCATCGAGCCCGACTTCTCGCTGGTCAAGTTCAAGAAGCTCGTCGGCGGCGGCTCGATGCAGGTCGTCAACCAGACGGTCCCGGCCGCGCTGGAGAAGCTGGGCTACACCGGCGAGACGATCGAGGCGATCGTGGAGTTCATCGCCGAGCACGGTCACGTCATCGACGCGCCGGGCCTGCGCCCCGAGCACTACGAGGTCTTCGACTGCGCCGTCGGCGAGCGTGCCATCAAGCCGATGGGCCACGTGCGGATGATGGCGGCCTGCCAGCCGTTCCTGTCCGGCGCCATCAGCAAGACGGTCAACATGCCCGAGACCGCCACGGTCGAGGAGATCGCCGACGTCTACTTCCAGGGCTGGAAGCTCGGCCTGAAGGCGCTCGCGGTCTACCGCGACAACTGCAAGGTCGGCCAGCCGCTGTCCAGCCAGAAGTCGCAGGACGACAAGACGTCGGCCGAGGCGCCCCAGGCCGAGGTCAAGGTCGTCGAGAAGATCGTCGAGAAGCCGATCCGTCGCCGCCTGCCGAAGTCGCGTGCGTCGATCACCACGAGCTTCAGCGTCGGCGGGGCCGAGGGCTACATGACCTCCGGTGCCCACGACGACGGCACGCTGGGCGAGATCTTCCTCAAGCTGGGCAAGCAGGGCTCGACCCTGGCCGGCGTGATGGACGCGTTCAGCATCGCGGTGTCGATCGGCCTGCAGTACGGCGTGCCGCTGGAGACGTTCGTGAGCAAGTTCACGAACCTCAAGTTCGAGCCCGCCGGCCTGACCGACGACCCGGACGTCCGCATGGCGCAGTCGATCATGGACTACGTCTTCCGCCGCCTGGCGCTGGACTACATCGACTTCGACACCCGTTCGGCGATGTCGATCTTCTCGGTCGACGAGCGTCAGCGCTACCTGGACACCGGTTCGTACGAGCCGGCCAAGGGTGACGGCTCCACGGCCGCCGAGCTGGTCACCGACGAGCCCGCGGGCGCGTCGCCCCAGCAGGCCGCCGAGCTGAAGGCCGAGGCGCAGATCGCCGACGCCGACGCGGTGGCGGTCCAGATCGAGACGGCGCGTCCGGCCACCGGCCAGGCGCACACCTCGGCCGAGCTGCTGGAGGAGATCACGGGTGCGGCGGTCGACAGCCCGCTGTGCATGACCTGCGGCACGAAGATGCGGCCGGCCGGCTCCTGCCACGTCTGCGAGGGTTGCGGCAGCACCAGCGGCTGCAGCTGATCGTCCACGAACCGCGGCGCGGTCGTCCCTGGGGAAGGGGACGGCCGCGCCGCTTTCGTGCGTCCGGGGTTGCATCCGCGCCGGACCAGCGGCAAGCCGCTTCGTGCGTCCGGGGTTGCATCCGCGCCGGACCAGCGGCAAGCCGCTTCGTGCGTCCGGGGTTGCATCCGCGCAGGACCAGCGGACGATGGGGCCATGGAGCGACTCGTGATCGTCGGAGCAGGACTGGCAGCCGCCAAAGCGGTCGAGCGACTGCGGGAGGAGGGCTATGACGGATCGGTGACCGTCGTCGGGGCGGAGGACCGTGCGCCGTACGAGCGGCCGCCGTTGTCGAAGGACCTGCTGCTGGGCAAGGACACCGACCCGACCGTGCTCGGCGAGTCCTGGTGGACGGAGAACGACGTGCGCCTGCTGACCGGGACGCGAGCGGCCGAGCTCGACCGCGAGGCCGGGCGGATCCGCCTGGAGTCGGGGGAGTGGCTCGACTACGACCTGGTCGTGCTGGCCACCGGCGCGGAGCCGCGCGTCCCCGACCTGCCGGGCGCCGACCGGGCGCTGTACCTGCGCACCCTCGAGGACAAGGACCGGGTGCTGGAGGCGATCGGCTCCGGTGGCCACCTCGTGATCGTCGGTGCGGGCTGGATCGGCCTCGAGGTCGCCGCGGCCGCGCGGAGCCACGACGTCCGGGTCACCGTGCTGGAGCGCGACGACCTGCCGCTGCAGAAGGTGCTCGGCGACGAGCTGGCCACCCATGTGGCGGAGCTGCACCGCTCGCACGGCGTCGACCTGCGGACCGGCGTCTCGGTCGAGGAGGTGCTCGTCGGCGCCGACGGACCGGTCGGCGTGCGCACGTCGGACGAGACGATCGACGCCGATCACGTGCTCGTGGCGATCGGCGCGGTGCCGTCGGTGGTGCTGGCCGAGGAATCCGGACTCGAGGTGGACGACGGGATCGTCGTGGACGAGCGGTTCCAGACCCAGGACGAGCGGGTGCTGGCGATCGGCGACGCCGCCAACGCGTGGAACGTCACCATGGAGGACCGGCTCCGGGTCGAGCACTGGGACAACGCGATCCGTCAGGGGAGGGCCGTCGCCGACGTGCTGCTGGGTCGCGACACCGTGCACGACTGGCTCCCGTACTTCTACACCGACCAGTTCGAGTTCTCGATGGAGTACGTCGGGCGCCCGGGACCGAAGGACGCGGTGGAGATCCGCGGCGACCTCGCGGCCAACGAGTTCATCGCCTACTGGCTCGACGACGAGTCCCGCGTGACCGCGGGCATGAACGTGGGGATCTGGGACGTCAGCGACACGCTGCGCCAGATGGTGGGCACGACGGTGGACCGCTCGGAGCTCGGCGACCTGCGCTGAGCCGCCGTGGGCCCCGGGCTGCACAGGGCCCGGGGCCCGTCTCGGCGGCGGGGGCGTGCACGAGACCCCTCGACCGTAAGTGACCGAATGCACAGACGCAACCCTGAGTTACAGTGGGATTGCAGTGGTGCAACGTATGCACAAGTGCATAGAATGCAGTTGTGCAATCCTTAGTCGTCAGCCCGCTCGTGGCCGAACGCCAGCGTCAGACCTGGACGGCGATCCACCACGCTGCCGCGTCGGCCGCCCTCGCGTCGGGCCCCGACGCGGTCACCGTCGCGCAGATCGCCGCCGAGGCCGGGATCTCGCCGCGGACGTTCTTCAACTACTTCGAGTCCAAGGAGGACGCCATCATCGGCGTCCGTCCGCCGTCGGTCAGCGAGGAGACGCTCGCGGCCTTCCGTGAGAACGCGGGCATGACCCCGGTCCTGCGCGTGAGTCACCTCGTCGCCGACGTCGCCGCCAGCACGATCGGCCCCGGCGTCGACCTGGTGCAGCGCCGCCGGCTGGCCGCCGCGAACCCCCGCCTGCGCACCCGGCTCACCCAGGTGTTCACCGACAGCCGCAAGCACGTCGCGGCGCGCCTCGTCGAGGACGTGGACACGCCGTGGCTCGGCATCGAGAGGCTGCCGACCGACCTGCACGAGTCTCGCGCCCTGATCCTGCTGGCCGGAGCCGTCGTCACGCTCGCGTGGACGACCGACCCCGACCACTTCAACACGCACCGCGCCGCCGCCCTCGAGACGGCCATCGCCACCTTCCGAAAGGTCACCTCCACCACGCTATGAGCACCACCATCACCGATCCCCACCAGAAGCGGACCGTCCGGCTCGTCTTCGCCGCGCTCATGCTCGTGATGCTGTTGGCATCCCTGAGCCAGACGGTCCTGTCGACCGCCCTGCCGACCATCGTCGGCTCCCTCGACGGTGCCGACCACATCGCCTGGGTCATGACGGCCTACCTGCTGGGCATGACGGTCACGATGCCGATCTACGGCCGACTCGGCGACCGGCTCGGCCGCAAGCCGATGCTGCTGCTCGCGATCGTCCTGTTCACCATCGGCTCCCTCGTCGGTGCGCTGGCCCAGGACATGACCGTCCTGATCGCCGGCCGCGCGGTGCAGGGTCTGGGCGGCGGCGGCCTCATGGTGCTCTCGCAGGCCGCCATCGCCGACGTCGTGCCCGCGCGCGACCGCGGCAAGTACATGGGCATCCTCGGCGCCGTGTTCGGCCTGTCGTCGGTCGCGGGCCCGCTGCTCGGCGGCTGGTTCACCGAGGGCCCCGGCTGGCGCTGGACCTTCTGGATCAACGTGCCGCTGGGCGTGCTGGCGTTCGCCGCGGTCGTGATGCTGCTGCAGAAGCCCGCCGTCGAGCGTGCCCGCACCCGCGTCGACTACCTGGGCATGGCGCTGCTCGCCGTCGCCACCAGCGCCCTCATCCTCGGAGCGACCTGGGGCGGCCACCAGTACGACTGGAACAGCCCTCAGATCATCAGCCTGGCCGTGACGACGGTCGTCGCCGCCATCGCGTTCGTGCTCGTGGAGCGCCGCGCCGAGGAGCCGGTCATGCCGCTGGCGCTGTTCCGCGATCGCAACTTCAACCTCACCACCGTCGGCGTCATCATCCTGGGCGTCGCGATGTTCGGCTCGCTGTCCTACCTGCCGACCTACCTGCAGATGTCGGTCGGCGTCGATGCCACCCACGCCGGTCTCATGATGATCCCGATGATGGGCGGTATGCTCGTCACGTCGATCACGGTCGGGCAGGCCGTGAGCCGCACCGGTCGCTACCGCTGGTACCCGATCGCGGGCGCGCTCGTCACCGGCCTGGGCCTGTTCCTGCTCTCGACGATCGACATCGGCGACTCCCGCTGGGTGATCGAGGGCTCGCTGCTCGTGCTCGGCATCGGGATCGGCTTGGGCATGCAGGTCCTCACGCTGATCGTGCAGAACTCGTTCTCGCACCGCATCGTCGGCACGGCGACCGCCGCGAACAACTTCTTCCGCCAGGTCGGCGGCACCCTGGGTGCCGCGGCGGTCGGCTCGATCTTCACGTCGCGCCTGACGGAGTCGCTCAGCACGAAGCTGCCGGCGGCCGGCGGCGGGTCGTCGTCGCTGACGCCCGACTCGGTGGCCCAGCTCCCGCAGGAGATCCACGACATCGTGGTGGGCGCCTACAACGAGGCGCTCATGCCGATCTTCCTGTGGCTCGCGCCGCTGACCCTCGTGTCGGCCGCGGTGCTGTGGTTCGTGCACGAGAAGCCGCTGCGTCACACGATCGAGGCGGCCAGGAAGGACGAGTCGTTCGGCGAGCAGACGCTCGACGCCGCCGAGGCGATGACCGGCGCCGAGCGCTGACTCAGCGCACCGCCGAACGGGCGGCGAGTCGCTCCGCGATCCCACTGGATCGGGCGACTCGCCGCCCGATCGCCGTCCGGATGTCCTCGGGGGTGCCGATGACGGTCACACCGGCGACGGCCCGCGTGATGGCGGTGTAGAGCAGCTCGCGCGTCATGGCGCGCGACTCGGCTCCCGGCAGCAGGACCGTGACATGGTCGAACTCGCTGCCCTGGCTGCGGTGGATCGTCATCGCGTAGCCGGTCTGCACGTCGGGCAGGCGTGAGGTGGCCAGCTCGCGCACGGGATCGCCGTCGAGCGCCACCTGCACGTGCTCTTCGCGGGCCACGACCACGCCGGCGTCGCCGTTGAACACCGCGAGCGGGGCGTCGTTGCGGGTGACCAGCACCGGACGGCCCGGGTACCACTCGTCGTAGCCCACCTCGGGACGAAGCCAGGCGGTGACGTGGTCGTTCCAGGTGGTGGCCCCGTGCGGACCGTCGCGGTGCGCGCACAGCAGGCGGTCGCGGGCCAGCCGGGCGAGGGCCGTGCTCTCGTCGCCTGCCCGTCCGGCGGCGACGAGGTCGCGGGCCAGGGGCAGCAGGGTGGACTCGAGCTCGGCGTGGGCGCGGGCGGGGTCGACGAGGCGGATCGACGGCTCCCCGGCGGTCAGGAGATCGACGGCCGTGTCGGCGTCGCCGTCGCGGACCGCGGCGGCCAGGCGGCCGATGCCCGCACCGAAGCGGTGGCTGCGGGTGAGCCGGACGACGTGCTCGGAGGACCAGCCGGCGACCACGTCGTGCAGCACCGCGCCCGCCTCGACCGAGGCCAGCTGGTCGGCGTCGCCCACCAGGATCAGGCGGGTGTCCGGGCGCAGCGCCTCCAGCAGCCGGGCCACGTGCTCCAGGGACGCCATCGAGGTCTCGTCGACCACCACCACGTCGTGGGGCAGCCGCCGGGTGCGGTCGTGGCGGAACCGCGTGTGGTTGTCGTGGCGCCAGCCGAGCAGGCGGTGCATCGTGGACGACGGCAGGCCGGTGAGCCACGCACGCTCGTCGTCGGTGAGGGCGAGGCGCGCGGCGGTGGCCACGACCGCCTCGCGCATGCGGGCGGCCGCCTTGCCGGTGGGCGCCGTGAGCGCCACGCGCAGCGGTCGCCCGCGCGTGGCCAGCGACTGGGCCTGGAGGATCGCCAGCACGCCGGCGACCGTGGTCGTCTTGCCGGTGCCGGGCCCGCCGGTGAGCACGATCGTCCCCACGCGGGCCGCCCGCTCGGCCGCGGCCCGCTGGTCGAGGTGCTCGTCGCCCGGGAAGAGCCGGTCGAGATCGGCGGTGAGCCGCTGCTCGTCGAGTGCCGGGGGCGTCGTGGCCGCGCGGGCCGCGAGGTCGTCGCACAGGGCGACCTCGAGCTCGCGGTAGCGGTCGAGGTAGAGCAGGTCGTGCTCGACGACGAGCACGCGGCCGAGTCGGCTCGTGCCGACGGCCTCGAGCCACGCGTCGGCCTCGGGCCAGGCGAGGCCGGGGACCTCGGGGTCCTGGCGTGGGTCGAAGCACGTCGAGCCGTGGCGGACGGCCCGCAGCGCGAACGCGAGGGCGAGCAGCGGCAGGGGAGCGGACTCGCCGGTGATCCGCCCGAGGCGTGCGGTCATCAGCGCGTCGCCGGTGGTGAGGACCTCAGCGGCGACGAAGTCGTCGATCGTGGCGTGCGGGGTCATCGTGCGGCCTCCGGGCGGGTTCCGTCGAGCAGGTCGGACAGCGCGATCACCAGCGCGGTGGGCGGCTGCCACGAGAACACCCCGTACGGAACGCCCTCGTGCCGCGGGGTGTCGGGTCCCGCCATGCCGCGCACGTAGAGGTAGAGGACGCCGCCGAGGTGCTCCTCGGGTGCGTAGCCGCGCACGCGCCACCGCAGGAACCGGTGCAGCACGACGGCGTACAGCAGGGCCTGCAGCGGGTAGGTGCCCGAGTTCATCGCCTCGGCGAGGGCGTCGGGCCGGTACCCGCCGATCGTGAGCGGTGCGTCGGGGGCGCCGAGCCAGTTCGTCTTGTGGTCCACCACGAGGAAGCGGCCCGACGGCAGCCGCAGGGCCAGGTCGATGGAGCCGGTGAGGTAGCCGCGCAGCGACTGCTCGGCCAGCGCCGGGGAGCGCAGGCGGTCGGCGAACGGCCGGATCGGGTCACCGGCCGGCAGGTGCTGCTCGATCAGGTCGGCCAGGTCGGCGAGGCGACCCATCGTGGCGCCGGGGTGGTCGCCGCCACCCATCGGGATCTCGAAGTCGAGCTCCTTGAACTGCCGCTCGGCGAGCACAGTGGCCAGGTCGAGGTCGTCGGCCAGCGGGCCCAGCGGCGTGGTGAGGACGGCCTCGAACGCGGCCACGGCGGCGTCGACGTCGACCTCGACGGGCCACAGCGCGAGCTGCTCGCGGATCCGGAGCTCGAGCTCGACGCGCCGGTCGGGTGCCGCGACGTCGACCTCCTCCAGCACGGCGTGCACGAGGCTGCCGAACGTGGCGCCCTTCGGCAGGTCGGCCATCGGCGAGAGCCGCTCGTCGGGTCCGACCTCCGCGACGACGAGGGTCTCGGACTCGTCGGTGGTGCCCTCGGCCTCGGTCTCGCTGCCGACGTGGGGCGTGGACTCCTGCTCCGCGCGGATCAGCCCGGAGTAGGAGGTGCGTCGCCACGCCAGGTCGAGTTCGCGGTCGAACGTGCGCACGCCGAGGTCGGCGGTCTCGCCGGGCGCCGGGGGAACGGGACTCGTGCGCTCGGCGACGCGCTCCAGCACGGGGCCACCCCGCTCGCTCCAGCCACGCAGCACCGACCAGGCCGTGGGGTCGTCGGGGGTCGTGACCTCGTCGGGGACCTCCGGGCGGGCGGGGTCGGGTCGGAAGAGGAGGCGGTGCAGGCCGGAGTTGCGGGCGTCGCGGGTGGGCGCCCACCACGCCACGAGCTGGGACTTCGCGCGGGTCATCGCCACGTACGCGAGTCGCAGCACCTCGCCCGCGTCCTCGGCCTGGGCGGCACGCGAGTGGGCGGCGAAGTCGGCGTGACCCGGCCCCCCGACGTCGAGGAACCTGCTGCCGGAGGCGTCGTGGAAGCGCGGGCGCTCGTCGCGGTCGGGGCGCCACCGGTTGAACAGGAACGGCAGGTGGACGATCGGGAACTCCAGGCCCTTGCTGGCGTGGATCGTGAGCACCTGGACGGCCTTGGCATCGCTGTCGAGGCGGCGGGTGAGCTCGGGCGACTCGCCGGCCTCGGTGCGCCGGCGTCGCAGCCACTGGACGAGCCCCGACAGGCCGAGCCGCTCGCGCAGCGCCACCTCGTGGAGCAGGTGGGCCACGTGGCGCAGGTCGGTCATCCGGCGGTAGCCGTCGGGCCGGGCCAGCATGCGCGCGGCGAAGACCTCGTCGGTGAGGGACTCCACCACCGCCGCGACACCGCGCGTGCCCAGCAGGTCGGCCAGGTCGCGCACGCGCGTGGCGATGGCGTCGGTGAGCCGGTCGCCGCCGGCCACGAGGCTGGTGGCGTCGTGCCCGAGCAGGTCGGTGAGGGCGGCCGCGCGGACGAGGCCGGACCGCTGCGGGGACTCCATCGCCTCGAGGAGCGTGAGCCAGTCGTCGGCGGCCTGGCTGACCAGGACGTTGCTGCCACCGCCGAGGACCGCGGGGATGCCGTGCCGGGCGAACGTGCGCCGGACGAGGTCGGCTTCGACGCCGGTGGCGACCAGGACCGCGATGTCGCCGGCGGCCACCGGCCTGACCTCGGAGCCCGTGTCGTAGGTGGCGCCGGACGCCAGCGTCTCGGCGACGTCGACCGCGAGGTCCTCGACGATCCGCTGGCGCGCGAGGGCGACCGGGAGGTCCTGGGAGTCCTCGTAGTCCTCGCGGTCGAGGACGCGCAGGCGGAAGGCGGCCGGGTGGGGCAGTCCCGCCAGGCGGCTGCCGTCGTGCCGGGCCCGCACGGGACGGACGGCGATGTCGGGGTGCCCCAGCTGTGCCCCAGCGAAGGTGGCGCCGAGCGCGTCGACCAGCGGAGCGTCGCTGCGCCAGTTGACCGGCAGGGTGCGGCGCTCGGTGGCGGTGGCGGCCGCGCGCAGGTAGGTCTGGACGTCGCCGCCGCGGAAGGCGTAGATCGCCTGCTTCGGGTCACCGATCAGCACGAGCGTGGCCACGCCGCTGAAGGCCCGGTCGAGCACGTTCCACTGCACGGGGTCGGTGTCCTGGAACTCGTCGACCAGGACGACGCGCCAGCGGTTCCGCATGAGCGTGCGGGCGGGGGAGTCGGGGTCCTCCAGGACGCTCTCGAGCCGCCGCAGCAGGTCGTCGTAGTCGAGCAGGCCGAGCTCGCGCTTGCGCTGGTCGAGGCGGCGTCGCACGGCGTGGGCGAACCGCACCCGGACCCCGGCCGGCGCGTCGGGGTCGGCGTCGGCGGGCACGAGCGCGGCGTGGGGATCGGCGACGACCGCGTGGGCCAGGGTGCGGGCCTGGCCGTGCGAGAGCGCGGGGCCGTCCTCGTTCGCGTACTTCGCCACGTAGAGGTCGTCGACGATCTGGTCGACCAGCTCGGTGAGGTCGTCGGTCAGCTCGGCGGACCCGTCGGAGTCGCCGGCGGTGCCGAGGCTGCGCAGCACGGTCTGGCAGAACTGGTGGGTGGTGGCGATCGTGGCACCGTCGAAGTCGGCCAGCGCCGCGCGCAGCCGGGCCCGACGAGCGGCGAGCTCGGTCTCCGGCACGTCGACCAGGAGGCGCAGGAGCGGGTCGTCGCCCGCGCGATGGGCGGCCGGGTCGCCGAGCGCGGCCTCGGCCGAGACGAGCTGGTCGCGTACCCGCTCGCGCATCTCGCGACTGGCCGCACGACCGAAGGTGATCACGAGCAGCTCGGGCAGGGTGACGACGCCCTCGGCGACGCACCGGGCCACGAGCGCGCCGATCGTCCAGGTCTTCCCGGTGCCGGCGCTGGCCTCGAGCAGGGTGGTGCGCTGCGGCAGCGGGTCGGTGATGTCGAACGCGCTCAGCTCGGGCGCCGTCAGGGGCAGGTCGCTCACAGCTGGGCCTCCTGCTGGTGGTCGAGCGCGCCGTCCCACAGCCGGGCGGCCAGCGTGGTGAACCCGCCGGCGACGAGGGTCTCGAACGGTGCCTTGGGTCCCCAGACGCGCACGATCTCCTCGGCGTCGCGGTCGGCGGGCGGTCCGAACGCCTTGGCCTCGCGCTGCCACTCGCGGGCGGCGATGCGCGCCGCGGCCTGGGGTCCGCGCGCCCGCTGCTGGAACGCGAACAGGCGGGCGAGCTCGACGGGAAGCGGCAGCGGACGCTGCAGGCCGTCGTCGCGCAGGTCGACGAGATCGGCGAGCAGGCCGAGCGCCTCGTCGCGGCTGGCGGGCGAGCGTGTGACGACCTGGGCGGTGCCGCGCCCGACCTTGCCGGCGAGGTGGGCGACCCAGGGGACCTCGGGTCGCTGGAGGCCCAGGGCCAGCAGCCGCACCCAGTCGCGCAGGCGGTGCCGGCCGTGGACGGTGGAGTAGGAGACGGTCACGAGACGGTCCTCGTGCACGCCCTCGACCGTGCCGGTGAGGCGGCGGCCGTCGGGCAGGGCGACGTCGATGTCGACGGACTCGGCGTCGCCCGCGCGCAGCGCCGTGGTGCCTCCGACGAGCGTGGCGACGCGCGTGCCGACATCGTTGCCGACGGCCTCGCCGAGGCGACCGGGCGGCATCATCCCGGCGCGCCAGACCGCCGACCACGCGTCGGCCGGCGCCACGCCCCGGACCGCGTCGTCGAGGAGGCGCTGTCCGATCCGCCAGCGCTCGAGCCCGTCGAGCGTGATCGGCAGGTCCTCGTCGAGGAGCTGCTCCTCGCCGCGCAGGAGGACGTCGAGCCGCTGCCGCCAGAACCCCCGCACCGGGTTCTGCACGAAGGCGATGAGGTCGGCCAGCGCCAGGTCCTCGCGCGGCGGGGCCGGCAGCGGATCGGGCAGGAAGGGCGAGGGCTCCAGCCGCGGCCGCAGGCTGGCGCGGGCCCCGGCCAAGGCGGCGGGATCGAAGCTGAAGGGCCGTGGATCGCCGGTGACCGCACCCGGGCGCAGGTTCCGCGGGTCGAACGGCTGCAGCGGGTGATGCGTGACCACGTCGACGTCGCCGGCGGTGCGGCGGACCTGGTCGAGCAGCTCGCCCAGCGGGACGGCCGGCGGGCGTGCTTGGCCGCGGTGCTCGTCGGCGCCGGTGTAGGTGACGACGAGTGTCTCGGTGGCCGACATCACCGCGTCGAGCAGGAGCTGGCGGTCCTCGGCGCGCGCGTCGCGCTCGCCGGTGAGCGGCCGGCGGGCCAGTGCGTCGTCGCCGTCGACGTGGGTGGCACGGGGGAAGGTGCCGTCGTCGAGGCCGACGAGGCACACCACCCGGTGCGGCACCGAGCGCATCGGCACCATCGTGCAGACCGTGAGGCTGCCCGTGCGGAAGTTCGCTCGCGAGGGGCGCCCCGCCCAGCGCTCGCGCACCATCGTGAGGACCTCCCCGGGGCGCAGGACCGTGGTGTCGTCGTCGAGGCGCTCGAGCTCGCGGTCGACCTGCTGGCGCTGCCAGGCGTCGCGCAACGGTACGTCGGCGAGGTCGGTGAGCATGGCGTCGATCCGTGCGGACCACTGCGCCATCGTGGCGCTCCCGGCGAACGCGTCGACGGCGCGCTCGAGTCCGTCGAGGAACGTGACGAGGCGGCCGGCCAGGTCGACGTCGCCGCTGGGCACGTCGTCGAGCGGCAGCACCTCGGCGACGAGGCGGGCGGGGTCCTCGGTGGCGGCCACCCCGGCGACCAGGCGGTCGAGGCCCGTGCGCCACGTGTTCTGCTCGACCCGCAGGCCGAACCGCTGGCGGTGGGGTCCGTCGAAGCCCCAGCGGACCCCGCTGGACTCGACCCACCCGGCGATGCGCTCGATGGCGTCGTCGTCGAGGTCGAAGCGGTGCCGGACCGGCTCGGCACCGAGCAGGTCGAGCACCTCGGCGTTGGTGGCGCGCCCGCGCCGGGCCAGCTCGAGCACCGCGACCGTGAGGCCGAGGAGGGGATTGGTGCGCGACGCGGCGCGGTCGGCGAGCATGACCCGGAGCCGGTGCCCGGGGTGGTGGGGCGTGTCGCCGAGGATCTCGGCCTGGCCGAACGCCGCGTGGAACAACGGCGCGTACGACTCGATGTCGGGGACCATCACGAGCACGTCGCGCGGCTCGAGCGAGGGGTCGTCCTGCAGCAGCCCCACGACGACGTCGCGGAGCACGTCGACCTGGCGCGCGCGACCGTGGCAGGCGTGCACCTGGACGGTGCGGTCGCCGGGTGAGGGAGCGGGTCCGGCCGAGCCGGGTCGGTCCGCCGCCACGTCGGCCTGGAGGCGGCCCAGCAGCGTGCCAGGCCGCTCCACGGTCAGGGCGGGGTGCACGGTGGCCCCCGGCGCCACCGCCGCCAGGGACCTTTGGAGCTCGCGGACGTCGCGGCCGAGGGCGGCCAGCAGCGGGTTGTGCAGCAGCTGGGCCGTGTCGTCGGCCCCGCGCGGGACGATGCCGGCGGCGTCGGTGAGGCGGTCCCACGCGGCGGGGGAGGGATGCGGCAGCCACAGGTGCACGTCGCGGTGCTCGGCCAGCGCCGCCAGCACCTGCAGCTCGCCCAGCGGGAGCCGGTTGTGGCCGAAGAGGTTCACCCGGGAGGGCAGGTCGACCGCGCCCGCCGAGCCGGCCAGCGCGGCGATCGTGGCGCCGATGCGCTCGTCGGGCGAGGGCGCCTGGAGCCGGGCCCGCACGCGGCGCCACACCTCGGCCTGCCAGCGCACGTCGTCCGGCAGGGGCGCGCCGGTGCCGTCCTCGTCGCGCCCGGCCGACCAGGCCTCGGTCATCGCGGGGCGCTGGCGCGCGTAGGCGTGCAGGCGCGCGGCCAGCGAGCGGGCGACCCCCAACCGTCGATCGCGGCGCAGCTCGCGCTCGAGCCCGGTCCGACCCTGGCCGAGGTGCCGCGCGACCGCGGCGAGCCACGGCTCGTCGAGGCCCGACTCGATCACCTCGAGCACCCGCCACACCAGCGCGTCGGGCCGCCACGGGTCCTGCTCGTCCTCGCCCACGAGCTCGGCGACGATCGAGTGCGGCCGCGCGAACCGCACGCCCGCGGTGACCCCGTCGCCGCCACCGGGTGACGCGCCCAGCCGGTGGCTCAGGCGCTGGGACAGCCACCGCTCGGTGCCGAGCGCCGCGACCACGACGAGCTCGGTGGCGAACGGATCGTCCGTGGGCTCGGCCAGCAGGGTGGCCAGTCCGTCGGCCAGCACGTCGGTGCGCTCGGCGCGGTGCAGGTGGAAGGTCATGTCGGGCTCAGTCTGCCGTGTCGGTCCGACACCGTGGGCGACCGTGCGGGATTCCCCCATGAGCACGGGAAACTTCGACCGCTCGCACCAAAGATCGCGAAACCGCGTCATGGGGTGCCGCGAGGGGCGTCTCATGGGCATGAGCAGAAGGACGGTGCGCAGCGTCGACCCGCTGTCGCGCCCCAGGTTGACGGTGGTCCGCGGCGATGCCGCCGGCGTGCCGGAGCAGTCCCCGGAGCGGGCGGACGCCACCGACGTCCTCGCCTCGATCCTCATCGACGCGTTCGGGGACCGGGTGCTGTTCCTGTTCCACCGGCGCATCCCCGGCCAGACCGGCGACCTTCCGGTCATCGCCGTCACCTCGACCGGCGTGCACCTGATCGAGCCCCGGTGCTACCCGGGCAAGAAGGTCCGGGCGTGTCGCGACGGCAGCACCTTCGAGATCGACGGGGTGCGCCACACGCGCCTGGCCGAGCAGATGGCCGAGCATGCGGAGGCCCTCCAGGCCGCCGTCTCGACGGGGCCGCTGCCGGACACGCCCGTGCACACGAGCTACTGCTTCGTCGAGGGCGAGCTGCCGATGCGCCCGCTCGAGGTCGACGGCGTGCGGGTGCTGTCGATCCGCTCGACACTGCGCCGGCTCCGTGCCGGCGGGCCGCTGGACGAACGCCAGGTCGAGGCGCTGCACCGCGACCTGGCGCGCAGGCTCGTGCGCTCCTGACGCGCGAGAACGACGATGGGGCGGCCTCTCGGGTCCGCCCCATCGTCGTTTCTCGGTGCAGCTGTCTCAGGCGATCAGTGGTCGAGCGCCTTGCCCTCCGCGCCCGCACCGGTGAGGGCGCGGACCTCCATCTCGGCGGCCTTGTACTCCAGGTGCTCCTTGCTGGTGAGCGTGCCCAGGATGCCGAGCAGGAACGAGGCCGGGATCGAGACCAGGCCGGGGTTGGCCAGCGGGAACCACGACCAGTCCTGATCCGGGAACATCGCGGTCTCCGAGCCCGACACTGCAGGGCTGAAGATGATCAGCCCGACGGTGATGATCAGGCCGCCGTAGATGCTCCAGAGGCAGCCACGGGTGTTGAACCGCTTCCAGAACAGCGAGTAGAGGATCGTCGGCAGGTTGGCCGAGGCCGCCACCGCGAACGCCAGCGCCACCAGGAAGGCGATGTTCTGGCCGTTGGCCGCGATGCCACCGAAGATCGCCACGATGCCGATCACGATGGCCGCGATGCGGGCGACCTTCACCTCCTGGCCCTCCGGCGCGTTGCCGCGGTGGATCACGTTCGCATAGATGTCGTGCGCGAACGAGGCCGACGCCGTGATCGTCAGACCGGCGACCACCGCGAGGATCGTCGCGAACGCCACCGCCGACACGATGCCCAGCAGCAGGGTGCCGCCCAGCTCGTAGGCCAGCAACGGTGCCGCCGAGTTGGCCGCGCCCGGTGCCGCCGCGATCCGCTCGGGGCCGACCAGCGCCGCGGCGCCGTAGCCCAGGGTCAGGGTGAACAGGTAGAACAGGCCGATCAGCCAGATCGCCCAGACCACGGACTTGCGGGCCTCCTTGGCCGTCGGCACCGTGTAGAAGCGCATCAGGATGTGGGGCAGGCCCGCGGTGCCGAGCACCAGGGCGATCGACAGCGAGATGAAGTCGATCTTGCTGATGTCGTCGATGCCGTACTTCTTGCCCGGCTCCAGGGCGGCACCGGCGGCGGCGCCGTCACCGAGCAGGTCGGAGAAGTTGAAGCCGTACTGCGCCAGGACCCACACGGTCATCAGCAGCGCGGCGCCGATCAGCAGGATCGCCTTGATGATCTGCACGTAGGTGGTGCCCTTCATGCCGCCCACGAGGACGTAGACGATCATCAGCGCGCCGACGCCGGCGATGACGAGGGCCTGTCCGAAGGAGTCGTTGATGTTCAGCAGCAGGGCCACGAGGCCACCGGCGCCGGCCATCTGGGCGAGCAGGTAGAAGAAGGAGACGACCAGCGTCGACACCGCAGCGGCGGTGCGGACGGGCCGCTCCTGCATCCGGAAGCTCAGGACGTCGGCCATCGTGAAGCGGCCGGTGTTGCGCAGCAGCTCGGCCACCAGCAGCAGGGCGATGACCCACGCGACCAGGAAGCCGATGCTGTAGAGGAATCCGTCGTAGCCGGTCAGGGCGATGGCGCCGGCGATGCCCAGGAACGAGGCCGCCGACAGGTAGTCGCCCGAGATCGCGAAGCCGTTCTGGCGCCCCGTGAAGGACGAGCCGGCGGTGTACATCTGCGAAGCGCTCTTGTTGGTGCGGCTGGCCCGGATGACGAACACCAGCGTCAGCACGACGAACGCCGCGAAGATGGCGATGTTCAGGGCGGTGTTGCCGACCTGCTCCGTCTCGGTGGCCTGCGCGAGCGAGGCCAGGGAGGAGGTGATCATGCGAGGCCCTCGGCTTCCATCTCGGCACGGATCTTCGACGAGCGCGGGTCCAGCTCGCGGTCGGCGTAGCGGACGTACGCCATCGTCACGGCGAACGTGGCGACGAACTGCAGCAGCCCGAAGATGAGACCGACGTTGATGTTCCCGAACACCTTCTGGCTCATGAAGTCCACGGCGTACGTCGAGGCGAAGACGTAGATGAAGTAGAAGACGAGGGCGGCAGCGGTCGCGGGAATCACCCAGTTGCGGTGCTTGCGCTTCAGCTCTTGGAACTCAGGCGACGCGAGGACGGCGATGTACGCCGACTCCCGGTCGGTCGGCCCGGGGGCCGAGTCGGATTCGGTCGGATTGCTCACAGCAACACCTCCACGGTGAAGGGACATCGTGACCGACGTCACAGTGATCGCGGTCACACCCGACGCTAGAGGTGGCGCAGGAGAGCGGCGGTCAGGGCGCGGCGCGCGTGCGACGAGCGTCCGGATCCTGCGACGAACGGTCGTCGCTCGTGGGCCGAGCGGGGACCGGCGGCGATCAGTCGACGTCGACGGGGCCCGCGAGCTGCGCCTCGAGCCGGGGCAGGACCTCGGGGCCGAGACGCGCGACGTGGTGGCCGGAGTGCATCAGGAAGCGCGCCTGGCGCCTCAGGGTGGAGGGCATCGGCGGGAGGTCCTGCTCGGCCTCGCCCAGGGCGCCGGCGACGTCGGCCCCCATCCGCTCGGGCCCGAGCGATGCATCGCGGGCGTCCACGAGGCCCAGCCCGGCGCCGGCCTGGGCGGCACTGCGCAGCAGGTCGACGGTGTGCGGCAGGTCCTCGGGCGAGGCGTCCAGGGCCAGCAGCGGCAGGAGGCGGGCGGTCAGCAGGTCCGCGACCTCGTGGGCCTCGGGCGTGAAGGCCGCGTCGAGTCCCAGGCGGTGCGTCGTCGCGGCGCCGAACCCGGTCCGGGCCGCGGGGTCGGCAGCCGGCCACGTGCTCCCGTCGAGGGTGGGGACGGCGAGCGCCACGTAGCGCTCGCGGTGCCGACCGCGTGTGAACCAGCCCACACTCGCATCGTACGCAGGACACCCACGTGTGACGCATGGAAGAAATGTGACCAGAGTCGCGTCATGGGACAGGTGCGGTGCCGTCTCACGGTCACACGGCGAAAGCCGGGCCGGGAGCGGCGGACGAGGGGAGGGCGGGACGCATGAAGGTGGAGCGCATCTGGTGGCGCGAGATCGGCGCCGAGGACTACTACACGATGGAGAAGTCGTCGCGTGGTCTCCGCGGTCGGACGACCCTGGAGATCCGCCAGATCCCCGATCTCATGGAGTTCGTCGGCCTGGACCGCAACATCTCCCTGGAGGCCTGGCAGGACGTGCGCATCGTGCCGCGCGTCGTCGGCGACCCCGACGTGTCGGCCCCGCTCGTGTTCAAGGCCCACCGCCGGCACGGCGTGTACGAGCTCCACGCCCAGAACCGCAACGACGAGCGGCACGAGCGCCACCCCGCCTGGCTGCCCCTCCACGGCTGGCCGGACCTGCGCATCCCCACCTCGGTCGAGGACGCCAAGGCGGTCCTGGCCGAGCTCGGCGGGCTGCACGTGTACGTCGCGCGCACCCAGTCGGGCCAGTACTTCGCCGGGCACACGACCGGAGCCTCCCTGCCCGCCGGCTGGCCGTCCTCCTGCCAGCCCCTGTTCACCGGCTCGGAGTCGGGCGTCATCACCGTCGGCAGCGGATCGGTGCAGACACTGACCCCGCTCGCGCGCAAGATCCTCGACGCCTTCCGCGACCGCAAGAGCGTGCTCGTCTACGGTCCGCCCGCCACCGGCAAGACCCACGCCGTGGCCCAGGTCCGCCAGATCCTCGACGACGCGTGGACCGGCGGCGAGGCCGTCGAGATCGACCCGCACCGCATCGACCAGCCGTTCACGTCAGGGTTCGAGGCCTCGCCGATCGCGCCCCCGGTCATCACCGACTGGGTCACCTTCCACCAGGACTACGGCTACGAGGACTTCGTCGTGGGCCTGCGCCCCACCGGCGAGGGCATCCGCCTCGCTCCGTTCGCGGGCCGCCTGCTCGACCTCGCGATCCGCCTCGACCGCCAGGGCCGCGGCTCGGCGCTGCTCGTGATCGACGAGATCAACCGCGGCAACGTCCCGAAGATCCTTGGCGACTTCATGACCTTCATGGACACGTCCTACCGACGCGGCCGCGACGGCGACTCGCGCTCGGCGATCCCGGTGAACCTGCCGAAGGTGCAGCGCAGCCCCACCGGCGACCCGGTGACCGAGCCGATCTGGATGATCTCGGGTGACTCCTACATGCTGCCCCAGCCGTGGACGTTCCCGTACGACGTGAACGTCCTCGCCACGATGAACTCGGTGGACCGTGCGGTCGCCCCGCTGGACTCGGCGATCGGCCGACGCTTCGAGCGCATCGACGCCTACGCCGACCTGGACTTCCTGGCCCAGCACCTGGGGGTCAGCATCGAGATCGCCACCGCCCCGGACATCGACGCGGAGCACTGGACGCCCCAGGCGGCCGCCGTGGCGCTGCTGGGCTACCTCAACGACGAGATCACCGAGCGCCTCGGGCAGGACTACGAGCTCGGTCACCTCTACCTGTGGAACATCACGAGCTGGGATGACCTCCAGCGCGTGTGGGACCACGACATCTGGCCGCAGATCCGGGACCGCTTCGGCGCGCGCCCCGACCAGCTGGCCGACCTGTTGCGCGTGAACTCGCGCAATGCTCCGCCGAACTACCCCTTCCGTACGCGGACGCTGACGGGCCGTGCCCTGGCCGTCGACTCCTTGATGGGCCAGTCCCACGAGGACACCGCGATCGCTCTCGACTTCCTGGTGCGTGGATGATGATGATGACCGGACAGACCCTGCTCGAGGGCGGACCCGCCCAGCCGTTCGCGGGCACCGCGGCCGACCTCGACGAGCTGCGGCTGCGATCGACCGAGCTGGCCACGCGACTGGGCCTGGCCGAGGAGCCGTTCGTCATCGACGACGCGGCCGGCACGATCCAGGTCCGCGGTGTGGCGGGCTTCGTCTCCCTCGGCGACTCGACGATCGAGATCATGCCCCACGTCCTGCGCCACGACCCGGGCTGGCGCGTCTCCATGCTGACGATGCTGACCACGGTCCACCACCTCGAGTGGGTGCCCCGGGTCGATCGCGGCTCGCGCCATGCGGGCCTGTCGGACCTCCTCGGCATGATCGTGGCCGGCGCCATGGGCCGCGCGTCATCGGAGGGAGTGCCGCGCACCTACGTCGAGCGCACGGCCGTCACGCCCTCGATCCGCGGTCAGGTCGACGCCGGCCGGATGTGGCGCCGCGTCGTCGACCCCTACAGCGTCGACTGCCGCTTCTCCGAGTTCGTCGCCGACGGCCCGGTCACCTCCGCGCTCAAGTGGGCGTGCGCCGAGCTCGCCGGTGCCGTGCAGCAGCCGTGGCTCGAGTCCGAGCTGCGGGCGTACGCCGACCTCTTCCCCGAGGCGTCGCGCGACCTGCCGCCCCCGTCGGTCATGGACGGGCTCCAGCTCACGCCGCAGTTCGGCTTCCTCAGCGAGGCGCTCGACGTGGCGCGCATGCTCTCGATGGGCCCGCAGAACGGCACCAGCGGCCGGGCCGACGGTCCCACCCGCGCCTTCCTGTGGAGCACCGAGAGGCTGTTCGGCGACTTCGTCCAGGAGGTGGCGGAACGGGCCGCCAAGGAGGCTGGCTTCACCGCCTACCGCGGCTCGCGGGCGCGGCGCCTCAACGACGTGAACGCGACCGCCGGTGCGGTCGACACGGTGGTGCAGTCCGACTCCGAGCTCGTGGCCGTCACGGTCTGCGCACGGGAGTACACCGAGGACCTGGCCGACGAGCTGTCCATCGGCCTCATCGCGGCCGGCCGCGAGCTCGGCGCCTCCGACATTGCCATCGTCTTCCCGGCCAGCATGGGCCTGCGGCCCGGCACCCAGCTGCGCGTGCGCGAGTCCGGGGGACCGTCGATGCTGCACCTGCTCACCGTGGACCCCTCGGGGCTGGGGGAGCACGGCGGCATGGCGCGCGCCCTCAACGAGTTCGAGCTCGACCTGTCGATGGTGCTCACCATCGCGCAGCGCCGACCCGTCGGATCGCGCCGCCTCGGCGGCACCGCCTGATCGACTGATCTCGATACACCGTCTCGCTGCGCTCGCCGACCCGGTGATCGAGTAGCTGGCGAGCGCAGCGAGCCGCGTATCGAGATCACGCTCAGTGGCGCAGCTGCACCAGGACCTCGAGCTCGGCGTCCGTGAGCTCGGTCAGGGCGGCCTCGCCGGCGTTGACCACCGCATCGGCCAGCGCGCGCTTCGCGCTGATCAGCTCGGCGATCGACTCCTCGATCGTGCCCTCGGCCACGAGGCGGTGCACCTGCACGTTCTTCGTCTGCCCGATGCGGTGCGCCCGGTCGGTGGCCTGGTCCTCGACGGCCGGGTTCCACCAGCGGTCGTAGTGGACCACGTGGTCGGCACGGGTCAGGTTCAGGCCGGTGCCCGCGGCCTTCAGCGACAGGACGAACACGTCGGTCTCGCCGTCCTGGAACGCGGTCACCATCTGCTCGCGGCGTGACACGGGCGTGCCGCCGTGCAGGAAGTCGTGGCGCACCTTGCGCTCGCCCAGCCGGCGGGCGAGCAGGCGGCCCATCTGCGCGTACTGCGTGAACACCAGCGCGG
The DNA here is from genome assembly GCF_002476985.1 of Aeromicrobium sp. UBA7512. Classification (NCBI taxonomy): domain Bacteria; kingdom Bacillati; phylum Actinomycetota; class Actinomycetes; order Propionibacteriales; family Nocardioidaceae; genus Aeromicrobium; species Aeromicrobium sp. UBA7512. The sequence continues at coordinate 203,008 of NZ_DLNK01000003.1, forward strand.
CGCCGCCCTCGTCGACGATCTCCTCGACCAGCTCGTCGAACGTCTCGAGCTTGCCCGAGCGGCCGGTCAGGCGCGCCTCCGGTTCGTGCAGGAACTGCGCCGGGTGGTTGCAGATCTGCTTGAGCTGGGTCAGCAGCTTCACGACGAGGCCGCGACGGCGGATGCCGGTGGAGTCGGCGATCTCCGACATCGTCCGCTGGACGACCGCCTCGTAGAGGCCGACCTGCTCGCGGGTCAGCGGCACGCGGTGGTCGGTCTCGATCTTCGGCGGCAGCTCCGGCGCGATGCCCGGATCGGTCTTGCGGCGGCGCAGCACGAACGGACGGATGAGCTGCGAGAGCCCGGCGGCACGGTCGGTGTCGTGATCGCGCTCGATCTGGCGCGACCACTCGCGCCGGAACTGCTCGCGCGTGCCGAGCAGGCCGGGCGTGGTCCAGTCGAGCAGCGCCCACAGCTCGCCGAGGTGGTTCTCCACGGGGGTGCCCGTCAGCGCCATGCGGGCCTCGGAGTCGATCCGGCGCAGCGCCTGCGCGGCACCGCTGCCGGGGTTCTTCACGTGCTGGGCCTCGTCGGCGACCACGAGGTTCCACCGGTGGCGGCGCAGCTCCTCGACGCTGGAGCGCATCGTCGCGTAGGTCGTCACGACGAAGCCGGCCTTGGCGTCGGCGAGGTGGCGGCGCGGACCGTGGTAGCGGTAGACCGGGACGCCGGGGGCGAAGCGGGCGATCTCGCGCTCCCACGTGGCCAGGACCGAGGCGGGGCACACCACGAGGGTGGGCTCGGGGGAGTCCAGATGCAGGTGCAGCGCGATGAGCATGAGGGTCTTGCCCAGGCCCATGTCGTCGGCGAGGATCCCGCCGAGCCCGAGGTCGACCAGCTGGCTCATCCAGCGCAGGCCGCGCAGCTGGTACTCGCGCAGCTGCCCGTCGAGCGACTCGGGCTGGGAGGCCGGCGTGATGTCCGCGTCCTGCTCGGACAGACGGCGTCGGACGTCCTCGAGCCAGCCCACGGTGTCGACCTCGGTCTCGAGGCCGTCGATCTCGAGGCTTCCGGTGACGGCCGCACGCAGGGCCTCGCCGGGGTCGAGGGTGCGGCCGTGACCGGCCAGCACGCGCGCCACCTGCTGCTGGTCGACCATGACCCAGCGGTCGCGCAGGTGCAGCATGCCGGACTGCGACTCCGCGAGCTGCTCGACCTCGGCGCGGGTGAGGTGCTCGCCGCCCACCGACACGCTCCAGTCGAAGCGGAAGAGCTGGTCGGAGGTGAAGGCGCGGGGCCGGTCGTGGTCGCGCTCGAGGCGCGGCTCCTCGGCGTCGACCCGGCTGACCACGCCGGTGGCGCGCACGTCGTGGCGCAGGCCCTCGGGCCACTCGATGTCGATGCGGTTGGCCAGCGCGGCCACCTGGGGACGCCCCTGGCCGAGCTCGCCGAGCTCCTCGGGAGTGACACGGACGCGGCCCTCGCGGGCGAGCTGCGCGGCGGGCGGCCAGCTGGCCGCGAGGCGCTCGAGCATCGCGACGAGGGCTGGGCGCGCCGCGGGACCCAGGTGGTGGTCGTCACGGGTCAGCACCGTCGGCGCCGGCACCGAGGCACGGTTCATCGCCTGCGGGCGGACGTGGAGCTCGAGGTCGGCCATGGCGTCGGCCTCCTCGGTGAGCGTGATGTCGAGCCGGTAGGAGAAGCTGGTCGGCCGTTCGATCGTGGGCCGCGGCTGCTCGGTCTCGCGCCGCCGCTGGGGTGTGGTGGCCACTGCGGGCGCACCCGCGACCAGCGCCGCCAGGAATGCGCGGATCGATGCCTGTCCCTCGGCGGGCGTGGGGCCGACGGCGCGGCCCGCGTCGAGCATCTGCTGCATCTCCGAGGAGCCGGGGGAGGCGAGCGTGCCGGTGGCCATGAGGCGCAGGGCGATGATCGAGGGGGTGGCCCAGGCACGCACGCTGGGGTCGGCCGTGAGGGCCCGGATCCCACCGCTCAGCGGACCCACCGCCTCGTTCGCGGTGGCCTCCACGGGACCGCTCGGAGTGTCGAAGACGAACGTCGATCGCGCCGGGTCGTCCGGGTCCTGGACGAACCTGACCGGGTGCCGCAGTGCGATCTGCAACTCGGTCGGCGTGGCCATCCCTCCATTGTCGCGCACCCCTTCAAACGGCGGTTCATGTGGTATAGTTGAATCATCAACTAACAGGAGTCGACGATGAATCTGCGTCCCGAGACGGTGCCCACGCACGCGCTCTCCGACCTCACGAACCGCTTGGTGCCGAGTCCGCGCATGCCGGTGCTGTTCGTCGGTCACGGCAACCCGATGAACGCCCTCGCCGACAACTCCTTCACCCGAGAGTGGGAGCGCGTGGGCGCCGGCCTGCCCGCCGCGCAGGCCATCGTCGTGATCAGCGCCCACTGGCTCACCCCCGGCGGGACGCACATCACTGACGCGCCGCGCAATCCGATCATCTACGACTTCGGCGGCTTCCCCGACGAGCTCTACCGGGTGCAGTACGAGACCCACGGGGACGAGCGGGTCGCCCGCATCCTGGCCGAGCACCTGGTCGAGTACGAGGCGCGCCTCGACAGCCAGTGGGGCCTCGACCACGGCACCTGGAGCGTGCTGAAGTTCCTCGCGCCCGCGCCGCAGGTGCCGGTGCTGCAGATCAGCATCGACTACTCGATGCCCTTGCCGAAGCTCTACGAGCTGTTCGGGCGCCTGCGCGACCTGCGCCGCCGCGGCGTCGTCTTCATCGGCAGCGGCAACATCGTGCACGCGCTGAACCGCGTCCGCTGGGGTGGCGGCCCGGCGTGGGACTGGGCGGAGGAGTTCGACGCCCAGACCGCGGATGCGCTCGCGACGCGCGACGTCGCCAAGCTCGTGGACCCGTACAGCTCCTGGTCGGCCGCACGGATCGCCGTGCCGACGGACGACCACTACCGCCCGATGGTGGCGGCGCTGGGCCTGCTCGAGCCCGACGAGGAGATCGGCTTCTTCAACACCGAGATCGACATGGGCTCGGTCGGCATGCGGTCGTTCATCACGGCTGCCTGACGTCCCAGCCGGCCAGCACGGCGGCGGTGAAGCCGTCGAACGTGAGGTCGTCGGGTCCCGCGGGCTTCGGCCCGAGGCGGACGGCGACCACGTCCTGCGACGGCACCACGGCGAGCAACTGGTTGCCCCAGCCGAGCGCCCAGAAGGCGTCCGCGGGCACCGAGGGCGCCAGCCGGCCCCGGAACGGCTCGCGGTCGACGTCGAAGCCGGCGGCGCGGCGCACCTCGACGACACGGCCCTCGGCGTTGTTCCACCACAGCAGCCCGTAGGCGGCGTTGCCCTCGGACGAGGTCGTGACCAGCTCGGACACCGCCTCGGCCGACAGGATCCGGCGCCCGTCGAAGACCCCGCCTTCGCGCATCATCACGCCGAGCCGGGCGAGGTCGGCGCACGAGGAGACGATCCCGGCGTAGGTCGTGAGCCGGCCCGCCGCGTCGCGGTTCCAGCTGGTGTCGGCCAGGCCCAGTGGTTCGAAGAGGCGCTCGCGCGCGAACGCCTCGACGTCGCCCACGGCGGAGCCCAGCACGGCCGACAGCACCTGGCTGGCCAGGTTGTCGTAGCGCCACGCGGTGCCCGCCGGGTCCTGCTGTCCCACGGCGAGGGCGGCGGCGGTCTGGTCGTTCGCGCCGATCATCGCCCGGTCGAGCGCCTCGGACCACTCGCGTCCCGACGTCATCGACATGAGGTGCCGCACGGTGACGTCGCGCGACGCGTCGGGCCAGTCGTCGACGTGGCGGGCCACCGGGTCGTCGAGGTCGAGCGCCCCGTCGGCCGCGGCGACCGCCAGGAGCACCCCGACGACGGACTTCGTGATCGAGTAGACGCGCCGCGCGGCGTGCCGCGACGCGGCCGGGTGCTCGTGGACGACCTCGCCACCACGCAGCACCAGGGTGCAGGTGGAGGCGCTGGCGTCGACCAGCCGGTCGAGCTCGCTGAAGTCCGGCGGGGGAGCCGGGCTCGGGCTCGGTGAGGCGGAGACGGTGGGCAGGGAGGCGTCGGACAAGTCGGTCCTTCCGGGAGTGGGGGACGTGCACGCGCCGACCAGGAGCGCGCCCGCGAGCAGCGCGACGCCCAGCCCGGCCGACCGCCGGGTCACATGCGGCCCGTGTCCAGGTAGCGCTGGTGCCACGAGAGGGCCTCGCCGAGCAGGTGCGGGGTGTGCCGGGCGTCGGGCCGGGCCGCGAGGGCGCGCTCGAGGTAGTCCCGCAGCTGCGGGCGGAAGTCCGGGTGGGCGCAGTGGGCGATGATCTGCTCGGCCCGGGCCCGCGGGGACAGGCCGCGCAGGTCGGCGAGCCCGTGCTCGGTGACGATGACGTGGACGTCGTGCTCGGTGTGGTCGACGTGGCTGACCATGGGCACGATCGTCGAGATGGCACCGCCCTTGGCCGTCGACGGCGTCAGGAAGAAGTTCAGGTAGGCGTTGCGCGCGAAGTCGCCGCTGCCGCCGATGCCGTTCATCACCGCGCTGCCCATGACGTGGGTCGAGTTCACGTTGCCGTAGATGTCGGCCTCGATCATGCCGTTCATGGCGATCACCCCGAGCCGGCGGATGACCTCGGGGTGGTTGGAGATCTCCTCGCTGCGCATGAGGATCCGGCCCTTGTAGCCGTCGATCCCGGCGTGGAACCGCTCCATCCCCTCACGCGACAGGCCGAACGAGGCCGTCGACGCCGCCCGCAGGGTGCCCGAGTCGAGCAGCGTGAGCATGCCGTCCTGGAGCACCTCGGTGTACGCCACGAGGCTCGTGAACTCGCTGTCGTCGAGCCCCTGCAGCACCGCGTTCGCGACGTTGCCCACGCCCGACTGGAGCGGCAGCAGCTCGGGAGGCATCCGGCCCGCACCCACCTCGCCACGCAGGAACTCCAGGGCGTGGTCGGCGATTGCGCGCGAGACGTCGTCCGGTGCGGAGAACGCGGCACCGGCGTCGGGCTCGCGGGTCTCGACCACGGCCACGACCTTCGCCGGGTCGACCTTCAGGTACGGCTCGCCGATCCGCTGCATCGGCTCGGTGAGCGTGAGCGGGCGGCGGTGGGGCGGCAGCGCAGTGCCGCCGTAGATGTCGTGGAAGCCCTCGAGCTCGCGCGGCTGCCAGTGGTTGACCTCGAGGATCACCCGGTCGGCCTGGTCGAGCCAGGTCTTGTTGTTGCCCACGGAGCTGCCCGGGACGAGGAGCCCGTCGGGCAGGATCGCCGTCACCTCGATGACCGCGACGTCGAGCGGGCCGTAGAAGCCGAACCACATCTGCTGGGCCGAGTGGCTCAGGTGGGCGTCGACGTAGTCGACTTCGCCGGCGTTGATCTGGCGGCGCAGCAGCGGGTCGGAGTTGTAGGGGAGTCGTTTGGCGATCGCGTGGGCCTCGGCCAGGACGCCGTCGGCCTGCGGAGCGGTGGAGGCACCGGTCCACAGGCCGATCCGGAAGTCCTCGCCGGCGTCGTGCGCGGCCCGGGCGCGGGCGGCGAGCGCGGGGGGCACGGCCTTGGGATAGCCCGCGCCGGTGAATCCGCTCATCCCGACGTTGTCGCCGGGACGGATGAATCGGACCGCCTCCTCGGCGGTCATGATCCGCTCGGACACCACGGGGCACGTCACACGACTCATGGCCCCGAGTGTCTCAGTTCTGCGAGGCCTCCGGAACCTCGGGCGCCTGGGCCTGGGCCTCCTGCGCCTCGATCTCGCGGCGCACCTGCTCCATGTCGAGGTCGCGGACCTGACCGATGATCTGGTCGAGTGCCTCGGCCGGCAGCGCGCCGGGCTGGGCGTACAGCAGCACGCCGTCGCGGAACGCCATCAGCGTGGGGATCGAGGTGATCTGGACCGCGGCGGACAGCTCCTGCTCGGCCTCGGTGTCGATCTTGGCGAACGTGATGTCGGGGTGACGCTCGCTGGCGGCCTCGTAGACCGGGGCGAACTGCATGCACGGTCCGCACCAGCCGGCCCACCAGTCCACCAGGGTGATGCCCTCACCGGTGACGGTGTCCTGGAACGTGTCGGCAGTCAGGTTGATCGTGGTCATGATGGCCTTTCGTCGGTTACTGCTTCTTCAACGTCCATCTCCACTGTGACATTCCGTTGGTTGGGCACGTCCGCTGCTTGCGGCATGATCGGGTCATGGATCGCCGGAGCGTCATCGTCGGGGGAGCGGCCCTGGGCGCCGCGTGGCTGGCCGGCTGCAGCGGCGACGACCCGAAGCCACGCCCCAGCCCCTCCACCGCGCCCACCACGGCCTCCGAGCCCCCGCCCACCACCGCGAGCACGCCGCCCGCCCCCGCGCCGATCGACCCGCGGATCGACGGCACGATCGCCTCGGGCCTCAACGTGCCGTGGGCGATCGTGTTCCTCACCGACGGATCGGCCCTGGTCACCCAGCGCGACGACGCGTCGATCGTGCGGGTCACCGCCGACGGCGACGTGTCGAAGGTGGGCGACGTCCCCGGGGTCGCGCCCGGAGGCGAGGGTGGGCTGCAGGGGCTCGCCGTGGCGCCCGACGAGTCGGCGCTCTACGCCTACCTCACGGGGGCCGACGACAACCGCGTGGTGCGCCTGGAGTTCGACGGCGACCGCATCGGCGCCGCCGAGCCGATCCTCACCGGCCTGGCGAAGGCGTTCAACCACCAGGGCGGAGCGCTGACGTTCGACCGCCGGGGCCGCCTCTTCGTCGCGGTCGGCGACGCGGCGAACACCGCCACCCCGCAGGACCGCTCCTCCCTGAACGGCAAGATCCTGCGCATCGACACCCAGGGCCGCCCGGTCGAGGGCAATCCGTTCGGCAACGAGGTGTGGTCCTACGGGCACCGCAACGTCGAGGGCCTGGCCTGGGACGCATCGGGGCGCCTGTGGGCGAGCGAGTTCGGCGACCGCAGCCAGGACGAGCTCAACCGGATCGTCAAGGGCGGCAACTACGGCTGGCCGATGGTGGAGGGGGACAGCGACGACGACCGCTACGTCCGCCCGAAGGTCACCTGGCCCACCTCGGAGGCGTCGCCGGCAGGACTCGCGATCAGCGGCGACCGGGCCTTCGTGGCGGCGCTCCGCGGGGAGCGGCTGTGGCAGGTCCCGATCGAGGGCACCTCCGCCGGCGAGCCGCGCGCGTTCTTCACGCGCGAGCTCGGGCGACTGCGCGCCGTGGCCGCCGCGCCCGACGGCACGCTGTGGCTGGGCACCTCCAACACCGATGGGCGCGGCCAGCCCGGCCGGTCGGACGACCGGATCGTGCGTGTCGCGATATCCGGCTGAGATTTCACTGGCGTTTCGGGCCCGCTGTGGTTATCGTCGTCGGTGGGGGACGACTCGGCACGCCGACGTCAATGGGGAATGCAGCGCCTCTGGGTCTACGACCCGCGCGGCTGCCCGGATCGTCCTTCGTCACCTCTCGTGACCACTTCGGAGCCACGAGCAGGTGAGGCGGTTCGCCGCCCTGTGAGTCCGGCTCCCTCCCGGCACTGACAGCAAGAACCCCACCACCTCTCGGTGGTGGGGTTCTTGGCGTTCGGGTCCGGGTGGACTCAGAGCGGCCGGATGTTCGCGGCCTGGAGGCCCTTCTGGCCCTGCTCCACGTCGAACTCGACCTTCTGGTTCTCGTTCAGCGAGCGGTAGCCGCCCGACTGGATCGCCGAGTAGTGCGCGAACACGTCCTCGCCGCCGTCGTCGGGGGCGATGAATCCGAAGCCCTTGTCAGCGTTGAACCACTTGACGGTACCGGTGGCCATGGTCTTTCTCCTCTTGATCCTTCTGGCGATGGTCGGACGCGCTCTTCACGCCCGACGGTCGCGACGCACATCCAACCGCGAGAGGAACCACGCCCCGGAGGGAACCGCATCCTTTTGCTGTCCAACGTCGTGCAACTGCCACCACCCTACGACACGGCGTCGGGCGTCGGGAGGCTCCGAAGACGACTCGAAGCGGTGAATGTCCGATGAACGCGCCGTGGCGCTACACCCGCCGGAACGACTACGCCGGTATAGTCAGGAAGAACCACCTCACGGGGTGGTGCCCACGGCGACGCTGCGGGCCGAGCGGGGGGCGTGCATCCGGGGGGACGGCGCGTCCCCCGCACCTGTGTGCGGGGGCGATTCCGTCCGGTTCAGAGGTCGTAGTCGATCGTCAGCGGCGCGTGGTCGGACCACCGCTCGCCCCAGCTGGCGGCGCGATCCACGGTGGCCACGCGAGCAGACTGCGCCAGCTCGGGCGTCGCGATCTGGTAGTCGATGCGCCAGCCCGTGTCGTTGTCGAAGGCCTGCCCGCGCATCGACCACCAGGTGTACGGGCCGTCCACCGGCCCGGCCAGGTGGCGGTGCACGTCGTACCAGCCGAGGTCGCCGAAGAACTGGTCGAAGTAGGCGCGCTCCTCAGGCAGGAACCCGGCCTTCTTGACGTTGCCCTTCCAGTTGCGGATGTCGAGCTCGGTGTGGCCGACGTTGAGGTCGCCCGTGATCAGCGCGTGGCCGTCCATGCCGCCGAGCTCGGCCATGCGCTTGGTCATCTGGTCGAGGAAGCGGAACTTCTCCTCCTGGCGCGGCGTGCCGGCCTCGCCGGAGTGGACGTAGACGCTGACCACGGTGAGGACGGAGCCGTCGGGGAGCGTGAGGTCGGACTCGATCCAGCGGCCGGTGTCGTCGAAGAACGCGTCGCCGTTGCCGACGCGGTGGCTCGTGGGCTCGAGGCGGCTGATCACCGCGACGCCCGAGCGTCCCTTGGCGGCGGCCTCGGTGTGGACCACGTGGTAGCCGGTGCCCTCGAGGATCTCGTGCACGATCGCGTCGGGGGCGCGGACCTCCTGCAGCGTGATGATGTCGGCGTCGCGGCCCTCGAGCCACTCCTTCATCCCCTTGCGCCACGCGGCGCGGATGCCATTGACGTTGACGGTCGAGATCCTCAGCACCCTGCGAGGCTACCGGCCCCCCACCACCACTCTTGGAACGGGCGTGACGAAGGTCAGGCGGTGAACGGCGGGCGCTCGTCGAGGCGGATGGAGCGGCGGCCCGCCCAGCGCCAGACCCGGGCCGTGAGGTCGCGGTCCTCGTCGGTGACGAGGTTGCCCATCACGCGCAGCGCGATCGTCATCAGGGTGTGCGAGCGCATCCCGATCGGGCCGGCCGTGGGCAGCAGGTGCGGCACGGTGATCAGCCCGGCCAGGCGGCGCGCGATCGAGAACGAGGGTCCGTAGTGGGCCGTCAGCATCGCGGGCCAGGCGGCCTCGGGGGAGTCGCCCGTGGCCAGCAGCTCGGCGCCGATGCGGCCGGTCTCCAGGCCGTAGTCGATGCCCTCGCCGTTGAGCGGGTTCACGCAGCCCGCGGCGTCGCCGATGACGATCCAGTTGCGCCCGGACACACCCGACACGGCGCCACCCATCGGCAGCAGCGCCGACGTGGGCAGCTCGAGGTCGGCGCCGAGGTCCCAGTCCTCGCGGCGCAAGGTGGCGTAGTACTCCATCAGCGGCCGGATCTGGATCTTCGCGGGGCGCTTCGCGGTGGCCAGCGCGCCCACCCCGAGGTTCACCCGGCCGTCGCCGAGCGGGAAGATCCACCCGTAGCCGGGCAGCAGCTCGCCCGTCTCACCCCGCAGCTCGAGGTGCGAGGAGATCCACGGGTCGTCCCCGCGGCCCGACTTCACGTAGCTGCGGCCCGCGACGCCGTAGGCGGTCTCGCGGTGCCACTCGCGCCCGAGCACCCGGCCGAGCGGGGAGCGGACGCCGTCGGCGATCACGAGGCGCCGGCACGCGATGGTGTGGCGGCCCTGCGCCGTGTCGAAGACGACGCCGGCGACCGAGCCGTCGGCGGCCCACTCGACATCGACCGCGCGGGCGCCGTCGAGGCCGGTCACCCCGGCATCCAGCGCGCGCTCGCGGATCCGCGCGTCGAGCTCGGTGCGGGGGACGGCCGAGCCGTGGTCGGGCAGCGAGCCGCCGGGCCACGGCAGCAGCAGCTCCTGGCCGAAGCCGGCGGCGCGCAGGCCGCGGTTCACGGTGTGCCCGCGGACCCAGTCACCGAGGTCGAGCCGCTCGAGCTCGGCGATGGCGCGCGGGGTGAGGCCGTCGCCGCACGTCTTGTCGCGCGGGAAGGTGGCGGCGTCCGCCAGCACGGTGTCCATCCCGAGCCGCGAGGTCCACGCGGCGGCGGAGGAGCCGGCAGGCCCGGCGCCGACGACGAGGACGTCGGTGGTGGTCGGCAGGCTCATGTGACGATTCTCCCACCGGGCCCACGACGCGAGGGCACGGGGCGCGCCGTGGGAGGATGGCGGTCGTGTCCACCACGCCTGCTCCGAGCCCCGACGTCGTCCGGTTCGCGTCCCGCGGCTCGTCGCACTACGACATCCTGCTGGCCCTGTTCTGCGTCGTGATCGTCGTCTCGAACATCGTCGCCAGCAAGGCGGTCGAGATCGGCTCCGGCCAGGTCATGCTCGGCCCGGTGCAGCTGTGGCCGCTCGTCGTCGACGGGGGAGTCGTGCTCTTCCCGCTGGCCTACGTGCTCGGCGACGTGATCTCCGAGGTCTACGGACTGCGCGCCGCCCGCCGGGCGATCCTCACCGGCTTCGCAGCCGCCGCGCTCGCCACGGGCACCTTCTTCGTGGTCCAACTGATGCCGGGCGCGTCCTGGTACGAGAACCAGGCGGCGTACGAGGCGGTGCTCGGCCCGGTCGCGCAGATCGTCCTCGCGAGCCTGGCGGGGTACCTCGTCGGCCAACTCCTCAACTCGTGGGTCCTGGTGCGGATGAAGCAGCGCAACGCCGAGCGCCGTCTCGTCGCCCGCCTCATCGGCTCCACCGGAGTGGGCGAGGTGGCCGACACGCTGATCTTCTGCGCGATCGCCGCGTCGGCCATCGGGGTCTCCACTTTCGGAGCCTTCGTGAACTACTTCGTCATGGGCGTGGTGCTGAAGGTGGGCGTCGAGCTGCTGGTCATGCCGATCACCGTGCGGGTCATCGCGTGGCTCAAGCGACGCGAGCCCACCTACCTGGCCGCCTGAGCGGCGCGACCCCCGAGGTAGCGGCCGAGCCACTCGGACTTCAGGGCCGCGAAGTCACCGGCCTCGATCGCCGTGCGCATCGAGTCCACGAGCCGCACGAAGAAGCGCTCGTTGTGGATCGAGCACAGGGTCGCGGCGTTGTACTCGTTCGCCTTGAACAGGTGGTGCAGGTAGGCCTTCGTGTAATGGGCGCACGTGTAGCAGTCGCAGCCCTCCTCGATCGGGCCGAAGTCGCGCCGTGACGCCGCCACCATGAGGTTGTAGCGGCCGGTGGCGCTGTACACGCGCGACGACCGCGCGACCCGGGTGGGCGTGACGCAGTCGAACGTGTCGCAGCCCGCCTCGACCCCGGCGAAGAGGTCCTCGGGCTCGCCGATCCCCAGCAGGTGGCGCGGTCGGTCGTCGGGCAGCTCGTCCGTGACCCAGCGGACGATCGTGCCGAGGTTCTCCTTCTCGATCGCGCCGCCGACCCCGTAGCCGTCGAAAGCCAGGTCGGCCAGGCCACGGGCGGCCTGCCGCCGCAGGTCCTCGTGCTGCGCGCCCTGGACCACGCCGTAGAGGGCCTGGCGCGGCCGGTCGGGATGGGCCGCGCGCAGTCGCTCGATCTCCGCGAGGCAGCGCTCCGCCCACGCCTGGGTGCGGCGCAGCGAGTCCACCTGGTACTCGCGGCTGTTCATCAGCGTGGTCAGCTCGTCGAACGCGAAGACGATGTCGGCGCCGAGCTGGTGCTGGATGCCCATCGACACCTCGGGGGTGAACCGGTGCTTCGACCCGTCGAGGTGGCTCTTGAACGTGACGCCGTCCTCGTCCACGTGGGCGAGGCGATCCTTGCCGGGGGCGATCACGTCGTCGGCCTCGGTGCCCACGGCGTCCATCGCCAGGGTCTTCTTGAAGCCGGCGCCGAGGCTCAGCACCTGGAAGCCGCCGGAGTCGGTGAAGGTGGGGCCGTGCCAGTTCATGAAGGCGCCGAGGCCGCCGGCAGCCTCCACGATGTCGGCGCCGGGCTGCAGGTACAGGTGGTAGGCGTTGGCCAGCACGGCCTGCCCCCCGAGCTCGGAGATCGACTCGGGGAGCACGGCCTTGACGGTCGCCTTGGTGCCGACCGGGATGAACGCGGGCGTGCGGATCGAGCCGTGAGGGGTCTCGATGGTGCCCGATCTTCCGGGGGCGTCCGGCAGGGTGCTTCCGACGGTGAACACGGCCCCATCCAAACAGACGGGGCCGTGTCCGACGTCAGGCGCCGGGGCGGTCGACCAGCTCGACGCGCGTGGCGTCGCGCTCGCTGGCGCCCATGGCCGCGGCGAGCCGGTGGTGCACCGCGCCTTCGCGGTGGCGGCTCTGGCGATCGAGCGCCAGGCCGAGGGCCTTCTGCGCCCAGGCGCTGGTCGGCTCGAGCTCGGTGAGCGTCCGGAACGCCTGCTCGGCCGGGCCCAGGTGGGCGGCGGCGAAGTGGGCGCGGCCCATCAGCTCGCACACGGCGGCGTTGCGCGGCTCGAGCTCGGCCACGGGCCGCAGCACGCGGGCTGCCTCACGCGGGAAGCGGGACTCCAGGAGGTCCTCGGCGTAGCGGAACGCCTCCAACGGCTCCATCGCCTCGATCTTCTCGTCCGTCAGCGTGGGCTTCATCCAGATGGTCATGTTCCGCTCCTCTCGTCACCGCCTACAACGGCACAGGGGTGCGGAATGTTCCCGGGTCAGTCCTGGGCGCCGGGCGTGGCCTCGGGCGTCGGCTCGACGGTGGGCTGGGTCGTGGGATCGGGTGCCTGCGGCGCGGGCGCGGGGGTGGTCGGCGCGGTGGTGGGAGCGGTCGTCGGAGCCGTAGTCGGGTCGTCGGAGGGACCGTCCGTGGGCGCCGTGGACGCGGTGGGATCCGGCTCGTCCTGCGGGTCGGAGCCGGTGCCTCGGTCCTGCCAGGGCCGCCCGATCGTGGGGTTGTCGGTGTTGCCGAAGGACGCCCCCGTGGCCAGCTCGTAGGCGCCGATGGCCAGCAGTGCGGTGCCGAGCGCGAGTCCGGCCCAGACGAGGATGCGCTTCCACGACAGGGCGCGCTCGGACTCCTCGACGGCGACGGTGGACTCGTGCTCGGTGACGAGGATCTCACCGCCGTCGCCGTGCTCCTCGCCCGCTGGCGCCGAACGTGACACGACCGTGCCGCTCTCGGTGATGAACGTGGTGCCGCGGTCGAGCCCGCGCACGTAGAACGCGCTCGCGATCGACGCCACCAGGCTGCCGACCGCCGCGCCGATGATCGTGCCTGCAACGCCGAGGTAGGACGCGACCCAGGCCGACGTCATCGCCGCGAGTGCACCGGCCACCAGCTGGAGCCAGGACAGTCCGGAGAAGGAGCCGTTGCGAGACATGGCCTCCAGACTAACGAGGCCGACCCACCTCTCCGGGTGCCCGAGAAGGTCAGGCCAGGGCCTGCTGCAGGTCCTCCAGCAGGTCCTCGACGTCCTCGATCCCGACCGACAGCCGGACGAGGTCCTCAGGAACCTCGAGCTGCGATCCGGCCGTGGACGCGTGCGTCATGGCGCCCGGGTGCTCGATGAGCGACTCCACGCCGCCGAGGCTCTCGGCGAGGGTGAAGACGCGGGTACGCGAGCACAGGTCGAGCGCCGCCTGACGACCGCCGGCGAGGCGCAGCGAGATCATCCCGCCGAACCGGCGCATCTGGCGCGCCGCGACCTCGTGACCCGGGTGGTCGGGCAGACCGGGGTAGCTGACGTGGCTGACCGCGTCGTGGTCGACCAGCATCCGCGCGATCGCCTCGGCGTTGTCGCAGTGCCGGTCCATCCGGACCGCGAGGGTCTTGATGCCGCGCAGGGTCAGGTAGGCGTCGAACGGTCCGGGCACGCCGCCCGCGCCGTTCTGCAGGAACGCGAAGGCCTCGTCGAGTGCGGGGTCGGACGTGACGAGCGCGCCGCCGACGACGTCACTGTGGCCGCCGAGGTACTTGGTGGAGGAGTGCAGGACGATGTCGGCGCCCAGCGCCAGTGGCTGCTGGAGGTAGGGCGACGCGAACGTGCTGTCGACGAGCAGCCTCACCCCGGCGGCACGGGCGACCTCGGCGGCTCCGGCGATGTCGGCGACGTTGAGCAGGGGATTGGTGGGCGTCTCCAGCCACACCAGCTTGGTGCGGTCGGTGATCGCCGCCGCGATGGCGTCGAGATCGTTGACCGGCACGGGCGTGTGCTCGATGCCCCAGTGCGAGAACACCTTGTCGATGAGTCGGAACGTGCCGCCGTAGGCGTCGTCGGGGATCACCAGGTGGTCGCCCGGCCGCAGGATCGCGCGCAGCGCCGCGTCGGTGGCCGCCATGCCCGAGGAGAAGGCGCGTCCGTACGTGCCGCCCTCGAGCGCGGCGAGGTTCGCCTCGAGCGCCCGGCGGGTGGGGTTGCCGGTGCGCGCGTACTCGAAGCCCTCGCGCATGCCCCCGACGCCGTCCTGGGCGAACGTGGAGCTGGCATAGATCGGGATGTTCACCGCGCCGGTGCGCGGATCGGGATCCTGACCGGCGTGGATCGCGCGGGTGGAGAAGCCGCCGCCGTCGCTCATACGTGAACTCCCAACAGGTCGTGACGGGTCAGGACGCCGAGCGGCTTGCCCTCGTCGACCACCATCAGCGCGTCGCTGCCCTTGAAGGCGTCGAGCGCGGCGGACAGGTCCTCGCCGGAGCCGATGATCGGCAGGGGCGGCTCCATGTGCTGGGCGACGGCGTCGGTCAGCTGGGCGCGGCCCTCGAAGACCGCACTCACGAGCTCGCGCTCGCTGACGCTGCCGGCGACCTCGCCGATGACCACCGGCGGCTCGGGGCCAACGACGGGCATCTGCGAGACGTTGTACTCGCGCAGGATCTCGATCGCGTCGCGCACCGTCTCGGACGGGTGGGTGTGCACGAGCGCGGGCATGGCCCCGCTCTTGCGGCGCAGGATGTCGAGCACGTGCAGGTCGGCCGGATGGCCGTCGAGCGGCGTGCGCAGGAAGCCGTAGGAGGCCATCCAGTCGTCGTTGAAGATCTTCGAGAGGTAGCCGCGTCCGCCGTCGGGCAGCAGCACCACGACGAGGTCGTCGGGACCGAGGCGCTCGGCCACGCGCACGGCGGCGACCACGGCCATGCCGCACGAGCCACCGACCAGCAGGCCCTCCTCGCGGGCCAGGCGGCGCGTCATGTCGAAGGAGTCGGCGTCCGAGACGGCGATGATCTCGTCGGGGATCGCCGGGTCGTAGGCCGTGGGCCAGAAGTCCTCGCCGACGCCCTCCACGAGGTAGGGACGCCCCGTGCCGCCGGAGTAGACCGAGCCCTCGGGATCGGCGCCGATGACCTTCAGGTCGGACCGCTGCTCCTTGAGGAAGCGGCCGGCCCCCGAGATCGTGCCGCCGGTGCCGACGCCGGCGACGAAGTGGGTGATCGCCCCCTCGGTGTCGCGCCAGATCTCCGGACCGGTGGTCTCGTAGTGGCTGGCCGGGCCGGCCGGGTTGGAGTACTGGTCGGGCTTCCAGGCCCCCGCGGTCTCGCGCACGAGGCGGTCGGAGACGTTGTAGTACGAGTCGGGGTGGTCCGGCGGGACCGCCGTGGGGCACACCACGACCTGCGCGCCGTAGGCCTTCAGCGTGTTGCGCTTGTCCTCGCTGACCTTGTCGGGGCACACGAAGATGCACGAGTAGCCGCGCTGCTGGGCGACGAGGGCCAGGCCGACGCCGGTGTTGCCCGACGTGGGCTCGACGATCGTGCCGCCGGGCTTGAGGGCCCCGGAGGCCTCGGCCTCGTCGACCATCTTGACCGCGATGCGATCCTTCGCGCTGCCGCCGGGGTTCAGGTACTCGAGCTTGGCCACGACGGTGGCCGCGCCTTCGGGTACGACGGAGTTCAGCCGGACTAGGGGTGTGTCGCCGATGAGGTCGACCACGTGGTTCGCGATGGCCATGACCCCATCATCGCACCGCGGGTCTGACGCGCCCGATCAGGACCGGAGCGGGCGCCCGTTCCCGTCGCGAGAATCCGACACGAGCGTGATGATCCCGTCGACGAACGGCCAGATCGCGCCCACGCCACACGTGAAGACCGTGACCAGCAGCTGGGCCACGCCGATCCCCGTGTGCCCGGTGTAGAACCGCCCGATCCCCAGGGGGATCAGGATCTGCAGCAGGCCCGCGACGATCTTCGACTTGTCCGAGAACGGGATGCCGGTCTTGGGGTCGATGCCGTACGGCGCTCCCGGCCCCGCCCATCCTCCCGGCGGCGGCGGCGGCGGGGGAGGAGGCGGCGGAGGCGGAGGCGGCGGCGGCGGCGGGGGGTTCGACGGGCCCGAGGGCCCGCCGAACCGCAGCGTCGGATCGTGGTCGCCCGCTCCCTGATCGGGATCGGGGTACGGCTCGTCCGGCGGGGTGGTCATGAGCGCACGCTACCGCTGGATCAGACCACCGCGCCCTCGTCGGGCGTGCCGCGCCCGTCGAGGATGTGCGAGTACGGGTCGGCCTTGTGGCGCGGATCCTTGTCCGGGTTGTACGGCCAGCGCTCCTCCAGCAGGACACCCAGCGTGGCTGCGGTGAACACCGTGGAGAAGTGGCCGAACAGCAGGCCGAGCAGCACCGCGATCGAGAAGTCGCGCAGCGAGTCGCCACCCAGCACCATCAGCGCCGCCAGGATGAACGTGGCGCCCATCGCGGTGTTGATGGTTCGCGGCAGGGTCGACAGGATCGCTTCGTTGACCATCTCACGCAACGGGATGTCGCGCGTCCGGGTGCGTTCTCGGATGCGGTCGAGGACGACGATCGAGTCGTTCACGGCCAGGCCGATGATGGACAGGATGGCCGCCAGGAACACGCCGTCGATCGGCTTGCCCCACCAGGCGAAGACGCCCACGACCGCGAGCACGACCGAGGCCATCGAGACGATGGCGGCCGCGGCCCAGGTCCAGCGGAAGCGCCAGGCCAGGTAGGCCATCTGCGCGGCCACCGCGATGAGGAAGGCCAGCAGCGCCTTGTTGCGCAGCTCCTTGCCCAGCGTGGGGTCGATCGTGTCGGACCGGACCTGAACGGTCTCGCCGCCGATCTCGGCGATCGAGGAGCGCACCTGCTCGGCCTGGTCCTCGCTGATCTTGGGCAGGCGCACCGAGATGTTCTCGCCGCCGTCGGCGGACGAGGACTGCACGACCGCCTCGGGGAACCCGGCGTCGGCCACGGCCTCGCGGGCCTGGTCGGGGGTGACCGCCTCGGCGGTCGAGTACTCGATCTGGCGGCCGCCGGCGAACTCGACGCCGAGGTTCAGGTCGCGCACGAGGATGCCGCCGATCGCCACGGTGGCGACACCGAGGGAGATGGCGACCCACATGCCCGCGCGGCGGACGAGGTAGGGACCGTGCTCGTTCAGCCAGCGACGCACGCCGGAGATGCCGCCGATGCCGCTGACCTGCGGGTGCGAGCGGATCCAGCGGCGCTTGACCAGCCACTCGGTGAGCCAGCGGGCCACGACCAGGGCGGAGAACATCGAGGCGATGACGCCGATGGTCAGGGTGATGCCGAAGCCCTTGACCGGGCCGGCCGACAGGAAGAACAGCAGCAGCGCGGCCAGGATCGTCGTGACGTTGGAGTCGATGATCGCGGACCAGGCCTTGGAGAAGCCGGTGGTCAGGGCCGAGAGCAGGCCGGACTTCGGATTCTCGTGGTATTCCTCGCGCGCTCGTTCGTAGACCAGCACGTTGGCGTCGATCGCCAGGCCGATCGCGAGCACGAAGCCCGCCAGGCCGGGCAGGGTCAGCGTGGCCCCGAGCAGGACCAGCGCGGCGTAGGAGACGAGTGCGTAGACGCACAGCGCGACCGTGGCCATGACGCCGGTCGCGCGGTAGATGAAGATGATGAAGAGTCCGGTGAGGAACAGGCCGATGATCGAGGCCTGGATGGAGTCGTCGATGGCGGCCTGGCCGAGCGTCGGGCCGACGGTGCGCTGGTCGATGATCTCCACGGGGACCGGGAGGGCGCCGCCCTTGATCAGCGCGGCGAGCTCGTCGGCGCTGGCCTGGGTGAAGTCGCCGGTGATGCTGGTCGAGCTGCCGCCGCCGGACTGGCACAGCTCGGGGACGATGCCGGGCGACGAGATGACCTCGTTGTCCAGGATGATCGCGATCCGGTTGCCGGCCGCGGTGTTGGCGCAGGCCGAGGTCACCAGGTCGCGCCACGGCGCACGGCCCGTGCCGTTGAACTCGACGTTGACGACCCACTCGCCGAGGCCCTGCTGGGGCAGCGCGGCGTTGGCGTCGCTGATCCCGTTGCCGTCGAAGGCGACCGGGCCGAGGAGAATGTTCTGGCCCTGCTCGTCGGGCAGGACGACCTCGCCCTTCGCGGGCTTGGTGGCCTCGTCGGCGGGGGCCTTGACCTCGCGGAACTCCAGGGTGGCCGTCTGGCCGATGACCTCGGCGGCCTTCTTCGGGTCCTGCACGTCGGGCAGCTCGACGATGATCCGCGTGTCGCCCGAGCGCGCCAGCGTCGGCTCGGAGACGCCGAGGGCGTCGACGCGGCCGCGCAGGACCTCGAGGGCCCGGTCGGTGGACTCGGCGTTCGCCTCGATGCGGTCGGTGGACTTGGTCTCGAGCGTGATCTGCGTGCCGCCGCGCAGGTCGAGGCCCAGGTTGGGCTTCATGGTGAAGGCGATCGCGAGCGAGCCGACGATCACGACGAGGCAGACGAGGCCGCGCCAGAAGTTGGTCTTGGAGGACATGGGTGACTTTCGATGGGGGCCGAGGACGGCGAAGTACGAGGGGTGGCGAAGACGGACCGGGGCCGGTCAGGCCAGCGGCGGGGCGCGCCCGGCCGGCGCGGGAACCGCCCGGCCCACCTGTGCGGCGACCAGGGCGGCGGCGAGCGCCACCAGGGCTGCCGCGACCAGCGACAGCGTGGTGTCGAGCGTGCCCGCGGGCAGGTCGACGGACACGGAGTGGTCGTCCGAGGTCGCCTTGGCGACCGTGACCCGCGGCTGGGCGGGCTCGTCCCCGGCCGACATGGTCGTGCCCGTGGCACGCCGCTCGGCTCCGGAGAATCCGGCGAGGGCACCCAGCCCGAGCATGCCGGCCAGCAGCACGGCTGCCAGGGCCGCGACGAGACGTCGCACGGCGTGGGTGGTCCGGATCACCCGCCGAGTGTAACCGTCCTACGGTGGGTGCGTGAGCACACGACATGTCCTGGGAACGAGCGGTATCGACGTCGGCCCCGTGGGGATCGGCTGCAACGCCTTCGGGGCGCGCATCGACGGCGACCAGGTGACCGCCGTCGTCGACGCGGCCTTCGAGCACGGGGTGCGGTTCTTCGACACGGCCGACACCTACTCCCTCGGTGAGAGCGAGACCCTGCTCGGCGCCGCCCTGCAGGGGCGTCGCGACGAGGTGGTCGTCGCCACCAAGTTCGGCATGGACATGCAGGGGCGCAACGGCGACGACGGCGGGCGGCGGGGGAGCGCGGCGTACGTCCGCCGCGCGGCGGAGGCGAGCCTGCGCCGCCTCGGCACCGACGTCATCGACCTCTACCAGCTGCACACCCCGGATCCCGGTACGCCGGTCGAGGAGACCCTCGGCGCGATGACCGAGCTGGTCGACGAGGGCAAGGTCCGTGCGATCGGCTGCTCGAACTTCACCGCGTGGCAGCTCGTCGACGCCGACTGGATCTCGCGGACCACCGGGCTCGCGCACTTCGCCACCGCGCAGAACGAGTACTCGCTCTACAACCCCGCGGCCGAGGTCGAGCTCGTGCCGGCATGCCTGGAGCTGGGCGTGGGGCTGCTGCCGTACTTCCCGCTCGCGTACGGGTTGCTGACCGGCAAGTACTCGCGCGACGCCGAGCCCGAGGCGGGCACGCGCCTGGCCGGACAGCGCGCGCGGTGGGAGGGCGCGGACTGGGAGCGGATCGACGCGCTGCAGGCCTTCGCCGACGAGAGGGACATCACGCTGCTCGAGCTGGCGATGGGCGGACTCGCCTCGCGACCGGCCGTCTCCTCGGTGATCGCCGGCGTCTCGCGGCCGGAGCAGGTGGCCTCGAACGTGGCCGCCGCGAGCTGGGTCCCGACGGCGGAGGATTCCGCCGCCCTCGACGACCTGCTGGCGCCGGCGCACTCGTACACGACGTTCGCGCCGCGCTGATCGGAGGGCGTGAAGGGGGAGGGGCGCGCCGGGTCGGGAGCGCCTCACGGCGCGTGGCCGCTCGTAGCGGCTGATGTTGGGACCCGGGGCTACCTCGACCCGGCGCACTCACCATTTTAATGCATCGGATCCAAATTCAAAGGTGACCGGGGCAACTCGGGAACCGGCTCAGTGCAGCTCGCCGCGACGCTCCGCCTCGGCGGCCGCCCGCAGGTGGCGTGCCGTGTCGACGAGGCGGGCGGCGCTGGTGGCATCGCCGCCCTCCATCTGGCCGCGGCCCACGCCGACGATGTGCGCGAAGGCCGCCGCGCGGTCCAGCGAGACGTCGAAGTCGGCGGCGACGATGCCCCGCACGACCGTGTCCACGAGCTCGACGACCTCGTTCGGTCCGGGCGGGTCGACCACGCCGGCGAGGACCTCCTGCACGGGTGCGTAGGCACGGCCGGCGGCGAACTCGCGCGACGCCTGCACGGGGTTGTGGTGCACCCACGTGCGCAGGGCGTAGAGCCGCCACAGGGCGCCCGCGACGGTCTCGGGAGGGGCCTTGGCCCAGAGCTCGGCGATGACTCCCATGCCCTCGGAGTCGGCCAGGTGCAGCACCCGCTCGACGAGGTCGCGATCGGCGTGGTCGCGGGCCCCTCGCACCAGCAGTGAGGCGATGCGGTGGCCGGCGGCGGTGCGTTCAGCCGGGTCGTCCGGGTCGGGCAGCGAGTCGAACACGGCTGCCCCGGGCAACGACGGCTTGTGGAAGTCGGCCATGCATTCGAGCGTAAACCCGGGCCGGTGACTGCGGGAGCAGATGTCCGGTGTCGTGCGGGTGCGCCGGGGATCAGGGGTCGACGAGCGCGGCCGCGATCGGCGCGGCCACCAGCTCGATCTGCCAGTTCCGGCTGCCCCGCTCGCGCAGCTCCTCGGCGATCGAGGCCGCGTCGAGGTCGGCGGGCGGCTGCCAGGCGAGCGCGCGCACGATGGCGGGGCCGATGAGGTTCTCGGCCGGGACGTTGTGCTGCTCGGCGATCTGGGTGACCTGCGCGCGCACCCGGACGAGACGGGCGGCCGCGACCGGGTCCTTGTCCGCCCAGGCGCGCGGCGGCGGCGGGCCGTCGGAGCGCTGGCCCGAGGTGGGCAGCTCGTCCTCGGGCAGGCCGAGGGCCTCCTCGATCGCGTCGAACCAGTCGTCGAGGAACCGGCGCGGACCGCGACGGCGCATCGTGGGGTCGTTCTTGAGCGCGGTGAACGAGTCGGGGGCGTGCGTGGCCAGCGACACGATCGACGCGTCGGGCAGGATGCGGCCGGGAGTGATGTCGCGGTCCTCGGCGATCCCGTCGCGGGCGTGCCACAGGGCCCGAACGATGGCCAGGGCCCGGCGGCTGCGGATCTTGTGGATGCTCGAGGTGCGTCGCCACGGGTCCTTACGCTCGGGCGGCCCGGTGAACGACAGCAGCGCGTCGAACTCCTCGCGCGCCCAGCCGTCCTTGCCGGCGGCCTTCAGGTCGGCCAGCACGAGCTCGCGCAGCTCGAGCAGGACCTCCACGTCGAGTGCCGCGTACTCCAGCCACGGCTCGGGCAGCGGCCGGGTGGACCAGTCGGCCGCCGAGAACTCCTTGGCCAGACTCATGCCGAGGTAGTGCTCCACGAGGGCCGCCAGGCCGACGCGCGGCAGGTTCAGCAGCCGGCCGGCGAGCTCGGTGTCGAACAGCGAGGTGGGGCGCAGCCCGACCTCGGCCAGGCACGGCAGGTCCTGGGTGGCGGCGTGAAGGATCCACTCGGCGTCGCCGAAGGCCAGGCCCAGCTCGCTGAGGTCGGGGAAGGCGATCGGGTCGATCAGCCAGCTGCCCGAGCCCTCGCGGCGCACCTGCACGAGGTAGGCGCGCTGGGAGTAGCGGTAGCCCGAGGCGCGCTCGGCGTCCAGGGCGATGGGTCCCTCGCCGAGCGAGATCTCGGCGCAGGCGCGGGCCAGGGCGTCGTCGGTGTCGACCACCGGGGTGAGCGGCTCGCGGAGGCCGAGTCGGGGGAGGACGGGCTCAGGAGCCTCGTCGATGATCTCTTCGGGTTCGTTCGTCAACGGGAGGCGCGCCTACGGGTGAGGGGGACGACGCCGGGTGCCAGGGGCGGCAGGCCGGCGAGCTTGCCGAGCAGTTCCATCCACGCCGAGGCGTGGGGCTCGAGCCCGCCATGGGGCGTCCAGGACGCGCGCACCTCGATCTGGGCGTCGGTCTCGTCGTCGGTCATCGCGCCGAAGCCCTCCGAGCGGACGACGGTGATGCTGCCGGCGGGGTTGGTGTGCTCGGCGCCCGCGTCGTCGAGTGCGTCGGTCAGCCAGCTCCAGCCGACCTGGGTGATGAGCGGGTCGGTGGCCATCTCCTGCTCGATGTCGGCACGGGCGAACGTGACGCAGCGGAACGTGCCGTTCCACGCGTCGTTGCCGGCCGGGTCGTGCAGCAGGATGAAGCGCCCGGTGCCCAGCTCGACGTCCGCGACGACCACGTCGGCGGTCATCGCGTGGGCGAACGGGGCGATGCGCTGCGGAGCCGGCATCTCGCCGAGCTCGAGCTCTGGGCGCGCGACGGCGCGCTTCACTTCCTCGACAGCCCGCGTGAACGGTGCCGGGATGCCTTCAAGCTTGGTTCGGGCGCCCACACGGTGATCTTAGGCACGGAATGCGGGGGCGGGAGGCTCGACACGCAGGCGTGACAGACTCGTGACGTGACCAACGATGTTCGCGACGCCTCCGTCGACAGCGCCCTCACGAGCCCGTTCCTGCGTGCGTGCCGTGGACTCGAGCCCTCCCACACGCCGGTCTGGTTCATGCGGCAGGCCGGACGCTCCCTGCCGGAGTACCTCGCGATCCGCGAGGGCGTGCCCATGCTCGAGTCGTGCTTCCGCACCGAGATGGTCGTCGAGATCACGATGCAGCCGGTGCGCCGCCACGGCGTCGACGCGGCCATCTTCTTCTCCGACATCGTCGTGCCGTTGAAGGCGATCGGCGTCGACCTGGACATCGTCCCGGGCACCGGGCCCGTGGTGGCCGACCCGATCCGCTCGGCCGACCAGCTCGGCACCCTGCGTGACCTGGAGCCCGACGACGTCACCTCGATCACCGATGCCGTGCGCGGCCTCGTCGGCGAGCTGGGTGGGACGCCGCTGATCGGCTTCGCCGGAGCGCCGTTCACGCTCGCCTCCTACCTCGTCGAGGGCGGCCCGTCGCGCGACCACCGGCGCACCAAGGAGCTGATGTACGGCGATCCCGACCTGTGGCACGCGCTGCTCGGGCGGATCGCGGTCATCGCCGGCCAGTTCCTGCGGCTGCAGGTCGAGGCCGGTGCCTCCGCGGTCCAGCTGTTCGACTCGTGGGCCGGGGCGCTGTCGCCGTCCGACTACGACACCTACGTGCGTCCGCACTCCGAGGCCGTCCTCGCGTCCGTCGCCGACCTCGACGTGCCGCGGATCCACTTCGGCGTCGGCACGGGCGAGCTGCTGTCGCGCATGGGCGAGGTGGGCGCCGACGTCGTCGGTGTCGACTGGCGCGTTCCGCTGTCCGACGCGATCGGCCGGGTCGGCGATCGCGCCGTCCAGGGCAACCTCGACCCGACGCTGCTGTTCGCGCCCACCGAGATCGTCCACGCCCGCGCGGCCGAGGTGATCGAGGCCGGACGAGCCGCCAAGGGTCACGTCTTCAACCTCGGGCACGGCGTGCTTCCCGCGACCGACGCCGACGCGCTGACGCGGCTGGTCGACTTCGTGCACGCCTACGAGCCGGAGGCCTGACGTGCGCGTCGCCGTCGTGGGCGGCGGGATCGCAGGGCTTTCCGCAGCCTTCCACCTGGCTGCCGCGGGTGCGGAGCCGGTGGTGCTGGAGGGCTCGCCCGAGATCGGCGGCAAGGTCCGCCAGGCGCGACTCGGCGACCTGACCGTGGATGTGGGCGCCGAGGCGATGCTCGCCCGCCGTCCTGAGGCCCTCGACCTCGTCGACGCCGTCGGCCTCTCCGCCGACGTCGTGGCGCCCGAGCCGATCCCGTCGATGGTGTGGAGCCGTGGGGCCCTGCGTGCGCTCCCGCCCACGATCATGGGCGTGCCGTCCGACCTGGCTGCCCTCGACGCGTCGGGCGTGCTCGCGGGCCCCGTGACCTCGACGCCGCTGCCCGTGCCCGACGAGGACGTCTCCGTCGCGCAGTTCGTGGGCGACCGGCTGGGACGCGAGGTGGTCGATCGCCTCGTCGAGCCGCTGCTCGGCGGCGTCTACGCGGGCCACGCCGACCGGCTCTCGCTCCGCGCCGCGGCCCCGGTGATCTCCGAGCTCGGTCCGGACCTGCTGGCCGGCGCCGCCGCGCGGGCCGCCGCCCCGAAGCCCTCCGGACCGGCGCTCGTCGGGGTCCGCGGCGGAGTGGGGCGGGTTCCCGGCGCTGTCGTCGAGGCCGGCGGCTTCGAGGTGCGCACTGGGGCCACCGTGCGATCCGTTCGCCGCGACGGTTCCGGGTGGGAGCTCGTCGTGGGTCCCACGACGGCGCCCGTGCGCGAGCGCTTCGACGCCGTCGTGATGGCCGCTCCCGCGCCGGCGGCGTCCCGGCTGCTGGCCGAGGTCGCCCCGCGGGCCGCCTTCGCCCTCGCGGGTCTGGACTACGCCTCGATGGTGGTCGTGTCGCTGCTGCTCGAGGGCGCCGACCTGCCGTCGGGCACCGGCTTCCTCGTGCCCCCGGTCGAGCCGCTGGAGATCAAGGCCGCGACGTTCTCGTCGCGCAAGTGGGCCTGGCTCGCGGAGGCCGCCGGCGGTGCCACGGTGCTGCGCGCGTCGATCGGGCGCGCGGGCGACACCGCGGTGCTGCAACGCGACGACGCCTCCCTGATCGACCTGGCCGTGGCGGACCTGCGCTCGGTCGTCGAGCCCGGGGGAGCGATCGGTTCGGTCACGGCCTCGACGGTGCAGCGCTGGGGCGGGGGTCTGCCGCAGTACGAGGTCGGACACCGCTACCTGGTGCGCACGGTGCTCGACGACGTGGCGACGGTGCCCGGACTCGAGGTCTGCGGCGCGGCCTACGAGGGTGTGGGGATCGCGGCCGTCGTGGCCACCGGGAGGGCCGCGGCGGAGCGAACCGTGGCCGGGTGAGAATGGACGCATGAGTTCGCACGAGGTCGACCCTGAGCAGATCAACTCCACCATCCGCTACGCGATGTACTCGGTGTTCCGGATCGAGCGTCCGCTGGGCGACGGCGACCGTGCCGCGATGGCGGCCGAGGTCGACGCGCTCTTCGAGAAGCTCGACGACGTCGTGGTGCGCGGCACGTACGACGTGAGCGGGATGCGCGCCGAGGCCGACCTGATGATCTGGTGGCACGCCGCCACGGCCGACGCCCTGCAGGACGCCTACAACGCCTTCCGCCGCACCGAGTTGGGCTCGCACCTCGCGCCCGTGTGGTCGAACGCGGGTCTGCACCGCCCGGCGGAGTTCAACCGCTCGCACGTGCCCAACTTCCTGGCCGACGAGAACACGCTCAAGTACATCTGCGTGTACCCGTTCGTGCGCTCGTACGAGTGGTACCTGCTGCCCGACGACGAGCGTCGTCACCTGCTGCGCGAGCACGGCGAGGCCGCGCGCGACTACGCCGACGTCCGGGCGAACACGATCGCCTCGTTCGCCCTCGGTGACTACGAGTGGCTGCTGGCCTTCGAGGCCGACGAGCTGCACCGCATCGTCGACCTCATGCGTGAGCTCCGTGCCACCGGCGCCCGCCACCACGTGCGCGAGGAACTGCCGTTCTACACCGGCCGCGCCCTCTCGGTCTCCGAGCTGACCGCGCTCTGGCCTTGAGCCCTCCGCTGCACGCCCCACACTCGCGAAGTCAGCGCGTGAGGACGGGCCGCGCCTCGCGGACGCGCAGCGTCGTGGTCGGTCCGGTGGCGGTGATCGTGGCGTCGAGCTCCTGCCATCCGCCGTCGTCGATGCGGTACGTGACCTGGTAGGTGACGTCCACGCGTGCCCTGACGCCGCCGGGTCTGCGGTAGCGGTGGATGACGTCGAGCGCGGGATAGGGACGGCCGGGGCTGGTGGTGGTCTGGGTCGTCCCGTCGCCGTGGTGCCACGTGTAGCTCGCGGGCGTGGCCCGCAGGTCGACGGTGGAGTCGAGGATGTCCACGGTCTCCTCGAACGGTGCCGCGCTGGTGTGAAAGATCGTCTCGAGGTTCACCAGCGTCGACCCGGCCGGCTGGACGGCCACGCGCAGCCGGGGCAGCCCCACGCGCTCGACCGCCTCCACGACATCGCCGGGCGTCACCTCCCGCTCTGGGGCCTCGGTGGGGTCCGCCGGCTCGGGCCGCGTGATGCAGTCGTCCTGGGGAAATGGCGCCTCGGGACGGCAGTAGAAGGGCTCCGGCACATGCTCGGTCGGGGCTGGCTCAGGCGCACCCGGGTTTTGGACGCGGATCGGGCCCGAGTCTCCTGGAGGCTGCCACTCGCGGTCGCGGACAACAACACCCGGAGTGTCGTCGGCCGGGTCAACATCAACCTCGGATGGAAGCAACACGAAAAGCGCCAAGACCAGCACGGCTCTCATTTCGGATCGCCGGCGACGAGCTGAGTCATAGACCACGCCGATCCATCAAATGTCAGTCCGAAGGTGACTGGGTGTGATGACTTAGGCGCCGCCGAGGGTTCAGAATCGCCATCCTTCTTCAAGCTGCCTGCACTGAGGGTGACGTTGGTCGTCGCACGCGTTTCGCCGTCTACCGCGTCATCGAACCAGAGTTTCGTACCGCCATTGCTCCACGCGCGGTCCTGGATCCAGCCACCGTCGAGGTACGTCTGGCGGAAGTAGTCGATGTAGTCGCTGCATCCGCCGCACTCAGGGTCGGACAAGCTCTCGAGTTCTTCTACGTCGCCTGTCGCTGACGCGAAGCTCAGAACGCTCACGTAGTAGCGAACGAACGTGGCTGCGCCGTTCGGCGTGAATTCCTGCGCCGCCGCGGGCATGGGCGGCAGGGTGGCGTCAGGGTTCGCGGGCGTCGTGGCCGCGCTGGTCGGTTCAGTAGGCGGCGGGTCGTCCTCGCCGCAGGCGCTCATCGTGAGCGCGAGTGTCGCCACGAAGGCACACGTCAGTATCCGCATCGTTCCCCCGAACTACGTCACTTCGAGTTACGCACTCTAGCGACGGCCCGCGGGGACGTCAGCCCTCCGTCTCAGGCCTGTGGACGAGGGCTCGGACACGAGCAAGCGGTGCCCACCGCATCCCCGCGCCAGGCGCGAAGAAGGGTGGACACCGCTGCACATCTCGTGCGCCCGGGGGCGCGGGTTGTCAGTCGGCCTGCAGGTCCAGCGCGATGCCGTTGATGCAGTAGCGCAGGTCGGTCGGAGTGGCGAAGCCCTCGCCGGCGAACACGTGGCCCAGATGCGAGCCGCAGTTGGCGCAGCGAACCTCGGTGCGCTTCATGCCGAGGGTGGAGTCCTCGATGTACTCGACGCGGTCCTCCGCCAAGGGGGAGTAGAACGACGGCCAGCCGCACTGGGCGTCGAACTTGGTCTCGCTACGGAAGAGCTCGGCGTTGCAGCCGCGACACCGGTACACACCCTCGGTGGCGTCGTGCTCGTAGTCGCTGCTGAAGGGTCGCTCGGTCCCGGCCTGACGCAGCACGTGGTACTCCGCGGCGCTGAGGTCCTTGCGCCACTCGTCGTCGGGACGGTCGACCGCATAGGTCTTGTCAGTCTGGTTGCTCACATCTCCGCCTGTTCGTCGAAAGTCAGGTGTTCCAAGAGGTGCAACGTCGGGACGTCCAGTTTTCTTCTCGCTCGCGACGTCCAATCGAGGTGAAGGAACTCACGCACCACGTGCGGCTCGGTCAGGATGATGACCTCCTCGCACGACTTCTCCTTCACGACGTCCACGAGGGCGTCGATCGGGTCGTACTCGACGAGCTTCGTGGTGACCTTCTGGCCGCGCTCGGTGAGCAGTGCCGCGGAGGCCTCGAGCTCGGCCTGCCCGTCCTGGCGCAGCTCGTCCTCGATGCGGGTGTAGGCGGCCGGTTCCTCCAGCGGGACGAACTGAGCCCCGCCGAACGCCGTCATGGACGCACTCAGCGCTGCCGGGGACGAGTCGACCGGCAGCAGCATGTGATACGTGACGTCGTCGTCGACACCCTCATGAAGGGCGAGGATCTGATCGGCGTCCAGGGCGATGAGCTGGCGTTCCACCAGCAGGGCCACGTTGTACATGCCCCCAGCCTAGGCCGCGCGGCGGTCGCGGACCCAGCGCGTCAGCAGGACGCCGTCCTCCTCGACCACGTGGCCGAGTCGCATGGGCAGCTCCACGGCCCGCGCTCCCTCGGTGATCCGCTTGGCCGGGCCGCCCACCAGGTGGGGCGAGATGGTCACGCAGGCCTCGTCGACGAGGTCGAGATCGACCAGGGTGCCGTGCAGCGCGGGGCCGCCCTCGCACAGGATGCGGTTGAGACCGCGGGCGGCGAACGCGTCCAGCACCGCGGGCCAGTCCACCGCGTTCTCGCCCGCGACGACGACCTCGGCGGTCTGCGAGAGCCGCTGGCGGGCCTCGGCGGGGGAGGAGGCCGGCGTCAGGATGATGAGACCCGGGGTCAGCAGCGACTCGGGGATGTCGAGGTTGCGGCTGACGACGGCGAGCCGCGGCACGCGCGGGCGGCCCTCGCGCAGCGACTCGTGGATCGAGTCAGCCGAGATGGGGTGGTATCCCTCGGCGCGGGCGGTTCCCGCGCCCACGAGCACCACGTCACTCAGGCTGCGCAGGACCTTGAACACCGTGGCGTCCGGCTCACCGCCGAGATGGCCCGACAGGCCCTGGGGATCCTGGACCCCGCCGTCGACGGAGGCGACGAAGTTGGTCCGCAGCCACGGCTTGTGGGAGTCGGGGTAGGCGTACAGGTCGGCGAGCTCGTCCAAATCCGGCATGGCACCACGGTAGGGCGACCTGGGGCATACTGCCGAGATGACGGACCTGCGCTCCCTCCTCGCGACCACCGGACCGATCGACCTGTCCACGAGGCCCGCCGATGACACACCGGGCTTCGAGGGGACGAAGAAGGATGCGCTGCGACTGCTCCCGGGCATCGGCGAGCGCCTGATGGACTCCCAGGAGCTGCTCTTCGCCAACGGCCGCGCCGGGACGACCGACCGGAAGGTCCTGATCCTCCTGCAGGGGATGGACACCTCCGGCAAGGGCGGCACCCTGCGGCACGTGGCCGGGCTCGTCGATCCCCAGGGCCTCAAGATCACCGCGTTCAAGGCCCCCACGGAGGAGGAGCGGCAGCACGACTTCCTCTGGCGGATCCGGCCGCAGCTGCCCGAGCCCGGGATGATCGGCGTTTTCGACCGCTCGCAGTACGAGGACGTGCTGATCGGTCGGGTGCGCCAGCTCGTGCCCGCCGAGGAGATCGAGCGCCGCTACGACGAGATCAACGCCTTCGAGAAGGAGTTCGTCGACGGCGGGGGAGTCCTGCTGAAGTGCTTCCTGCACATCAGCGCCGACGACCAGAAGGAGCGACTGGGCGAGCGGCTCGACGACCCGACCAAGTACTGGAAGTACAACGCCGGCGACCTCGACGAGCGCGCGCTGTGGCCGCAGTACCAAAAGGCCTACGAGATCGCGCTCGAGCGCTGCTCCACCGACCACGCGCCCTGGTACGTCGTCCCGGCCAGTCGCAAGTGGTACCGCAACTGGGCCATCGCCACGATGCTCGGCGAGACGCTCGAGGGGCTCGGTCTGGACTGGCCGGCGGCCGACTTCGACGTCGAGGAGCAGAAGAGGCGCCTGGCCACGATGTGACCGGGCGCCCCTTCCAGCTCTCGAACGGTCAGACGTCCGCGAAGAGGGCGTCCATCGGGACGAGGTCCACCGCGCCCACGGCGTAGCGGGCCAGGATGACCTCGGCCACCTCGTCGGCCACGCCCAGCGGCTCGGCGACCGCCACGGCGCCAGCCTCGAGTGCCAGCTCCTTCGCGCGGTCGGGCAGGACGCCCGGCGCCAGGAACAGCATGCCCACGGCGATGTGCCGACGACCGTCGGCCCGGTGGGCCCGCACGGCCTCGCTGGCCGCCGGCGGGGCGCTGGAGGCGAACGCCGCGATCGTGGGCAGCTTGTGGTGGGCACCCCACGCACGGGCGGCGCGGGAGACCATCGCGTTGGCCATCGGGTCGGACGAGCCCGCGCCGGTGAGCACGAGGGCGTCGAGCTCGCGGACGCGGTTCTCGCGCAGCGCCTCACGCAGGCGGCGGTCCAGGACGTTGAGGAACGTGCCCTCGATGCCGAGGACCTTGGTGACCTCGATGCGGACGTCGTGCTTGGCCGAGGCCGCCTTCGCGGCCTGGGGCACGTCGACCTTCGCGTGGTAGGCCTCGGTGAGCAGCAGCGGGACCACGACGATCTCGCTGAAGCCCTCGGCGACCAGCCGCTCGACGACCTCGTCGAAGCTGGGGCCGCACAGGTCCAGGAACGCGGACTCCACGCGGAGATCGGGGCGCATGCACGCCACCACCTCCGTGAGGGCGTTGATGGTCTCGGCCGATCGCGGATCGCGGCTGCCATGGGCCAGGGCGATCAGTGCGGGTGCGGTCATCGTGCATTCCTCCCTTCCTGCGGTGCGGTGCTGGTGATGTCGGTATCGGTGGTGGTGCGGGCCAGGTGGCCCAGGAACTTGAGCCGGAACGCGCGCAGACAGCTGCGGCACTCCCACTCGCCGTGCGTCTCGCCGTGGGGACGCAGGTCCTCGTCGGCGCAGTACGGGCACGAATAGGGGACGAGGCGTTCACTCATCGGAGCACCTCCTCGTCGGCCCTGGCGACCCACGCGGCGAAGGACTCGCCGTCCTCGCGGTGCGCCAGGTAGGTGCGCGAGAGCTTCTCGACGTAGTCGGGCAGCTGGTCGCCGGTGACCTTGTGGGCGCGGAGCTTGCGACCGAAGCCGGCGTCCAGGCCCAGGGCGCCACCGAGGTGAACCTGGAAGCCCTCGACCTGCCGGCCGTCCTCGTCCATGACGAGCTGGCCCTTGAGGCCGATGTCAGCGGTCTGGATCCGCGCGCAGGAGTTCGGGCAGCCGTTCACGTTGACCGTGATCGGCGAGTCCAGCTCGGGCACGCGCTGCTCGAGCTCGTCGATGAGGTGGGCCGCGCGGTCCTTGGTGTTGACGATCGCGAGCTTGCAGTACTCGATGCCGGTGCAGGCCATCGTGTGCTGACGCCACTGCGACGGGCGGGCGTGCAGGCCCAGCTCGGCCAGGGCCGCGACGAGCGACTCGACGCGATCCTCCTCGATGTCGAGGACGACGATCTTCTGCATGGGCGTGAGCGCGACGCGGTTGGAGCCGTGGGCCTCCACGACGTCGGCCAGCTGCTGCAGCATCGGGCCGGAGATCCGGCCGACCGTGGTGGCGGCACCGACATAGAACTTCCCGTCCACCTGGCGGTGCACGCCCACGTGGTCGACGGGGGTGTCGGGCACCGGGGGAGCGTCGAGGTCGATGAGCGTGCGCTGGAGGTACTTCGTCTCCAGCACCTCGCGGAACTTCTCGATGCCCCAGTCCTGCACGAGAAACTTCAGGCGGGCGCGCGACCGCAGCCGGCGGTAGCCGTAGTCGCGGAAGATGCTGACGACGCCCTCCCAGACCGCGGGAACCTCGTCGAGCGGCACCCAGGCGCCGAGGCGCAGGGCGAGGTGCGGGTTGGTGGACAGGCCCCCGCCGACCCAGACGTCGAAGCCGGGGCCGTGCTCGGGGTGGACCGCACCGATGAACGCCACGTCGTTGATCTGCGGGACGACGTCGTGACCGGGGTGGCCGCTGATGGCCGTCTTGAACTTGCGGGGCAGGTTGGAGAACGCCTGGTCGCCGATGTAGCGGCTCTCGATCGCGTCGATCGCCGGCCGGCCGTCGATGATCTCGTCGGCCGACACGCCGGCGACGGGGCTGCCCATGATGACGCGCGGGCAGTCGCCGCACGCCTCCTGCGTCGACAGGCCGACGGACTCGAGGCGCTGCCAGATCGTGGGGACGTCGCGCACGTCGATCCAGTGGTACTGGATGTTCTGGCGGTCGGTGACATCGGCCGTGCCGCGACCGAAGTCGACCGAGACGTCGGCGATCGCGCGCAGCTGCTCGAGCGAGAGCTGGCCACCGTCGACGCGCACGCGCATCATGAAGCGGTCGTCGTCGAGCTCCTCGGGCTCCAGCGTGGCGGTCTTGCCGCCGTCGATGCCGGCCTTGCGCTGCGTGTAGAGGCCCCACCAGCGGAAGCGTCCGCGCAGGTCGCCGCCGTCGATGCTCTCGAAGCCGCGGTGCGCGTAGATGTTCTCGATCCGGGCGCGGACGTTGAGCGGGTTGTCGTCCTTCTTGGACTGCTCGTTCGCGTTGAGGGGCTCGCGGTAGCCCAGGGCCCACTGACCCTCGCCCTTACGGCGGCGGGGACGGGCAGGTGCTGCTGGGGTGGTGGTCATCGGTGCTCTCTGTCGCGTGGCTGGGCGCGAGCGTCATCGCTCAGCGCGGGGGCTGCGGGGTGGGGCAGATCAACGACACATCATGGAGCGCGCACGACCGAGGTCGACGTGGAGTCGTTCCACGAGCCAGGTGGTCTGTGCGGCGAGCATGCAGACAGTCTGTCCAGTGAGACGGCGGTCCAACAAACGGACGTCTCGAATCGTGGGACTGTCGTCCGTATCGCGAGACGCAAGAGAAACAAGTACTGGAATCCCAGTTCGAATTCACACGGCCGGTTGAGCCCTCTCGACGATGCCACGCAGGTCGAGGCCGCTGGGCAGCGTGCCGAACGTGCCCGCCCACTGCCCGCCGAGACGTGAGGCGCAGAACGCATCGGCCGCGGCGGGACTGGAGTACCGGATCATCAGGGAGCCCTGGAAGATGGCCGCCATGCGTGAGGCGACCCAGCGCGCGGAGGCCTCGGCGTCGGCGGGATCGGCCAGTCGGCGGAGCACTTCGTCGACCGCGGCGTCGAGGCGCGCGTCCTCGCCGCGGACGGTGCCGACCTCGGTGCGCCAGGCGTCGAGGGTGCCGTTCTCGCGTGAGAGCGCTCGCAGGACGTCGAGGGCGTTGACGTTGCCGCTGCCCTCCCAGATCGAGTTGAGCGGGGACTCGCGGAACAGCAACGGCATGCCGGACTCCTCGGCGTAGCCGTTGCCGCCGAGGCACTCGAGCGCCTCGCCGACCATCATCGGCGTGCGCTTGCAGACCCAGTACTTGGACAGGGCCAGGCCGATGCGCCGGAGGTTGCGCTCGTGCTCGTCATCGGGGCGATCCATCGCCGCTGCCAGGCGCAGGCCGGCCAGCATGCCCGCCTCGGACTCCAGGGCGAGGTCGGCCAGGACGCCCACCATGGCGGGCTGGTCGATGAGTCGCGCGCCGAAGGCGGAACGGTGCCGGGTGTGCCACGCGGCCTCGGCGAACGCCTTGCGCATGATCGAGGCCGATCCCAGGATGCAGTCCATCCGGGTGGCCGAGACCATCTCGATGATCGTGCGGATCCCGCGTCCCTCCTCGCCGAGGCGAACGGCCCACGTGTCGTCGAACTCCAGCTCGCTGGAGGCGTTGGACTTGTTGCCGAGCTTGTCCTTCAGTCGCACGATCGTCAGCGGGTTGCGCGAGCCGTCGGGCAGCACCCGCGGCACCACGAAGCAGGTGGAGCCGGAGTCGGTCTGGGCCAGGACCAGGAAGACGTCGTTCATCGCGGCCGAGGTGAACCACTTGTGGCCGGTGAGCCGGTACTCGCCCCGGACGTCGGTGGCCTTGGCGATGGTGCTGTTGATCCGCAGGTCGGAGCCGCCCTGCTTCTCGGTCATGCCCATGCCGGCCAGGAGGCCGGCCTTCTCCTGCGGCGCGCGCAGCCCGAAGTCGTACGTGGTGGAGGCCAGCCCCGGCGTCCACTGCGCGGCCAGCTCGGGGTCGGTGCGCAGCGCGGGCACGACCGCGTACGTCATGGTGATGGGGCACATGTGGCCCTGCTCCACCTGGCCCCAGGTGTAGAAGCCGGTGGCCCGGCGCAGGTGCGCGGCGGGGTGGTCGGAGGTCCACGGTGCCGCGGTGAGTCCGAAGCCGACCCCGCGCTCCATGAGCCAGTGCCACGAGGGGTGGAAGCGGATCTCGTCGATGCGGCGCCCGAAGCGGTCGACCGGCTCGTGGACCGGCGGGTACTGGTTGGCCAGGTGCCAGTGCTCGCGTGCCTCCGCCGTGCCGGCGAGCGCGCCGATCGGCTGGAGGTACTCGCGGATCTCGCCCGCCTGAGCGCCCCCCAGTGCCGCGACGGCGTCCATCAGCGGGGTGTCGGCGGCCGCGATGTTCACGTCGTCGAAGGGCACGGCCTGGTTCTCGGGGATGCGCTGCACGGGATCCATGGACTCACCGTAATTCCTCGCGGTGACACGCCTGCCGACATAGCGCGGGTGCTATGGACACTCATAGCACGCATGCGATACGGTCCCGGCATGCGAGGACCGATCGAGCACGACGACTTCTACGAGGGCATCGCCCGGCAGGTGGTCGAGCAGCGAACGCTCCGGCGGCTCTCCCAGCGTGAGCTCGCCGATCTGTGCGGCACGACCCAGTCGGCGATCGCACGGTTCGAGTCCGGCTCGCGCCCACCCAAGCTCGACACGCTGCTGCGGATCGCCGCAGCACTGGACTGCGAGCTCGACGTCACGTTCCGCCCACGCACGCGCCCCACGAAGGAGTCCCGATGAGCACCCGAGTCGACACCGAGCAGATCGAGTCCACCCGCAGCGAGAAGCTGCTCGCGGTGCTGCTGGCCGCCTTCCTGCTCGTGGGCGCCGTGTGGTTCTACGCAAAGGTTCCCGCCTGGGTCGACGGCGCGCTGCCGCAGGTCGACGATTCGGCCGTGGTCCAGGCCGAGAGCCGACAGGTGGAGGCGGACCAGGCACGGTGGGACGCCGAGACCGAACGCGACGAGTCGAGACTCCAGCTCGACCTCGAGCGGGAGGAGTACAAGGTCGCGCTGCAGGAGGGGGAGGGCGTCGCCGACGCGCGGCGCGAGTACGAGGAGGCCCAGGCCGAGTACGACCGGGTCGACGCCGAGCTGGAGGCCGCCACGGCGGCGGCCGGCACGGCCGAGAAGGAGGCCGAGCGGGCGCGGGAGGCCTACAACCAGGAGAACCGCTCGGGCCTGAAGGCCTGGCTGGTCGCCGGCATCCGGCTCGCCTTCGTCGCCGGGTGGACGCTCGGCGCGTACCAGCTGATGGCCCGACTGCGGCGACGCGAGTCGCGCTACCTCACGCTCGCGTTCGCCGGCGCCGCGGTCGGCGCCATCATGGCGCTCGTCTTCGCGGTCGACTACATCACCGACTACGTCGATCCGCTGGACCTCGGGCCGTTCGTGCTGTCGGCCCTCGGCGTCGTGGCCACCGTGGTGGCGTTCCGGGTGCTGCAGAAGCACCTCGCCGCTCGGGTGCCGGGCCGCCGGGTGCGCAAGGGGGAGTGCCCGTTCTGCGGGTTCCCGCTGCACGACGCCGGTCTGGACGGCGGACCGCACTGTGCGGGCTGCGGGCGCGACGTCATCGCGGACTGCGCCTCGTGCGGCGCGCCCCGGCGTGTGGGTTCGCCGCACTGCGCGGCGTGCGGCGCGCCCTGATCACGGCAGACGACTCACCGTGACCCACCCGGCGGCGCCCGACAGGTCCTCGAGCTCGGCGGGAGTCAGCTCGATGGCCGAGTCCGCGCTGCCGGCCGCCGGGAACACCGTGTCGAAGCGCTTGAGCGAGGTGTCCAGGTGGACGGCGGCGTTCGCGGGGTTGGCGAAGGGGCAGACGCCGCCCACGGGGTGACCCGTGAGCGCCTCGACCTCGTCGGCCCTGAGCATGGTGGCCTTGCGGCCGAAGGTGGCCTTGAAGGCGGCGTTGTCGGTGCGCGCGTCGCCGGCCATCACGACGAGCACGCACGTGTCGGGGGAGTCGCCGCGGAACGAAAGGGTCTTGGCGATGCGGGCCGGCTCGACACCGAACGCCTCGGCTGCCTCGGCCACTGTGGCGCTCGAGCCGGCGGTCTGCAGGATGTCACCGGCGCGTCCGTGACCGGTCAGGAACTCGCGCACGCTCTCGATCGACATGGCTCGATCCTGCCCGACGACGTCAGGCGCGCGGGAGACGGTCGGCGAGACCGGAGTTCTGCAGGAACTGCTCGCTGAGGAAGCGGCTGCCCTCGTTGTTGGGGTGGACGCCGTCGGGCGCCTGGTCGAGGGTCAGCGGCTCGGTCTCCACCCAGGAGAAGCCGTGGCGCTCGGCGGCCTCGCGCACGATGGGCCGGATGATGCGGCCCTTGCGCTCCTTGGTGGTGCCCCACGGGGTCAGCACGAGGACGTCGTCGTGCGACCGGCCGAGCTCGTCCCAGACCGCGGCGAGCTCGTCGAAGAAGCCCTCGGCGGCGCGCTCGATCTCGGTGCGGGTGGCCTCGACGACCCGGCCGTCCTTCGTGCAGCGGCGCCAGTCGTTGCGCCCGCCCTCCACGACGAGGATCCGGGGGGCGACGGCGCGCACCGTGTCGAGGCGCGACGTGAACCGGGTGTGCTCGCAGCTGCTGCTGCGCGACAGGAATCCGGTGCCGCCCATGGCGTCGAGCTGCGGCTCGAGACCGAGCTGGAAGGCGACCATCGCCCACCAGCCGGGATAGCGGCTGTGGCGGTCGCCGTAGTACGAGGAGTAGGAGTCGCCGATGACGAGCATCTTCTCGGGCGCCGACGGGGCGACCAGCGGCGTGACCGTGGGACTGGCCGCGGCGGGCGTGGAGGGTGCTGCGGCGCCGGCGCTGGTGACCAGTGCGGTCAGGGTGCCGGCGACGGTGAGGACGACAAGTCCGAGGCGCCTGCGGGGCAAGTGGGCACGGCTCGTCACGCCGGTTCCTCCGTGGTGTCGTTACTGGTGAGTCAGTAGAAGATAGCGTGCCCGGTCGCCAGGTCCGCGAGCCACGCGGTGACATTCTCGTGTCGCGGACGAGAGGGGCACACGACGAAGCCGCAGACCGTGAGGCCTGCGGCTTCTTTCTGTGGGCGATACTGGGTTTGAACCAGTGACCTCTTCCGTGTCAGGGAAGCGCGCTACCGCTGCGCCAATCGCCCTTGATATTCAGTTTTCCGAGAGGTGGGTACGGGATTTGAACCCGTGTAAACGGATTTGCAGTCCGTTGCCTCGCCTCTCGGCCAACCCACCGCAGATGGGTCTGCCGAGACCCTCTCCGAGCGGACAACGAGATTCGAACTCGCGACCCTCACCTTGGCAAGGTGATGCTCTACCACTGAGCTATGTCCGCAGCGACCGATTTCCCGGCCGACAAGAAACATTAACCGATGGGTCCGGAGCGCACCAAACCGGGTCGGCATAAGGTCGGGGCATGAAGGCATGGGTCAACGGTCAGCTGCTGGAATCTCCGCACGATCGGGCGCTCAGTGTGCTCGATCACGGTCTCGTCGTCGGCGACGGCGTGTTCGAGACGGCCGCCGTGATCGACGGCGAGCCGTTCGCGATGACGCGTCATCTGGACCGGCTGGTGACGTCGGCCGAGGGGCTCGGCATCGGCCGGCCCGACGTCGAGGCCGTCCGCGAGGGGATCGCGGCGACGATGTCCGGCCAGAAGCTGCCGTTCGGACGGATCCGCATCACCGTGACCTCGGGCGAGGGCCCGCTCGGGTCGCCGCGGGGGAGCTCCGGGCTCACGCACGTCGTGGTCACGGAGCCGGCCGACCGTCCACCGCCGGTCAGCGCGATCGCGACCGTCCCGTGGACGCGCAACGAGCGCGGCGCCCTGGCCGGACTCAAGACGACCTCGTACGCGGAGAACGCGAAGATGGTCGAGTACGCACGGGCTCGGGGCGCGTCCGAGGCGGTCATGGCGAACACCCGCGGCGAGCTGTGCGAGGGCACCGGCTCGAACATCATGTATGTGCTCGACGGGCAGGTCGTCACGCCGACGCTGGAGTCGGGCTGCCTCGCCGGCATCACCCGGGCGCTGGCCCTCGAGTGGCTCGCGGGCGAGCTGGACGTCGTCGAGCGAGATGCGCCGCTGGAGGTGCTGTTCGCGGCCGACGAGGTGATGCTCGTCGGGACGACGCGCACCATCCAGGCGATCAGCCGCGTCGACGACCGCGAGCTGCCCGCGCCCGGCCCGATCACCCAACGGGCGCAGGAGATCTGGCGCGCGCGGGAGGCCGAGTCGACTGACCCGTGACGACACCTTGGGCTGGCGACCAAGAAGCAGCGCCACGCGATCTGGCTCTGGCAGGGCGGCGAGTGCGCGAGCGAGGGCTGCCGCGACCCGATCGACCACGTCCACCACGAGATCCCCTGGTCGCTTGGTGGGCCCACGGAACTCGGTGTAATGACCGGTCGTTGCGCCGTCTGTCACACCCACGTGCAGTCTCGCGAGGGCACGATCCGGGCGGTCGCGTAGAGCGGTGCGGGTATGGAGGACATGCCCCCGTTCGTGCTGCGCTGGGAGTGTGCGTTAGTCTGGTCGTCGCACTCGGGCGATTGGCGCAGTGGTAGCGCGCTTCGTTCACACCGAAGAGGTCACTGGTTCGAACCCAGTATCGCCCACCCGAGGAAAACCCTGGAATCGCAACGATTTCGGGGTTTTCGCTTTTTCGGGCGTAGTTCTCTAACAGCGTGGACCACTCGCCTCCGTGCGCGGTCGTCGGACCCGGGCCCATCTCGCCGCGTCCTGACCCTCAGGGGCCCTTCGCAATCATCTCCGCAATGTGAGGACTTCGAGCCGAATCCTTGGAACCGTGCGAGGACGCCGCTCACCAGCCAGCGGCCTTTCAACGACGAGAGGACACGACCATGCGGTTGCGCCGCGGAGGATTGGACGGACCCACGTTCCAGATGCGCCAGAAGATGATGGCGATCGGGGACGACTTCTGGATCGAGGACGAAGATGGGAACAGGGCCTTCAAGGTCAATGGCAAGGCCGCTCGAATGCGTGAGACCTTCGTCCTGGAGGATCCGCGCGGCCAGGAGCTGTCAAAGATCCAGGAGAAGAAGCTCACCGTCCGCGACAAGATGGTCATCGAGCGCGGTACCACCAGGGCCACGGTGCACAAACGGCTCTTGGGCCTGCGCGACCACTACCTCATCGAAGTCGACGGCGGCGAGAGCCTCAAGGCTCACGGCAACGTCGTCGATCATGAGTACGAGATCGAACGCGACGGGGACACGGTGGCAACGGTGTCCAAGAAGTGGTTCAGGATCCGCGACTCCTACGGTGTTCAGCTGGCCGAAGGTCAGGACATCCCGCTGATCTTGGCGATCACGGTCTGCGTGGACGCCATGTCAGCGGGCTGACGAATGGCTCGCGCCCCACGTGGGTGTCCCCTCGGTGCGCGACGCGGATCCTGAGCACGATCCGTCGGCCGTCAGATGCGGGACTTCTCCGTTCGCGGGCCGGTCCCGATCATCCGAAGAGGCCGCGCTCCACCGTGCCGAGTCGCACCCGCTGGGGGTGGTCGCCGACCGGCAGGTAGGCGATCTCCTTCTTCGTGCGGACGTCCAGGACGGCGACGGAGTCGGAGTCCGACAGCGAGATCCAGCACGTGTCGTTCAGGCCCTCGGTCGTCCAGTAGGGCTTGAGGTAGCTGTGCCCCGTGGTCGCGGTGTCGAAGAACGTGGGCGCGCCGGTGGCACGGTCGACGAGGGCAGCGTAGTCGTCCATCGTGCCCGCCACGCAGAGCGTCGTCCCGTCCTTGTCGATGGACAGGCCGTGGTGCGCGGAGTCGTTGACGTACTCGGTGATGGGCATCTTGGGCACCCGGTTCGGCAGCGGGATGAGGCGCGTCACGGCACCCGTGCGGGGCTCGGCGATCTTGCCGGTGGAGTAGTCGGCCTTGCCGTTGATGTCCGCGGCCATCGTGTCGAACTCGACGTACCCGTGGAAGTAGGAGACCTGGAAGTAGACGAAGCGCTCGCCCGGGGCGATCGCCATCGGCCGGACGGCCGAGCTCATCTTGGGGTGGCCTGCCTCGGCGAGCTCCTTGCCCATGTCCCAGCGCTTGTCGATCCCGAAGTCGTCGTTGCGCACGATCTCGAACCACCGGTCTCCCTTGGTCCAGTCGCCGAGGGGCCCGTCGAGGGCCGTGTAGGCCGAGCCGATGGAGGCGTGGAAGATGCGCTGGCCGTCGGCACTGTAGTTGTTCTCGTGCGGGGTGTCGCCCGACTCGAACGTGCGCAGGCGGTCACCCATCTTGACGGTCCGGCCGTCCGGCAGCGTCTGGTCGACCATCGCGAACTCGATGACCTGGCGCTCCACGGAGTCGCTGACCAGCAGCCGCTTGCCGTCCGGGGAGAGGCCGGCGTGGTCGCTGCGGTAGCCGTCCATCGGCTGCTCGGCGACGATCGAGTCGCTGTCACCGGCGACCGCCTTCGCGATGTCGATCCACACGACGTCGGCGAAGCTCGGGCGGGACACGGCCAGGAACCGGCCGTCCTTCGTGCTGAACATGTCGTCGACGAACTGGTCGTGGCCCTGCCCGGGGCCGACGCGCACCGCCGTGAAGGTGATCAGGCGCAAGGGGTTGCGATTGATGTCGCGCAGCTCCTGGGCCTTGTCGGGGATCAGGTTGATGCCCGACCTGAGGATCTTCGGGTCGTGGGCGTCCACGATCGAGGCGGTCCCGGCCCAGTTGTTGCCCACGAACATCACGTCGCGGAGCGAGTCGGGGCTCGCCGCGGCGGCTCCCGTCGCCGCCGCGGACGGCATCAGGGCGGCAGCCGTGACGGCGGCGGCCAGGGTGGCGGCGATGCGGGCGGGGCGTGGGCTCTGGGGCATGGATGGATCATGCACCCGGTGTAACTCGCTGTGACACCCCTGTCTCACCCCTTGGTGATCTGGGTCACGCTTCCCGACTGGAGGGGGCGGCCGGTCAGGCGAGGACGCCGATCACCAGCGCGATGATGCCGAGCAGCGGCAGCGTGCCCTGCTTGATGGCGGCGCCCCGCTTGGAGGGGTCGGACAGCAGCAGGACCAGCGCCGCGGCGGCCATCGAGCCGATTCCCGCGAGGACGAGCGCCACGCCGACGTCGTCCGAGTCGCTCGCGATGAACGCGATCCCGACGGCGGTGACGATGGCGAGGAAGAGGTTGTAGAAGCCCTGGTTGAATGCCAGCTGCTTCGTCGACTCGGCCTCCTCGAGGCTCATCCCGAACGTGGCGCGCGTGCCGGCGCTCGTCCACGTGACCGACTCCATCACGAAGATGTACACGTGCAGCAGGGCAGCGAGGCCCGCGAGGATCACACCGGCGACGACCATGTCTTGGTCCCTTTCGTGGACAGTCCCTCGAGGGTAAATCCTCGCCCGTGTGGATCGAGTCAGGCGCCGATGAAGAGCTCGACGATTCGGTCGTCGCGCAGCGTGAAGCGGTAGGCGAGGTCGGCGACGCCTCCGGGGAAGTCGCCCTCGAGCCTGACGTGCGCCACTCCGTGCGTGTCGTCGATGCGCTCGGCGCCCGTCAGCTCGGTCGTGTAGGTGAACTCGCTGCCCGCACGGGTCAGGAAGTCGCGGATCTCGTGGAGGCCGCGGAAGGTCTCACCCTGGTCGGTGACCACGGCGTCGGGTCCGAAGTGGGCGAGCGCGGCGTCGGTGTCCTGCCGCGTGTGGGCGTCGAGGTAGTCGCGGATGGGAGCCGGCAGCTGGGCCGGGGGAATCTTCGTCGATGTCATGCGACCAGCCTCCGGCGTGCCCGGACGGGAGGGTCAAGGACTGGACCCTCCTGCAGGGGGAGAGTGCACACTGATCACGTGCTGGCGATCGGCGCGTTCTCCCGGATGACGCATCTGAGCGTGCGCACGCTGCGGCGGTACCACGAGGCGGACCTGCTCGTCCCGGACACGGTGGACGACCAGACCGGCTACCGGTACTACAGCGCCGACCAGATCCCCACCGCCCAGGTCATCCACCGGCTGCGCCAGCTCGACGTCCCGCTGGCGGACGTGCGGCGCATCCTGCTGACGCCCGATCCGGAGGCCCGGGCGTCCCTGTTCGCCGACCACCTCGACCGCCTCGAGGCGGAGCTGCAGCGCACCCGCGCGGCCGTGGTCAGCCTGCGCCGGCTGCTCCAGCCCGAGTCGGCACCGCTCGAGGTCGAGCTGAGGTCGGTGCCGGAGACGACGGTGGCGGGCATCGAGGCCGAGGTGGACCACGCCGACGTGCTGACCTGGTACGCCGGAGCCATCGCCGAGCTCGACGCGGGCGTCCGTGAGCCCACCGGCGTGCCCGGGGCGCTGTTCGACAACGAGCTGGTCGAGGTCGGCCGGGGGCGCATGCTGCTGTACCGCCCCACGCCCCGACCCGAGGCCGTCGGGCGCATCCGGCCGGCGACGCTGCCGGCCGTCGAGCTGGCGGTGACGACCCACGTGGGCCCGCACGACGACATCGACGTGAGCTACGGGGCGGTCGGCGCATGGCTGGTCTCCAACGCCCTGGCGGTGGCCGGCCCGGTGCGCGAGACCTACCTGGTCGGCCCCCGCGACACCGACGACCCCGACGCATGGCGGACCGAGATCGGCTGGCCCGTGTTCCACGTCGGAGGAGGGGCCGTGGCCTGACCCGCCACGCCATTGAGCGGCGACCTTCGTCCTAGGACAGCTCGCGCGGCCGCACGGCAGCAGCCGCGACCCCCAGGGCGGCCGCCGCCGCGAAGGCGAGCCGTGTGCTGGAGGCGTCCGCCAGGGTGCCGAGCGCCGCCGCTCCGACAGCCTGTCCGAGGGCGAGGACGAGGAAGCCCCAGCCGACGCCCGCGGCCGGGATCCGTGGATGCACGCGCGTTCCCCACAGTAGGAGCAGGCCGCTCGCGGCGATGTAGGCCGCGCCGAAGGCGGCCAGCGCGAAGCATGCGGCGAGGAGGCTCCCGGGCCAGGCCGCCACGACGGCGGTGGCGCCCGCGAGCACCAGCGCGGTCGCCGTCCAGGCGGCGCGGAGGCCGAACCGCTCGGTGAGGTCGCCCCCGGCGGCACCCAGGACGCCGAAGGCGCCCAGCAGGATCCACGCGATGGTCGAGGCCTGCTCGCCGAGGTGACCGTCCGTGACCAGGAGGTCGCGCCCGAACGTCCAGACCGCGGCGCTGGCGACGCCCGTGAGTGCAGCGGCGACGGTGAGCCGCACGCTGCCCGTGGGGAACAGCGGTCGGGGAAGCAACGGATAGCGTCCGGCGCGTCGTCGCTCGCCGTGCGGCACGCCCACGGCGGCGCCCAGGGTGGCGAGGGCGCTCAGCAGGGCGAAGGCCAGCCACGCGCCGCGCCACTCCTCCTGGGTGAGCAGCGCGATCGGCCCCGCGACGGCCACGCCCACGCCCGTGCCGGCGTTGACGACGGTCTGGGTGCGGGCCTGCCGCTCCCGTGCCACGGTGCGGGCGACCGCGTGGGCGAGTGCCGGGGAGACGACGCCCGTGCTCGCTCCGCCGAGGAGGACGCCGAGGACGAGCGCCGGGGTGCTCGGCGCCAGCGCGACCGTCAGCGTTCCGGCGGTGGCGAGGGCGCCGGCCGCGACGGCGACCGCGCGCCCACCCAGACGCGGAGTGAGAGTGGACGACGCCAGGATCGCGACGCAGTAGACGGCGTACCCACCCGCCGCGATCGTGCCGGCCGCGGCGGCGCCGAGGGTGAACTCGTCCCGGAACGCCGGCACGAACAGGCCGTACGCGAACCTCGCCAGTCCGTAGCAGGCGCCGATGAGGCAGAGCCCCGCGGCGCTGAGCGCGAGCTCGTCGCGGTGCGAGGCGACGGAGCTCATCGGGACGGGAACTTCACTGATCGGTGAACCACGCTGTCGACGGTACTACACTGACCGGTGAAGTCGATCGGAGGAACGCATGGTGGAGTCGACCATCGGGCACGCGGAGGCGCTGCGCGTCCCCGACCTCACGCCCGGAGCCCGGCGGATCCTCGACGCGTCGGCCGACCTGTTCTACCGCC
Organism: Aeromicrobium sp. UBA7512; assembly: GCF_002476985.1. Taxonomy (NCBI): domain Bacteria; kingdom Bacillati; phylum Actinomycetota; class Actinomycetes; order Propionibacteriales; family Nocardioidaceae; genus Aeromicrobium; species Aeromicrobium sp. UBA7512. The sequence goes on from NZ_DLNK01000003.1 coordinate 247,053, forward strand.
ACGGCATCCACGCGGTGGGCGTCGACGCCATCGCCTCGGCCTCCGGCGTCACGAAGCGCACGCTCTACGACCGGTTCGGCTCCAAGGACGCCCTGGTCGCCGCCTACCTGCAGGCCCGGCACGCCGCCTGGTGGGACCGGATGGAGGAGCGGCTGGCGTCGGCACCTGCGCCGCGCGTGCTCGCCGTCTTCGACGCCTACGCCCTCGACGCCCCGTCGATCGACCGCGGCTGCGGGTTCCTCAACGCCGCGGGCGAGCTGCCCACCGGACACCCCGGACAGGCCGTGATCCGTGCCCACAAGGCGGCCGTGCGGAGCAAGCTCGAGGGGCTTCTGCGCCTGGACCGCCCCGACGTGACCGACCCTGCCGCAGTCGCCGACCACCTCTTCCTGCTCCTGGAGGGCGGAGTCGCGCAGCGCGGGATCGACGGCGACGGACGGATGCTCGCCGTGGCGCGGGAGACCGCCGCACGGCTCGTCAGCTGACGGCCGGGAACCCGCCGGCCCGCACGAGGTTGCCGTGCAGGTCGATGACGTGGAACTCCGTGGCGCCCCACGGCTCGTCACGCGGAGAGCTGAGGACCGCCGGCTCCGGGACCTCGACGTGGCTCCACCCCGCGTGGCACGCGCGCGCCGCCTCGGGGTCCGGGAAGCGGAGGTAGCAGGCCACGTCGTTCGTCCAGCGGTCGACGGAGTCGTCGAGCCAGAAGTGCAGCTCGATCGCGAGCTGCTCGTGCCGCAGGATGAGGTACTCGTCCCACCGCCCGAGGGGCGTGAACCCGAAGCGGTCCCAGAAGCTCACGGTGACGTCGAAGTCGGCGCTCGGCAGGATGGGGATGGTCTCCGTCACGCGGCCAGTGTCTCCCGTGGGAGGCCTCCGGGCCAGGCCCGACTGCGAGGATGGACGCGTGTACGTCAAGATCTGCGGCCTCCGCACAGCCGAGCACGCCCGCGTGGCGACGAGTGCCGGGGCCGACGCCGTGGGCGTGGTGATGAACCGGACCAGCTCCCGGCGGGCCACCGACGACGAGGCGCGTGCCGTGATCGAGGCTGCCCGTGGCAGCGCCGACTCCGTGCTGGTCGTCAACGACATGCCGGCGGAGGACGCCGCGCGCACCGCGCGCCGCCTCGGCTTCGACGTGCTCCAGCTGCACGGCCGGGCCTACGACCAGCAGGACTTCGCCGCCGCGCTGGAGGTCGTCCCGCGGGTCTGGCGGGCGACCTCGCTCGACCTCGACCCGCCGCTGGAGGTGGGTGCCTGGGGCGAGGAGGTGCTGCTGCTCGACGCCCCGAAGCCGGGGTCGGGGGAGCGATGGGACCTCTCGGACCTCGCCGACCGCGCGCCGGACGGCACGTGGCTGATCGCCGGGGGCCTGTCCCCGGCGAACGTCCGTGAGGCGGTCGAAGCCGTTCGGCCCTGGGGCGTCGACGTCTCGAGCGGCGTGGAGACCGCGCCCGGTGAGAAGTCGTCGGCGCTCATCCGCGCCTTCGTGGAGGCGGCGCTGCGGGCCTGAGGCCCGGTTGCGGGTGCACCCGCGCGCTCGCGACAGTGGGAGCAGCGGAACTCTCCGCGACGGTGGGAAGGCGTGACATGGCCAACGGAACGGCGGCCGCCGGCGGCGGCGCGATCTACGGTCTCGGGATGTTCGGCGCATGGGTGTGGTTCTGGACCGAGGCCGACGGCCTCTGGGAGCACCTCTACGCGATCTTCCAGGGCCTCTTCTGGCCCGCCTACATGGTCTACGAGGCGTTCGCGGCGCTGGCGTCCTGACGACCGGGAGCGCTCAGCGCGAGCGCCAGGCCTCGATGTGCTCGGTGCGCTTCATGACCGACGACGGCAGCGCGCCCTCGGCGAGCTGCTCGATCGTGACCGTCTCGAGCACCTCGCGCAGGGCGTCGCGCGCGGCGATCCACACCGGCTTGAGGATCTCGGCGCGGCCGTTGTACTCGACGGCCTCGGGACGCAGCCCGTAGATCGAGACGATGGGTCCGTCGACGGCGCGGAAGACGTCCGCGACGGTGACGGCGTACGGCGGTCGGGCCATCCGCCAGCCCCCGGACTGCCCGCGCTGGGACAGCAGGATGCCCGCCTTGCGCAGGTCTCCCAGGATCGACTGGAGGAACCCGTGAGGGATGTCCTGACGACGACCCAGCTCGTCGGCGGTCACGGGCTTGTCACCCGGTTCGGCCGCCAGCTCGATCAGCGCCCTCAGCGCGTAGTCGGACTTCGTCGAGACTCTCACCGCCCCAGTGTCGCAAAGCCGACCGGCCGTTCCGTGACTATCCTCCGAATGTGACGACTGCTTCCCCTTCCCCCGACGTCTCGAACCTGACCGCCGCCCCGCTCGCGCACGTCGTGCGCGGCGACCTCGTCGAGTCGGTGCACCTGGGCCACCTCGTCGCCCTCGGAGCAGACGGCACGCCCGTGCTGACCCTCGGTGACCCGGAGGTCACGATGTGGCCGCGCTCCAGCGTCAAGCCGTTCCAGGCCGTCGCGATGGTCCGCCACGGGCTCGACCTGCCCGAGCGGCTCATGGCCCTGGCCGCCGCGAGCCACAACGGCGAGCCCGACCACATCGCCGGTGCGCTGGCGATCCTCGCCCGCGCCGGACTCGACGAGCGCGCCCTGCGCAACACGCCCGACCTGCCGTGGGGGACGACGGCGATGCGCGACTGGCTCGAGAGTGGCCAGGGTCCCGAGCAGATCAGCCAGAACTGCTCGGGCAAGCACGCCGCGATGCTCCTCACGTGCGTCACGGCCGGCTGGGACACCGAGACGTACCTGGCGCCGGACCACCCGCTGCAGCGCGCGATCCGCGAGACGATCGGGGAGTTCACCGGCGTGCCCGTCGACCACGAGACCGTCGACGGCTGCGGGGCTCCGCTGTTCGCCACCACCGTCACCGGACTGGCGCGCGGGATCGGGCGGCTCGCGGCGTCGCCGAAGCAGGCTCCCGACTCGGCCGAGGCGCGGGTGGCGCACGCCATGTCGACGCACCCGCACATGGTCGCCGGCGGGCAGCGTCCCACCACGACCCTGATGCGCGCGGTGCCCGGACTCGTGGCGAAGGACGGTGCCGACGGCATCTTCGCGGCGGGCCTGCCCGACGGGCGCGCCGTGGCGTTCAAGGTGCTCGACGGGGCGGAGCGACCCCTCGCGCCGGTCCTGGTGACCGCGCTCGACGCGCTCGGTGCGTTCTCCGGGGACGACGTGGACCACGAGGCCGTGGAGTCGCTGCGCGAGCGCGCGGTGCTGGGGGCCGGCCACGCCGTCGGCGCGATCCGCGCGACGTTCTGAGCTAGTCCGCCCGCTGGCGCACCCAGTCGATCACGGCCACGTCGCTCGTCCGGAACCGCTCGACCTCCTCGCCGCCGTCGCACCGGCAGAGCACGACCTCGGCGCCCGCGGCGTCGGTCTCCACGACGCGACAGGTGCCGCCGTAAGTGACCCACCGTTCCAGGTCGTCGATCCGGGAGGTCATGCCTCGGCCGCCCAGGTGCGCAGCTGGCGGTGCACGTTCCACGCGCCGACGATGACGGGGGAGTCGCCCAGCTCCGGCACGTGCTCGGCGAGGTCGGGGTCGATCTTCCAGTCGCGGGGATGGATCAGCACGGCGTGGTTCTGCGGGCCGCCGATGCCGCCGTGCGACCCGACCTGCCCCTCGAAGGCATGGATCCCACCGAGCTCGTCCACGGTGGAGATCACGACGAGGTCACCGGAGTCGGGCAGCGCGTGCAGGCGCGCGAGGTCGAGCGCCGTCCGGGAGGGGAAGCCGCGGAGGGGATCGTTCCCCGTGGAGGCGCCGTCGGGGCCCAGGCCGCGGGTGCCGTCGGGCCCGAGCACGAGGGGAGCGCCGGTGTCGTCGGTCGACAGCACGAGCCCGACGCCGGGACTGGCCAGCAACCCCGGCACGAGGCGCGGCCACGCGGCGTCCACCTCGGCGAGCGTGGGCCGCGAGTCACGCCGGGGGAACCACACCATGCCGAGGTTGCCGCCACCGGTGACGACGACCTCGGGGTCGGCAGAGTCGGACACGACCTTCTCCGGCTGGCGCTTGCCCTCGCCGACGACGGAGGAGGCCAGCGCGTTCAGTGGCCCGAGCTCCTCGCCGCCGCCGGTCGTGGTGAGCAGCGACGCTCCGCCGCGGTCCGGACGCATGAGCGCCGCCACGTGGTCGGGGAATGAGCAGCCCGCCAACTGGGAGAACGGTGCGCCGAGGCTCTGCCCGTGGTCGGACACCAGCACCAGGTCGTAAGGGGTGGCGACCGAGCGGGCGACCTCCTCGAGCGCCGCCAGGACGCCGTCGAGGCCCTCGATCGCGCGCATCGCCTCGGGCCGTTCCGGACCCGCGTGGTGCGCGATCTCGTCGTAGTCGACGAAGTCCACGAAGATCATCGGCGAGCCGCTCGCCATCTCCTCGGCGACCAGCGACAGGTTGAGCTTGCGCAGCAGCACGTTCGTCACGCCGCGCAGGACGACGTAGCCGCCCTTGCGCGGGATGCGGGGCTGCACGTCGCGGGCGCGCTGGCGATAGCCCTGGTGGAGCTCCTTGAGCACCTCGCCGACGGTCATCACGAGAGCGCCGGGCAGCAGGAACGGACGGATGAAGAAGGCCAGGTAGGCGGAGCCGGAGCCGAGGTCGCGGGCGCGGGTCGCCTTGCTGATCGTGAGGTACGCCCGTGAGGAACCGCCGGTGTAGGTCGTGCTGATGGCGCTGCCCTCGGTGAGCAGCCCCGAGTCGGGCGGGAACCGTGACTCGACGAGCCGTGAGTCGGCCGGGTTGCCCGCGGCGAGCAGCCGGCCCGACCGCCGGTCCCACCAGCGGAACGCCGGGACGTCGGGGCTCCCGTGCAGGAAGCCGGCCATGCTGGCGGGGGTCGTGCACGGGATGGTGGCCCACCACCCGCTCAGCGTGTGGCTGGAGCCGATCCAGCGGGCGATGTTGGGTGCCTGGCCGCCGGCGATGGCGCGCCGCAGCACCGGCAGCGCCAGGCCGTCGAGCTGCACGATGAGCATGCCGCGCCCGTCGGAGTCGGTCCGCGAGCGCAGGGCACGCGAGGTGCGGGCGGTGGCGGCGCCGACCACGTAGCCGCTGTCGGTCGCCCCGGAGAACCAGCGACCGACCGCCATCACCGCGGAGGCGACCAGCAGGACCACGACCGTGTCCCCGACGGAGAGGTTCGCCCGGGCGCCCAGGCTGATGGCGGCGCCGAGCACGAGCACCTGGGCGCCGAGACCGAGGGCCATCGCGAGCAGCACGCTGCCGCGCGAGGCCAGCAGGCGCAGGGGAGTGGCCAGGATGACGTCGACGAGGAACATCGCCACCATGACGACGAGGACGAGCTCGAGCTCGTCGTAGACCTCCTCGCCCACGGCGAGGAGGCCGAGGGTGACGCCGACCCCGACGACGACGACCGTCCACAGCGCCTGCAGCAGGTCCGGCACGCGCGGCACCCACCGAGATCGTCGTGCGGCCTGCACGGGTGCGGCGGCCCACCCGACGGGCGTGGTCTGGCTCACACCGGCATGGTCCCACGCGGCAGGGGCGTGCGGACACCCATCGGCGGCATCACGACGCGGGCTCCGAGCCCGGCACCCGCGGCGGCGGCCCGGAAGCGCGGCGCGGGCCGCTGGAACCACTGCTCGTGGGTGGGGCCGGACGAGCGCAGCACCACCGGCCAGTACGTGCCGTGGTGGACCGGGAGGATCCAGCGGGCGCCCACCGCGCGGACCGCCTCGACGGCCTGCTCGGGGTCGAGGTGACCGTCGCCGAGGGACGGCCCCCAGCCGCCGATCGGCACCAGTGCGAGATCGACCGGCTCGACCGCCGCGAAGTCCATCACGCCGGTGTCGCCCGGGTACCAGCAGGTGGTCCCGTCACGGCCGAAGCGAAAGCCCAGGGAGGTCGCCTCCGCGGCGCCGGGCCGCTTGTCGCGTCGACCGTCGTGACGGGCGGGCAGCACCTCCACGTCGACACCGGCAACGGTGAGCCGGTCGCCCGGCACGACCTCGATCGTCTGGAGGCGCTCCAGCGAGCGCACCGCCTGCACCGCCCCGCGCGGGACCACGATCGGCACCGCATCGTCGAACCGGCGCAGGGTCGGCAGGTGCAGGTGGTCGTGGTGCAGGTGCGAGATCAGCACGAGGTCGGCCCGGGTGGCGTGCGCCGGCGGAGGGTCCGAGGCGCGCCGCACGTGGAAGAGCCGCCGGGACATCAGCGGATCGGTCACCACGGTGGCCCCCGGGAGCTCGATCGTGACGAACGAGTGTCCCCACCACGTGACGGCCGTCATGCCTCAGTGTGGACCATCCGGGGGCCCCGGTGACAGGGATGTGTCAGCGCGCGGCGAGTGCGGCGCGGGCCGCGCTCATGCCCATGAACTCCGAGTCGTCCTCGGCCGACATCAGCTCGCCGTTGGCGAACGTGGCGTAGACGTCGATGTCCTGCTTGCCGCAGCCCTGGTAGACGCGGTCCTCGAGCTGCGTCACGCCCTTGGCCTGCAGCGCCTTCACCTCGGCGATCGCCTGGTCGATGAGCACGACGAACTCCGGCATCTCGTCGCCCATCAGCACCTTGAGCGCCTCGAGCTGGGCGATGAGCTTCTCGGGCGTGTAGCGCTCGCCCTCACCGGCCGAACGCAGCTTGGAGGAGACGGTCGCGACGCTGTCGCCCTTGACGTCGGGGGAGAACGCGGCGTCGGTCTTGAGCGTGCGCATGTTGAGCACCGAGGCGCAGCGGCCCTGCTTGATGACGAGACGCTGCTTCGCGAAGGCGCCGCGCTTCTTGCCCTTGTACTTGTACGTGATCTTCGTCGTCACGATGTACGCGCCCGGCTTGAGCTTCACCGCGGAGCGGTTCTTGCGCAGCACCTTGCCGCCCTGCTTGATGGTCATGGCCTTCTTGAGGACCTTGACCTTCTTGGCGGTCTTGAGGTTCGGCTTCACGAGCGCCGTGCCGTACCAGTCGATCGACTTGTTCGAGATCTTCTTGATCGTGACCGGCTTCGGGGCCGCCTGGGCGGGGGCGGCGACGAGCGTCGCGCTGGCGCCGACGGCGAGGGCGGCCAGGAGGCCGAGGATGGTGCGGCGCATGAGTAACGCCTTTCCGAGATGAGGGGCAAAGTCGACCTAGCGTACTCGGACGGGGACGGTCCCGGGACGAAACGGCGACCTCGGTAGGGTGAGCCCAAGAGCGCCGCCCAGCCGTAGGGGCCGCCCAGTCACCGAGGGGTTCACATGAGTCTGTCCGTCACCGTCGCCGGAGCCCAGCAGCAGGTCGACCCCGGGACGCGGGCGTGGCAGCTGTTCTCCGAGGACCCGCAGGTGATCGCCGCACGCGTCGGCGGCGACCTGGTCGACCTCGCGCGCGAGCTGGCCGACGGCGACGAGGTGGAGCCGGTCGCGATCGACTCGTCCGACGGCCTCGACATCCTGCGCCACTCGACGGCGCACGTCATGGCCCAGGCCGTGCAGGAGCTCTTCCCGGACGCGAAGCTCGGCATCGGCCCGCCGATCGCGGACGGCTTCTACTACGACTTCGACGTCGAGGTCCCGTTCACCCCCGAGGACCTCGCGAAGATCGAGTCTCGGATGAAGAAGATCGTCAAGGAGGGCCAGAAGTTCAGCCGTCGCGAGATCAGCGACGACGAGGCCCGCGCCGAGCTGGCCGACGAGCCGTACAAGCTCGAGCTGATCGGCCTGAAGTCCACCGCCGGGAACGAGTCGATGGAGGGCGCTGCCGAGGGCCCCAGCGTCGAGGTCGGGGAGGGCGGCCTGAGCATCTACGACAACCTCAAGCGCGACGGATCGCTGGCGTGGAAGGACCTGTGCCGCGGCCCGCACCTGCCCACCACCAAGCGGATCCCGGCGTTCACGCTGATGCGCTCGGCCGCGGCCTACTGGCGCGGCGACGAGAAGAACAAGCAGCTGCAGCGCATCTACGGCACCGCCTGGGCGTCCAAGGAGGACCTCGAGGCACACCTGCACCGCATCGAGGAGGCCCAGCGCCGCGACCACCGCCGCCTGGGCACCGAGCTCGACCTCTACAGCTTCCCCGACGAGATCGGCTCGGGCCTGCCGGTGTTCCACCCGCGCGGTGGCGTCATCAAGCGCGAGATGGAGGACTACGTCCGCCGCCGGCACATCGAGGAGGGCTTCGAGTACGTCGGCACGCCGCACATCGCGAAGGAGGGGCTGTTCTACACGTCCGGCCACCTGCCGCACTACGGCGAGGGCATGTTCCCGGCGCTGGAGATCGACGGTGGCGACTACCGCCTCAAGGCGATGAACTGCCCGATGCACAACCTGATCTTCCGGTCGCGCCAGCGCTCGTACCGCGAGCTGCCGCTGCGCCTGTTCGAGTTCGGTCACGTCTACCGCAACGAGAAGTCGGGCGTGATCCACGGCCTGACCCGCGTGCGCGGCTTCGCCCAGGACGACTCGCACTCCTACGTCACGCCCGAGCAGGCCCCCGCCGAGGTGGCGCACCTGCTGAACTTCATGCTGAGCCTGCTCGACGACTTCGGGATGGACGACTACTACCTCGAGCTCTCGACCCGCGACGCGTCCAAGGACAAGTTCATCGGCTCGGACGAGGACTGGGAGAACGCCACCCAGGTCCTCGAGGAGGTCGCCACGGCGACCGGTCTCGAGCTGGTGCCCGACCCGGGCGGCGCGGCCTACTACGGGCCCAAGGTCTCGGTGCAGGCGCGCGACGCGATCGGCCGCACGTGGCAGATGGGCACCGTGCAGTACGACTTCAACATGCCGTCCGCCGACCGGTTCAACCTCGAATACGTCGCCGCCGACGGCACCCGGCAGCAGCCGGTGATGATCCACTCGGCGAAGTTCGGCTCGATCGAACGGTTCATGGGCGTGCTGGTCGAGCACTACGCCGGGGCCTTCCCCCCGTGGCTCGCGCCCGTGCAGGCCGTCGGCATTCCCGTGGCCGAGCGGCACGTGGAGTACCTGGAGCGGCTCGCGGTGCGCCTACGCGCCGAGGGGATCCGCTTCGAGGTCGACGACTCCGACGAGCGCATGCAGAAGAAGATCCGCAACGCCCAGACGCAGAAGGTGCCGTACATGGTGCTGGTCGGCGACAAGGACGTCGAGGCGAACGCCGTCTCGTTCCGCTTCCGCAACGGCGAGCAGGAGAACGGGGTGTCGCTCGACGACGCGATCGACAAGATCGTGACGGCCGTCCGCGACCGGGTGCAGGTCTGATGCCCGATCCCGACGGCCTCGAACGGCTGTGGGCGCCCTACCGCATGGCCTACGTGCGGGAGGCCGGCAACGACACGGGCTGCCCGTTCTGCGCGATGGTCGCGGGGGAGCGGCAGACCGACATGATCGTGGTGCGCGGCGAGCACTGCTTCGTGGCGATGAACCTGTACCCGTACAACCCCGGCCACCTCATGGTGCTGCCGCTGCGCCACGAGTCGGGCCTGACCGAGCTGTCGCTCGAGGAGTCCAGTGAGCTGACCCTGCTGACCCAGCAGGCGATCCGCGCGATCGGCGAGGTCAGCTCGCCGCACGGGTTCAACGTGGGGCTGAACCTCGGGGCCTCGGCGGGTGGCTCGATCTCGCAGCACCTGCACCAGCACGTGGTCCCGCGCTGGGGCGGCGACGCCAACTTCATGACCGTCGTCGGGCGCACGAAGGCGCTGCCGCAGACGATCGCCGAGTCGGCCGAGCTGCTGCGGGACGTGTGGGAGAAGATGGCCTGATGCTGGAGCGTTTCCGTGCCTTCTGGAACCGGCTGTTCTCGCCGGTCGCCGACGGCCTCATCAAGATCGGCGTGACCCCCGACATGGTCACGTGGGTCGGCACGATCGGCGTCTGCGTCGGTGCCCTGTGGCTCTTCCCGCAGGGCGAGTTCTTCTGGGGCACGATCTTCATCACGGCGTTCGTGTTCAGCGACATCATCGACGGCACGATGGCGCGCAAGCTCGGCCGTACCTCCAAGTACGGGGCGTTCCTGGACTCCACGCTCGACCGCGTCGGCGACGCGGCGGTCTTCGGCGGCATCGCGCTCTGGTACGCGTGGGAGGGCGACTCGAAGGTCTACCTGTGCCTCGCGCTGGCGTGCCTCGTCCTGGGCGGCCTGACCTCGTACGCGCGGGCTCGCGCCGAGTCGCTCGGCATGGAGGCCAAGGGCGGCATCGCGGAGCGCTCCGACCGCCTCGTGGCCATCCTCGTGATGACCGGCCTGTCGGGCCTGTTCGACCTGCCGGTCCTGCAGCACATCACGCTCTGGGCCCTCGCGGTCGCCAGCGCGGTGACCGTCGGGCAGCGGATGGCGATGGTCAAGCGGCAGGCCGAAGCGGCCTGATCCGGGGCCGTCCGTCTCGCGGGCGCCGAGCGATGCGTGAAGCGCCGCCGACGCCTCGTAGACTTGACCTGTGAGCACCCAGAACCCCAGCAACGACCAGTCCACGACCGGTAGCGCCCGGGTCAAGCGCGGCATGGCCGAGATGCTGAAGGGCGGCGTCATCATGGACGTCGTCGACGCCGAGCAGGCCAAGATCGCCGAGGACGCGGGCGCAGTCGCCGTCATGGCGCTCGAGCGTGTGCCGGCCGACATCCGATCCCAGGGCGGCGTCGCGCGGATGAGCGACCCCGACCTGATCGACGGCATCATCGAGGCCGTCTCGATCCCCGTCATGGCGAAGGCGCGCATCGGTCACTTCGCCGAGGCGCAGGTCCTGCAGAGCCTCGGCGTGGACTACATCGACGAGTCCGAGGTCCTGACCCCGGCCGACTACGCCAACCACATCGACAAGTGGGCCTACACGGTTCCCTTCGTGTGCGGTGCGACGAACCTGGGTGAGGCGCTGCGTCGCATCACCGAGGGCGCCGCGATGATCCGGTCCAAGGGCGAGGCCGGCACGGGCGACGTCTCCAACGCCACGGGCCACATGCGCAAGATCCGTGCCGAGATCGCTCGCCTGCAGAGCCTGCCGAAGGACGAGCTGTTCGTCGCGGCCAAGGAGCTCCAGGCGCCGTACGACCTGGTCGTCGAGGTCGCCGAGGCCGGCAAGCTCCCCGTCGTGCTCTTCACCGCCGGTGGCATCGCCACCCCGGCCGACGCCGCGATGATGATGCAGCTCGGCGCCGAGGGCGTGTTCGTCGGCTCGGGCATCTTCAAGTCCGGCAACCCCGCCCAGCGCGCCGAGGCCATCGTCAAGGCCACGACGTTCTACGACGATCCCGACGTCATCGCCAAGGTCTCGCGCGGTCTCGGCGAGGCCATGGTTGGCATCAACGTCGACGAGATCCCCGAGCCCCACCGCCTGGAGACTCGCGGTTGGTGAGTGCGTCCACCCTTTTCGTCAGAACGCCCCCGGTATCCACCGGGGGCGTTCTTTCGTGTCATGGACCTGGTCACAACGAACTAGCCGTACACCATCAATCAGTCGTGATCTCAGCCACTAACTCGCGTTTCTTTCACGTTTGACCCCATCAGCCCCACGTTCCGTCGTTGTATGGGACTTGTCCGAAGTTGCTGGCGGGGGAGAAGGAAGAGAAGTTGATGCTGAGACGCTCCATCCCCTCTCGCTTGCTCGCCGTCGTGGCGATGCGGCGGACCCGCGCGCTGCTGGGGCTCGGTCTCGCGCTGGGCCTGACCAGCGTGAACACCCTGGCCTACTGGACGGACGAGGCCCAGCTGACGAGCGGCACGATCCAGTCGGGCTCCCTGGACCTGCTGATCGACGGCGAGCTCTCCGGGCAGGGCGGCGCGGTCACCCGAACGGCCCTGTCGGCATCCTCCCTGATTCCCGGCGAGAGCTTCGCCTTCACCGTCCCGGTGCAACGCCGGGCCAACACGGCGGGCTTCGGGCTCAGTGCGACCGCCACGTCGGCCGGTGGGCTCGCCTCCCACCTGCGCTGGAGCGTCTTCGAGGGGACCGCCGGGACGCAGACCACGAATGCGAACGGGCTGCGCAGTGCCTCCTGCACCGGGACGAGCGTCTCCACCGGCGTGGTGCTCGGATCCACCGGCCAGTCGGTGATCGGTGGCACGAACCCCGTGGTGAACCTGGGCGGGACGACCTTCAGCAAGAACCTCTGCATCCAGGTGTCGCTTCCCGCCACCGCCAGCAACGCGGCGCAGAGCACGAGCGCCACCACCACCTTCAGTCTCACGGCATCGCAGCTCCTGTGAGACGCCGACTGCGCGAGACGATCCTGTGGATCGGCGCTGCCCTGGGAACGCTGTGCCTCGTGTGGACGGGTGTCATGTTCGCCTTCGGCCTCACGCCGCTGGTCTTCACGTCGGGCTCCATGGAGCCCGCGATCGGTGCCGGCGACCTCGCGTTCGCCACGACGGTCGAAGCGGTGGACCTCGCCGAGGGGGACATCGTGAGTGTGATCAACGATCGCGGCACGCGCATCACGCACCGGGTCACGAAGGTCGATCGCCAGGACGACGGGAGCGCGATCCTGCAGCTCAAGGGCGACGCGAACCTCTCGCCGGACCAGGAGTCCTACCGCGTCGATGAGGTGGAGCGCGTTTCGTTCGCCGTGCCCCAGGTGGGCCGCCTGGTCAATCTCGTCGGCTCTCCCAACGGCATGTTCGTCGTCGGACTCGTCGTGGCAGGTCTGCTCTACCTCGGCTTCCGTCGCCAGGACGACGACGAGCCCCGAGGGCCGTCGTCGGGCCACGACGGCGACGACGTCGTCGATGGCGACGCCTCGACGCGCGGTGCGGGCTCCGTGCTCCGCCCCGTGACGATGGGCGTCTCGTTGGCTGCGCTCGCCCTCTCCGCGACGGTGGGTCCGGCGGTGGAGTCGACGACGGCAGCCTTCAGCGACTCCGCGCAGCTGACCACCGGTTCCGTGGGCGCGGCGTCCCTCCCGACGCGTCCGTCGAGCATCAGCTGCAGCAAGCCCTTCCTCTCGACGTCGGCGGTCGTCAGCTGGTCGGACGACGACGCGCGCCACGGCTACTACTACGAGGTGGACGACGATGCCGCGTTCGGCAGTCCCGACGTCGAGGGGTCGGTGGCCCCCAACGGCACGAACAGCTTCACGTTCAACTCCGGGTCCGCCGGCGGCTGGTTCTCCTCGACCACCTACCACCTGCGCGTGTACTCCGCCCTCGTCGGTCCCGGGGGAGCGCTCACTTGGCGATCGGCCAGCTACCGGTCCTACCGCGTGACGCGGTCGGCGTTCTTCAACGACTTCAGCTGTTCGACGGTGACATCTCCTGCGAATTGAGTAAACGCATGTGATGAATGTTACGGTTGGGTTAACGCCTGCCGCGTCCCCGGACGCGTGTGGATTCCCCCTGCGTCCTGTTCCCCCGCTCGTGGAACAAATGTCCCAGTCCATGGGACCCATGTCACAATCTCGTCGTGACCTCTGTCATACACCCAAGATTCTTTCGGAATTCGGCGTCATTTTTCCGTCGATCCGTCGTTACATAGATGAAGCAACTGATCGATGGTCGATCAGCCAACCCAAGGAGAAAACACATGAACAAGTCCACCAAGGGCGCCGTCGCCGCCGGAGCCGCCGCCGTCCTGCTGCTGGGTGGCGCAGGCTCGCTCGCGTACTGGAATGCCGAGGGCGACGTCGTCGGCGGCAACATCGAGGCCGGCACGCTGACCCTGACGCCTTCGGGCACGGCGGCCACCTGGACGCTGAACGGCACCGCCGTGGCAGGCAACGACCTCTCCTCCGTCCTGGTCGTTCCCGGTGACACGCTCCGCTACACGGGCACGTGGACCATCGGCGCGACGGGCGACAACCTGCAGGCGGACGTCGACTTCACCGGTCTGGACGGAACGGCGAGCGTCGCCGACAAGATGACCGTCACCGACACGTACACGCTCGATGCTGCTCCGCTGGCGGCCGGCGCCGAGATCACCGACGCCAACGACGGTGACGTGCTCGGCGCGACCGTCGTCGTCGACTTTCCGTTCGGCACGACCGTCGACAACACGTCGCAGGGCATGACGCTCGACCTCACCGAGGGCAACATCACGCTCACGCAGTCCGACGCCACGCCGTGACGAAGGCTTGAGTTCGCAATCGACCATCGATGAGTGAGGTCACGGGGATGACGAGTACGACCGACCGAGGGCGCTTCACGGCGCTCCGGTGGGCCGGCCAGGTGGTTGCCTGGCTCGTCATCCTCGTGGCCGTCTCGGCGGTCGCGGTCGGTGTCCTGATCCCGCGGATCGGGGGCGCCACGCCCTACACCATCCTCACCAGCTCCATGGAGCCGAAGTTCCCGCCCGGAACGCTCGTGGTGGTGAGGCCGACCCCCGCCGAACAGATCGGCGTCGGCGAGGTCGTGACCTACCAGCTGGCGTCGGGTGAGCGAGCGGTCGTGACCCACCGTGTCGTCTCCGTGGCCCTCGGAGCCGACGGTGAGCGCCGCTTCATCACGCAGGGCGACGCCAACTCGAGCGTCGACCGAACGCCGGTCATGCCGGTGCAGATCAAGGGAACCCTCTGGTACGCCGTCCCCAAGCTGGGATGGATGAGCAACGCGATCGGACAGGACCGGCGCAACGCCGCTGTCTACGTCGTCGCCGGGGGACTGGGACTGTACGCCGCCTGGATGCTGGGCGGGGCACTCCGAGAGCGGTTCAGACGTGCTCGACCCACGGACGAGGAGGCGAGGCAATGAGGCGGCTCCTGACGACCGCCCTCGCGCTCGGCCTCGCCTTCGCGGGCATCGCGCCCGCAGCGGCTGACGACGGGATCGGCCTGAGCACGGACGGTACGCAATGGGCCGACACCATCAGCGAGCCCCTCTTCGAGCAGGATGCCGTCTGGGTCCCCGGTGACAAGCGCACCGTCTCGTTCCACGTCCGCAACCAGGAGAGCTCGGACGCCGAGCTGACGGCCTCGGTGCGAAGCGACGACACCGCCCGGCTCCTGGGCGCCGACCATCTCCGTCTGCGCGCGCGGGTGGACGGACGCTGGTTCGTCCTCCGCAACGGTGTCTCGTCGCCGGAGCTCACCGCGGCGAGCATCAGTCCGGGCAGTGCCGTGCGCGTCGACCTGGAGGCGGCCTTCGACCCGGCCTCGTCCAACGCTTCCCAGGCCGCTTCGCTGGACTTCGTGATCGAGGTCCGGTTGGCCGAGGCCGTGGAGAGCACGGATCCGGAGCCCGGCGGGGAGACGCCCACCGACCGTCCGACCGACAACTCGGACGACAGCGCCAACGAGGACCCGACTGCGGCTCCGGCGGACTCGAACGACCTCGACGGGTCCGGGGCCGGCGCCCGCGACGACTCGGGTGACTTGGCGCGCACGGGGTCGGACACCCCAGCCATACTGATCTGGACGGCCATCCTCGCCATCACCGCCGGAGCCGCGTTCATCGCGGCCGGGCGGCGCGAAAGGGAAGACGAACCATGCGTGACACCGCGATGACCAGCCACCACAGTCGCCTGCGCTCGACGTGGCGAGTGGTGGCGTCGGTCCCGGTTCGGCTGCTGCTGTCGCTCGGACTGGTGCTGGGGTTCGCCGCCGTGGGCACGACGGCGTACTGGGCCGACACCGCCGCGTTCACCACCGGCAAGATCGAGGCAGGCAGTCTCGACCTCCAGCTCGGCGGCCGTGACCCGGTCACGGGTGAGATCCGGTGGGAGGCCGTCGGACTCAACCAGTCGTGGACGTACTCGGTCATGCAGCTCGACAACGTCTCGCCCGGCGAGTCCGTGAGCATGGAGCTGCACATGCGCAACGTCGGCACGACGCCGCTGACCTTCACCGCGGTCGGGACCTCGACGACCAACGACATGAATCCGCACCTCTCGGCCACGACCATGCTGGGTGGCACGGCCAACAACGTCGGCACCCGGGAGGCGGTGAACCGCACCGGTACGTGCACCGGCGGTACGCCGTGGTGGACCAACCACGTGCTCTCGACCACGGGACAGCCGGTCACCCCGAACAACGCACCGATCCGGATGAACGCCAACGAGTCGATCCGTGTCTGCATGCTGGCCGGTCTGTCGTCCGCCGCGCCGAACTCCTTCCAGGGGACGTCCACGACCATCCGGGTCGTCATCTCCGCCAAGCAGGTCGGCGCGCCATGAGCCACCGGCTCCTGCGCGTGTTGCGCACCGGCGGCAATGCGCTGCTGTGGGTGACGGCCGTCCTCGGCGCGCTGTCGCTCGTCCTCGGACTCGCCAGTGTGGTCGCCGGCGTCCAGCCCCTCATCTTCCGCTCGAGCTCGATGGAGCCCGCGATCCACGCGGGCGCGCTCGGCCTGGCCAAGACGGTCGATGCCGGCGACGTGGCCGTCGGGGACGTGATCTCCGTCGAGAGCGCCAGCGGTGTTCGCGTGACGCACCGGGTCGTCGAGGTCGAGAAGGCCGGCGAGCAGGTCAGCTTCACCCTCCGCGGTGACGCCAACGCGCAGCCCGACAGTCAGCCGTACCTGGCCACCGAGGTCGACCGGGTGTTCCTCGACGTCCCGTACCTCGGGTACGTGGCCAACGCGATGGCGACACCGTGGGCGCTCTTCGCGGCCGGGATCATCGTGGCGCTGCTGGCGGTCCGGCTGTGGCAGCGCGCCGGGCGCGAGACCCGGTCCGCCATGGGCACCGGCGCAGCCGGGGTGGCGGCCATCGGCATCGCCGTGGCCGGCCTCGTGCCCATTCCCCGGACCGAGGCCTACTTCACCGACAGCTCCACGTTCGAGGCCGGACAGATCCACTCCCACCAGGTGCGGATCTTCGACTGGGGCTCTCCCGTGTGCACGAACGACGCGGGTGGCACCTCGATCACGCTGCGAACGCTCGTGGCGTCGCAGCGCTACAACCAGATCTGGTACGTGGCGCCGGCCGGCGGATCGCTCCCGGCCACGCCGTTCCGGCGCGTCTCACCGACCGGCGCGCCCGACAGCGTCGTGACCACCCAGGTCAGGCGCGCCGACATCGGTGGATCCTCGTTGACACCCGGCAACTACCAGCTCACGGGCCGTTCCGAGCTGAAGGGCACGGCGACGTCCCCGTGGCTCTCGAACGGCACGCGCAACACGAACGTCTCGCTCACCGGGACCACGGACCTGCAGTGCGGAAGCGTCAACCTGCCGCCCGCGATCACGTTCACGACTCCTCAGGACTCCACGGCCTACGCGTCCCCGTCGGCTGCCCAGTCCACCACGCTGGCGCAGTGCGGTCGCCGGTCGCCGTGCGGAACGGCTGCGGACAGCGACGGGATCTACCGCGTGGAGTACCGGCTCCAGCGCGTCAACTTCCTGCTCACACGGTGCTGGGACACGTCCTCCGGCTGGCCGCTGTTCAGCGGGTGCGGAACGTGGCACCAGGCCGACGTGAGTCCCACGCTGCCCACCTCGACGGCGAGTCCGGTCACGTGGCGCGTCCCGCTGACGACCTCCGGGGTGTCGCCGTTCGCGGAGTCCGGCACCTACACGCTCTACCTGAGGGTCTACGACAACTCCTCGAGCCGGATGGTCACCGAGCGGACGATCCGGTTCACGATCAACTGATGGGGCCCGCGCACTAGACTCTCGGGGTGACTTCCATCGGCGTCTTCGCGCTCCAGGGAGACGTGCGCGAACACGTCCAGGCGCTCCAGCGACTGGGCGTCGAGGCGTTCACCGTCCGCCGCCCGGCCGAGCTGGCGCGGTGCGACGGGCTCATCGTGCCCGGCGGCGAGTCGACCACGATGTACAAGCTGGCCCGCACCTTCGAGCTGCTCGAGCCGCTGCGCCAGCGCGTGAAGGAGGGCATGCCGACCTTCGGGACGTGTGCCGGGATGATCATGCTGGCCGACCGGATCCGCGACGGCGCGCCCGGCCAGGAGACGATCGGCGGCCTCGACGTCACGGTCCGTCGCAACGCCTTCGGTCGCCAGGTCGACTCGTTCGAGGTCGACCTGGACCTGGCGGGTGTGGACCGCTCGGTGCACGCGGTCTTCATCCGCGCGCCGTGGGTGGAGGAGGTCGGCCCCGGGGTCGAGGTGCTTGCCGAGGTCCCTTCGGGCGAGGCCGCCGGTAGAATCGTCGCGGTGCGGCAGGGGCCGCTCATGGCGACGTCCTTCCACCCCGAGGTCGGGGACGACGACCGTGTGCACGGACTCTTCGTTGACCTCGTGAAGCAGAGCTAGGACTACGCAAAGGAACGTCATGTCGGGCCACTCCAAATGGGCAACCACCAAGCACAAGAAGGCCGCGATCGATGCCAAGCGCGGCAAGCTGTTCGCCAAGCTGATCAAGAACATCGAGGTCGCGGCGCGCACGGGTGGCCCTGACCCCGAGGGCAACCCCACGCTCTACGACGCGATCCAGAAGGCGAAGAAGCAGTCGGTCCCCAACGACAACATCGACCGCGCGGTCAAGCGCGGCGGTGGCGCCGACGGCGGGGGAGTCGACTACACCACGATTATGTACGAGGGCTACGGCCCGAACGGCGTCGCGTTCCTGATCGAGTGCCTCACCGACAACAAGAACCGGGCCGCCATGGAGGTCCGCACCGCGATGACCCGCAACGGCGGCACGATGGCCGACCCGGGCTCGGTGTCCTACATGTTCAGCCGCAAGGGCATCATCATCGTCCCCGCCGAGCAGGAGGGTGGCCCGACGAACGAGGACGACGTGCTGATGGCCGTGCTCGACGCGGGTGCCGAGGAGGTCAACGACCACGACGGCAGCTTCGAGGTGCTGTGCGAGCCGGGCGACCTCGTCGCCGTGCGCACCGCGCTGCAGGAGGCGGGCCTGGACTACGACTCGGCCGACGCCTCGTTCGTGCCCAGCGTGCACGTCGAGGTCGACGCCGAGGGTGCCGCGAAGGTCGTCCGGCTCATCGACGCCCTCGAGGACAGCGACGACGTGCAGAACGTCTTCGCCAACTTCGACGCGCCCGACGAGGTCATGGCCGACCTCTGAGCCGGCCTCGGCCATGATGTGGCCATGGACCGACGCGTGCGCACTCCCGACGGAGTCGGCTGGAGCGTTCGCGTCGGCCGACCCGCGCTGCGCGGCAGCGAGGGGGACCTCGTCGTCGGTGGCGCCCCGGCCGCCGGCGGCTTCGCGCCGCTGCTCGTCGTGGTGGGGCTGATCCTGCTCGCGGTGCTGGCTCCGGTGCTCGTCAAGAGCGACCGGGCGTGGGCCCTGGCGCTCGTCCCGGTGCTGCTCGCCGCGGGCTGGCTGCTGCTCGCGCGCTACCCGGTGGAGCTGCGCCGCGACGGCTCCGACCTGCCGCTGCACCGCACTCTCGTCGCCGGACGCGGGAACGCCCGCCGCGTCGCCGCCGAGCTCGCCGAGGAGATCTCCCGCACGCCCGACGGGAAGCTGACCGGCTGACCGCCGATCCGACGAACCGGGCGGCGTGCCTCCACGGGCGCGTCGCCGCCACCGCCTAGAGTGTCGAACATGCGTTCCCTTCGCGTCCTGGGCGTCGACCCCGGCCTGACCCGGTGCGGCGTCGGCATCGTCGAGGGGTTCGTGGGCCGTCCGCTGGACCTCGTCGACGTCGGCGTCGTCCGCACCCCGAGCGACCTCGACCTCGCGAAGCGGCTGCTGCGACTCGAGCGTGCCCTCGACGAGATCGTCGTGCGGCAGCGACCCGACGTGGTCGCGGTCGAGCGGGTCTTCAGCCAGCACAACGTGAGCACCGTGATGGGCACCGCGCAGGCCAGCGCGATCGCGATGCTCGTGGCCGCGCGCCACGGGATCCCCGTCCAGCTGCACACGCCGTCCGAGGTCAAGGCCGCCGTCACCGGCAGCGGCCGCGCCGACAAGGCGCAGGTTGCGGCGATGGTCACCCGGCTGCTTCGCCTCGACGCGCCGCCGAAGCCCGCGGACGCCGCCGACGCCCTCGCCCTCGCGATCTGCCACATCTGGCGTGGCGCCGCCCAGAACCGACTCGCCGCCGCCGTCGCCGCGGCCGGAGCGGCCCGATGATCGCCCACCTGCGTGGCGCCGTCGCCGCGGTCTCGCTCAACTCCGCCGTCCTCGACCTGCAGGGCGTTGGCTACCACGTCATGTGCACTCCCTCCACGATCGCCGACCTGCGCCTGGGCCAGGAGGCCACGCTGTGGACCTCGATGGTCGTGCGCGAGGACTCGATGACGCTCTACGGCTTCGCGAACGCCGAGGAGCGCGACATGTTCGAGCTCGTGCAGACCGCCAGCGGCGTGGGTCCGAAGGTCGCCCAGGCGATGCTCGCGGTGCTCCCGCCCGAGCGGCTGCGCACCGCGATCGCCTCGTCCGACCACGCCACCCTCACGAAGGTGCCCGGCATCGGCCGCAAGGGCGCCGAGCGGATCGTGGTGGAGCTGAAGGACCGGGTCGGTGCCGTCGCCTCGTCCGCCGTCTCGCCGGCCGGTCCCGCCTGGCGCGACCAGGTGCACGAGGCGCTCGTCGGGCTCGGCTGGTCGGCCAAGGACGCCGACGCCGCGATCGACCGGGTGGCCGACGGTGTCGGTCCCGATCCCGACATCTCGGCGATCCTGCGCGACGCCCTGCGATCGATGGACCGAGGCCGGTGAGCATGGACGAGTACGACGACTTCGAGTCGATCGTGGCCGAGGCCGCGTCCCCTCAGGAGAGCGCCTTCGAGCAGGCCCTGCGACCGCGCACCCTCGACGAGCTCGTCGGCCAGGAGCGGGTCCGTGAGCAGCTCGCGCTCGTGCTCGACGCCGCGGTCGCGCGCGACCGCACCCCCGACCACGTCCTGCTGTCCGGCCCGCCCGGGCTGGGCAAGACCACGATCGCGATGATCATCGCGAACCAGCTCGCGGCGCCGCTGCGCCTCACCAGCGGCCCGGCGATCCAGCACGCGGGCGACCTCGCGGCGATCCTCTCGGGCGTCAACGAGGGCGACGTGCTGTTCATCGACGAGATCCACCGGATGTCGCGGCCCGCCGAGGAGCTGCTCTACATGGCGATGGAGGACTTCCGGGTCGACGTCGTCGTCGGCAAGGGTCCGGGCGCCACCGCCATCCCGCTGCAGATCCCGCCGTTCACCGTCGTCGGCGCCACCACCCGCGCCGGCCTGCTGCCCGGCCCCCTGCGCGACCGGTTCGGCTTCACGGCCCAGCTCGACTACTACGAGCCGTCCGACCTCGACCGCATCGTGCGGCGCTCCGCCGACCTGCTCGACCTGCAGGTGAGCGCCGAGGCGTCCGCGGAGATCGGCTCACGCTCCCGCGGCACCCCGCGCATCGCCAACCGCCTGCTGCGACGCGTCCGCGACTACGCCGAGGTCCGCGCCGACGGCGCCGTCGACCACGCGATCGCGCAGGCCGCCCTCGACCTGTACGAGGTCGACGACCTCGGCCTCGACCGGCTCGACCGCGCGGTGCTCGACGCCCTGTGCCGCAACTTCGGCGGTGGACCGGTCGGCATCGCCACGCTGGCGGTCGCGGTGTCGGAGGAGCGCGAGACGGTGGAGGAGCTGGCCGAGCCCTTCCTGGTGCGGCTGGGCTTCCTGGCCCGCACGCCGCGTGGGCGGATCGCCACCCCGGCGGCCTGGCGACACCTCGGCCTGACGCCCCCGGCCGGGGTCGATGCCGGGCAGCTGCCCTTCGACTCCGCCGACTAGACTCCATCCGGTGACGTTCGCTGACTTCCTGCCCCTGATCCTGCTGGCCCTGGTCTTCTTCCTGCTGATCATCCGTCCCATGCGGGAACGGCAGAAGCAGTACTCGGCGCTGCGCCAGATGCAGTCGGCGCTGAAGCCCGGTGCCCGCGTGATGATCAGCAGTGGCATCCACGGCACCATCTCGACGATCGACGACGAGACCGTCGGCTTGGAGATCGCGCCCGGCGTGGTCATCACCGTGGCGCGCGCGGCCGTCGCCGAGGTCGTCGCGCCCGACGTGATCGACCCCGAAGCATGAGCGACTTCCCGGACGCCGCCGCGCGGCTCATCCGCGCCATCGACGACTGGCCCGAGGCCGGCGTCACGTTCCGCGACATCACTCCGCTGCTCTCCGATCCGCAGGGGCTGGCCGCCACCGTCTCCGCTCTGGTCGACGCGGCGAGGGCCTTCGGACCGCTCGACGTCGTGGCCGGCGTCGAGGCGCGCGGGTTCCTGCTCGCGCCGCTGATCGCCGAGGCGCTGGGCATCGGCCTGGTGCCCGTCCGCAAGGCCGGCAAGCTGCCCGCGCGCACCCTCTCGGAGTCCTACTCGCTCGAGTACGGCGACGCCGTCGTCGAGATCCACGCCGATGCCGTTCCCGAGGGCGCCCGCGTGCTCGTCGTGGACGACGTCCTCGCCACCGGGGGAACGCTCGCCGCCGCCGGCCGTCTGTTCGAGCGCGCCGGCGCCGTCGTCGCCGGCAGCCTCGTCCTCATCGAACTGTCCGCCCTCGAGGGTCGCGCCGTGCTCGGCGACGTCCCCCTGACCGCACTCCTGGAGTACTGATGAGCCAGCGCACCGTCCGCATCGTCGCCATCATCGCCATCGCCGCGCTCGTCCTGGGCGTGCTCGCCTCGGTGTTCACCGGCGCCCTCTGAAGCGCCCTCCGTAGGATGGACTGAAGGAGGCACGCGTGGCTGAGCGCATCGATGGACCATCGACGAAGGCTGCCGAGACCAGGACCCCGGACTCGGCACGCACCTCCGCGCGCGTGCGCAGCCGGCTGGCCCGCATCGGCGGCAAGTCCACCGGCGGCGGCAACCCGGTCCTCGACCCGCTGATCAAGGTCTACCGCGACACCCATCCCAAGGGCGACGTCTCGTCGATCGAGAAGGCCTACGAGGTCGCCGCGGCGATGCACGAGGGCCAGAAGCGCAAGAGCGGCGACCCGTACATCACGCACCCGCTGGCCGTCGCCACGATCCTCGCCGAGCTCGGCATGACGGCGCCCACCCTGTGCGCGGCCCTGCTGCACGACACCGTCGAGGACACCTCCTACACGATCGAGCAGCTGCGCAAGGACTTCGGCGACGAGGTCGTCCACCTCGTCGACGGCGTCACCAAGCTCGACAAGGTCAAGTACGGCGACTCCGCCCAGTCCGAGACCATCCGCAAGATGGTCGTCGCGATGGCGCGCGACATCCGCGTGCTCGTCATCAAGCTGGCCGACCGCCTGCACAACATGCGCACCCTGCGCTACCTGCGCCAGGACAAGCAGGAGCGCATCGCCCGCGAGACCATCGAGATCTTCGCGCCCCTGGCCCACCGCCTGGGCATGAACACGATCAAGTGGGAGCTGGAGGACCTCGCGTTCGCCACCCTGCACCCCAAGGTCTACGACGAGATCGTGCGGCTCGTCGCCGAGCGCGCGCCGTCGCGCGAGGCGTTCCTGGAGCGCGTCATCCGCGACGTGAACTCCGACCTCGGCCACGCCAAGATCAAGGCGAAGGTCACCGGCCGGCCGAAGCACTACTTCTCGATCTACCAGAAGATGCTCGTGCGCGGCCGCGACTTCTCCGACATCTTCGACCTCGTCGGCGTGCGCATCCTGGTGGACGACGTCGCCGACTGCTACGCCGTGCTGGGCGTCCTGCACGCCCGGTGGAACCCCATCCCGGGCCGCTTCAAGGACTACATCAGTGTCCCGAAGTTCAACATGTACCAGTCGCTGCACACCACGGTGATCGGCCCGCAGGGCAAGCCGGTGGAGCTGCAGCTGCGCACCTACGCCATGCACCGCCGCGCCGAGTTCGGCGTCGCGGCCCACTGGAAGTACAAGGCCGAGTCGCTCGCGGCCGTCGGCGGGAAGGCCAGCAAGGACGGACCCGGCGGCAACGAGATGATGTGGCTGCGCGAGCTGGTCGACTGGCAGTCCGAGACCGAGGACTCCAGCGACTTCCTGGACTCGCTGCGCTTCGAGATGCAGAACGCGGGCGTCTACGCCTACACGCCTCGTGGTGACCTGATCCAGCTGCCGGCGCACGCCACGCCGGTCGACTTCGCCTACGGCGTGCACACCGAGGTCGGTCATGCGTGCGTCGGCGCCCGCGTGAACGGCCGCCTGGTGTCCCTGGAGTCCGAGCTCGAGAGCGGCGACGTGGTGGAGATCTTCACGTCGAAGTCGCCCACCGCCGGCCCGAGCCGCGACTGGCTCGACTTCGTCAAGAGCCCCCGCGCGCGCAACAAGATCCGGCAGTGGTTCACGAAGGAGCGCCGCGAGGAGGCCATCGACCACGGCAAGGACCTCATCGCGAAGCAGATGCGCAAGGAGGGTCTGCCGATGCATCGCCTGTTCCGGCAGGCGAACCTCGACACGGTGGCCAAGGAGATGGGCCACGCCGACATCTCCGCGCTCTACGCCGCGGTGGGGGAGGGCAACGTCGGCGCGCAGGGCGTCGTCGACCGCGTCATCGACCTCGCCGGCGGCCGCGAGGGTGCCGAGGAGGAGGCCGCCGAGGCCACGGCGATGCCGCTGCGCTCCAGCCGGCCGTCCACGGCCCGCGGCGACGCCGGTGTCGAGGTGGTGGGTGTCTCTGGCGACGTCATGGTGAAGCTCGCGCGCTGCTGCACGCCCGTGCCGGGCGACAAGATCGAGGGCTTCGTCACGCGCGGCTCCGGCATCTCCGTGCACCGCTCGGACTGTGTCAACTTCGTGGAGCTGGCGCACCAGACCGAGCGGGTCGTGCAGGTGCGCTGGGTCGCCAACGCCAAGACCACGTTCCTCGTGGCGATGCAGGTCGAGGGCCTCGACCGTCCGCACCTGCTGTCCGACATCACCAAGGTGATCTCCGACCAGCACGTCAACATCCTGTCGGCCACCCTCAGCACCGGCCGCGACCGCGTCGCCAAGAGCCGCTTCACCTTCGAGATGGCCGACGCCAAGCACCTCGGCGCCGTCCTGAAGGCCGTCGGCGGCGTCCAGGGCGTCTTCGACGCCTACCGCGTCACCCAGTAGGCCATCCAGCGTCGAGACACGTGATCTCGATACACCGTCTCGCTTCGCTCGCCGGCACTCGATCACCGGCTGCCCGGTGATCGAGTAGCTCGCGAGCGCCAGCGAGCGGCGTATCGAGATCAGCTGTGGACGAAGGGCACCGGCCCAGCGATCTCCGCCACGCTGAGCGGATGGCCCACGTCTACATCCTCCGGTGCGCGGACGGCTCCTACTACGTCGGCAGCTCACGCAACCTGGCCGGGAGCCTCCACCAGCACCAGACCGGCACGGGCGCGGAGTACACGAGGCACCGGCTCCCGGTCGAGCTCCTGTGGTCCCACGAGTTCGCATCAGTCGTCGATGCGTTCGCGGCGGAGAAGAGGATCCAGGGGTGGTCTCGAGCCAAGCGCGAAGCACTCATGCGCGGCGACTTCCACCTCTTGCCCGGGCTGGCGAAGAAGCGCAGCTGGCGCCGGGACGCATGATCTCGATACACCGTCTCGCTGCGCTCGCCGGCACTCGATCACCGGCGAGCCGAGATCAGCCGAAGTCGGAGGCGGTGCGGCGGGCGATGTCGAGGAACGCCTGGCGCGACTCGAGGTTCTCGCGCAGGCTCTTGACCTTCTTGGCGTCGCCGGCGGCCTCCGCCTTGGCGATGTCGGCCTCGATGCCGGCGATGGCGTCCTCGAGCTTGGTGATCATGTCGTCCGCGCGGGCCGACTTCTCGGGGTCCGTGCGCTTCCACTCCTGGTCACCCGCATCGCGGATCGCCTTCTCGACGGCGCGGATGCGGCCCTCGAGCTCCTTGATCTGGTCGCGCGGCACCTTGCCGGCGGCCTCCCAGCGGTCGGCGATGTCGTGCCAGGCACGGCGCGTGGCCTCGAGGTCCTTGATCGGCAGCAGCGCCTCGGCCTCGACGAGGATCTCCCGCTTCACCGTGGCGTTCTCGGCGAACTCGGACTCCTGCGCGGCGTTGGCGGCCTCGCGGGCCTGGAAGAAGACGTCCTGCGCCGCGCGGAAGCGCTTCCACAGCTTGTCCTCGACGTTGCGCGGGGCGGAGCCGGCGGCCTTCCAGCGCTGCATGAGGTCGCGGTAGGCGCCCGACGTGGTGCCCCAGTCGGTGGAGCCGGAGAGGGCCTCGGCCTCCTCGATCAGCTTCTCCTTGATCTTCTTCGCCTCGTCACGGCGCACGGTCTGCTCACCGAAGTGGGCCTTGCGCTTCTTCGTGTAGGCGGTGCGAGCGCTGGAGAACCGGTGCCACAGCTCGTCGTCGGCCGACTTGCTGAGGCGGGGGAGCGCCTTCCACTCGTCGAGCAGGGCGCGCAGCCGGTCGGCGCCGTTGCGCCAGTCCTGGCCCGCGCCGATCTTCTCGGCCTCGGCGACGATGCGCGTCTTGGCCTCGGTGGCCTCGGCGGTGCGCTGCTCGCGCTCGGCCTTGCGCTTGGCGCGGAGCTCGCCGAGGGCCGGCTCGACCTTGTCGAGACGCGCCGACAGCGACGCGAGGTCGCCGATCGCCTGCGCGTCGACGAGCTGCTCGCGGATCGTGGCGACGGCCTTGGTCGCGTCGTCGGGCGACACGGTTCCGGCCTCGATGCGCTTCTCCAGCAGGTCGACCTCGGTCTCGAGGTTGTCGAAGCGCCGGGTGTAGAACGCGAGCGCCTCAGCGGCGTCGCCTCCGGTGACCCATTGCCCGATCAGACGTTCGCCATCGCCCTCTTTGACGTAGACGTTGCCGTCCGCGTCGACGCGGCCCCAATCACTCATGGCGGTCAGTCTAGGAGGTTCGCG
Organism: Aeromicrobium sp. UBA7512; assembly: GCF_002476985.1. Classification (NCBI taxonomy): domain Bacteria; kingdom Bacillati; phylum Actinomycetota; class Actinomycetes; order Propionibacteriales; family Nocardioidaceae; genus Aeromicrobium; species Aeromicrobium sp. UBA7512. The sequence goes on from NZ_DLNK01000003.1 coordinate 273,627, forward strand.
GCGTCAGGTCCTCCTCGCGTACCCTGACGGACGTGCTTCTCACCGCCTTCCCCGCCGGACCACTGCAGGCGAACTGCTATTTCGTCGCCTCGGGCCCGGGTTCCCCGTGCGCGATCGTCGACCCGGGCATGCAGTCCGCAGAGGGCGTGCGCGCCGTCGTGGCCGAGCACGACCTGACCCCCGCCGCCGTCCTGGTGACGCACGGCCACTTCGACCACATGTGGGACGCGGCGCAGGTCGCCGACGAGTACGGCTGCCCGCTGTGGATCCACCCGGCCGACCGGCACCTGCTGGGCGACCCGATGGCCGCGATCTCCAATGAGTCGGCGGCGATGCTGCGTCAGCAGCTCGGGGAGATCGACGAGTCGCAGTTCTCCGAGCCGGCCGAGGTCCGCGACGCCGTCGACGGCGCCACGATCCAGGTCGGCGACCTGACGCTCACCGTCGACCACTGCCCGGGCCACACGCCGGGCACCGTGGCCTACCGCGTCGACTACACCGGTGACGAGCCCGTCTCGCAGATCATGTTCTCCGGCGACTTCCTGTTCTTCGGCTCGATCGGCCGCACCGACCTCGTCGGCGGCGTCCACGCCGAGATGCTGCGCAGCCTGCAGACCAAGGTGCTGACGCTGCCCGACGACGTCGTCGTGCTGCCCGGTCACGGCCAGCAGACCTCGATCGGCCGCGAGAAGGCCACGAACCCCTTCCTGCTGGAGCTGACCCAGTGAGCAAGCTGTCGGGCTTCCCCGAGTTCCTGCCGGCGGAGCGCAGCGTCGAGCTGGCGGTGTTCGACCACCTGGCCCGCGTCTTCGAGCTGCACGGCTTCGCCAACATCGAGACCCGAGCGGTGGAGCCGCTCGAGACGCTGCTGCGCAAGGGCGAGATCGACAAGGAGGTCTACGCCGTCCGCCGCCTGCACGCCGACGAGTCCGAGGCCTCCGAGCTGGCCCTGCACTACGACCTCACGGTGCCGTTCGCGCGCTACGTCGTGGAGAACGCCGGCCACCTCCAGTTCCCGTTCCGCCGCTATCAGATCCAGAAGGTCTGGCGCGGCGAGCGGCCCCAGGCCGGCCGGTTCCGCGAGTTCACCCAGGCCGACATCGACATCGTCGGCGACGGCGCGCTGCCGTTCCACTTCGACGTCGAGGTGGCGCGGGTCATGGCCGAGGCGCTCGCCGGGCTGCCGATCCCCGGCCTGTCGCTGACGCTGCAGGTCAGCAACCGCAAGGTGCTGGAGGGCTTCTACCTCGGCCTGGGCATCGAGAGGCCCACCGCCGTCATGCAGGTGATCGACAAGCTCGACAAGCTGTCGGCCGACAAGATCGCCGACCTGCTCGGCGAGCAGGGGCTCACCGAGGCCCAGGCCACGTCGTGCCTCGCGCTGGCCGAGATCGTCACCACCGACACGTCGTTCGTCCAGCAGGTCCGCGACCTCGGCGTCGAGCACTCGCTGCTCGACGAGGGACTCGCCGAGCTGGAGGCCGTCGTGGCGGGGTGTGCCACCGTCGAGGGCGTGACCGTCACCGCCGACCTGCGCATCGCGCGCGGCCTGGACTACTACACGGGCACGGTGTTCGAGACCCGCGTCGCCGAGCACCCGGGCCTCGGCTCGATCTGCTCCGGAGGCCGCTACGACGAGCTCGCCAGCGACGGCAAGCGCACGTACCCGGGCGTGGGCTTGTCGATCGGCGTCTCGCGCCTGCTCTCGACGCTGACCACGAGCGGCGTCACTGCGTCGCGCTCCGTGCCCTCGGCCGTCCTCGTGGCGGTCAACGACGAGGACTCGCGTCCCGGCAGCGACGCCATCGCCCAGCGCCTGCGCGCCCGTGGCATCGCCTGCGAGGTGGCCCCCGCGGCCCAGAAGTTCGGCAAGCAGATCCGCGTCGCCGAGCGCCGTGGCATCCCCTTCGTCTGGTTCGTCACGCAGGACGGCGACCAGGTGAAGGACATCAGAACCGGCGAGCAGGTGTCGGCCGATCCCGACGCCTGGACGCCCCCCGAGACCGACCTGCGACCGCAGGTGACCCACAAGGAGACGACAGCGTGATCCGCACCCATGACGCCGGAACCCTGACGGCCGCGAACATCGGCGAGAGCGTCACCCTCGCCGGTTGGGTCGCCCGCCGCCGCGACCACGGCGGAGTCGCCTTCATCGACCTGCGCGAGGCCAGCGGCGTCGCTCAGGTCGTCGTCCGCGAGGACGTCGCCCACCAGCTGCGCAGCGAGTTCTGCCTCAAGGTCACCGGCACGGTCCAGCGCCGTCCCGAGGGCAACGAGAACGCCGCGATCGCCACGGGCGAGATCGAGGTCATCGCCGACGACGTCGAGATCCTGTCGCGGTCCGAGCCGCTGCCCTTCCCCATCGACGAGCACGTGGAAGTGGGGGAGGAGGCGCGCTTGAAGCACCGCTACCTCGACCTGCGCCGGCCCGCCCCGGCCCGCGCGATGCGGCTGCGCTCGAAGGTCAACGCGGCCGCCCGCGCCGTGCTGGACCGCCACGACTTCGTCGAGGTGGAGACGCCCACGCTGACCCGCTCCACGCCCGAGGGCGCGCGCGACTTCCTCGTGCCGGCCCGCCTGCGTCCCGGCAGCTGGTACGCGCTGCCGCAGAGCCCTCAGCTGTTCAAGCAGCTGCTCATGGTGGGCGGCCTCGAGCGGTACTACCAGATCGCGCGCTGCTACCGCGACGAGGACTTCCGTGCCGACCGCCAGCCCGAGTTCACCCAGCTCGACATCGAGATGAGCTTCGTCGAGCCCGATGACGTGATGGCGCTGGCCGAGGAGATCTACGTCGCGCTGTGGAAGCTGATCGACGTCGACCTGCCCACGCCGTTCCCGCGGATCACGTACGCCGACGCGATGAGCAAGTACGGCTCCGACAAGCCCGACCTGCGCTTCGACCTCGAGCTGGTCGAGCTGACCGACTACTTCAAGGACACGCCGTTCCGCGTGTTCCAGGCGCCGTACGTCGGCGCGGTCGTGCACCCCGGCGGTGCCTCGCAGGCCCGCCGCACGCTCGACGGCTGGCAGGAGTGGGCGAAGCAGCGCGGCGCCCGCGGTCTGGCCTACGTGCTCGTGCAGGAGGACGGGTCCCTCACCGGTCCCGTCGCGAAGAACCTGTCCGACGCCGAGCGTGAGGGCCTCGTGGAGGCCGCCGGCGCGAAGCCCGGCGACGCCGTCTACTTCTCGGCCGGCCCGGTCAAGAGCTCGCGCCAGCTGCTCGGTGCCGCGCGCATCGAGATCGCCAAGCGCGAGAACCTCATCGACGAGTCGAAGTGGGCCTTCGCGTTCGTCGTCGACTGGCCGATGTTCGAGTCGGTCAGCGAGCTGGACTCCGGTGACGTCGCGGTCGGCGGCGGCGAGTGGACCGCGGTCCACCACGCCTTCACCGCGCCCCAGGACCCCGAGACCCTCGCCACGCCCGGCGACTCGCTGGCGCAGGCCTACGACATCGTCTGCAACGGCAACGAGGTCGGCGGCGGCTCCATCCGTATCCACCGCGAGGACGTGCAGAAGCGCGTCTTCGAGATCATGGGCATCGGCGCCGAGGAGGCGCAGGAGAAGTTCGGCTTCCTGCTGGAGGCGTTCAAGTACGGCGCCCCGCCGCACGGCGGCATCGCGTTCGGCTGGGACCGCACGGTCGCGCTGCTCGCCGGCGCCGACTCGATCCGCGAGGTCATCGCGTTCCCGAAGTCCGGTGGCGGCTACGACCCGCTGACCGCGGCTCCGGCCCCGATCACGCCGGAGCAGCGCGCCGAGGCCGGCGTCGACGCCGAGCCCGACGAAGGCGACGACGCCGAGTGAGTCGCTGGCTGCCTCCGGCGGAGGACCCGCGCACCGAGGGCGACCCGGTCGGTGAGAAGGCCACGTACCTGGAGTACCTGGCCAACCACCGGCTGACGCTGCAGCTCAAGTGCGCGGGCCTCTCGCCCGAGCAGCTGGCGCACCGCAGCGTGCCGCCGAGCACGCTGTCGCTGCTCGGCCTGGTGCGGCACATGGCGTACGTCGAGCACACGTGGTTCGTCCGCGTGGCGCAGCAGTCGCCGGAGGAGCCGCTGTTCCTCAAGGCCCACGACAGCGACGCGGACTTCAACGGCGCGGTCGGCACGCAGGAGTGCGTGGACGAGGCGTTCGAGGCCCTGCGCGCGCAGATCGCCCGGGCCGAGGCGTGGCTCGAGGGCATCGACGAGGCCGACTTCGGCCGCGAGCTGCCCCACCACCGCGCCGGCACCGTCGCGATCCGTGACCTGCTCGTGCACATGATCGAGGAGTACGCCCGCCACAACGGCCACGCCGACCTCCTGCGCGAGTGCATCGACGGTCGCACCGGGGAATGAGCCGTAGGCTCGTGGGGTGACCGACGGACTCTTCGACCTGCCCGAGGCGCCCGCCTCGGGACGCCGCGACTCCAGCGGATCCCTCGCGGGCAACGTGCACTCCAGCGCCCCGCTCGCGGTGCGGATGCGACCGCAGACGCTCGACGAGCTGGTCGGTCAGCAGCACCTCCTCGCCCCCGGGTCGCCGCTGCGGCGGATGATCGAGGGCAACGCCCCGCTCACCGTGCTGCTCTGGGGCCCGCCCGGCACCGGCAAGACCACGCTCGCGAGCCTCATCAGTCATCAGACCGACCGCCGCTTCGTCGAGGTCTCCGCGGTGAGCGCCGGCGTCAAGGAGGTCCGCGAGGTCATCGCCGGAGCCCGCCAGGCGCTGTCGCGCGGCAAGGAGACGGTGCTGTTCGTCGACGAGGTCCACCGCTTCAGCAAGGCGCAGCAGGACGCGCTGCTGCCCGGGGTGGAGAACCGCTGGGTCAGCCTCGTTGCCGCCACCACCGAGAACCCGCACTTCAGCGTGATCTCGCCGCTGCTGAGCCGCTCGCTGCTGCTCACCCTCCAGCCGCTCACCGACGACGACATCGCGGTGCTGGTCGACCGCGCGATCGCCGACGAGCGCGGCTACGGCGGCGACATCGCGATCAGCGACGACGCCCGCGACCACCTCGTGCGGCTCGCCGGGGGAGACGGCCGCCGTGTGCTGACCTACCTCGAGGCCGCCGCGGGTGCGGCGTCCGACCAGGGCCACGCCGAGATCACCCTCGATGATGCCGCCCTCGCCGTGGACAAGGCTGCCGTCCGGTACGACCGCCAGGGTGACCAGCACTATGACGTGACGAGCGCGTTCATCAAGTCGATCCGCGGCTCCGACGTGGACGCGGCACTGCACTACCTCGCCCGGATGATCGAGGCGGGGGAGGACCCGCGGTTCATCGCGCGCCGCCTGATGATCCACGCGAGCGAGGACATCGGCATGGCCGATCCCACGGCGCTGCCGCTGGCCACGGCCACGGCCCAGGCGGTCGCGATGATCGGCTTCCCCGAGGCCCGGATCCCGCTGGCGCAGGCGGTGATCCACCTCGCCACGGCGCCGAAGTCCAACGCGGTGATCCGCGCCATCGACGCCGCGATGGCCGACGTCCGCGCGGGCAAGGTCGGCGCGGTGCCGCCCGCGCTGCGCGACGCGCACTACTCCGGGGCGAAGAAGCTGGGCCACGGGCACGACTACGTCTACGCGCACGACGACCCCCGCGGCGTCGTCCCGCAGCAGTACGCGCCCGACGACGTCGACGGCTCCGACTACTACGAGCCGGGCCCTCACGGCGCCGAGGGAGCGATCGCCGAGCGCCTCGCCCGAATCCGCGCAATCGTCCGAGACCGGTAACCTCGTTCCCATGTCCGTGCAGCTCGCGATGCTCGTCGCCACCGCCGTCCTGGCGGTCGTGGCAGTGGTCGCGGCCGTCGTCGCGCTGCGAGCTCTGCGCGAAGCGAAGGCACTCGGTGATCGAGTAGCACGCGACGCAGGAGCGGCATATCGAGATCAGCCCGAGGACTCACGTGATCTCGATACATCGCCTCATTCCTCGGCGACACTCGATCACCGAGCTCCCGCGCCCGAGCCGACCACCGAGGTCGTGCGGGTCGTCGAGGGCCGCGTGATCGTCCAGCCCACCCACGACCAGCTCGTCGCGGCCACGATGACGCGCCCGTCGGTGCGCCTGAACATCCTCGTCGGCGGCGTCGCCCACGCGCTGCGTCCCGAGAGCCGCGACCGGATCCTCGGCCTGATGCGCCGCGAGTACCGCGCGAGGAGGCGAGCTCGCCAGCGGGCCGCCCGCGCGGCGGCTCGCGCCACCAACGGTCCGCCTCCGTCGTCCGGTGGCCAGGGCTGGGTGGGCTCATGAGCGCCCGTCTCGCCTGGTTCGTCGCCGGAGCGGCGGCCGGCGTGTACTCCAGCGTCAAGGCCAAGCGAGCGGCCTACCGGCTCTCCATGCCGGGCCTGATCGACCAGGCCGCCGCGCTCGGCTCCGGCGTGCGGGCCTTCCGCGCGGAGATGCACGAGGGGATGCACGCCCGCGAGGACCACCTGCGCCACCACCTGCTGGACCACGAACCCCGGCTCGCGCTGACCGAGCCCACCGAACCCCCCGAACCAAAGGACCCCCTCTGATGGAGACCGCTGAGATCCGGCGCCGATTCCTCTCCCACTTCGAGAACGCCGGCCACACGGTCGTGCCGTCGGCGCCTCTGCTGTTCGACGACCCGAACCTGCTGTTCGTCAACGCCGGCATGGTGCCGTTCAAGCCGTACTTCCTCGGCCAGGAGACGCCGCCGTTCGACCGCGCCACGAGCGTGCAGAAGTGCGTGCGCACCCTCGACATCGAGGAGGTCGGCAAGACCACCCGCCACGGCACCTTCTTCCAGATGAACGGCAACTTCAGCTTCGGCGACTACTTCAAGGAAGGCGCCATCACGCTGGCGTGGGAGCTGATCACCAAGTCGGTCGACGACGGCGGCCTGGGCTTCGACCCCGAGAAGATCTGGGTCACGGTGCTGCACACCGACACCGAGGCGCGCGAGCTGTGGAAGAAGGTCGCCGGCCTGCCCGACGAGCGGATCCAGGACCGGGGCCTGCTCGACAACTACTGGCACATGGGCGTCGAGGGTCCGGGCGGCCCGTGCTCGGAGATCTACGTCGACCGCGGCCCCGAGTACGGACCCGACGGCGGCCCGGAGGCCGACGAAGACCGCTTCCTGGAGATCTGGAACCTCGTGTTCATGCAGGAGGAGATCGCCAACGTCACCGCCAAGGACCAGTTCGACGTCATCCAGCCGCTGCCGAAGCAGAACATCGACACCGGCATGGGCCTGGAGCGCGTCGCGTACCTGCTCCAGGGCAAGGAGAACCTGTACGAGATCGACGAGGTCTTCCCCGTCATCGAGCGGGCCGCCGAGCTCACCGGTCGCAGCTACGGCGCCGACCACACCGACGACGTGCGCTTCCGCGTGGTCGCCGACCACGTCCGCAGCAGCCTCATGCTCATCGGCGACGGCGTCACGCCCGGCAACGAGAGCCGCGGCTACGTGCTGCGCCGCCTGCTGCGCCGCGCCGTGCGCTCGATGCGCCTGCTCGGCTACGAGGATCCCGCGCTGCCCCAGCTGCTCCCGGTGAGCATGGAGCGGATGAAGGCGTCCTACCCCGAGCTGGAGACGGACTTCGCCCGGATCAGCCAGATCGCCTACGCCGAGGAGGAGGCGTTCCGCCAGACGCTCGGCAAGGGCACCCAGATCTTCGACGTGGCCGCGGGCGAGACGAAGCAGTCCGGCGGCAGCGTGCTCAGCGGCAGCCAGGCCTTCCAGCTGCACGACACGTACGGCTTCCCGATCGACCTCACGCTGGAGATGGCGCAGGAGCAGGGCCTCTCGGTCGACCAGGAGGGCTTCCGCTCCCTCATGGCCGAGCAGCGGGCCCGGGCGAAGGCCGACGCGAAGTCGAAGAAGGGCCTGCACGCGGACACCACGGTGTACCGCGAGACGATCGACGCATTCGGACCCACCGACTGGGTGGCCTACACGAACCTCATCACCGAGTCCAAGGCGCTGGCGCTGCTCTCGGGCGGCCAGTCCGTGCCCGTCCTCACCGAGGGCCAGGTCGGCGAGGTCGTGCTCGACCGCACCGGCTTCTACGCCGAGTCCGGCGGCCAGAACGCCGACGCGGGCGTCCTGCGCTGGGACGGTGGCCACGCCGAGGTGCTCGACGTCCAGCGGCCCATCCGCGGTCTCGTCGTGCACCAGGTGCGCGTCGTCCAGGGTGAGCTGACCGCGGGCTCCGAGATCTCGGCCGAGGTCGACCACGAGTGGCGCATCGGCGCCCGCCAGGCGCACTCGGGCACGCACGTCGTTCACGCGGCGCTGCGCGAGGTGCTCGGCCCCACGGCGCTGCAGTCCGGCTCGTACAACCGACCCGGCTACCTGCGCCTCGACTTCGGCTGGGGCGGCGCGCTCGACCCGGAGCAGTTCCACCAGGTCGAGCAGGTCTCGAACCGGGCGCTGCGCGAGGACCTGCAGGTCTCGCAGCACTGGATGACGCTGCCCGAGGCCAGGGAGTTCGGCGCTCTCGCGCTGTTCGGCGAGACGTACGGCGAGGAGGTGCGCGTCATCGAGATCGGCGGCCCCTGGTCGCGCGAGCTCTGCGGCGGCACCCACGTCGAGCGCTCCAGCCAGATCGGCACCGTCGTGCTGACCTCGGACTCTTCGGTGGGCGCGGGCAACCGTCGCATCGAGGCGCTCACCGGCATCGAGGGCTTCCAGTACCTCGCCCGCGAGCGCGATCTCGTGCTCCAGCTCAGCGACGTGCTGAAGGCCAAGGCCGACGACCTGCCCGCCCGCGTGCAGGACCTCGTGTCCCGTCTGAAGTCCACCGAGAAGGAGCTCGAGAAGTTCCGGACGGCGCAGCTGCAGGCCGGTGCCGGTGACGTCGCGAAGTCGGCGGAGGACATCGACGGCGTCGCATTCGTCGCGCACCGTGCCGAGGGCGTCGGTGGCGGCGACGTGCGCCAGCTCGCGCTCGACATCCGCGGCCGCCTCGCCGACCGCCCGGCCGTGGTCGTCGTGATCGGCACGTCGGGCGACAAGCCCTCCGCGGTCGTCGCGCTCAACCCCCAGGCCATCGAGCGCGGACTCTCGGCCCAGCAGCTGATCGCCACCGTCGGCGAGCGGATCGGCGGCCGCGGTGGCGGCAAGGCCGACGTCGCCCAGGGTGGTGGCACCGATCTCGGTGGCATCGATGCGGCCTTCGCCGCCGTCCGGGACGCCCTGCGCGGATGACCTGGCGCAGGGGACGCCGCCTCGGGGTCGATGTCGGCGACGCCCGCATCGGGGTCGCGTCGTGCGACCCCGACGGGCTGATCGCCACGCCCGTCGAGACCGTCAAGGCGGGGGAGGGCTCGATCGCCCGCCTCGTGGCGCTCGTGGACGAGTACGAGGCCCTCGAGGTCGTCGTCGGCCTGCCCCTCGGGATGTCGGGTCGCGAGGGCCCCGCCGCGGTCAAGGTGAGGGCCTACGCGACCGCTCTGGCAGCGGCGCTTCCAGGTGTTTCGGTACGGTTGATCGATGAACGACTCTCGACGGTGGCGGGCCAGGCCCAGCTGCACGCGAGTGGGCGCACGACGAAATCGTCACGATCGGTCATCGACCAGGCGGCTGCCGTGGTGATTCTCCAGTCGGCGATCGACGCCGAGAAGGCGCGCGGAAGCGCGCCCGGCGAAGTGGTCGACGTGGCGACGGAAGGAAACGACGGATGAGCGAGAGTGACGGCGGGCTGGAGATCCTGACCGGCGAGGAGGAGCCCCGACGCAACCGTCCGGGCTCGCGTCGCAAGGAGGAGCCCCCGGCGAAGAAGAAGTCGGGCCTGAAGAACGTGATCGCCCTGATCGCTGTCATCGCGATCCTGATCGGCGGCTACGTCGTGGTCACCCAGGCCATGGACCGGATGGGCGGCGCCGAGGACTACTCCGGCTCCGGCACCGGCACGGCCGAGGTGACCATCCCCTCGGGCGCGAACGGCGTCCAGATCGCCCGGATCCTGGCCGAGCAGGACGTCGTGAAGTCGTCCGAGGCCTTCTACCAGTTGAGCCTCACCGACGCGCGCGCCCAGCAGATCCAGCCCGGCACCTACACGCTGCGCCAGCAGATGTCCGCCGAGGCCGCGCTCGCCGCCCTGGTCGACCCGTCGGCCCGCGTCCAGGCGAAGTTCACGGTGCCCGAGGGGGCGCGCGTGGGCCAGATCGTGGAGATCATCTCCAAGAACACCGAGCTCGAGTCGAAGGACCTCGAGGCCGCGCTCGACGACCCCGCCTCGATCGGCCTGCCCGACTACGCCAACGGGAACCCCGAGGGCTACCTGTACCCCGAGACCTACTTCGTCGAGCCGGGTGACGACGCCAAGGCCGTCCTGACCCGGATGGTGCAGCAGACGCTCAAGGTGGCCAAGGACCTCGACATCGGCACCCGGGCGCCCGCGCTGGGCCTGTCCGGCGAGGAGGTCCTCACGGTGGCCAGCATCCTGGAGTACGAGGGCCAGAAGCCCGAGGACTACGCCAAGATCGCCCGTGTGCTCTACAACCGCATCGAGCAGGGCATGCCCCTGCAGCTGGACTCCACGGTGTCCTACGTCAGCGAGCGCAAGGGCGACGTGTGGACCACGGCCGAGGAGCGCGCCAACCCGTCGCTGTACAACACCTACCAGCACCAGGGCCTGCCGCCGGGACCGATCGGCTCGCCGGGCGAGGCCTCGATCGAGGCTGCGCTCAACCCGGCCACCGGTCCCTGGCTGTACTTCTTCGCGAAGAAGGACGGCTCGGTGGTCTACAACGAGGACTTCGGCAAGCACAACTCCGACTGCCAGGCCGAGTACGGCGCCGGTTCGTGCGGCGGCTGACATGAGGTGCGCCGTCGTCGGCTCGCCGATCTCGCACTCGCTGTCGCCGGCGATGCACCGCGCGGCGTACCGCCAGCTCGGACTCGACTGGAGCTACGGCGCCTTCGACGTGCAGGACGGCGAGCTCACCGAGTTCGTGTCCGAGCACCGTGAGGGCTGGCGCGGCTACTCCGTCACCGCGCCGCTCAAGCGCGAGGCGGCCGGCCTGGCCGCGGAGCGCGACGCCTACGTGGAGACCCTCGGCGTCGCGAACACCCTCGTCGCCATCGACGGTGGCTGGTCCGCGCACAACACCGACGTGCCCGGAGCGGTGAGCGCGCTGCACGAGATCGGCGTCGGCTCCCTGCGCTCGGTGCGGATCGTCGGTGCCGGCGCCACGGCGGCGTCCATGGCCCTGGCGTGCCGCCGGCTCGGCGCCCGCGAGGTCGAGCTGCGGGTCCGCGACACCGCCCGCGCGGCCTCCACGGCCCGGACCATCGAGGGTCTCGGCCTGGCTGTCACGGTGGTCCCGCTGCACGTCGAGGTGCTCGAGTCGGTCGACCTCCTGGTCAACACGGTCCCGGACGGGTCGCTGGCCGGACGTGAGCACGGGTTCGTCGGCGCGACGAACGCGGTGTTCGACGCGGTGTACGACCCGTGGCCCACGGCGCTCATGCGGTCGGCCCGGTCCGAGGGCCGCTCGCTGGCCACCGGACTCGACCTGCTGGCGCACCAGGCGGTGCTCCAGGTGGACCTCATGGCCGGCGACACGGTCGAGCCGGCCGTCCTGGTGACAGCGGCCATGGAGGCGCTCGCCAGCCGTTAGGGTGCACCTCGTGCCCCTCGTCGTGAGTGCCCTGCTGGCCGGTCTGCTGGCAGCGGTCTCCCCGCTGCTGCTCGCGCGGCTCCCCGAGCCGGTGGCGGAGCCCGACGACGACATGCCGCCGAAGATCCCGTACGCCGACCTGGCGGCCGTGCCCCGGCTCGGACTGTGGCTGGCGCTGCCGGCGGCCGCGCTGGGAGCGGTCGCCGCCGCGACGATCTCGGAGCCGAGGCTGCTGCCGGTGTGGATCCCGATCGCGGCCGCCACGCCGGTGCTGGCCTGGGTGGACTGGAAGGTGCACCTGCTGCCGTACCTCATCGTCTCGCGCCTGTACGTCGTCTCGTGGCTGCTGATCGGCGTGAGCGCGCTGTGGATGCAGGACGCGTCGGTGCTGCTGCACGCGTTGATCGGCAACCTCGCGGTGTTCGGCTTCTACTTCCTGCTCGCCGTCCTCGGACCCATGGGATACGGCGACGTCCGGCTGTCGGCCGTGGTCGGCGTCGGGCTGGGCCCCCTGGGTCTGGTGGCCACGTACTACGGCGTGTTCTTCGGCCTGTGCATCGGCGCCCTCGTGGGCCTGGTGCTCGTGCGCGGCCGCATCGGGCAGCGGATCCCGATCGCCTTCGGTCCGTACCTGCTGCTCGGTGCGTTCGCCGCACTCTGGGTCTGACAGAGGCTGGGCGCCGGGGGTCTGAGAGAATCACCGCATGCTTCGTTGGTTGACTGCCGGTGAGTCACACGGCCCCGCACTCGTCGCGACCCTCGACGGCCTCCCGGCCGGTGTGGAGGTCACGAGCAAGGAGATCCAGGCCGCCCTCGCGCGGCGCCGTCTCGGCTACGGTCGCGGCGCCCGGATGGCCTTCGAGGCCGACGAGCTGGAGATCATCGGCGGCATCCGCCACGGACGCACCCTCGGCAGCCCGATCGCGATGCGCATCGGCAACAGCGAGTGGCCGAAGTGGGAGCAGGTCATGGCGGCCGACCCGGTCGATCCCGAGACGCTCGCCGGGCTCAAGCGCAACGCGCCGCTGACCCGTCCCCGCCCGGGGCACGCCGATCTCGCGGGCATGCAGAAGTTCGACTTCGACGAGGCCCGGCCGATCCTCGAGCGCGCGAGCGCCCGCGAGACCGCGGCCCGCGTCGCCCTCGGCGAGATCGCCGCGCAGTTCATCGCCCAGACCACGGGTGCCCGGATCGTCAGCCACGTCGTCGAGCTGGGCACCGTCAAGGCGCCGGCGGGTGTGCTTCCGAGCCACGCCGACGTCGAACGACTCGACGCCGACCCGCTGCGCTGCTTCGACCCCGAGACGTCGCAGGCGATGGTGGCCGAGGTCGACGCGGCCCACAAGGACGGCGACACCCTGGGCGGCGTCGTCGAGGTCATCGTCGAGGGGCTGCCGCCGGGCCTGGGCTCGCACACGCAGTGGGACCGTCGCCTCGACAGCCGCCTCGCCGCCGCCCTGATGGGCATCCAGGCGATCAAGGGCGTCGAGCTGGGCGACGGCTTCGAGCTGGCGCGAACCCGCGGCTCCCTCGCGCACGACGAGATCGTCCCGACCTCCGAGGGCATCCGCCGCGTCTCCGGTCGCGCCGGCGGCACCGAGGGCGGCATGACCACCGGCGAGCTGCTGCGCGTCCGCGCCGCCATGAAGCCGATCGCCACCGTCCCGCGCGCCCTGCGCACCGTCGACGTCGCCACCGGCGAGGAGACCCGGGCGCACCACCAGCGCTCCGACGTCTGCGCCGTGCCGGCCGCCGGCATCGTCGCCGAGGCGATGGTCGCCCTCGTCGTGGCCGACGCGCTGCTGGAGAAGTTCGGCGGCGACTCCGTCGGCGAGACCGCCCGCAACGTGCGCACCTACCTCGAGAACCTGAGCCACCGGTGACCGGCACCCGTCCGGTCGTCGTCGTGGTCGGGCCGCCGGGTGCGGGCAAGACCACGGTCGCCGAGCTCCTCGCCGACCGGCTCGGGGTCCGCGTCCGCGACACCGACCAGGACGTCGAGACGAACGAGGGCGAGACCGTCCAGGACATCTTCGTCAGCCGCGGCGAGCCGGTGTTCCGCGAGCTCGAGGCCGCCGCGGTGGCCGAGGCCCTGAGCACCCACGAGGGCGTCCTCGCGCTCGGTGGCGGCGCCGTGATGGACGAGGGCACCCGCGCGCTCCTGGCGGAGCACACGGTCGCCCACCTCGACGTCGGGCTCGCGCACGCCGCCGCCCGCGTCGGCATGAACTCCGGTCGACCGCTGCTCATGGGCAACATCCGCGGCCAGCTCAAGAAGCTCATGGACGCGCGCCGTCCGCTCTACAACGAGGTCGCCACCTTCACGATCGACACGAACGACCTCACCCCGGACGAGGTCGTCGACCGCGTCCTGAAGGAGCTCGGCCGATGACCCGCCGCGTCGCCGTCGAGACGGCGCAGCCCTACGAGGTCGTGGTGGGCCACCGCGTCATGGCCGAGCTCGAGAGTCTCGTGCCCGAGGACGCCCTGCGCGTGGCGATCATCCACGCCGGCCCGGTCCTGGGCGTGGCCGAGGGGCTCGCGCAGCACCTGCCCGGCCGCGAGGTGCTGCTGATCGAGGCGCCCGACGGCGAGCGGGCCAAGACCGTCGAGTTCCTCGCGCACTGCTGGGACCAGCTGGGCCTGCGCGGCTTCACCCGCTCCGACCTCGTGATCGGCGTCGGGGGAGGAGCCACCACCGACCTGGCCGGCTTCGTCGCCGCCAGCTGGCTGCGCGGCGTCCGCTTCGTCACGGTGCCCACCACGGTGCTCGGGATGGTCGACGCCGCCGTCGGCGGCAAGACCGGCATCAACGTCGCCGCCGGCAAGAACCTGGTCGGTGCCTTCCACGAGCCCGTCGGCGTGCTCTGCGATCTCGCCACGCTCGCCGAGCTGCCCGAGCGCGAGCTGCGCGGGGGACTGGCCGAGGTCGTCAAGTGCGGCTTCATCGCCGACCCGTCGATCCTGGACGACGTGGAGGCGGCCCCCGAGCGCGCGCTCGACCCCGCCGACGACCTGCTCGCCGACCTCGTCACGCGCGGCATCGCGGTCAAGGCCCGCACCGTGGCCGGCGACCTGCGCGAGACCGGCGCGGACGGCTCGATCGGCCGCGAGGCGCTCAACTACGGTCACACCCTCGGCCACGCGATCGAGCGGCACGAGAAGTACACGATGCGCCACGGCGAGGCGATCAGCGTGGGCATGGTGTTCGTCGCCGAGCTCGCCCACCGCTCCGGCCTGATCGACGAGGCCCTGGCGGCCCGGCACCGTGCGACGCTGGGTCTCGTGGGACTGCCGACGAGCTACGACGGAGCGTCGTTCGAGGAGCTGCTCAGCGGTATGCGGCTGGACAAGAAGACGCGCGGCGACCAGCTGAGGTTCGTGGTGCTCGACGCGCTGGCTTCCCCGCGCATCCTCGCCGGGCCGGACGAGGACGTCCTGCGTGCCAGCTGGGAGGCCATCCGTGGCTGAGCCGACCCGCCTCGACCGGCTGCGTGGCCTCCTCGCGGAGTCCGGGCACGTCGCGATGTACGTGTCCGACCTCATCAACGTGCGCTACCTGACCGGGTTCACCGGCTCGAACGGCGCGTGCCTCGTGCGCGCCGAGGGCGAGGCGGTATTCCTCACCGACGGTCGCTACCGCGACCAGTCCGCCGCCGAGCTCGCCGCCGCCGGGAACGACGACATCGAGATCGTCGTGACCCGCGACCTCCTCGGGGTCGCGGCGGGCCGCGCCCCGGCCGACCTCGTGGCCGAGACGCACTCGCTCGACGTGGACTCGTGGCAGCAGCTGGACCGTCCCGAGTCCTCGGGCCGACTGGTCGAGCGGCTCCGCGAGACGAAGGACGACACCGAGATCTCCGCCCTGCGTCGCGCCTGCGAGATCTCCTGCGAGGCACTGGAGGCGCTCGTGGCCGGCCCGCTGGTCGGCCGTACCGAGCGCGAGGTCGCCCGCGACCTCGAGTGGCGGATGCTCGAGCTGGGCGCCGAGGACAAGGCGTTCGAGACGATCCTGGCGGCGGGGGAGCACACCGCGATCCCGCACCACGACCCCACCGACCGCGAGCTGCGCCGCGGCGACCTGCTGAAGATCGACTTCGGTGCGCGCGTCGACGGCTATCACGCCGACTGCACGCGCACCTTCGTCCTCGGCCCCGCAGCCGACTGGCAGCGCGAGATCCACGCCGCCGTCCGCGAGTCGCAGGCCGCCGGCCTCGACCGCCTCCGCGACGGCGTTCCGGTGGCCGATGCGAACACCGCCGCGCGCGGATCGCTCGAGGCCTCGGGCTGGCTGGACGCGTTCACGACGGGCCTCGGGCACGGCGTCGGACTGCAGATCCACGAGGACCCGTTCATCGCGTCGTCCCACACGGGTAGACTTGCCAGCCGCACCGTCCTGACGATGGAGCCGGGGATCTACCTTCCGGGCCGTGGGGGCGTGCGCATCGAGGACACCGTCCTCGTCACCGACCCCGCCCACGGCGGTGAGCCCGACGTGCTCACCGATCTGACCAAAGAACTCCTGGAGATCGACTGATGGCAACCACGAACGACCTCAAGAACGGCATGGTGCTCAAGATCGACGGACGGCTGCTGGCTGTCGTCGAGTTCCAGCACGTCAAGCCGGGCAAGGGCCCCGCCTTCGTCCGCACCAAGCTCAAGGACGTCGAGTCGGGCAAGACGCTCGACCGCACGTTCAACGCCGGCACCAAGGTCGAGACGGCCAGCGTCGACAAGCGCGACATGCAGTACCTCTACAACGACGGCTCCAGCTTCGTGTTCATGGACACGTCCACGTTCGACCAGATCGAGGTCACGCCCGAGGTCATGGGCAACACCGTCGACTACCTGCTCGAGAACCAGGACGCCGTCGTTGCCACGAACGAGGGCCGCGTGCTCTACGTCGAGCTGCCCGCCTCGGTCGAGCTCGTCATCGAGCACACGGATCCGGGCCTGCAGGGCGACCGCTCCAGCGGCGGCACGAAGCCGGCCCGCCTGGAGACCGGCAAGGAGATCCAGGTTCCGTTGTTCGTCGGCTCGGGCGAGAAGGTCAAGGTCGACACCAGGGACGGCAGCTACCTCGGTCGCGTGAAGGCCTGATGGCTGCACGCACCAAGTACCGCAAGCGGGCCCTGGACATCCTGTTCGAGTCCGAGTCCCGCGGGCTGGCCGCCGACGGCACCCTCGCCGACCGCCTCGAGGCCAACGACCCGCCGGTGAATCCGTACACGGTCTCGCTGGTCGAGGGGGTCGCCGCGAACGTCCGGCAGATCGACGGGCTGCTGGAGGAGCACTCGCACGCCTGGTCCCTCGACCGCATGCCGGCCGTGGACCGCAACCTGCTGCGGATCGGCGTCTACGAGATCCTCTACGCCGACGACGTGCCCGACCCGGTGGCGATCAGCGAGGCCGTCGAGCTGGCGAAGGAGCTGTCGACCGACGAGTCGCCGCGCTTCGTCAACGGCCTGCTGTCGAAGGTCTCGCAGATCAAGTCGACCCTGACGCTGGGCGAGCCAGAGCCCGAGATCGAGGAACCGTCAGGTGAAGAGTCCGTCGCCGACGGACCCACCGGGACGGACGCCCCCGGGGACGGCGAAGAGCGCTGACCCGATGTGGCGGATGTACTCGTTGAGCGCATCCCCGGCCAGCGACCTCTGGATCGTGATGAACTGCTGCGGTGAGCGGCTGAACGCCAGGAAGAACAACCCGGCGTTCAGCTGACCGAGGTCGTTGTTGCCCTCGACGTAGTTGTAGCCGCGGCGCAGCAGCCGTGCCCCGCCGTTCCGGTCGGGATGAGCCAGGCGCACGTGTGCCGTCTCGGGGATCGCCGGCCCGCCGGCCTTCGTGGAGACCACGTCGAAGTCGGGCTCGGTGAACTCCGTGCCGCCCGACAAGGGAGCTCCCTGCCCCTTGTCGCGGCCGATGATGGCCTCCTGCTCCTCCAGCCGCACCCGGTCCCAGGACTCGATCAGCATCTGGATCTTGCGGGCCACGAGGTAGGTGCCGCCGGCCATCCACGACTGGTCGGAGCCGTCGGTCCACACCGACGCCGCCAGGTCGGACGTGTCGTCGCCGAAGATGTTGGCCGTGCCGTCCTTGAACCCGAACAGGTTCCGAGGAGTGGACTGCGTCTTGGAGGTGGTGGACGTGCGGCCGTAGCCGAGCTGGGTCCACCGCACCTGGGCCCGGCCGAAGGCGATGCGCGAGAGGTTGCGGATCGCGTGCACGGCGACCTGCGGGTCGTTCGCGCACGCCTGGATGCACAGGTCGCCCCCGCTGAATCGGTCCTCGAGCAGGTCGAACGCGAAGGACGGCAGCTCGACGAGCTCCTTCGGCCGGCGGCCGGCGAGCCCAAACCGCTCGTCGAACAGCGTCGGGCCGAACCCGAACGTGATCGTGAGCGCGTTGGCGGCCAGGTCGAGCGCCTCACCGGTGTCGTCCGGCGGCTTGTACGGCCCGCCCCCGACGGCGCCTTCGGGGGTGACCTCGCGGCCCGTGGTCATCCGCGCGGCCGCGTCGGTCCAGTCGGCCAGGAGGGCCTGGAGGTCCTCGTGATCGGCCGTGGACGTCATGTCGAACGACGCGAAGTACAGGTGCTGCTGCACCGTCGTGGCGATCCCGGCCTGGTGCTTGCCGTGGAACGGGACGGCGAGGTCGGTGCCGCTGGCGGTGCTGTCCTGCGCGGCTCCCGCAGCGAAGCCGCCGGCCACCCCGACGGCTCCGGCGGCTCCGGCGGCACCGAGCAGGCCCAGGGCGGAGCGCCGGGACAGGCGAGGCCCGGTCACGACGAGGAGACCCCGAGGACGGTGTGCGTCAGCTGCGACAGCGGCTCGCTGAGGGCGTTGAGCTGGGCGCCGAGCTCGTTGCGCTGCGGCTGCTCGACCGTGTCGTACGAGACGAAGCCCTCGTCGTAGTCGCCGTGGGTCTCGAGCAGGGCGAACATCGACCCGAACTGCTCGTCGAGGCTGCTCACGAGCTGCTCACCGTCGGCGCCCTTGCTCTCGGCGATTCCGCGGACCGAGGCGTAGGCCACCTTGGCGCCCTCCACGTTGGCGTAGAAGTCGTACAGGTCGGTGTGGCTGAACTCGTCCTCCTCGCCGGGCAGCTTGCCGTCGGGCGCGGCGACCTCGTCGAGCAGGCCGATGGCGCCGTTGGTGATGTCGCCGATCGTCAGGACGAAGTCGTCGGAGTGGACCTTGTCGTAGAGCGCCTGGATGTCGGTCTTCAGCTGGGCACCCAGCTCGGCGCGGCCGGCCTCGTCGAGCGCCGCCAGCTTCTCGTCGGGGTAGTTCTTGCGCGCCTCGTCGAGCCACAGGTCCATCTCGATGCGGTGGAAGCCGGTGAAGGGCAGGTTCTCGGCCTCGGCCCCGGGCTTGCGGTAGTCGATCTTGGGGTCGAGGTCGCCGAACTGCTCGGCGGTGGGCTCGATGCGCTCGTAGTTGATGCGCGTGATCGGGAAGAGCCGGCGCGCGGTCTCGTCGTCGCCGGAGGTGTACGCGTCGACGAAGTCGTCGACGTTCGTGACGAGCTCGCCCACCTGGTCCTTCGTGTAGGCGGTGTAGGAGGCGACGGCGGCGTCGATCGCCTTCTGCTGGTCCTGGTCGACCGCGACGTCGTCACCGGTGACGGTGAACTGCGCGTTCCCGACGCCGTCGCCCACCATGCCGGGCTTGCACTCGGTGAAGTAGTCGCCGGGCTGCGCCTGGACGGTGAGCTTGCGCGAGGTGCCCGGCGCGATGTTCTCGACCTCGCCGATGATCCGCAGCTTGTCGCTGTCGAGCAGGTAGAACTCGGTGATCTTGT
Organism: Aeromicrobium sp. UBA7512; assembly: GCF_002476985.1. NCBI lineage: Bacteria > Bacillati > Actinomycetota > Actinomycetes > Propionibacteriales > Nocardioidaceae > Aeromicrobium > Aeromicrobium sp. UBA7512. The sequence continues at coordinate 293,005 of NZ_DLNK01000003.1, forward strand.
CCCCGTCGTTCGCGACGTCGAACGTGATGGTGCCGCTGCCGGCCTCGACCTCGGACACCTCGCACCCGTCGGCGGTGCTGGAGACCTTGATCGCGGCGGAGTCTGAGTCGGAGTTCTTGACGCAGGCGCTCAGGCCGAGCGTCGCGGTGAGGGCGACGGCCAGCACGGTGGAGCGGGAGCGACGGTTCATGCGGGAGTTCCTTCGGTCGTGACGGGTCGGGTCGGGGTGGGTCGCCGGACGACGCGTGCGTACGCGAAGCCGACGACGGCGAGGTACGTCGCCCAGACGGCAAGTTCGAGCTTGGTCATGTCGGGGGAGAAGCCGATCGTGCCCTTGAGCAGGGCGGCCGGGAGTCCGGACGGGTCGATCGTGTCGCTGAGCCGGAACGCCCACGCGGACCCGCCCTGCGTCCACGGTCCGGGAAGCACACCGGCCTCCTGGAGGTCGTGGATGCCGTAGGCGAGGACTCCGGCGGCCACCACGATCAGCAGGGCTCCCGTCCAGGTGAAGAAGGTGCCGAGGTTGATGCGGACGATGCCGCGGTAGATCAGCCAGCCGATGGCAACCGCCGTGGCCAGGCCGAGCACCGCGCCGACCCAGGCCAGGGGAGTGTCATCGGTGGAGCGGACGGCGCTCCACAGGAAGAGCGCGGTCTCGAGGCCTTCGCGGGCGACCGCGAGGAAGCCGACGGCCACGAGCCCCCATCCCGGCCCGTCCAGCCGGGAGTCGACCTGCTGCTCGAGCTCGCCCTTCAGGCCGCGCGCGGTGCGCGCCATCCAGAAGATCATCCACGTGACGAGCCCGACGGCCACGATCGACAGCGTGCCGCCGATGATCTCCTGGGCCTCGAACGTCAGGCCATAGGTGCCGAAGGTGAGCAGAGCGCCGAGTCCGAGCGACAGCGCCACGGCCATGGCGACGCCGGCCCAGATGCGTGGCACCACGTCGTCACGGCCGATCTTGCGGACGTAGGCGATGAGGATGCCGACGATCAGCGCGGCCTCGAGGCCCTCGCGAAGACCGATCAGGAAGGTACCGAGCATCAGCGACTTTCAGCTTCAGGGCCGACCCGGTGTTAGGTCAGCCTCACCAAGGTACTCCTGCGTCGGCCGTGCGTCGACGCGGGCGGTGTGTAGTAAGCCACGTGGCCGCCGCGGGGGGATCTGGTAGCGCTCGACGTGCCGCACGGGCGTGTCGAGGTACCGGTCGTCGAAATGACCGTGGGACTTCATGTTGTGGTGCTTCCTGCACAGGCACCTGAGGTTGGATCCGCTGGTGGCGCCGCCGCTGTCGTAGGCCTTCGCGTGGTCCAGATCGGTCTCATCGGCCGGTGCCCGGCAGCCCGCGACCCGGCAGGTGCCGTCGCGCCAGCGGAGTGCCTGGCGGAGTGATTCGGGCGGCCGGTACGTCAGGACCGTGGTGTCGAGGACCTGTCCGACGGGGTCGAGGACGAGTCGCCTGAGCACGGCGTGCTCGGACTCGGCGAGCTCGCGCGCCCACTCGGCGCCGACGGGTTCGCCGTCGAGGGTGAGGCCGGGTCCGTTCGTCAACCCGATCAGATCAGTCGCGTGGATGCTGATCGCGATCTCGGCGCGGATGTCGGTGCTGGTGCCGGTGCTGGACGTGAGCCAGTGCGCCACGAGGTCGGCCTGCTTCTGCTCGCGGGTGCGTCGGTCCTTCTCGCCGGACTCCGGGTCCACCGGCGGCAGAGCCCTCGCAGCGCGGCGGAGCCGGTCGCCGACGGCGATGGCGACGCCGGTGGGCAGCAAGGCGTTCAGCCACGACGTGCCGTCGCCGTTGTGGCTGATGGAGACCCGGCGCTCCTCGACCGCCCGATCGGTCTCCTGCTGCACCTGGTCAGGCTCGAGCCGCGCGCGCAGCCGCCGCAGCCAGGCCCGCAGCTCGGCGATCGTGTGGGTGGAGGCGTAGTTGGGAGCGGAGGCCTCGAGCGCCGCCCAGGCCTCCGGGGTCTCCAGACGCTCGGCGGTGTCGGCGATCGCGGACACGCGAACGCCGTCGATCTCGCCCGATCGGAACGCCGACCAGACCGCCGGCACCCGCTCACGAACCACCGTGGCCTCGCTGACCATCGCCCACACCTGTCGCTCGGTGACGTGCAGCGACTGAGCCAGCTCGAGCGTCACCTCGCGCCGCGCCAGGTCCTTCGACAGCAGGGTGTCGTCCGTGCGATCGATCTCGGCCACCCGCTTGGAGTGGAACGCGGCGACGAACTCCCACTCCTCGAACTCCGCGATCGCCCGCGCGCGACGCACGGCGTCGCCCGTCACGATCGCGCGGTTCGAACTCATGGACCCAACCTAGTGGGCCCCACCGACAGAAACCGAGAGCGCGGAACGTCCTGTGCGAGGGAAGCGCGAACACTAGGTTGACGCTGTGAACGAAGAGGTCGTCGAGATGCTGGTACGTCTCGCATGCGGGGTCCCGTCAGAGCCGCCGATCGTCGGCAGCGTGGTGATCGGCGGTCGGCGACATCGCGTCTGGAAGCACGGCGAGCGGGTCAGGGTGGAGACGCCGGAAGGCCGGCTGCAGATGAGCTGTGACGGTGAGCGCCTGCTCAGCTTCTCCGAAGGCTCGGAGCGACCCCTCTCGATGGGTGCCGAGGCCTTCGGTCTCCACGACGAGGATGCGCCGTGGCACCGACTGGCCCGCCCCAGCCTCCGTGACCTGGAGCTGAGCGAACGGCGGGCGGACGGGCCCGTCGAGCGCGGTGAGAGGTTCGGCCGCGCGACCGTCTCCGTCACGTTGGATCACACGTACCACGACGACTTCCCCCTGCACCTCGTGCTGGACGCCGTCACGGGAATGCCCTTCGAGATGACCGAGGCCCGTTCCTCCGTCCTTCGGTGGACCGACCTGGAGGTGCTCGACTCGATCGACGAGGAGCAGTGGCGCTGGGACGGCCCCACGGGAGAAGCTCGGTGGTTCGGCTACGTGGGGGTGGACGACGAGCTGGTCGGCGACGTCCCTCCCTCGGTGCGTGAGCAGTTCCGGGAGGCGGCGCTCCGGGGCGCGAGGCTGGCGGAAGAGCTGAATCTGCCAGCCATGACCGCGGAGGTGCCGTTGGCGGTCGAGGTGGGCTCCTTCGAGCCCGGGATCGTCACGATCGACCTCGAGGGTGATGCCTTCGTCAGTGTTCGTGGTCAGGCGTCCCCAGATCCTGAAGGCCACCACCGTGCACAGTCGCAGTGGACGACGGCCGACGGATGGACGTGGACCCTGCACGCGTCGGGCGTCACCGACGAACAGCTCTTCGCGACGCTCCGTGACCACGTCACGGCGTGGCGCGACTCGCGTTCGCCCTCCAATCCCGACTGACCGGCTCTGGTGTCGGGCGAACTCCGGGAAGCCATGAGCGCGCCCTCTGGACTGGTTCGCCGCCGGCTGGGAGGCTGTGGCCGACCGTGCCCTCGAGTGGGCGCTGCAGCAGGCGGCGCCGGACCTGGAGATCCGTGGCTGAGTTCGTCCCTGCCGTCGGCAACATCCTGAGCCTGATCGAGCGCCGCGACTGGGTGCGCCTGGAGCGCAGCCTCGCCCCGGACGTGCACTGGACCACCGCCGTCGAGGAGCACCTGCACGGCCCGGCCGAGGTCATCGCGTGCCTGCGCGACGACCCCGTGCCGGGCCCGCCGGCGTACCACGACGTCGACGAGCGCGGCCGGCTCGTGCGCTGGGTCGACAAGATGGGCTGAATCCGGCATCGCGGGGGACTACGTTGCGAGGATGGAGCCTGCAGCACTCCACGTCGTCCGTCACGGGCAGGGTCGCCCGGTGGTGGTGCTGCACGGCGCGGGAGTCGACCACCGCGAGCCGGAGGCGTGCTTCGAGCCGATCCTCGGGCAGGTCGACAGGCTGCGCCGCGTGTACCCCGACCTGCCGGGCATGGGCCGCTCGCCCGCGCCGGAGTCGCTGCGGTCGTCCGACGACGTACTGCACCTGATGCTGGACTTCGTGCACGCCGAGTGCGGTCGCGAGCCGTTCCTGCTCCTCGGCCACTCGTGGGGCGCGTACCTCGCGCGGGAGATGGCCGCGCGGGTGCCCGAGCAGGTGGCCGGGTTGGCCCTGGTGTGCCCCGTGCTGACGGGCGACCACGACGTGCCTGAGCACCGGGTGGTCGCCGGGCCGGGGGGTCTCGGCGACGCCGTCTTCCGCGACTACTTCGTGGTCCAGACACCGCAGATGCTCGAGCGGTACGAGAGGTTCGTCGCGCCCTCGGCGGAGCTCGTCGACGAGGCGGCGATGGAGCGCATCGGCGAGAACTGGGGGCTCTCGCTGGCCGCGGTGCCGTACCCCGGACCGACCCTGGTCGTGGCCGGTCGACTGGACTCGACGGTGGGGTACGCGGGTGCGGTCGAGCTGCTCGGCGTCCATCCGCGTGCGACGCTCGCCGTGGTCGATGACGCGGGTCACGCGCTCCCGCACGAGCAGCCCGAGCTGCTGGGCGCGCTGATCCGCCAGTGGCTGGCCCGGGTGGCGCCGTGACGGCCGGCGACGTTCCTGACGCCTTCGACGCTTACACCGTGGTGATCCTGCGAAGGCCCCTCGACGCCCCGGAGCTGCCCGAGGACGAGCTCGAGGCCCTCCAGGAGCGCCACCTCGCGTATCGCGCCGAGCTGGGGCGCAGAGGCGTCCTCGTCGCGAACGGACCCTTTTTGGAGCAGTCGGACCCGTCGTTCCGGGGGATGTCGATCTTCAGGTGCGACCCGGGCGAGGCCGCGCGGCTCTCGGCTGAGGACCCGTCGGTGCTCGCCGGGCGGCTGGCGTTCGAGGTGATGCAGTGGTGGGTCGGCGCGGACTCGCTGGCGTTCCCCGGCGCGGAGGGGACGGTCGGGGAGCGTCACTCCGTGGGCGACCTATAGGATGTAGGTGAACACCTACAGGAAGTAGTTTCGCATGGCTGCCCGCCCCACCCTCACCGCCGAGTCGCTCGCAACGACCGCGGCCGACATCGCCGACGAGCTCGGCTTCGAGCGGCTCAGCGTCTCCGAGGTCGCTCGGCGCGTGGGGGTCAAGCCCGCGAGCGTGTACTTCCACCTCGACGACGCCGACGACCTGCGCGGTCGTGTGAGCACGCTGGCCCTCACCGAGCTCGGCGACCGGCTGGCCCTCGCGCTCGCGGGGCGTGCCGGTCGTGACGCGCTCCGGGCGCTCATTAACACGGTGCGCGGATACGCGCTGGAGCACCCGGGGCGGTGGGAGGCGACGCAGGTCCGCATCACCGCACCGGAGGCCGCTCCGGCGGGTGCGCGCGTCGGCGCCCTGATGCTCGGCGTCGTCCGGGCGTACGGGCTGCCAGAGGACGAGCAGACCCACGCCGTGCGCCTCATCGGCAGCACCGTCAACGGCTTCGTGCGCCTGCACGTGAACGGCGGCTTCGACCACTCCGAGCCCGACCCCGAGGACTCGTGGCTCCGCATGACCCAGGCGCTCGACAACGCCCTCACCCACTGGCCCGCCAAGGCTGCACCCCACCAGGACACCTCACGATGAACCCGACTCTCCACGACGTCCCGCTGACCGAGGAGCTGTTCCGCGGCGCGGTCGAGCTCGAGCCGACGGCACGCGGCATGCAGCCGCACCGACTGCCGGCGTGGGCCCGTCGACAGCTGCCCGACCCGCAGCTCCTCATGGCCGAGGCCCAGCCCTCCGGCGTGCGCCTCGTGATGCGCACGGCGGCCACGACGATCGAGATCACGGCCCAGCCGACCCGCGTGGCCTACGTCGGGGCACCGCCGCGCCCGCTCGGCGTCTACGAGCTGCTCGTCGACGGCGTGCCGGCTGGGCACGGATCGGTCGGCGGGGGAGACGTGCTCACCATCGACATGAGCACCGGCGGACGCGAGGTGACCCACGGAGAGCCCGGCACCGTGACCTTCGAGGGCCTGCCGGCGACGGAGAAGACGGTCGAGATCTGGCTCCCGCACAACGAGCTGACCGAGGTCGTCGCACTCCGGGCGGACGCACCGGCAGACCCCGTGCAGGCGGCCGACCGGAGGGTGTGGCTGCACCACGGCAGCTCCATCAGCCACGGCTCCGCCGCCGTGCGCCCCACCGGGACCTGGCCCGCCGTCGCGGCGACCGCCGGGGGAGTGGACCTGGTGAACCTCGGCTTCGGCGGCAGTGCCCTGCTCGACCCGGCCACCGCCCGCACGATGCGCGACCTCCCGGCCGACGTGATCAGCGTCAAGATGGGGATCAACCTCGTCAACGCCGACCTCATGCGCGTCCGAGGGTTCGTCGCGGCGCTGCACGGCTTCCTCGACACCATCCGCGACGGCCACCCCGAGACGCCCCTGCTGCTCGTCTCGCCGATCCTGTGCCCGATCCACGAGGACACCCCGGGACCCGGCCTCGTCGACCCAGCGACCCTCGGCACCGACGACGTCCGGTTCAAGGCCGGCGGCGACCCGGCCGACGTCGCGTTCGGCAAGCTCACGCTGCGCGTGATCCGCGAGCAGATGGGCCAGGTCGTGGAGTCCCGCCGGGTCGACGATCCGCACCTGTACCTGCTCGACGGGCGCGAGCTCTACGGCGAGGCCGACTTCGAGACCGACCCGCTGCCCGACGCCCTCCACCCCAGCGCCGACACCCACCGGCTCATGGGGGAGCGCTTCGCGAAGCTCGCCTTCGCCGCGGGCGGCATCTTCGGGTCCGACTAGGACGCGGACTCGGGCGGCATCTCGGCGAACGCCAGCGCGTTGCCGTCCGGGTCGGGCACCATCACGTGGCGCACCCCGTTGCCGTAGGTCTCGATCTCGCCGTGCCCGATGCCGGCAGCCGCGAGCCTCTCCAGCAGGTCGTCGAGGCCGGAGACGCCGAAGGTGACGCGGCCGGCGCCGGCGCGCTCGGGAGCCGGCTCGATGAAGAGCGTCGCGTGCTCTTCGATGTCCCAGAGGATCTCGTCGCCGGCGCGGAGGTCCGGCTCGCGACCGAAGAACCGCCGGTACCAGTCGAGCGAGGCATCGAGGTCGGACACCGGGACTCCGGCGATCATGTGAGTGATTGATCCCGCCATGGGTGGATGATGTCGCACATGAGAGCGGTGGTCCACGACCGATACGGCGGACCGGAGGTCATGCGGGTCGAGGACGTGCCGGTGCCGACGCCGTCAGCGGGCCAGGTGCTGGTGCGGGTCGAGGCGACCTCGGTCAACCTCAGCGACTGGGAGTGCCTCGTCGGCTCGCCGGCGTACGCGCGGATCGGAGGCCTGCGGGCCCCGGCGCGCCCGACGCTCGGCTCCGACATCGCCGGCGTCGTCGAGGCGGTGGGCGAGGGCGTGACCTCGCTCCGTCCGGGCGACGAGGTGTACGGCGACAACCTCGCGCTGAAAGGCGGCTTTGCGGAGTACGCGGTGGCCCCGGAGGCGGTGCTCGCCACCAAGCCGGCCGGGCTCTCGTTCGCCGACGCCTCGACGATTCCGCAGGCCGGTGCGATCGCGATCCAGGGCACCGCGTGGGCGCGACCTGGCTCGCGCGTGCTGATCAACGGTGCGGGCGGCGGATCGGGCTCGTTCGCGATCCAGCTCGCGAAGCGCCTCGGTGCCCACGTCACCGGCGTCGACAACGCCACCAAGCTGGACTTCATGCGCTCGGTCGGCGCCGACGAGGTACTCGACTACGAGCGGCAGGACTTCACCCGGACCGGGCCCTACGACCTCGTGCTCGACCTCGTGGCACACCGCTCCGTCCTCGCGTACCGCCGCTCGGTGGCGCGCGGCGGGACGTATCGCTGCGTGGGCGGCTCGGTCGGCACGCTCCTGCGGGTGCTCACCGCCGGCACGGTGGTCGGGAAGGCCACCGGCCGCTCGCTGGGCGTCCTCGTGGTGAAGGAGGGGCCCGCGCAGTTCGTGCCGCTCGCCCACCTGGTCAGCCGCGGCGACGTCAGCGTGCACACCGAGCGGACCTACCGCCTCGACGAGGTACCGGAGGCCCTCGCCCACGTCGGCGAGGGGCGTGCCCTGGGCAAGGTCGTGGTGGTCCCGTCCTCGTGACATGCCAAGGGCGAGCCACCGTGCGGTGACTCGCCCTCGACGGGATCTGCGGTCGCTCAGACCCGACGGACCTTGTAAGAACCGGTCCAGATCTTGACCTTCTCGACGGACTTGCCCGGACGGGGCGAGTGCCAGATCTTGTTGTTCCCGGCGTAGATCGCGATGTGGTAGACGCCCGAGCCGTTGTAGAAGCCGATCAGGTCGCCCTTGCGCTTGTTGCCCTTGGAGACCTTCTTGCCCTTCGACATCTGGGCACCGGCGACGCGCGGCATGCTCTTCTTGACGGACTTCTTCACGACGTACTTGACCAGGCCGGAGCAGTCGAAGCCCGACGGGCTCGCGCCGCCGTAGCGGTACGGGGTGCCCTTGTACTTCGCGGCGGTGTTCATGATCTTCTTGCCGCGGATGATGGCGCGCTTGCGCTTGATCGCCTTCTTGCGGGCGATGACGTACTTCTTGCGCTTGATGGCGGCCTTGCGCTTCACGATGCGCTGGTAGCGGAGCTGGGCCGCGGACGGGGCCGCGGTCGTGGTGGAGACGGAGCTCTGGGCGCCGCTCGAGCTGACGGTGGCCGGGGCCGCCTGGGCGGGAGCACTCACGGTCATGATGGAGGCCGCCAGGGAGGCAGCGAGAATCGTTGCGACATGTCGCATAGGGGGATCTCCTTCAACGCCTTCGAGGAGAGACCTGTCGGACTGGCAGTGAAGGTGTGCCCCACGCTCGGTGGTTAGCCCCAAGTCGCGCGAACGCGACGCAATGCTGGTTTCCCCGGCTCGCCGATTGTGTGTTGATGGACTGGTCCCGTGAACCTCGGCGAGTTCAGCGTGCTCACGGCCTGGCCCAAGTAGGGCCTCAGGGACCATAGGCACGTGAAATCCGGGACCACGAATCGGAGAGATTCCGCCGTTACCGTCTGAGATCGTTGCGGTTACTGGCATTCCAGCGCTAAACGCGGTTTGCACGAACAGGCATGACGTGAGCCATCTCACACTTTCGCGGTGTCGGGGAGGATGCACCCATGGTCATCCTCGAACCTGCCACCGCCGAGAACTGGCGCGACATCGCGAAGGTCCGCGCCTCCGAGGCCCAGAGCGGCTGGGTCGCCGAGCCCACCTACTACCTGTGCCTGTCGGCGTACGACGGGCTGTGGCGCTCCTGTGCCGTGCGGACCGAGGACGGGACGACCGTCGGGCACGTCATGTGGGCCGTCGATCCCGACGACGACAGCCACTGGATCGGCGGCCTCGTGATCGACGCGGGACGACAGGGCGAGGGCCTGGGCCGCGCCACCGTCGAGGCGTTGCTGACCCTGTGGGAGCGCGACGAGCCCGCGCTCTCCGGGACGCCCTACCGGGAGGCGGCGCTGTCGGTCTCGGACGACAACGAGGTCGCGCTCGGGCTCTACCGGTCCTTGGGCTTCGTCGAGACCGGCGAGCTCTCCGACGACGAGATCGTGCTGAGGCGTCCGCGCCCCTAGCCCGACGCCGGACTGCGGGCGTACGTTGAAGGGGTGTCGTCGGGCTCGATGGTGCAGGGCATGGTCCGGGCCGTGGGCGAGAGCCCGGTCGCGGAGTGGGTCGCCGACGCCCAGCAGACCGTCTACCGCCCGCTGCTCGAGTGGGCCAGGCGAAGCCCGCTGCACTCCGGAGTGCTGGGCCACTCGGTGCATCCCGTGCTGACCGACGTCACCCTCGGCTGCTGGCTCAGTGCCTCGATCCTCGACGTGGCCGGCGGATCGAAGGCGCACGACAGTGCGAGGCTGCTGGTCGCAAGCGGGCTCGCGGCCGCCGTACCGACCGCCGTCGCCGGTGCCGCCGACTGGACCGAGCTGTCGGGTGCGGAACGCAGGATCGGCGCGGTGCACGCCGCCGGCACGGACATCGCCACCTTCCTCTTCTTCGGGTCCCTCGTCGCGCGGATGCGGGGGAACCGCGCCACGGGCTCGAAGCTCGCGATCGCGGGCAACCTCGTCATGGTCGGCGCCGGCCTGCTCGGAGGGCACCTGGCCCTCACGAAGGGAACGGCGAACCGCACGGTCGCCACTCCCTGAGGGTCCGATCGTCATCGCCCGAGCCGGCGAACTCCGGATTCCACCGATAGGCGCGCGCGAAAGCGCCTAGTCTGCATCGACGGAAGCGGCGATACGGGACGGTGGATGGAAGACAACGAGCGGCACCTCGATCCGCATGGTGTGCGGCGTGGCCGCCGGAGAGGCGTGGCGCTGCTGGCGGCTGCAACGCTCGTGGCGGCGACGCTGACCTTCAATGTCGCGGGCGCGAGTGACTCCGTTGACCGTGCGGCTCGAAACCTGGGCCTGCCCTGGTTCGACGCCCTCAGGGACTCCGACAGCGACGGACTGTCCGATCGCGAGGAGCTCCGCGGCTGGAAGGTCAGCGACGGCAGCGTGTACACGACGGACCCGAAGAAGCAGGACACCGACGGCGACGGCCTGGTCGACCCGCTTGAAGCCGGACCACGTGAGCGCGCTGCGGGTGCGGCGTCGGAAACGTACGCCGGACTCTCCGACCCGACTGAGACCGACACCGATGGCGACGGGCTCGACGACGGCAGCGAGTTCTTCGCCGATCTGGACCCTCGCCTGCCGGACACCGATGACGATGGCCTGCGCGACGACGTGGAACTGGCGTTCGGCTCCGATCCGTCGTCCGCGAATCCGGACGACGACTCGTACTCGGACAAGGCGGAGTACGAACGCGGATCTGACCCTCTGGTGTACGACCTCAGTCTGGCCCAGGCAGCGGGTGCTTTCGTCGTGGGAGCGAGCGCGGGCGACTGGGCTTGGGCTGCTCGCAAGATCGGCCGCCTCAACGAGCAGCAGCTCCAGTCGCCGGAATACCTGATCGGGCAGCTCATCAGTGGGCTGGTGGGCGTCGGTGACGTGCGGGATCTCGCGGCGAATCTGGGAACCTTGGACCTCGTCGACGCAATTCTCAGCCTGGTCGGGATCGTCCCGATCGTCGGCGACACCGCCCGGGTCATCGCCACTCTGGGGAAGTTCGCAGCGCACGGAGATCGCGCCGCGCGTGCCGTCGCGATGACGATCGAGCGCCTTCCGTGGTCGAAAGCCGACAAGGCGAGCGCACGGGAGAAGATCTTCGGTGGCACCCGCAGACTCCCGGTCGAGCTCCGAGGTGGGCCGAAGGAACACAGCGTCTACATCGGGGCCGGATATGTCGGAAGGACGAAGGACTTCCCGGCGCGGAAGGCGCAACATGCGTCCGCGGGGCGTTCCTTCACCCCACAGCTGATCCCCACGGCCACGAAGCTGAGCCTCGGCGAGGCTCGGGCGATCGAGGAAGCCTGCATCGTGAGGATTGGTCTCGGAGCGTCCGGTGGCGCTCTCGAGAACCGCATCCACAGCATCAGCCCCGGAGTCGCGCACTACGCCGCGGCGGTGGAGTGGGGAACGAGGTTCCTGGACTCGAACCGGGCGGCATGCTCTGTCGCCTAGATGTACAGAGCTCGTGGAACCACCGACCACCCCCGGTGATGAGTTCTCGCCACTTCCGCCGTCTTACCTGTGACAGGACATGACGAGACGGAAGAGGATGGCCATGAGTGTGGACACGCAACTGGGGGAGCGCAGCGACATGACCGAGGTCGACGAGCCGACGTTCTCCGCGATGGTCGAGCGGCACCGGCGGGAGCTGCACGTGCACTGCTACCGGATGCTCGGCTCCTTCGAGGACGCCGAGGACACCGTGCAGGAGACGTTCCTGCGGGCCTGGCGGCGGCGGGAGACCTACGAGGGTCGCTCGACGTTCCGCGCCTGGCTCTACAGGATCGCGACGAACGCCTGCCTCGACCTGCTGGCCAAGCGGCGCCCGGAGCCGGCCACCGGTGGCGAGGTGCTGTGGCTGCAGCCGTACCCCGACCGACTGCTCGACGAGCTGCGCGCGGACGACGCCGACGAGCCCGAGTCGCGGGTCGTGGCACGCGAGACGATCGAGCTGGCCTACCTGATCGCGGTCCAGCACCTGGCGCCACGGCCGCGGGCCGCGCTGATCCTGCGCGACGTGGTCGGCTGGCCGGCGAAGGACGTCGCCGAGCTCCTCGGGGACTCCGTGAACTCGGTGAACTCGGCGCTGCAGCGCGCCCGCGCCGGGATGCGCGAGTACCTGCCGGCCGAGCGCCAGGACTGGACGGGTGGCGCTGACGACCCCGAGACGCTCGAGCTGGTGCGCCGCTACACGGAGGCGTGTGTCGCCACGGACATCGACTCGATCGCCGAGATGCTGCGCGAGGACGTGCGCTGCTCGATGCCGCCGACGCCCGGACTGCACGTCGGCCGCGACGCGGTGGTCGGCGACTGGGTCGAGAGCGGCTTCGAGAGCATGACGGGCCTGCGGGTCGTCCCCACGTGGGCGAACCGGCAGCCTGCGGTCGGGGCCTACCTCTGGCGCGAGCAGGAGAACGCCTACCTGCCCCTCACGGTGGACGTGCTGCGCATCGAGGACGGGAAGATCAGCGAGATCCTCACCTTCCACAGCGACCAGTTCCCGCGGCTGGGACTGCCCGAGCGTCTGGAGGCATCATGAGCGCCGCGGAGGCACGAATCGGCACCCGGCCCCACCTCGGCAGGGTCGCCGTGACCGGCGTCGTCGCCGCGGTCGTGGCGGCAGCGGTCACCACCGCCTGCGCCGCGCTGGCGAAGGCAGCCGGCGTGGACTTCGAGGTCCCTGACGGTGGTGAGGCGATCCCGGTGGGCGGCTTCACCACGGTGACCGTGTTCTTCTCGCTCGTCGGCGTGGCCGTCGCGCTGGCGCTGGGACGCTGGAGCGCTCGCCCGGCGCAGCGGTTCCTCCAGGTCACGCTGGCACTGACCGCGGTGTCCCTGATGCCGCCGTTCCTCGCGGGAGGCAACGCGGCGACGACCGCCACCCTCGTGGGACTACACCTCGTCGCGGCCGCCGTGGTCATCCCGGTCGTGGGCCGGGCGCTCCGCACGCCGTGAGAGCCAGTCGCTGATCGTGGGAAGCACGAGGTCGAGCCTCCGCAGCATCCCGTCGTGGTCGAGCCCCGGCACGATCTCGTACGGGATGCCGCGGGCGTCGAGGTCGCGCGCCAGCTGGGTGGGGGAGAGGAGCGACGCCAGGACGGCGTCGTCCTCGCCCCACCAGAGGCGGAGTGGGCGGTCGAGGTCCGCCAGTGCGCCGGGCGGCAGGGCGGCGACGTCGTCCCAGAACGCCTCGGCAGCCGCGGGGTCGTAGGTCGCGAGGATCTCCTCCCAGGCCTCGGGGTCTTCGCACGCGGAGGCGTTGCGGGCCCGCGCACGGTCGCCCATGCCGCTCAGGTCGGCGGTCAGCGGGAAGCCGCCGCAGGCCACCGCCGTCACGCGTGCACTGCTCAGAGCGAGCCGCGCGGCCATCACGCCGTTCATCGAGTACCCGAACGTGGCGTAGGAGCCGATGCCGAGGTGGTCGAGCACCTGCTCGACGTCGCCGACGAAGCCGCTCATGTCATACGCACCGGGACGCACGCTCGGCCCGAACCCGCGCGGAGCCACGATCACCACCCGGAACCGTTCCGCGAGGGCGGACAGATTCATCGACGACCAGTCGACGTTCAGGCGCGGCACCACCACCGCGGCTCCCTCGCCCGCCGAGGACCACCAGATCCCGTCGAGCTCGGCCATGCGGCTCAGGGCATCCCGGCCATGGAGGTGAGCGCCGCGTAGTCGTCGGCGTCGAAGCCCGCGTCCGTGAGGACGTCCTTCAGCGAGATCGCGTCGAGCCTTGCGACGATCGCCTCCGTCACAAGTCGGTCGAGGTCGGTCAGCACGCCCTGGATGCTGCCGCCGACGGCGCACGCCGGATTGGGGCCATGGATCCCGAGCACCGGATCGTCGCCCTGGAGCAGTTGCCAGACCTGCGCGAGCGTGACGGATGCGGGGTCGACCGCCAGCTCCCAGCCGCCGCGGGCGCCGGGGCGCGAACGGACCAGGCCGCCGGCACGCAGGGGACCCAGCACCTTGCGCACGTGCACCGGGTTCACGGCAGTGCTGCCGGCCAGCTCCTCGGATCCGACGGGCTCGACGCGACCCGCCGCCGCACTGGCGGCGAGGTATGTCAGCACATGCACTGCCACCGCGAACTGGGTGTTGGTGGACCTGGCCATGACCCCATCTTGTCATATCGCCATCGTCGTGACTACAGTTAGGAACTGTCATCACCGTAACTACAGATCGGGACATCCCATGACCCTCGCCATCACCGGTGCCTCCGGCCAGCTCGGCCGCCTCGTCGCCGACCAGCTGCTCTCCACCGTCGATCCCTCCGAGGTCGTGCTGCTGACGCGCGACCCCGCCAAGCTCTCGGATCTCGCCGATCGCGGTGCGACGGTCCGTGCCGCCGACTTCGACCAGCCGGACGGCCTCGTCGATGCGCTCGCAGGCGTGGACCGGATGCTCCTGATCTCCACCGACGTCGTCGGCGCCCGGTTGGACGGCCACCGCGCCGCGATCGACGCCGCCGTGAAGGCCGGCGTGCGCCACGTCGCCTACACGTCGATCCCCGAGCCGACCGAGGACAATCCCTCGGGCGTCGTCCCGGACCACGCGGCCACCGAGGAGGCGCTCCGTGCCAGCGGCCTGGCGTGGACGATGCTGCGCAACAACCTCTACGCCGAGATGCAGGTCGGCACCGTCGAGCAGGCGGCCGCCAGCGGCCAGCTGTTCACCAACACCGGTGACGGGGGAGCCGCCTACGTCACCCGCGACGACGTCGCCGCCGTCGCGGTGGGCGTCCTCACGGGCGAGGGCCACGAGGGCCAGGCCTACGACGTGACCGGCCCCGCCGCGGTGACCGCCACGGATCTGGCCGCGCTCGCCACGAAGCGCGCCGGACGCCCCGTCGAGGTCATCGACGTCGACGACGAGGCGTACCAGGGCGGACTCGTCGCCGCCGGCGTGCCGGAGGCGTTCGCGCCGCTGCTCGTGTCGTTCGGTACCTCGATCCGGCTCGGGAAGCTCGCCCGAGTCACCGACGTGGTCGAGCGGGTCGGTGGCCGTACGCCGGCCGCTCTGGAAAGCCTGATCTCCTGATCAGGACCGACGCCGGCGCTGCTGCTCCAGAGCGCCGGCGAGGGCGTCCTTCATCTTGTTGAGCTGCTGGCTGATCCGTTCTCTTTCGTGCTCGGAGGTCCGTCTCAGCTGGGTGTCCATCGCGGCCTGCGCCTGGACGTCGTCGAACCCCATCAGCTCGCGCAGTCGGCGCCTGGCCTGCTGCTCCGATTTCGAGGAGTGGACCACGTCGGAGACCTCGGGCCACCGCTGCAACGCGTCGTGGATGGCCTGCAGGATGTGCAGGCGTTCACGGATGAGGCGGACGTCGTCGTCGGTGTACTCGTGCGCCTCGTCGTCCATGCGCGTCAGCATTCCACGGGACGACGCGCTGCGAGGGCGCGTTGGCGCGATCCGCGCACCGGTCACAATGGTCGCGTCCCACGTGTCCGAAAGGTGATGCCGATGCGCGCGCTCGTCCTCGATGCCGTCCGGGCCCGGCCGGAGATCCGTGACGTCCCCGAGCCGGCGGCTCCGGACAGTGGCGTGGTGGTCCGCGTGGCCGCCACGGGCCTGTGCCGCAGCGACTGGCACGCCTGGGCGGGCCACGATGACGGCGTCGCCTTCCCCCACGTGCCGGGCCACGAGCTGGCCGGCGTGATCTCCGAGGTCGGGTCCGGCGTCACGCTCTGGAACGTGGGCGACCGCGTCACGGTCCCGTTCGTCGCCGGCTGCGGCACCTGTGAGTGGTGCCTGGCCGGCGACGCGCAGGTCTGCCCCGACCAGGAGCAGCCCGGCTTCACCTACTGGGGCTCGTTCGCCGAGTACGTGGCCGTGCACGCCGCCGACACCAACCTCGTGCGAATCCCCGCGTCGGTCGACTTCGCGACCGCGGCCAGCTTGGGCTGCCGGTTCGCGACGGCGTACCGCGCGCTCGTCGGTCGCGCGCGGGTCGTCGAGGGCGAGTGGGTCACGGTGGTCGGCGCCGGGGGAGTGGGCCTCAGCTCGGTCATGATCGCCCGCGCGCTCGGCGCCCGGGTCATCGCCGTGGACCGCAACGCCGAGGCGCTCGCGGTCGCCGCGGACCTCGGCGCCGAGCACGGCATCCTCACGGGGCCGGACCTCTCCGGTGGCCCTGGCGCCGCGCCGCCCCCGACTTTTGTGACGGCAGTCGGTCCGGAAGTCGAGCGGGAGCGGAGCGGCGTCACAAATGTCGCCCTTGCGGTCGCGGAGCTCACCGGCGGCGGCAGTCACGTCGCGGTGGACGCGGTGGGCAGCGAGCAGACCTGCGCCGACGCGATCCTCAGCCTGCGTCGCCGAGGCCGTCTCGCCCAAGTCGGCCTGCTTCCCGCGATCGAGGGCCACCCGCGGGTGCCGATGGAGCGAGTCATCGGCTGGGAGCTCGACCTCCTCGGCAGCCACGGCATGGCCGCCGCCGACTACCCGGGCATGATGGCGCTCATCGAGCAGGGCGAGCTGGAGCCGCAGCGTCTCATCGAGCGCACCATCGGACTCGACGAAGCGGCGGCCCTGCTGCCGGTCTTCGACCGGGCGAAGCTCGCCGGCATGACGATCATCGACCCGATGCGCTGACGGACGCTGCCAGAGCGAGGGGACGCAGCCGGCCGTCGACCATCGTGTGGGCACTGCTCAGGCGCGGAAGGATGCGCTGGTCGTGCGTGACCAGGATCGTCGCTGTGTCGTGCTCGGCCGTGAGCCGCAGCAGCAGGTCGACGATCTGGGTGCCGCGTTCCTGGTCCAGTGCGCTGGTGGGCTCGTCGACGATCAGCACGGAGGGACGGTGCATCAGCGCGCGGGCGATGTTGACCCGCTGACGTTGTCCGCCCGAGAGCTGCGCGGGTCGTTTGTCGGCGTCGCGGCTCAGGCCGACCGCCTCGAGGAGCTCGGTGGCTCGCTCACGCGTCGCATCGCGTGCGCCACGGCGCTGCCGGTCGGTCGTGAGCTCGTTCATCACCAGCAGCTGCTCGAAGGCCGTCAGGGAGGCCAGCAGGTTCGATTGCTGGAAGACCAGTCCCACTCGTGTGCGGCGGAGTTCGGCTCGCTCGGGAAGGCTGAGGCCGGTCGCTTCGATGCCGTCGATGGTGACCGTGCCCCGGTCAGGGGTGATCAGGGTCGAGGCGACGGCCAGCAGGCTGGACTTCCCGGATCCTGACGGACCGGTGATGCCGACCGTCGCACCGGCCTCGACGTGCAGGCTGGCGTCGTCGATCGCGGTCACGCGGGATGTGCCGTCGGGGAAGGTCAGGGTGATGTTGGCGAGGTCGATCATCGGTTGCTCCCGAGGGCGGTGAGGGGGTCGATGCGGGTGACTGAGCCGGTGGCGAGACCAGCGCCGGCGAGCCCGAGTGCCGTCATGATGAGCCCGGGCAGCACCGTCGTCAGCGGACTCAGGACGAAGGGCAGGGCAGCGCCGGCCGCGGTGCCCAGCACCGCGGTCACCGCGATCCCGGTCGTCACGCCGACGAGCAGCACGACGGCGGCCTGTCCCAGGGCGTCGAGCGTCAGCATGCGGTTGGTGGCGCCGAGCGCCTTGAGCACCGCGATGTCCGGCTGCCGCTGGATGCTCCACACGGTGAAGAACGCGCCGACGACCAGGGCCGAGATGCCGAAGAGCATCCCGACCATGAGCAGCAGCGATCCGATCTCTGACTTGAAGGACCCGAGTGCCGGGAGCGAGGTCAGCACACCGGTGGACTCCGTGCCCGCCTCGGCGTCGGCAGCGGCGAAGTCGATCTGCGATCCCGAGACGGCCAGGACGGTCGCGAACGGTTCCGGCTCGCCGGGTCGTGCGGCGAGCTCCTGCCAGTCCGCCAGCGCGAGGTTGGCCACCGGCAGGTGGGAGTACCACGAAACGTCGCGGATGGAGTCGACGACGAACGCGCGGTCCGTGATCCGGACCGTGTCGCCGGCATCGACGCGCAGCTCCTGCGCCGTCTCCGCGCCCAGGGCGACGTGGCCACGCGGAGGTGATGGCTCGGAGGACATGGGTGGGCCGCCACCGAACAGCGCGACGGTCTCGTTCCGGTCGGCTGCGGACACCCGTGACGTGCTGATGCCCAGCGGGGCGACGGAGGTGACCCCGTCCCTCCCGGTCCAGGTGTCGGCCTGGGCCTGGGTGACCGCCGAGTCGGCGTAGGACGGCGGCTCGTCGCCCGGGGTCGAGAAGACGATGCGGTCCGCGTCGAGGGACGTGATGGCCGAGACGTTCTGCTGGGCCAGCCCTCCGGTGAGTCCGGCGAGGAAGGTCACCAGGACGGTGATGAGCGTGACGACGACGGCGATGAGCGCAAATCGTCCCTTCGCCACTTTGAGGTCGCGCCAGGCGACGAACATAGGATTCCTTCGAGAGAGGTGCGCACGATCCCGATGACGGGTGCGTCCCCTCCACCGTCGCTCGATTCCGGCGCCGCGCCATCGTGCACCCGATCGCTCTTCCGGTGGGCGAACGTACGAAGCACAATTCCACCTTTCGAACGAGGGCACCGACCGTCGCGACACCTAGACTGGATCGGTGATGTGGGTGTGAAGCGGGACGACAGCAGCCGCGGAATCGGCCCGGTCTCGACCTGGCTCTCGATGTCACTCCACGCGCTGGTGGCCGCACTGATCGCGATCGTGGTGCTCAACTCCGCCGATGGGACCGCCGCGGACCGCGTCGCGGTGATCTCGCTCGCGACGCTGTTCGCCGTCACGTACGTCCTCGGCGTCGTGCCGGAGGGTGCGTTGCCCGAGCCGGGACGGCGGGGTTGGTGGTGGATCGCGGCCCTGACCGTGGAGTGGCTCTCGCTGATGTGGCTCAGCGTGGAGGCGACCTACCTGGTCTTCGCGCTGTTCTTCCTCTACCTGCGCCAGCTCGGGACGGCGCTGGGCGTCATGGCGGTGATCGGCGCCACGATGGTCGCGATCGGCGCCTTTGGCCTGCACCGGGGCTTCGACGTCGCCGGGATCGTCGGGCCGGCCCTGGGCGCGGGAGTCGCCATCGTGATCGGCTGGGGCTACGAGGCCCTCCAACGCGAGGTCGCGCAACGACAGCGGCTGATCGAGGAGCTGACGCGGACTCGCGACCAGCTGGTGGTGGCCGAGCATGCCGCGGGCGTGGTGGCCGAACGCGAACGGCTGGCCCGCGAGATCCACGACACCGTCTCGCAGTCCCTCTCGAGCGTCATCATGCTGCTGCATGCCGCACAGCGGAGCGGTCCCGGTACGCCGAAGGGCGGCGAGCGGCTGGAGCAGGCCCGACAAGCGGCCACCGAGGCCTTGGCGGAGACACGCGAGTTCATCCACGCCCTGGCCCCACCCGCGTTGCGGAACGCCGGCATCGGGGATGCGCTGGTGCGGCTGGGAGCACGAACCCGGGACACCACCGGTCTGCAGGTCGAGGTGGACGTGCCGGCCGACACCGGCATCCTGCCCATGCCGGTGGAGACGGCTCTCCTGCGCATCGCCCAGGGCGCGATGGCGAACGTGATCCAGCACGCCCACGCCACTCGGGTCGACGTGACCCTGACGCGGCTCGATGACGAGGTCATCCTCGACGTCGTCGACGACGGTGTCGGGTTCGACCCGGCCCACCTCGGGCCGCTCGGGGACGTCTCCACGTCGTTCGGGCTGGCGGCCATGCGCGAGCGGGCGGCGTCCCTCGGTGGTCGACTCGACGTGGAGTCCCGTCCCGGCCACGGGACCAGCGTCGTGGCGAGCTTCGGAGTGGCCGGATGAGCGTGCGCGTCCTCATCGTCGACGATCACCCGCTGATGCGCGCCGCTCTGTGCGCGCTGTTCGAGACCGAGGGGTCGATCGAGGTCGTCGGGGCCGTGGGCACGACGGCGGAGGCTCTCGACGAGGCCCAGCGGAGCCACCCGGACGTCGTGTTGATGGACCTGCAGTTCAACCGCGTCTTCGAGGGTGCGCGGGCCACCCGCGAGATCCGCGGACTGGCGGAGCCGCCCGCGGTGCTCGTCCTGACGAACTTCGACACCGACGCTGACATCATCGAGGCCATCGAGGCGGGTGCCGCCGGCTATCTGCTGAAGGACGCCGCGCCGGAGGAGATCACCGCCGCCATCCATGCCGCTGCCGCGGGTCAGACCGCTCTGTCACCGTCGGTCGCGACGCGCCTCCTCGCACGGATGCAGCAGCCGCGGACGTCCCTGAGCGCGCGGGAGCTCGAGGTGCTGAACCTGGTCGCCGCGGGACACAGCAACACGGACATCGCCCGGCGGCTGCACCTGAGCGAGACCACCGTGAAGTCCCATCTGGCGCACGTCTACCCCAAGCTGGGCGTGAACTCGCGCACCGCGGCGGTCGCTGAGGCGCGTCGGCGGGGTGTCATCGGCCGCGCCTGAGAAACTCGTCCCCATGGCATCGAAGGCGGCGAGCATCACCAAGGCCACCGGAACCGCGTGGACCTCCTGGGACGAGTGGCTGACCGAGCAGGGAGCCCGTGAGCTTCCCCACCCCGACATCGCGAGGCTCGCGCTGGAGCGCGTCCACGAGCTCGGCATCACGCAGCACGCGGCGAACGGCAAGCCGTTCAACGACGGCTGGTGGGCCCAGACCATCGCGATCGAGTACGGACACCAGCACGGCCTGCGGGAGAAGGGCCAGCTGGCGGCGGGGGACCACGCGGTGTCGGCGTCGAAGAAGGTCGTCGGCACGCTCGACGAGCTGCTCGAGCGCTGGCTTGACCTCGTCGCCGGCCAGGACACGTTCGACGGTGTGGCGCTCGAGGGGGACCCACGCGTGAGCTCGACGGACAAGTGGCGCTACTGGCGAGCGAAGCTGGTGGACGGCTCGACGGTCAAGGTGGACGTCTCCGCCGATCGCATCGCGATCCAGCACGCCGGCCTCGCGTCGACGGCCGAAGGTGAGCGCTGGCGCCCGTACTGGAAGGCCCGCCTGTCCGATCTCGCGTGAGGCCGGTGTCCTGCTCGAGACGGATCAGACTCCGTCCTCGATCAGGGCCGTGGCCGGCAGCCAGTCGGCCCCGAGGAGCTGGGCGAGTTCACTGAGGCCCGTGGTGTCGCCTCCCGCGGTGTCGGAGGCTGCGGCGATCCGTTCCACCATGACCTTGCCGACCCGCTCCTCCACGGTGCCCTCGGCGTAGGCGATGTGCCACGGCGAGACCTGGTGGTCGCGGTGAGTTCGGCCGGTCACCTGTCGTCCGGCGATGCCCGAGAATCGCGCTTGGTGGAAGATGCCGACCCGCGGCTCGGTGCTCCCACTGCTGCCGTCTGCGAGGGTCTCGCCGGCGTGCAGACTGATCGAGGCGACGGTGGTGAACACGCAGACCTTCGCCTGTCCCGTCTGGAACCGGAGCCGCTCGGCCTCGACGTCGAACCGGTCACGGCCGTAGATGGTGGCGACCTCGATGCCGGTCTCGCGCAGTCGGTCGGCGATCGGGTCGGCGGCGGTCGCCACGAACTCGACGGAGCACGCGACCTGGCGCTCGGCCTCGACCTGCTGGGCGATCCAGGCGACGGTCGAGTCGACGCGGATCAGTCCGGCCTTCTGCCGGAAGCGCAGCAGCGCGGAGCGGCCCTTCGCGACGTTGCGGCCGCGCCGGGCGATGTCCATCTCATGGCAGAACTGGCCCCATTCAGTCTCGTAGGCGCTCCGTTCCGCCGGGGTGAGCGCCACGGGCATGCCGGAGATCGGCACCGGGCCCCACGGTGCGGCGCGGTGCAGCATGGCCGGTGGCCGTTCCTCGGCCAGCCAGCCACGTACCAGCTTGAGATCCGCGGCGCGCCGAGCGGGGTCGGTGGTCCACGTCGCGCCGTAGCGTCCGCGCTCCACCCCGACGCCGTGGCGCTCGAGCGCGTCGGCGAACGAGGCTGCGGGTTGCGTCGCTGAGGCCCACTCCTTCATCGGCTCGCCGAGCACCTGCGCATACGCCGGAGCGAGGTACGGCAGCTCGAGTGGCGTGTGCCCGGGCGTCGCGGTGGTCGCGATGACGAACGGCGCCTTGTCGTGCGGGCGGCCGTGTCCGGAGATCCGTGCCCAGAGCTTCCATCGCTTCGTCGTCGTCCGTCGCAGCGCGTGAGCCTCGTCCGCGATGATGACGTCCCAGGTGTGGTCCTTGACCTTCTCCAACCGGTCCCACGTGATGACCACCCAGTCGAGGCCGCCGTCGCCGAGTGCGGTGATCGTGCGGCACCAGTGCCCGATCGTGATCGCGGCGGGTCGGTCGGCCACGACGAGGACCCGCCGCGCAGCTCGGAGATCGGCCACCGCCGTCGCCCCGAGAACCGCAGAGATCGTCTTGCCCACGCCGGGCTCGTCGGCCAGCAGGAACTGCCGCCCGCCCGCTGCGGCACGCGCCGCGATCGCGTCGGCCGCCTCGAACTGGATCCTCCGCGGCTCAAGCTCGTCGGTCGGTTCGGGGCTCGGCGTCGGACGGTCGGGATTGAGGGAGTTCTCGATGAACCGACCGAGCGTGTGGGGCCCCGGAGCGTACGGGGCGAGGTGCTCGGGCAGCGCGCGTCCGACGTGGAGGTGAGTCCTGACCGCCGGGTGCCAGGTGGCGCCGTCGACCTGGGTCCCGTACGGAACGTCGAGCACCCAAACGCGCTCACCCGGTCCGGCGGTCGGCAACGGCCGCGACTGCTGGCGCGTCCCGCCACGGCGCGGAGACGCGGTGCGTCGGCGAGCACTGGATCGGCGAGGACTGGCCACCTTCCGGACGCTATCTGGGTGTCCGACCCGAACAGAGCTGGCTCGCCCGGGGGAGGCGTCCCGGTCGCCGTCTCCACTCATCGCCCCTAGGCTCGGGACGCTTGCGTCCCTTCGAGCGCGCGGGCCTGTGCCGACCTACCACGTCCCGGACCCATGATCGATCAGTGAAGGAAGCCCATGTGCCGCGTTCTGGCCTATCTCGGATCAGAAGTACCGCTGGAAGACCTGCTGCTCAAGCCTGAGAACAGCCTCATCAACCAGGCCCTCGACCCGGAGCGCCACCCGCAGCTCCAACTGGCCGGGTGGGGATTCGGAGCGTGGAGCGAGCACCTGCTCAAGCCGGAGAAGCCGTTCCTCTACCACCGTCCCATGGCCGCCTTCTACGACGACAACGTCGTCGGCATCGTGCCGAGCCTCCAGGTCAGCACCATGCTCGCCCACGTCAGGGCGGCGGACTACAACTCCAAGACCGTGCTGGCCGACGAGAACTGCCACCCCTTCTCCTTCGAGGGGACGCCGTGGATCGTCGCGCAGAACGGCGACGTGCCGAACTGGCAGCTCCTGCAGCGCGAGCTGCTGCAGCACTGCAAGGACGAGTACCCCGAGCAGATGGTGGGCACCACGGACACCGAGTTCCTCTACGTGCTCCTGCTGTCCCTGCTCGAGAGCGACAGCGACGAGGACGTGAAGCGCGCCTTTGAGGAGGTCATGAGACTCCTCGTCCAGGCGATGAAGGACCTCGATCTGCCTGCGCTGGCCAAGCTGAAGCTGGCGCTGGTCTCTCCGAACCGGATCATCGGGGTCAACGTCGGCACCGGGCACGACGGTGAGCCCGATCCGGCGGGGGACTGGGAGGAGCTGCGCAAGTCCGGCCCCGGCACGGACGACTACGCCCTCTCCATGCTCCTGGAGCCGATGTACCTGCTGATGGGCCGCAACTTCGACCACGACGGCCCGACCTACGACTTCGACGAGTGCACCGTCGACAACGCGACCGGCGTCATCTTCGCCTCCGAGCCGTTGACCGACAGCAAGGCGGACTGGGGGACGTTGGAGTTCGGCGAGATCGTGTTCCTCGAGAGGGACGGCGAGAAGATCACTAAAACCGTCGACAAGTTGAAGGTGTAGCGAAACCGGCGGCGGTCCGGCGGCGCGTAGGGTGGAGTCCGTGCAGCGCGAACGCTCCGGACACCGGGGCACCGAGGCCCGTGATCCGGTGTGAGCGCGATCGACCGAAGTCAGGGCTTGAAGTACTCGGACATGACGTCGCCAACTCACTCGGCCTGGTGCAAGTCGGTCCGGAGGAATTCGCGCATCACCGGCTGGAGGTCGATGACCGGGGTGCAGATGACCGCGTCGAGCCCGACCGCGGCCAGTTCTCGACCGGTGACCGACTCGATCATGCAGCAGGCCACCCGATGCGCCTGGGACCACCTCGGTCCGCGGTCCGCGAAAGACCCAACAACGGTCGATCGGTGCGACCGATCGGGCTGTGGCTCGCGATAACCGGCGAAGTTGTTGAAAACGAAGTGCACCTCGACGTGCGAGAAGCCATTCATGCCCTGAAGGCAACTGGCGCCGAACCGCTCGTCGACGGTGATCGTGCTGCGGACCCTACTCCGGCACAGCACGCACAAATTCAATCACTCGATCAGGCTCGGCTCCCATATCCGCAGGCCGTCGTGCGTGAACGCCAGATAGCCCTGTATGCGTTCGTTTTCGTGTCGACCGCGAATGATCCCAGCACGCTGTGGTACAAAGAACGCCTTCATCCCGGATATCTCCGCAGTGCCAGCCTGGGGTCCGCGGATCTGGGTGACTCGAGCTTCGACTACCCTCAATCGACTCGAGTCAGCCCAGAAATCGAGAGCAGGATCCCATTTTCCGAGTTCTGAGTGATGGACCAAGGATGCCATGCCTTCCCCGTCGCCATACCAATCAACCGAGCGTGTACGAGTGCCCTCATTCCGCGCCATCTCTGCGCTCTTTCGTGCGTGCTTCTCGGCATCCCCCACGGACGCCGGTAGCCCAGCCAGAACGTCGAGCGCGTAGGCAACGAGAGAGCAGTATTCGGCATCCAAGCACGGGTTCGAGGCCCTCCAGTACGCGAGAACTTCCTTCACGCGCTCGTGAGACACCGGTGGTTGCTTCAGTCGGACCGCACGCCACCATGCAAGTGCATCCGACGACGTGTATCCGCCCACTGAAAGGTTCTCGTCGAGTAGCGACACTACGCGGTCTACATCCTTAACAGACAATGCGCGCCAGTCCCTGTCAACGCGTGCAAGGTAGGTCCACACCAATTGGCGACGCACGATCTCAAGCGGAACGCTCCCCTTCTGCAGGAGCGAATCCAGGAGTTGAAGAGAGGCGGCGTGGTCACCGTAGATGCGCTTTAACTTGGCTCGCTCCGTCTGTTCGAAACCGCTCGGTTTCCTTGGGTCGCCGCGGTATCGCAGCGTGGAAATGAGGTCCTCGGCCTTCTCGACACTGGAAATGATGAGCGGGTGAGGAGCGCCGCTCAGGTAGGCCGCAAGGGACTTGTCACGGATCGCATGCTGGACGACCTTGATGCGCATCTGGATCTCACTGACGAAACCGTGATCCTTGGTACTCGCTGCTAAGTCGCGAGATATTGCGAATTCGCTTGACGCGTCATCGACCCACGGCGACAACTCGTCGAACGATACGTTTCGACCAAGGGCGTCGTAGACGCGAGACCGGTAAACCATTCCCAGAATGTGGTGCAAAGTAGGATTATCCGGAGAAAGAGCGCTCGCGCGTTTCGCGTATGTCTCCGCTGTGGGGTAGTCGCGCATTCGGAGCGCGTAATAGCGCGCCGTGTGCGCCCAGATGTGAGGATCCTCCGGCTGCCTATCCGCGAGATACCTCATTAGCTGTGATGCGCCGTCGTGCGACGGAATCTTTTCAATGAGCCGGGCAAAGCTCTCTCGGTTCGCGCCGGACTGTAGGGCGTCATCGTCGCGCTCGGTGAAGACGTTTTCGATCAACTTCCGCATTGAGTCGTCGTCGTCCCCAGCGAGGCAGAAATCTGCGAAGAGGCGACCCCAGCCCGCCAAGGCCTGCGGCCAGAGTTCATCACCCCCGCCCAACTGGCGGAGTATTTCCTCTGCAACCAGCGGATGAGTCGTCCTCCACTCACCTTCCCGAGACCGCCAAAGTAGACCACGCAACTCGGGGGCGAGGATGCGGACGAAGCGGCCCGAGCGGGACGAGGGAAGTCCCACGAGCCGAGCAAGGGCGTACTCAGGGACCGTGGTTTGTCCGAAGAAATGGGCAATGCTGCAGACGAGCATCACCTCTCGTTGTGTGCCTTCTATTCCAGCGAGTCGGCCACGGACAAAGCCATCAATTCCCTGGAAATCCCTTTCGAAGGCTACGAGGCCAAAAAAGAAGGCGTTGCGACGATGGTCCGGGTAGCGGGCGACGGTCTGCAGGTCGGTACGGGCTGCGAAATTACGTTCGCTATACTTCGCAACGAAATCCTCTGCCTCGAAATCAGTAAGTAGCTCAGCGATATAGGGCGAAGAAGATGCCGACGACGGAGGGCTGTAGGCGCGTGATACAGCCAGCACGACCGCAGGCAGCGAGACAGCGTGAAACTCGTTCATCAGTGTGGCAACTTGGTCATCGCGCACGGTCGGCGCTTCGACAACAACGAGCACAGCACGCGTAGTCTGGCGGGATAGCGACTCGATTCGACGAACAGTCTCACCCTCCACATAACGGGTTAGGAACACGACTGGGAACTGTGTTCGAAGATTGAACGCGACGCGTCGCGCAACGGTCGATCCGCCAGCGCCTGGCGCGTGCAGCAAGTTGAGGCGAAGCGTGCGGCGACCGGCGAGCATGCCCAGCAATTGCTTCTCAATCGACCCCGCTTGCGGGCGCGTCACGTCCGCGTCCGCGCCAAGCGCGGCCAACGTGATCTCTCCGCCCCGGAGGAAGTCGAGGGTCGCCGCCTCGGCCCCACTGCTATCTGGCTCGGCCATCCAGTAGATGTTTGCGTCCTCGGCTATCCAGGCTGCGTCGGCTGCCGATATCTCGACCGGGCCCTCTGCGCCCGGAAGTGTGCGAACTGTTGGCGCCTGCTGCGGAGGGAGCATCGAAACCAGCGCTGCAGTCAGCTCGTCGGGGTCAAGATCGAGACGGAAGTCTGAGTCGACGGATCGCCCCCTGCCGAGAACACCGACGTACGCTCGCTCTCCCATCTCGGTTAGTAGGTCATCGACAAGTGCGGACCGCCAGCCATCCCAAGCCTCGTCGCCGTCGTCTGCGACCAAGATCGTTACTCGGCGCCCTCCAATCGACGAGGCAAAGGAACTGAGCACGGTCCGCCACCTTCGACGAATGGAGCGGGTCCATTGCTTCAGATCGGAAACGGCGTCATCCAGTCCCTGCACACTCACCCACGAGGAAGAACTCATACCGAACGGGGGCGGATTCTCTGGAGACCCGAGATGGACAGCTCTGCGAGACTCAAGTTCGTCACGTGTGCGGGAATAGATTCCTCGGCTGTCAGACTCAGAATCGAGGTCCACAATTAAAGAGACTGGAAGTCCGCTGCTGACCACCGCTTCGGCGTGCATGGAATTCGGGGTCGCGACGAGTACGTAGCATTCTGTGGAAGACGGGAGCGGAAGCCCAGCGGCCACAAGGTCCAACTGGGTCTGCTCGATGGGAACGCTGATGTGCGAGGTGGCATCCCACGCTGCTATGAGTTCCAGGGTCGTCCCACGGGCGTTCTCGATCGCACGCTGCTGTCCACCGCCGGCGTCGGATTGCGACTTTCCGGCGACGAGGTCGGAGATACCGCGGACTAGGAAGTGCTTGGGGTTGTCGCCGGCACGATCTATTGCACTGAGAACAGCCGCGCCTTCCATCTCTACTGCGAGCGAATCGCCCCCAAGAGCCCGGATCCGATCAAGTTCGGCGGACTCCAGATCGGCGACGACTTTGTCTCCGCTCGCGAGCGCGCCAACGAACAGTTTGTAGCCCCCCGGAGTGAAGTTCACTCGGAGCTTTCGTGCGATGCCGACGAGGTCAGCAGGGAAGGTTCGCGTATCGGGTCGCGCTTGGAATCGGCCTCCTTCGAGTTTCCCAATTTCGTACGGGTAGACCTTGTCCGCGACCACGACATCTCCGATCTCGACGTCCTTGATCCCCCCTGCGATGCCGACAAAGATCACCAATGCAGGCCGGTACAACTCGACGGCCTTGAGGGTGGCCATCGCAGAGACGGTCAAGCCCATCCCAACCTCGACGAGCGCCGCGCGCAGACTGCTCTCACCGAACTCGATGCGTCCACGGATCGCTGGGTCGCTGAGTCGCGGGTCCTCTGTCGCGCTGACGACCAGTTCCTTTAGGCAGTCCCATTCGACTGGAATAGCGCACAGCAGCAGCACATCCACACCATCAGCCTGCACGGGACCTCCAGCATCTCGGGGATAGCATCCGCCGCCATTCCCATGGGCGAGACACTACCCACATCAGCGACGCCTCATCAGCCCTTTTGCCGGTCGACAGCGGCAGTTCTGCGGTGAGGAAGATCAGCTTCGAGATCCCGCTTTTTCGGATTGGGTGCCTTGCTAGTGGGGTCAGTGAGTTTGTTGAGGAGCCTTCCGGCCGCCGACACGCCCGTGAGGGTGCTTGTACTCGTGCGAATTGCTCCAACGCGTCGCTGTTCCCTCACTTCGCGGGCTGCGACTGAACGACGAAGAGGGAGTCAGTCGATTGTGCGGAGAGACGATGCGCGGGCGATGGCGGCCGGGGGATCATCAACCACCCAACCCCCACTGATAGCCTGACGCAGAACCATCCTTTAACCACCGTCCTGTGAGGCGGAGAAGGAGGTCGGGCTTGAGCACCGTCATGGATGCCACCGACATCTCGCGTGCGCTGACACGCATCACCCACGAGATCCTCGAGCGGAATCGCGACGCCGAAGGCGTGGTGATCCTGGGGATTCCCACCCGCGGGGTCGAGCTCGCCGAGCGGATCGCCGCGAAGATGGCCGAGGTCGAGGGGACCACCATCAAGCCGGGCGCGCTCGACGTCACGATGTACCGCGACGACCTGCGTCTGAAGGCGCCTCGCGCGCTCGAGGCCACCAACGTTCCCGAGGACATCGATGGGCGCGTCGTCGTCCTCGTCGACGACGTCCTCATGAGCGGCCGCACGATCCGCGCTGCTCTCGACGCGCTGAGCGACCTCGGTCGTCCGAAGGCCGTGCAGCTCGCCGTCCTCGTCGACCGCGGTCACCGCGAACTGCCGATCCGGGCCGACTTCGTGGGCAAGAACCTGCCCACCTCGAAGACCGAGAAGGTCCGGGTTCGGCTCAGCGACACCGACGGCGCCGCCGACTCCGTCTCGATCGAGGGGAGCGACGCATGAAGCACCTCCTGAGCGCCGGCGACCTGAGCCGTGACGAGGCCACCCTGATCCTCGACACCGCCGAGCAGCTGCTGAGCGTCGCCCAGCGACCCATCAAGAAGCTGCCCACGCTGCGCGGCCGCACGATCGTCAACCTGTTCTTCGAGGACTCCACGAGGACCCGGATCAGCTTCGAGGCCGCCGCGAAGCGCCTCTCGGCCGACGTCATCAACTTCAGTGCCAAGGGCTCCAGCGTCAGCAAGGGCGAAAGCCTCAAGGACACCGCGCTCACGCTGCAGGCCATGGGCGCCGACGCGGTCGTCATCCGCCACCACGCCTCGGGTGCGCCCCACCGCCTCGCCACCTCCGAGTGGACCAAGGGCGCCGTGGTCAACGCCGGCGACGGCACCCACGAGCACCCCACGCAGGCCCTGCTCGACGCCTTCACGATGCGCTCGCGCCTGGGCGACCTGGCCGGCAAGAACGTCACGATCGTCGGCGACGTGCTGCACAGCCGCGTCGCCCGCTCGAACGCGCTGCTGCTCGACACGCTGGGCGCAAACGTCACGCTCGTCGCCCCGCCCACGCTGCTGCCGGTGGGCGTCGAGACCTGGCCGGTCGAGACCTCCTACGACCTCGACGCCAGCCTCGAGAAGGCCGACGCCGTGATGATGCTGCGCGTCCAGCGCGAGCGGATGAACGCCTCGTTCTTCCCCAGCGCCCGCGAGTACAGCCGCCGCTACGGGCTCGACGTCGCCCGCATGAACCGGCTGCCCGACCACGCGCTCGTCCTGCACCCCGGACCCATGAACCGGGGCATGGAGATCAACGCCGATGTCGCCGACAGTGACCGCTCGGTCATCGTCGAGCAGGTCACCAACGGCGTTGCCGTGCGGATGGCGGTTCTCTATCTGCTGCTGGGTGGGGCTACGGAGGGGGAGGGCGCATGAACCGGGATCTCGATACGCGTCTCGCTTCGCTCGCCAGCTACTCGATCACCGCTTCGCTCGCCAGCTACTCGATCACCGCTTCGCTCGCCAGCTACTCGATCACCGGGGCGGCGCTCCGCAGCTACTCGATCACCGGAATGGAGAACGCATGAGCACCGTCATCAAGGGCGCCCGGATCCTGGGCGACGAGGCCACCGACATCCTCATCGAGGACGGGGTCATCACGGCGATCGGCGCGGACCTCAGCGGTGACGAGACGGTGGACGCCACCGGTCTCATCGCGCTGCCCGGTCTGGTCGACCTGCACACGCACCTGCGCGAGCCCGGCCGCGAGGACGCCGAGACCGTCCTCACCGGCACCCAGGCCGCCGCGCGCGGCGGGTTCACGTGCGTCTTCGCGATGGCCAACACCGAGCCCGTCGCCGACACCGCCGGCGTCGTCGAGCAGGTCTGGCGCCTCGGCCGTGAGCACGGCTACGCCGACGTCCAGCCCATCGGCGCGGTCACCGTCGGCCTGGCGGGGGAGCGGCTCTCCGAGCTCGGCGCGATGGCCGACTCGGCCGCCCAGGTGCGTGTTTTCAGCGACGACGGCAAGTGCGTCAGCGACGCCGTCCTCATGCGCCGCGCGCTCGAGTACGTCAAGGCGTTCGACGGCGTCATCGCCCAGCACGCGCAGGAGCCCCGGCTCACCGAGGGCGCCCAGATGAACGAGGGCCCGCTCTCGGGCGAGCTCGGCCTCACCGGCTGGCCCGCGGTCGCCGAGGAGGCGATCATCGCCCGCGACGTCCTGCTGGCCGAGCACGTCGGCAGCCGCCTGCACGTGTGCCACCTGTCCACGCGCGGCTCGGTCGAGATCGTGCGCTGGGCCAAGAGCCGCGGCATCGACGTCACCGCCGAGGTCACGCCCCACCATCTGCTGCTCGACGACGAGCTGGTGCGCAGCTACGACCCGATCTTCAAGGTCAACCCGCCGCTGCGCAGCAAGGACGACGTCCTCGCCGTCCGCGAGGGCCTGGCCGACGGCACGATCGACATCGTCGCCACCGACCACGCCCCGCACCCCATGGAGGACAAGGAGTGCGAGTGGGGCGCCGCCGCCTTCGGGATGATCGGCCTCGAGACCGCGCTGTCGATCGTCCAGCAGACCATGGTCGACACCGGTGCGCTGTCCTGGAGCCGCGTCGCCGAGGTCATGAGCGCGAACCCGGCGCGCATCGGCCGCGCCACCGGTCACGGCCGCCCGCTGGCGGTCGGTGAGCCGGCCCACGTCGTGCTCTACGACCCGTCGGTCGCCCGTACGATCGAACCCGCCGACACCGCGAGCCTCTCGCGCAACACGCCGTACGCCGGAAGGGAACTCCCGGGCCGCGTGGTCGCGACGTTCCTCGCCGGCAAGCCCACCGTCCTGGAAGGAAAGCTGCAGTGACGTTCACCCCCGCCATCCTCATGCTCGAGGACGGACGCACCTTCCGCGGACGCTCCTACGGCGCCACCGGCACCACGGTCGCCGAGATCGTCTTCAACACCGGCATGACCGGCTACCAGGAGACGCTCACCGACCCGTCCTACCGCGGCCAGATCGTCGTCATGACGGCCCCGCACATCGGCAACACCGGCGCCAACGCCGAGGACTTCGAGTCCGGCCGCGTGTGGGTCGACGGCTACGTCGTGCGCGACCCTGCCCGCCAGCGCTCCAACTGGCGCTCCGACCGCTCCCTCGACGACCTGCTCGCCGAGCAGGGCGTCGTGGGCATCAGCGGCATCGACACCCGCGCGCTCACCCGTCACCTGCGCGAGCGCGGCTCCATGCGCGCCGGCATCAGCACCGAGTTCCTCGACCCCGACGCCCTGCTGGAGCAGGTCACGGCCGCGCCGAGCATGACCGGCTCGAACTACCTGGCCGACGTCACCGTCGACGAGGCGCACGTCGTGCCGGCCGAGGGCGACCGGAAGTACACCGTCGTCGCGCTCGACCTCGGCATCAAGGGGATGACCCCGAAGCTGATGGCCCAGCGCGGCATCGAGGTGCACGTGCTGCCCGCTACCTCCACGCTCGACGAGGTGCTCGAGCTCAACCCCGACGGCGTCTTCATGTCGAACGGGCCCGGCGACCCGGCCACGGCCGACCACCAGGTCGAGCTCGTGCAGGGCGTGCTGGAGCGCGGCACCCCGTACTTCGGCATCTGCCTGGGCAACCAGATCTTCGGCCGCGCGCTCGGCCGGGGCACCTACAAGCTCAAGTACGGCCACCGCGGCGTGAACCAGCCCGTGCAGGACCGCACCACCGGCAAGGTCGAGATCACGGCGCACAACCACGGGTTCGCCGTGGACGCGCCGCTCGATGCCGACTTCGAGACGCCCTACGGCCCCGCGCGGGTCACCCACGTGTGCCTGAACGACGACGTCGTCGAGGGCATCGCACTGCTGGACCGCCCCGGGTTCAGCGTCCAGTACCACCCGGAAGCCGCCGCGGGTCCGCACGACGCCGGCTACCTCTTCGACCGCTTCACCGACCTCATGGAGGCAGCCCGTGCCGAAGCGCACTGACATCGAGTCAATCCTCGTCATCGGGTCCGGCCCGATCGTCATCGGCCAGGCCTGCGAGTTCGACTACTCCGGCACGCAGGCCTGCCGCGTCCTGCGCGAGGAGGGCATCCGCGTCATCCTCGTGAACTCCAACCCGGCCACGATCATGACCGACCCGGAGTTCGCCGACGCCACCTACGTCGAGCCCATCACGCCCGAGTACGTCGAGAAGGTCATCGCCGCCGAGCGTCCCGACGCCCTGCTGGCCACTCTCGGCGGCCAGACCGCGCTGAACTGCGCCATGCAGCTGGACGCGGCCGGGATCCTGGAGAAGTACGGCGTCGAGCTGATCGGCGCGTCCATCGACGCGATCGAGAAGGGCGAGAACCGCGAGACCTTCAAGGCGATCGTCGAGGACCTGCCCGCCGAGTGGGGTGCCGAGGTGGCCCGCTCGGTCATCTGCCACACCATGGCCGAGTGCGAGGCCGGCGTCGACGAGCTGGGTGGCTACCCGGTCGTCGTGCGGCCCTCGTTCACGATGGGCGGCTCGGGCTCCGGCCTGGCGTACGACCACGACGACCTGCTGCGCATCGCCGGCAGCGGCCTGGCGCTCAGCCCCACCACCGAGGTGCTCCTGGAGGAGTCCATCCTCGGCTGGAAGGAGTACGAGCTCGAGGTCATGCGCGACACCGCCGACAACGTGGTGATCGTCTGCTCCATCGAGAACCTCGACCCCATGGGCGTCCACACCGGCGACTCGATCACCGTCGCGCCGGCGATGACGCTCACCGACGTCGAGTACCAGCGCCTGCGCGACATCTCGATCGGTGTCATCCGCGAGGTCGGCGTCGACACCGGCGGCTGCAACATCCAGTTCGCGGTCAACCCGGTCGACGGCCGCATCGTGGTCATCGAGATGAACCCGCGCGTCTCGCGCTCGTCGGCGCTCGCGTCGAAGGCCACCGGCTTCCCGATCGCCAAGATCGCCGCCAAGGTCGCCATCGGCTACACGCTCGACGAGATCCCGAACGACATCACGCAGGAGACGCCGGCCAGCTTCGAGCCGACGCTGGACTACGTCGTCGTCAAGGTGCCGCGGTTCGCCTTCGAGAAGTTCCCGGCCGCCGACGCGACGCTGACCACGCACATGAAGTCCGTCGGCGAGGCCATGGCCATCGGCCGCAACTTCACCGAGGCCCTGCAGAAGGCCCTCCGCTCGCTCGAGCGCCCCGACGCGGTGTTCTCGTGGGAGCGCGAGTGGGTCGACCTCGACAAGGAGGCGCTGCTGAAGTCCGCCGCCGTGCCGCACGACGGCCGCCTGCGCGAGGTCATGGACGCGCTGCGCGCCGGCGCCACGCCCGACGAGGTCTTCGAGGCCACCGCGATCGACCCGTGGTTCGTCGACCAGCTGGCGCTGCTCAACGAGGTCGCCGCCGAGGTGACCGCCGCCGAGCGCCTCACGCCCGAGCTGCTCCAGCACGCCAAGCGCCACGGCTTCTCCGACGCCCAAATCGGCCGCATCCGCGGGCTCTCCGAGGAGGTCGTCCGCGGTGTCCGGCACGCGCTGGGCGTCCGCCCCGTCTACAAGACGGTCGACACCTGCGCCGCCGAGTTCGCCGCCAAGACGCCATACCACTACTCGTCCTACGACGAGGAGACCGAGGTCGAGCCGCGCGAGCGCGAGGCCGTCATCATCCTCGGATCGGGCCCGAACCGCATCGGCCAGGGCATCGAGTTCGACTACTCGTGCGTGCACGCGTCGCTCGCGCTGTCCGAGGCCGGCTACGAGACCATCATGGTCAACTGCAACCCCGAGACCGTCTCCACCGACTACGACACCAGCGACCGGCTGTACTTCGAGCCGCTCACGCTGGAGGACGTGCTCGAGGTCGTACACGCCGAGCAGCAGGCCGGCCCCGTTGCCGGCGTCGTCGTGCAGCTCGGCGGACAGACGCCGCTCGGCCTCGCCGCCGGCCTCAAGGCCGCAGGCGTGCCGATCGTGGGCACCCAGCCCGAGGCGATCGACCTCGCCGAGGAGCGCGGCGCGTTCGGACGGGTCCTGGCCGACGCCGGGCTGCCCGCGCCGAAGCACGGCACCGCCACCACGTTCGAGGGCGCCAAGCGGATCGCCGACGAGATCGGCTACCCGGTCCTCGTCCGCCCGTCCTACGTGCTCGGTGGTCGCGGCATGGAGATCGTCTACGACGAGGAGTCGCTCTCGACCTACATCGAGAACGCCACCGAGATCTCGCCCGATCGCCCCGTGCTCGTGGACCGCTTCCTCGACGACGCGGTCGAGATCGACGTCGACGCGCTCTTCGACGGCGAGGAGCTGTTCCTCGGCGGCGTCATGGAGCACATCGAGGAGGCCGGCGTGCACTCCGGCGACTCGGCCTGCGCCCTGCCGCCGATCACGCTCGGCAGCACCGAGATCGACCGGATCCGCGCCTCCACCGAGGCGATCGCCCGCGGTGTGGGCGTGCACGGACTGATCAACATCCAGTTCGCGCTCAGCTCCGACACGGTCTACGTGCTGGAGGCCAACCCCCGCGCCTCGCGCACGGTGCCGTTCGTCTCCAAGGCGACGAACACGCAGCTGGCGAAGGCCGCGGCAAGGCTCATGCTCGGCGAGTCGATCGCCGACCTGCGCGCCGCCGGCGTCCTGCCCGCCGAGGGCGATGGGGGCCGCCTGCCGGCCACCGCGCCGATCGCGGTCAAGGAGGCGGTCATGCCGTTCAACCGGTTCCGCACCTACGACGGTCGATATGTCGACACGCTCCTCGGCCCCGAGATGCGCTCGACCGGCGAGGTCATGGGCATCGACGCGTCGTTCGGCTCGGCGTTCGCCAAGAGCCAGTCGGCCTCGGGCGCGTACAACGGCCTGCCCACCTCGGGCACGGTCTTCGTCTCGGTCGCCAACCGCGACAAGCGCCACATGATCTTCCCGATCAAGCGCCTGGCCGACCTCGGCTTCGAGATCCTCGCCACGAGCGGCACGGCCGAGGTCCTCGAGCGCAACGGCGTGAAGGCCACGGTCCTGCGCAAGCTGCACGAGGACGACTCGCAGGGCAGTACGGTCGTGGAGAAGATCAACGACCGCGAGGTGCAGCTGATCGTCAACACGCCGCACGGCCTGGGCAGCGGCGCGAACGCCCGCGTCGACGGCTACGAGATCCGCACGGCCGCCGTGGCCGAGGGGATCCCGTGCCTCACCACGGTGCAGGCGCTCGCCGCCGCCGTGCAGGGCATCGAGGCCGAGATCGCCGGCAGCATCGGCGTGCGGTCGCTGCAGTCGTGGGCGGAGACGGTCACGCGATGAGCTTCGGCAGCCGCGCCCACGTGGCGATGCAGGCGTACGGTCCGCTGTGCGTCGGCATCGACCCGCACGCCCAGCTCCTCGAGCAGTGGGGCCTCGAGGACTCGGTCGAGGGACTCGACCGGTTCGCGGCCACGTGCGTGGAGGCCTTCGCGGGCAAGGTGGCGTTCGTGAAGCCGCAGTCCGCGTTCTTCGAGCGCTTCGGCGCGGCCGGCCTGGCGATCCTGGAGCGCACGCTGCAGGACCTGCGGCACACCGGCTCGCTGACGATCCTCGACGTGAAGCGCGGCGACATCGGCTCCACCGCGACCGCGTACGCCGACGCCTACCTCGACGACGACGCCCCGATGGCGGCCGACGCGATCACCGTGAGTCCCTACCTGGGCTTCGGCTCGCTGACGCCGTTCTTCGCGGCGGCGGAGAAGAACGACGCGGGCGTGTTCGTGCTGGCGTTCACCTCGAACCCCGAGGCGATCCGCTTCCAGGCCGCCACGACGTCGTCAGGCATGTCGGTGGGCGACGAGATCCTCGTCGAGCTCGGGCAGGCCAACGAGGGTGCCTCCCCGATGGGCTCCTTCGGTGCCGTCATCGGTGCCACCGTGGCCCACCTCGACACGCAGCGCCTCGGCTTCAACGGGCCGATCCTGGTGCCGGGCTTCGGCGCCCAGGGCGGCACGGTCGACGACCTGCGCCGCCTCTTCGACACCGTGACTGACCAGATCGTCCCGTCCACCTCGCGCGACGTCCTGGCCAAGGGCCCCGACGTCAACGCACTGCGCGCAGCCGCCGCCGCGACCAACGACGCGCTGTCCCTGCTGTAGCCCTGGGAGTGACGTTTCGGGGGTCTCACACGGCGTGTCGCCCCCGCGAACGTCACTGCCAGCGCTCCGTCAGCTCACCAGCCGGCGCCGAAGCAGACGAACGAGGTGGGGCGGTCGCCGGTCGCTTCGGCGAGCGCGACGGCCGGGGGAGTGCCCGCGGCCATGAGCTGGTGCACGTCCTGCAGGACCTCGCACGCCTCGTCGTCCGCCACGGCGGCGGGGGAGGCGATCACGCAGCGCGCACCGGCGTGCAGCCACGCGGTGACCATGCCCAGCGACTCCTCGGCCCAGCGCTGCGTGGAGCGGCCGACCTCGCACGCGGACAGGATGACGATCTGCGGCACCGTGGCGATCCGGTCGAGGTCGTAGCCGAACAGCGGCCCGTCCTCGAGCAGCACGCCGGAGAACAACGGGTTCTCGGCGGCGTGGCGCCCGTGGGCCGAGACGTGCAGCAGATCGACACCGTCGGCGAGGTCGAGCGTGGCCGCCACGGTGGCGCTCGCATCGGTGAGCGCGCTGGAGCCCGTCCAGTGGGCCGCCGACTGCTTGACCTCCTCCACGGCACGTGCGACGCCGGGTCCGGCGACGAAGCCCGCGCTGCGTGGTGCGCGGAGGTCGCGTGTGGCCAGCCACCGCGTGGCCGTGACCGGCACGGTGACCGGGCGCCCGGTGAAGCCCGGCAGCATTGACCACGGCAGGCCTGACAGCAGCCCCGCCGGAGTGATCACCACGCGTCGGTCACCCAGGTGGGGGAGCACAGGATCGACCAGGAGTCGTGAGAGCTCCACCAGCCTCCGGTCGCGCGATCCACGCACCGCTCGCTGCATCGCGGGCATCAGCGTGGCCGCCGCCATGTCGAGGTCGGCCTGGAGCCCGCCGAGCCGCTCGACGAGAGGACCGTGCGGGCCGAGGTCCAGCAGGACCGGGTCGCCGTCGGTGATCACCAGGGCGTGCACCCGGCGCCGGTCCCACAGGTAGCTCACGAGCGCGTCGCGGTCACCGAGGGAGTCGGTCAACTCGGCGGGCTCGACCACGTCGCCGACCTCGCCGGACCCGCGCTCGAGCCAGGCGCGGTGCCGCACCCTGTCGCGCAGGCGCGCGAGCTCCCGGGCCTCGGGGGACCCCTCGTCCGGCTCCTCCACGGTGAGCTGGCGGATCTGGGTGAGGTCGTCGGCGGCGTCGGCGTCCACGGGCGGCCGCACGGGTACGACGCGGCTGGTCAGCTCTCGCGCGCGCTCGGACCACTCCAGGACCAGCGACGGGTCGCCCGAGGCGAGGGCCTCGCGGATGCCGGTGAGCGCCAGTGCGCGACCGCTGCCGGCCACGCCGACGGCGAGGTCGAGGCTGCCGAAGGACGACTGCCAGTCGTGCAAGAGGTCGAGTCCGCGGCGCAGGTGGGCGAGCCCTTCGCGTCGTCGACCGCGCACCAGCGAGCGGGCGGCCATCGCCGACCGCTCGAGCAGTCGCTCGGTGAGGCCGTCGCGCTCGGTGGTACGGCCGCGCTTCAGCAGCAGGGTCGCCCGCTCGGGATCACCCAGGACGGCCGCGAAGCGGGCCGCGAGCAGGTCCAGCAGCTGGGCGAAGTGGTCGAGGCCGTGCTGCCGCAGGGCACCGGAGGTCTCCTCGGCACGGTCGAGCCACGCCACGGTGGGCGGCGCGATCGAGGTCTCGGCCGCCAGCGCGACCGTGTCGGCGCGCAGCGCCCACCACTCGCTGCCCGTGCCGCGCAGGCGCCGCGCCGCCTGCCGCGCCAGCCGGCGCGACCGGCGCGGATCGGTGAACAGCAGGACCCGCGCGGCGGTGGCCTCGCACTCGCCCTGGTGCTGGCGCAACCGTGCCTGGGCGAAGACGCGGGCGGCCGCGAGGATGAGGTCGACCGCCTCGTGGGTCTCACCGGCCGCCAACAACGCCTCGGCGGTGTCCTGGTCACACACGGCGGCGGCGACGGGGGAGAGGTCGGCCAGGTGCACGCGCGCCGCGTCCATCGCCGCGAGGGCCCCGACGAGGTCGCCGCTCTGCAGTGCCGCGTAGCCGTCGTTGTGGCGCGCCTGGGCCCACCCGGTCTCGTCGCCGGCCGCATCGAAGAGCGCGGCCGCCTCGTCGAAGTCGTGGCGCGCCCGCTCGAGGCGCCACTGCTGCAGGTGGAGCACGCCGCGGTTCATCAGTGCGTTCGCCCGGGCCGTGCCCGTCAGCGCGGGAACGGCGAGGTCGTACAGGGCCGACGCCCGGTCGGCGTCGCCCGCGTTCAGGTGCAGACCCGCCCGCTGGCTGTGCACGAGCGCACGCACCGCCGGCGCTCGCGCCAGCCTCGCGGCCTCGTCGCACCGCCGCAGGGCCTCCTCCGCATCGCCGAGGGTGGACTCGACGTGCGAGAGGTTGACCAGGATCCGCACCTCGCGTTCGGGATCGGCGTTGCGCTCCAGTGCCGTCAACAGCTGCCGCCGCGCCGTGCGGTACCGACCGGCGTCCATCGAGGCTCGGCCCCGCCGGTGCAGCTCAACGGCCGAGAGCACGGGACCTCACTCCGGGTCGGTGAGGCGACCGATCGCGGCGATCGCCCGCTCCACGGCCTGCGCCGGATCGTCGGCGGTTCCCTCCACCGGGAGGTCCTTCGCCAGTGCGGACGCCAGCTGGGCGGCGAACACGGGCGCGGCGAACGACGACCCGCTCCACACCGCGAAGCCGCTCGCGAAGTCGTCAGGGTCGACGGTCTCACGGGTGCGGCCACGGAAGGTGGCGCGCGCAATCGGCTGGAGACCACCCTCGAAGGGCGGGATGGTGCTGACGAGCGAGGCGCCCGGCCGGTACACGTGGACCCACGGCCCGGTGTTCGTGAACATCGCGTCGGTCCGTCCGTTCGGGTTCAGCGCGCCGACGGCGACGATCGGCGTGGCGCGGGGGTCGCGGCGCACGAGCTCGTCGGCCGGGTTCTCCCACGGCCCGAAGGCGGCGGGGAAGAGGGGTCGCGACGTCGCGTCGTTGCCCGCCGCGCAGACCACGGTGGTGCCGGTCCGGCCGATCAGGGCGAGCAGCTCGTACAGCGTCGGGTCGAACTCCAGGTCGTACGGCGTCTCGTGGTAGTAGCCGAAGGACAGGTTCAGCACGTCGAGGCTCAACCCGTTCTTCGCGCCGTCCCCGGCGCGGACGAGTTGCGTGATGCGGATCAGGGCGGTGACGAAGTCGGACTCGGCGAGCGTGCCGTCGGAGTCCATCACCCGCCACCAGTGGATGTCGGCGTCGGGGCAGCCCTGGTGCAGCAGGCCCACGATGAACGTCCCGTGGCCCGAGGCGTCGTCGATCGAGCCGTCGAGAGGGCCGCTGACGTTGCCGAGCGTCTCGGGGTCGGTGGGCGCGTCGTCGCGACCGATGGTGACTCCGGAGATCAGCTTCGTGCCGTCCTTGACCGCGCCGTTGGTGAACCAGGCGTGCTTGCCGCAGCCGGAGTCCAGCACCCCGACCCGCGGGCGGCG
Source organism: Aeromicrobium sp. UBA7512 (assembly GCF_002476985.1). Classification (NCBI taxonomy): domain Bacteria; kingdom Bacillati; phylum Actinomycetota; class Actinomycetes; order Propionibacteriales; family Nocardioidaceae; genus Aeromicrobium; species Aeromicrobium sp. UBA7512. Next base: position 333,203 of record NZ_DLNK01000003.1, read on the forward strand.
CTGGCCGTCGGGGTCGTCGGGGGAGCGAGTGGGGGCCGGGCCGACCCAGGCCACCGGCTGACGTCCGCCGGAGCCGACCTCGCCGTACGAGTCGACCGCCATGCTCGCGCCTCGGGTGAATGGGGCTCCGCGGGTGAAGGGTGCGCCGCGGGTGAACGGGGCTCCGCGGGTGAAGGGAGCTCCGCGGGTGAAGGGAGCGCCCCGCGTGAAGGGAGCCCCGCGCGTGAACGGCGCGCCCCGCGTGAACGGGCTGCTCTGCAGGACGTGGTCGAGACCGATGCCGTGCAGCAGGTCGGTGCCCTTCTCGGGCTCACGACCCAGCGCCAGGGCGCGGGCCGCCTGGAGCAGCGACCAGGCGTCCGGCGGACGGGCGTGCGAGCGAGCCGTGGCGGAGATGACGACGCGCGCCATGCCGACACCGCCGGTGGTGGTGAGCCACGGGTAGCGCTCGGCGCGCTCGCGGCGCTCCTCGTCGGTCTCCTCGACCACGATCCTCGGGTACGTCTCGTCCTCCACGACCTGCCAGTTGAACACCTCGGCCGCGTCCTTCAGCAGCTGGATCGCCGCATCGACGTCGACGAGGGTGGAGATGAGCAGCTTCGTCGAGAGGTACGCCGTGGGGTGGGTCTCGCGCCCGCCGGGGCCCACGGTGGCCTTGGACGGGTCGAGGGTCGCGCCCTCGCGCGCGGCGACGCTCTCGAGGTCCTGCTCCCGCTCCCACGGGTCCTGCTCTTCCCAGCGCGGCGGCTCCTGGCCAGTCGGACGCATCCGGTGCTCCTCAGATCTCGAAGGTGGGGGTCGCCAGCTCGGTGTCGCCCGAGAAGTAGATGCGGATCAGGCCGGCCGGAAGGGACTCGAACTCGAACCGGCCGTCGGTCACGTCGGCGGTCCAGGTCTGGTCGCCGGCGGTCAGCCGCGCGAGGTCGGCGCCGGTGCCCGTGACCCAGCCGTCCACGCGGCGGGTGGTCTCGTCGACCTCGGCCACGCGCAGCAGGATGGAGGTCTCGTCGTGGGAGAACTCGATGGTGATGACGCCCGAGCCGCGGGTGCCGACCAGCTCGGTGCTGCGGCCCAGCAGGCTCAGCAGCTCGTAGTCGGCGTCGAGGCTCTCGGCGGCGATGGCGGCGATCATCGCGTCGGCCAGGTGGGCCGGCGGCGGATCGAGCACCTCGTACATCGCTCGCAGGTTGGTGAAGATCGGATCGCGTTCGGTCATGACGTGGCCCCCTCGCCGGAGATGACGGCCTTGAGCTTCTCGAGGCAGCGTCGGCGTGTCGGGCCGATGCTCCCCACGGGCATGCCCAGGTCCTCGGAGATGTGCTGGTAGTCGGGCCGGTCATCGAAGGCGATCACGCGCAACAGGCGCTGGCAGCGCTCGTTGAGCTGCGCGACCGCCGACCACAGCCGGTGGTTCTCGTCGGCCGAGACGGCCTCGGACTCGGCGGCGGGCGAGCTGGGCAGCGCAGGCGCCAGCAGCTCGTCGTCGACCGCGTCCTCGCGCCGGTTCCGCGAGGCGACCCGCCACGCCTGGCGGCGGGCCGTGATGATGAGCCACGACGAGACCGCACGCGGGTTGTCCACGCTGTCGGCCTTGCGCACGAGCGTCAGCCAGGTGAACTGGATGACGTCCTCGCACACGTCCTCGTCGAGCCGGTAGGCGCGCACCACGTGCCACAGCACGGGGGTCATCTCGCGCACGAGTTCGTCGATCGCTCCGCGGTCCCCGTCACGCCAGCGTGCGAAGGCCTCGCCGGAGCGGATCCACGGGCCGTCGTCGGATTCTGCTGGTTCGTGTGACTTTTCGCTGGTCACGAAGTTCATTGTGCGCACATCCGGGACGAGGCAGGAAGAGGGCGCGCTGATACACGCGGTCGACGGACCGCCGGCGGGACGGTGCTCGCTAGTAACCTGTCGGGGTGCGACGACCCTCCCTGCTGCTGTCCGTGGTCCTCGGTCTCGCGACCCTGACGGGCTGCTCCGGCGGGGGGCCGTACTGCGACGCGGTCGACGCGGGCCGCGATTCGCTGGCCACCTTCGGCCAGCAGAACGACGCCGCGTTCGCCACCTACGCCGACGTCACGACGAAGGTCGCCCACGAGGCGCCCGAGGACATCGCGAAGCAGTGGACCGACATCGCCAAGGCGACCAAGAAGGTCGTGATCGCCCACCGCAAGGCCGACTTCGCGCTCGAGGACATGAAGAGCGAGGAGAAGGTGAACGCCCTGTCCCAGCAGGACATCGACCGGATCACCGCCGCCCACGAGGCCTTCAACGACACGAAGGCCCAGCGCGAGGACGTGGTCGAGCACGTGAACGACGAGTGCGGCATCGACCTGTCGAAGAAGTGAGGAGTTGACCGTGGCCCTGCCCGAGCTGACCGACGAACAACGCCGCGAGGCGCTGGCCAAGGCGGCCGCCGCCCGCCAGGTGCGTGCCGAGGTGAAGAACCGTCTGCGCCACTCCGGCGCGAGCGTCGCCGACGTGCTGGCCGAGGCCAAGCGCAACGAGGCCGTCGCCAAGATCAAGGTGCTCGACCTGCTCCAGAGCATCCCCGGCATCGGGAAGCTGACGGCCCAGCAGATCATGGCCGACCTGAGCATCGCCGAGAGCCGCCGCCTGCGCGGCCTCGGCACGAACCAGGCCAAGGGCCTCGTCGCCGAGATCGCCCGCCGTGGCTGAACCACGCAGTGCTGAACGGCGCGGTCGCCTGATCGTGCTGGCCGGGCCCACCGCGGTCGGCAAGGGCACGGTGGCGGCGTGGGTGCGCGAGCACCACCCCGAGATCTGGATGTCCGTCTCGGCCACCACCCGGCCCGCCCGGCCGGGCGAGGTCGACGGCCGGCACTACCACTTCGTGACCCCCGAGGAGTTCGACCACCTCATCGCCACCGACGGCCTGCTCGAGTACGCCACGGTCCACGGCGTCAACCGCTACGGCACGCCGCGCGCCGCCGTGGAGGAGAAGCTGGCGCAGGGCGAGTCGGTCCTGCTGGAGATCGACCTGCAGGGCGCCCGCCAGGTGCGCGAGCGGTTCCCCGAGGCGTTCCTGGTGTTCCTGGCGCCGCCCAGCTGGGACGAGCTGGTCAACCGCCTCGTCGGCCGCGGCACCGAGACCGAGGCCGAGCGCGAGCGTCGCCTGGCCACCGCCCGCGAGGAACTGGCGGCAGTGTCGGAGTTCGACGCCACCATCGTCAACACCGAAGTCGAGGAAGCGGGGCGGGAGTTGGTAGACTTGTTCAGATCACGCCCGCCAGCCGACCCTGCCGGGTAATCCTCGAACTTCTGGAGATTCTGAGTGTCCACGACACGTTCTGCCGCCGAAGGCATCACCAACCCGCCGATCGACGACCTGCTCGAGAAGGCGGACTCCAAGTACAAGCTCGTCCTCTACAGCGCCAAGCGCGCTCGCCAGATCAACGCGTACTACTCCCAGCTCGGCGAGGGCCTGCTCGAGTACGTCGGCCCGCTGCTCGAGACCGAGGTCCAGGAGAAGCCCCTGTCGATCGCGCTGCGCGAGATCAACGCCGGCCTGCTGACCGTCGAGGACATCACCCCCGACGCCGACGCGCCCGCGACCACCGACGAGGCCTGAGCCTGACGTCGCGATGAGTCGCATCGTCCTCGGCGTCACCGGCGGCGTCGCCGCCTACAAGGCGGCGCTGCTGCTGCGCCTGTTCACCGAGGCTGGGCACGACGTCCGCGTCGTGCCCACCGAGTCCGCGCTGGAGTTCGTCGGCGCCCCCACGTGGGAGGCCCTCTCGGGGAACCCGGTCCAGACCGGCGTGTTCGAGAACGTCCCCCAGGTCCCGCACGTGAAGCTGGGCCAGACCGCCGACCTCGTCGTCGTCGCCCCGGCGACGGCCAACACCCTGGCCCGCGCGGCGCACGGGCTGGCCGACGACCTGCTGACCAACACGCTGCTCACCGCCCGGTGCCCGGTCGTGATGGCTCCGGCCATGCACACCGAGATGTGGGAGCACCCCGCCACGGTCGCCAACGTCGCCACACTGCGTGAGCGCGGCGTGCTGGTCATCGAGCCCGACTCCGGGCGCCTCACCGGCGCCGACACCGGCCCCGGCCGGCTGCCCGATCCCGAGGCCATCCACGCGGTGTGCCTGCAGGTGCTGCAGGGCCGCCCGCGCGACCTCGCCGGCCAGCACGTCGTGGTCTCGGCAGGTGGCACGCGCGAGTTCCTCGATCCGGTGCGATTCCTGGGCAACCGCTCGTCGGGTCGCCAGGGGATCGCCCTCGCCGAGGCGGCCCTCGCCCGCGGTGCCACGGTCACGCTGGTGGCCGCCAACGTGGCGATCGACGTGCCCGCCGGCGCCGAGGTGGTCCGGGTCGTCACCACGTCCGAGCTGCGCGAGGCGATGCTCAAGGCCGCCGAGTCCGCCGACGCCGTCGTGATGGCGGCCGCACCGGCCGACTTCCGGCCGGCGTCCTTCGCCGACGCGAAGATCAAGAAGCAGCCCGACGGCGTCGCGCCGTCGATCGAGCTGATCGAGAACCCCGACATCCTCGTCGAGCTCGTCCGCACCCGCTCGGGTCGCCGTCCGGTCATCGTCGGATTCGCCGCCGAGACCGGCGACGCGAACGGCTCGGTGCTCGACCACGCTCGCGCCAAGATGGCCCGCAAGGGCTGCGACCTGCTCGTCGTCAACGACGTCGGGTCCGAGCGCACGTTCGGCCAGCCCGACAACGAGGTCACCATCCTCACGGCCGAGGGATCCGAGCATCCCGTGGCCCGCGCGGCCAAGTCCGAGATCGCCCACGCGATCTGGGACGCGGTCGTCCAACGGGTGGAATGAACCCGCCCCCTCATCACCCGCCCACTACAGTCATCACGACGTCTCAGACGTCGTAGCCACCAGCCAGAGAGGTAACCGTGAGCCGTCTATTCACCTCGGAGTCCGTGACCGAGGGTCACCCGGACAAGATCGCCGACCAGATCAGCGACAGCATCCTCGACGCACTCCTCGCGCAGGACCCGAAGAGCCGTGTCGCGGCCGAGACGTTCGTGACCACGGGCCTGGTCCTGGTCGGCGGCGAGGTCACCACCGAGGCGTACGCCGACATCGCGCGGATCGCGCGCGACCGCGTGCTCGCGATCGGCTACGACTCGTCCACCAAGGGCTTCGACGGTGAGTCCTGCGCCGTGCAGGTCACCCTCGACGCGCAGTCGCCCGACATCGCGCAGGGCGTCGACACGGCCGAGGAGGCCCGCCTCGGCGGCGCCACCGACCCGCTCGACCTCCAGGGCGCCGGCGACCAGGGCCTGATGTTCGGCTTCGCCTGCGACGAGACCCCCGAGCTGATGCCGCTGCCGATCACCATCGCGCACCGCCTCTCCGAGCAGCTGACCAAGGTCCGCAAGGACGGCACGCTGCCGTACCTCCGTCCCGACGGCAAGACCCAGGTCACCATCGAGTACGACGACAACGACAAGCCCGTGCGCGTCGAGGCGATCGTCATCTCCACCCAGCACGAGGAGGGCGTCGATCTCGAGCACCAGCTGCCCTCCGACCTCAAGAAGCACGTCATCGACGAGGTCCTGAGCCAGTACGACATCGACTCGTCGAACTACAAGTCGCACATCAACCCGACGGGCAAGTTCGTCATCGGCGGCCCCATGGGCGACGCCGGCCTGACGGGCCGCAAGATCATCGTCGACACCTACGGCGGCTACGCCCGTCACGGTGGCGGCGCGTTCAGCGGCAAGGATCCGAGCAAGGTCGACCGCTCCGCCGCGTACGCGATGCGGTGGGTCGCCAAGAACATCGTCGCCTCCGGCCTGGCCACCAAGGCCGAGGTCCAGGTCGCGTACGCGATCGGCGTGGCCCACCCGGTCGGCTTCTACGTCGACACGTTCGGCACCGAGGTCGTCGCGGTCGACACGATCCGCGAGGCCGTGCTCGAGGTCTTCGACCTGCGCCCGGCCGCGATCGTGCGCGACCTCGACCTGCTGCGCCCGATCTACGCCGAGACGGCCGCCTACGGCCACTTCGGCCGCCCGGGCCTGCCGTGGGAGAGCACCGACCGCGCCGACGCCCTGCGCGCGGCCGCGGGTCTCTGATCCCGTGCCCCGGGGCCCTGTCGGGCCCTGCTGGTAGAACAGCCGAGTGAACCCAGCACAGCGGCGTGTCGCGAGAGTCCTCGTCGACACGCCGCTGTCGCATCTGGACCGTCCGTTCGACTACGCCGTCCCCGACGAGCTGGCCGAGGCGGTCGTCCCGGGGTGCCGGGTCAAGGTGCGCTTCGCGGGGCGGCTCGTCGACGGATTCGTCCTCGAGCTCGCCGACGACTCCGCGCACGACGGCAAGCTCGCGGCGGTCGCCAAGGTGGTCTCCTCCGAGCCGGTCCTGACCGCTCAGGTCGCCGCCCTCGCGCGCGCCCTGGCCGACCGCTACGCGGGCACCGCGGCCGACGTGCTGCGGCTCGCGATCCCGCCGCGCCACGCCCGTGCCGAGGCCCACCCGCCGGTCGAGCCGGCACCACGGCCGCCCGACATCGGCAGCGCCTCGTGGCACGCCTACGTGCACGGCGCGTCCTACGTCGAGGCGCTGGCGGCGGGGGAGTCGCCCCGCGCCGTGCTGAACGTGCTGCCGCGCCACGAGCCCGAGCGGGCCGTGGCCGAGGCGGTGTCGGCGGTCGTGCGGTCGGGTCGGGGCGCGGTAGTCTGCGTGCCCGACGTGCGTGAGGTGGCTCGCTGGCACGCGGCCTTCACCGAGGCCCTCGGTCCCGACGCCCACGTGGCACTCACGGCCGCCGACAAGCCCGCGGCGCGCTATCGCAACTTCCTGCGGGTCTCCCGCGGTGAGGTGCAGGTCGTGCTGGGAACCCGTGCCGCCGCCTACGCGCCCGTGCGCGACCTCGGTCTCGTCGTGATCTGGGACGACGGCGACGACCTCCACGCCGAGCCCCGCGCGCCGTACCCCCACACCCGCGAGGTGCTGCTCACCCGGGCGATCGACACGGGTGCCGGCGTGCTGATCGCGGGCCATGCGCGCACGGCCGAGGCCCAGTCCCTCGTGCAGCAGGGCTGGTGCGCCGAGATCGTCGCCGACCAGGCGTCCCGCCGGCGCGAGTGGCCCGTGGTCGAGGTCACCGACGGCACCGAGCACGGCGCGGCCGCCGCACGGCTGCCCGCCGCGGTGTTCCAGGCGGTCCGGGCCGCCGAGGGTCCCGTGCTCGTCCAGGTGCCCCGGCGCGGCTACCGCACCTCCTTGGCGTGCCAGGACTGCCGCACGCCGGCCTCCTGCCCTCAGTGCCACGGACCGCTGCTGCAGCACCGCGCCGACGCCCCGCTGGTGTGCCGCTGGTGCGCCACGGAGGTGCCCCGCTGGCGCTGCACCGAGTGCGGCGGCACGCGCCTGCGCGCCCCGGTCGTGGGCCAGCTGCGCACCGCCGAGGAGTTCGGCGCCGCCTTCCCCGACCGCACCGTCCTCACCTCGGGCGGTGACACGGTGCTCGAGACGGTCGATCCCGAGGGTCACCCGCTCGTGCTGGCCACGCCCGGTGCCGAGCCGCCCGTCCCCGGCGGCTACGCCGTGGTGGTGCTGCTCGACACGTGGCTCATGCTGGGCCGCGACGACGTGCGCGTCACGGAGGAGTCGCACCGGCGCTGGTTCAACGCCCTGGCGCTGTCGGCCTTCGGCGCGCGCGCCGTCGCGGTCGGCGACACCACCGTTCTGCAGGCGCTCGTCCGGGCTGACCCGGTGGCCGTGGCCGCCCGTGAGCTCTCCGAGCGCGCCGAGACCCACCTGCCGCCCGTCGGGCGCCTCGCCACGGTCGACGGCACCGACGACGTGATCGGCGTCCTGGCGCGGCGGTCGTGGCCGGCGTTCGTCGACGTCCTCGGCCCGGTCCCGCTGGAGCCGGGCCGCGAGCGCCTCATCCTGCGGGTGCCCCGGCGCGAGGGACTGGCGCTCGCGGCGGTGCTCAAGCAGGTGGCCGCCGAGCGCAGCGCGGCCAAGGAGACACCGGTGCGGATCCAGGTCGACCCCGTCGCCTTCTGAGCCGCCCGGCGGCACGACCTAGACTCGGCGGGTGAAGATCGTGTTCGCCGGGACCCCGGCCACCGCCGTGCCGACGCTCGAGGCGCTCGTCGCCAGCCGCCACGAGGTGGTCGCCGTGATCACCCGTCCCGACGCGCGGGTCGGCCGCGGCCGCTCGTTGCAGCCCTCGCCCGTGGCGGTGGCCGCCGAGGCCCACGGGATCGACGTGCTCAAGCCGACGTCCACGTCCGACCCCGAGTTCCTCGACGCGTTGGCGGCCACGGAGGCGCGCCTGGGCGTGATCGTCGCGTACGGTGCGCTGCTGCGCCGCGACGTGCTCGACGCCCTCGAGTTCGGCTGGATCAACCTGCACTACTCCGTGCTGCCGGCCTGGCGCGGAGCCGCCCCGGTGCAGCGCTCGATCATGGCGGGCGACGAGATCACCGGCGCCACCGTCTTCAGCCTCGTGGAGGCGCTGGACGCCGGCCCGGTGCTCGGCACGATCACCGAGCGGATTCAGCAGGACGACACCACCGGAACGCTCCTGGACCGCCTGTCCGACCAGGGCGCCACCCTCGTCGTCGACGTCGTCGACCACATCGAGGAGGGCGACATCGGCGCGGTGCGCCAGCCCGAGGACAACGTCTCCTACGCCCACAAGCTGACCACCGAGGACGCTCGCATCGACTGGAACCGCCCCGCCTTCGCCGTCGACCGCCAGATCCGCGGCTGCACGCCCGCGCCGGGCGCCTGGACCGAGGTGGACGGGGCGCGCCTGAAGATCGGGCCGCTCACCATCGCCGAGGAGTCCACGCTCAAGCCGGGCGTGGCGTCGATCGGCAAGCGCGAGGTGCGCGTCGGCACCACCACGACCGACGTCGTGCTGGGCGAGGTGCAGCCGCACGGCAAGAAGGCGATGGCCGCCGCCGACTGGGGCCGGGGCCTCGGCGGCGCCACCGAGGTGGTGTTCGCATGAGCGCCAAGGCCATCACCGATCCGCGTGAGGTCGCGTTCGAGGTCATGTCGGCCGTCCGGACGCGCGAGGTGTACGTCAACCTGCTGCTGCCGACCTTGCTGGGCGGACTGTCCGAGCGCGATGCCGCCCTGGCGACCGAGCTGACCCACAACACGATCCGCAACCAGGGCACCTACGACGCGATCATCGATCGCGTGGCCACGGGCACGGTCCACCCGGCCGTGCGCGACGCACTGCGCCTCGGTGCCCACCAGCTGCTGGCGATGCGCGTGCCGCCCCACGCGGCCGTCGACACCACCGTGAACCTGGTCCGTCGCCGGATCGGGCACCGGCCCGTCGGCTTCACCAACGCGGTCCTGCGCAAGATCGGGCAGAAGGACCTCGGCCTGTGGCTCAACGAGGTCACCACGGGGCTGAGCCGGCTCGACGCGCTGGCCGTCCGGTACTCGCACCCGCGTTGGGTGGTCGAGGCGCTGGAGCAGGCCGTCGGCCCGGACCAGCTCGAGGACCTGCTCGAGGCCGACAACGTGCCGCCCTACGTCACCCTCGTGGCCCGACCCGGACTCGTCGACCCGCGGTCTCTGCCGGGGGAGACGGGCCGGCTCAGCCCCTATGCCCGCGTGATGACCGCTGGAGGAGACCCGGGCTTCGTGCCCGCCGTGCGCGACGGCCGCGCCGGGGTGCAGGACGAGGGCTCGCAGATGGTGGCGATCACCACGGCCGAGGCGCCGCTCGAGGGGTACGACACGCACTGGCTCGACCTCGCCGCGGGGCCCGGTGGCAAGGCCGCACTGCTCGGCGCGCTCGCCGCCCAGCGCGGTGCCTCCCTCGTGGCCAACGAGATGCAGCCGCACCGCGCCGAGCTCGTCCGTCAGTCCGTGCGGGCGCTCAACAACGTCGAGGTCACGGTCCACGACGGCCGCAAGGGTCCGTGGGAGGAGGAGTCGTTCGACCGCGTCCTCCTCGACGCCCCGTGCACCGGGCTGGGCGCCCTGCGCCGTCGTCCCGAGGCCCGCTGGCGACGCCGTGCCGAGGACGTCCCCGAGCTCGTCACGCTGCAGCGGCAGCTGCTCACGCGCGCCATCGACCTGGTCCGGCCGGGGGGAGTGGTGGGCTACGCCACCTGCTCGCCGCTGCCCGCCGAGACCCGCGAGGTCGTCGAAGCGGTGCTCGCCGAGCGGTCCGACGTGACGGTCGAGTCCGAGCACCACTGGTGGCCGCACATCGACGGCACGGACGCGATGTACCTGGCGCTGCTGCGCCGCAGCTGACGGATACGCTCGCCCCATGCGCATCACGCCGAGCCTGCTGAACGCCGACTTCGCGAACCTGGCGGGGGAGGCGGCCCGGATCCCGACGGCCGACTTCCTGCACATGGACGTGATGGACAACCACTTCGTGCCGAACCTGACGCTCGGCGCGCCCGTGATCGAGGCGCTGGCGAAGGCCGCGCCGCAGCCGATCGACGCGCACCTGATGATCGAGGAGCCCGACCGCTGGGCGCCGCAGTTCGTGGAGGCGGGCGCGTCGAGCGTCACCTTCCACGTGGAAGCCGCGAAGGCGCCGGTGCGCTTGGCCCGCGAAATCCGCGCGCAGGGGGCCCGCGCGTCGATGGCGCTCAAGCCCGCGACGCCGATCGAGCCCTACGAGGACCTGCTCCCCGAGCTCGACATGGTGCTGATCATGACGGTCGAGCCGGGGTTCGGCGGCCAGAAGTTCCTGGACCTGTGCCTGCCGAAGATCCGTCGCACGCGCGCCCTGCTCGACCGGCTCGGTGGCGACATCTGGCTCCAGGTCGACGGCGGCGTCTCGCTGGAGACGATCGAGCGCTGCGCGGAGGCCGGCGCCGACACCTTCGTGGCCGGTTCGGCGGTCTACAGCGCCGACGACCCGGGCGCCATGGTGGAGCGTCTGCGTGAGACGGCCGTCGGCGCCTGCCACTGAGCCGCTAGACTTTCCCCGTACGAGCTAATCGCTCGCGTGCTCCGGGGTCGGTGCAAGTCCGAACCGGCGGTGACAGTCCGCGACCCGAGGCCCTGCTCGCAGGGCCGAGGTTGAACCGGTGGAACTCCGGTACCGACGGTGAAAGTCCGGATGGAAGGCGCACGCTGCTCGGACGCATCCTGCGTCCGAGCCGTCCCCGGTGTCCCGTGAGCCTGATGTCAGGGAGACCGGTGGCCAGTCAGACCGAGACCGACGCGATGCGCCGGGCCGTCGAGGCCGCTCGCACCGTGGGTCGCACCCTGCCCAACCCGCGGGTCGGCTGCGTGCTGCTCGACGCCGCGGGCCGTGAGATCGCCGTGGGCGTCCACCGGGGCGCGGGCACGCCTCACGCCGAGGTCGACGCCCTGCAGCTCGCCGGCGACCGCGCCCAGGGCGCCACCGCCGTCGTCACCCTCGAGCCGTGCAACCACACCGGCCGCACCGGCCCCTGCACGCAGGCGCTGATCGCCGCCGGCGTGACCCGCGTGGTCTTCGGCACCAGTGACCCGGCCGAGGGTGCCGGGGGAGCGAAGGTCCTCCTCGAGGCGGGCCTCGACGTCGAGGGCGGCGTCCTGGCCGACGAGACCGACGAGCTGGTCCGCTTCTGGTCCCACCGCCACCTCCATGGGCGGCCGTTCGTCACCTGGAAGTACGCGGCGACGCTCGACGGCCTCAGCGCCGCGCCCGACGGCACCAGCAAGTGGATCACCAGCCAGACCGCCCGCCGCGACGTCCAGGCCTTCCGCGCCGAGTGCGACGCCATCATGGCCGGCACCTACTCCGTGCTCGCGGACGATCCGCGGCTCACCGTGCGCGACGCCGCCGACCTGCCGCTGCCGTACGACCGGCAACCGCTGCGCGTCGTGGTGGGGGAGTCGAAGATCCCCGCCTACTACCGCGTGTTCGACCGCGTCGCGCCCACGCGCCAGATCCACTCGCGCGACCCCCACGAGGTCCTCGCCGAGCTGCAGGCCGAGGGCATCCACCACGTCTGGCTCGAGGGCGGCCCCCGCCTCGCCGGGGCGTTCTGGGGCGATGGCCTCATCGACCGTGTCATCGGCTACATGGCGCCGGCGATGCTGGGCTCCGGTCGCGCCGCGCTCGAGGGCGAGGCGACCACGCTCGCGGACATCCGCCCCATCGAGATCACCGACCTGCGGATGGTCGGACCCGACATCCGCATCATCGGCACGCCGGGCCGGATGCCGCGCGAGGACATGGACACACCGATCGAGGAACCGGACAGCGAGGGCACGAACTGATGTTCACGGGCTTGGTGGAGGAGAAGGGCACGGTCGTGGCCCTCGACGACCTCGGCGACGCGGTGCGGATCACGATCCGCGGACCCGTCGTCACGTCGGACGCCGGACACGGCGACTCGATCGCGGTCAACGGCTGCTGCCTGACGGTGGTCGACCCGACGCAGGACACGTTCAGCGCCGACGTCATGCGCGAGTCGCTGAACCGCACCAGCCTCGGCGACCTGGAGGCCGGATCCGAGGTCAACCTGGAGCGCGCGATGCAGGCCGGGGCCCGGATGGGCGGCCACATCGTCCAGGGCCACGTCGACGGCACCGCCACGCTCATCGACCGCGCTCCGAGCGAGCACTGGGAGGTCGTCCGGTTCAGCCTCCCGGCCGAGCTCGCCCGCTACGTCGTGGACAAGGGCTCGATCACCGTCGACGGCACGTCGCTCACCGTGGTCGAGGCCGGCGACGACTGGTTCAGCGTGTCCCTCATCCCCACCACCCTCGCCGACACCGTGCTCGGCGACCGCAAGCCCGGCGACCGCGTCAACCTCGAGGTGGACGTCATCGCCAAGTACGTCGAGCGACTGCTCGAGAAGGGAGCTCACTCATGATCGAGGAGCAGCACACCGGAGTCCGCCTCGACAGCATCGAGCGCGCGATCGCCGACATCCGCGAGGGGAAGGCGATCGTCGTCGTCGACGACGAGGACCGCGAGAACGAGGGCGACATCATCTTCGCCGCCTCCAAGGCGACGCCCGAGCTGATGGCGTTCCTGGTCCGCTACTCCAGCGGCCTGGTCTGCGCGCCGATCACGGGCGAGATCCTCGACCGGCTGGCGATCCCGCTGATGACCCCGCACAACCGCGACCGGCTGCGCACGGCCTACACCGTGTCGATCGACGCGCGCGACGGCGTGACCACCGGCATCTCGGCCTCCGACCGCGCCCGCACGTGCCGTGTGCTCGCCGACTCGGCCACCGAGCCGTTCGAGCTGGTCCAGCCCGGCCACATCGTGCCGCTGCGCGCCAAGCCCGGCGGCGTGCTGGAGCGCGCCGGCCACACCGAGGCCGCGGTCGACTTCGCCCGCCTCGCGGGCCTGACCCCCGCCGGCGTGATCGGCGAGGTGATGAACGATGACGGCACGCTCAAGCGCGCGCCCGAGTTGCGCGAGTTCGCCGACGAGCACGACATGGCACTCGTGTCGATCGCCGACCTGCAGGTGTACCTGCGCCTGCACGAGTCGCAGATCACCCGCCTCGCCGACGCCCACCTGCCCACCGAGTTCGGCACGTTCCGCGCCATGGGGTTCAAGGACCGCATCGACGGCGCCGAGCACGTGGCCCTCGTCCACGGCGAGCCCGGCACCGAGGACGTGCTGGTCCGCCTGCACTCCGAGTGCCTGACGGGTGACGTCTTCGGCTCGCGCCGCTGCGACTGCGGCCCGCAGCTGGAGGCCGCGATGGCCGAGGTCGTCGCCGCCGGCGCCGGCATCGTGGTCTACCTGCGCGGCCACGAGGGCCGGGGGATCGGCCTGCTGCACAAGCTGCGCGCCTACGAGCTGCAGGACCAGGGCCAGGACACGGTCGACGCGAACCTCTCGCTCGGCTTCGGCGAGGACGAGCGCGACTACGCCGCCGGGGCGCAGATCCTGCGCGAGCTCGGCGTCACGTCGGTGCGCCTGCTGACCAACAACCCCGACAAGTCCACCCAGCTGGAGCAGTACGGCGTCAAGGTCGCCGAGCGGCTGCCCGTGGTCATCGCGCCGACGCCTGACAATTTGCGCTACCTGCAGACCAAGGCCGCCCGCATGGGCCACGACCTGCCCGACCTCCACCTGGACGAGGAGATCTGACATGGCCGGACACGGAGCACCCGAGATCACGGTCGACGGCAGCGGCGCCAAGGTCGCCGTCGTCGCGTCGAGCTGGCACACCGTCGTGATGGACGGCCTCATCGCCGGCACCGACCGCGCGCTGAAGGAGGCCGGCGTCAGCGACACGACGCTGCTGCGGGCGCCCGGCTCCTTCGAGCTGCCGATCATCGCCCAGGCCTGCGCGAACGCCGGCTACGACGTGGTCGTTGCGCTCGGCGTGATCATCCGCGGCGGGACGCCCCACTTCGAGTACGTCTCGGCGGCCACCACCGACGGGCTGTCCCGCGTGGCCCTGGACACCGGCGTGCCGATCGGCTTCGGCCTGCTCACGTGCGACACCGAGCAGCAGGCGCTCGACCGCGCCGGCCTGCCGGGATCGCCCGAGGACAAGGGCCGCGAGGCCGCCGAGGCCGCCCTCTCGGCATGGGCGACCGTCCGGGGCCTGACGCCCCGCCGATAGGATGACGACGATGAAGACGTTCGATGGCCTGTTCGCGGAACTGTCCGAGAAGGCCGCCTCCCGCCCCGAGGGCTCGCGCACCGTCGCCGAGCTCGACGCGGGCGTGCACGCGATCGGCAAGAAGCTCGTGGAGGAGGCCGCCGAGTCGTGGATGGCCGCCGAGCACGAGGGACCTGCGCGTGCGGCCGAGGAGATCAGCCAGCTGCTGTACCACGCGCAGGTGATGATGATCGCCGCTGGCATCTCCCTCGATGACGTCTACTCCCACCTCTAGGAAGCCCCACATGCTCAAGGTCGCCGTCCCCAACAAGGGCGCCCTGTCCGAAGCCGCCGCCGCGATGCTGACCGAGGCGGGCTACCGCCAGCGTCGCCACGCCAAGGACCTCGTCACCGTCGACGCCGAGAACGACGTCGAGTTCTTCTACCTGCGTCCGCGCGACATCGCCATCTACGTCGGCGAGGGCACGCTCGACGTCGGCATCACCGGCCGCGACCTGCTGCTGGACTCCGGCGCCAAGGCCGACGAGGTCATGGAGCTGGGCTTCGCGGGCTCCACGTTCCGCTTCGCCGCCCCCGAGGGCCAGCTGACCAGCGAGTCCGAGCTCCAGGGCCGCCGCATCGCCACGTCGTACCCCGGCATCGTGCGCCCGCACCTGGAGCGGCTCGGCATCGAGGCCCAGGTCGTGCGGCTCGACGGCGCGGTCGAGTCCTCGATCCGCCTCGGCGTCGCCGACGCGATCGCCGACGTGGTGGAGACCGGCACCACGCTGCGCCAGGCGGGCCTGGAGGTCTTCGGCGACCCGATCCTCACCTCCGAGGCGCTGCTGATCGCGCGCTCAGCCGCCGAGGTGCCCGCGGGCTTCGACGTGTTCCAGCGCCGCCTGCAGAGCGTCATTGTGGCGCGGACCTACGTGATGATGGACTACGACATCCGGGTCCAGAACGTCGACGAGGCCGTCCGGCTCACCCCGGGCATCGAGTCGCCCACGGTCTCGCCCCTTCATCGCGAGGGGTGGGTCGCGGTCCGGGCGATGGTCCCGCGCGAGGCCACCCAGAAGATCATGGACGAGCTGTACGCCCTCGGGGGCCGCGGCATCCTCGTCACCGACATCCTGTCGTGCCGGATCTGACGATGGGCCAGTCAGTCTCGCGGCGCACGTTCCGTCCCGTCGGCGTCATCGTCGTGATGTGGGCGTGCGTCGTCGTGCTCGCCGTCCTCGCCGCGCTGATCGGGATCCGCCTGCCCGAGGAGTACAAGTTCACGACCTCCCAGACCGCCACCATCTGGGTGCTCATCGGCTTCATGGCGCTGTTCGCCCTGTTCGTCTCACGCAGCCACGTCACGGCCGACGACGAGGGACTGACCTTCGTCAACGGCTGGCGCCGTCGCACGCTGCGCTGGGACGGGATCTCCGTCGTCTCGATGCGCCCCGGCACGCCGTGGCCCACGGTCGAGACGAAGGACGGCCGCCGCTTCGCCCTGTTCGCGATCCAGGCCAGCGAGGGCGATCCGGCGCGCGACGCCGTGACCTGGCTGTCCGGGCACGTCCGATGAGTCACGACGACGGTTCCTGGGGTGGCGGACGCTCGCTGGCCGAGCCGGCGTTCCCCGGCGACGACGGTGCCGTCGATCCCTCGCTCGACCTGACCGACGACACCACGCTGCTCGCCACGATCGGCACGGCGCGGGTGTTCGTCCCGGTCGTGGCGGTGCTGGGGGAGCGGGCCACCGACGGCAGCGACAAGAACTCCGACATGGCGGCGGTCCTGATGACCGGCGCCGACGGGCGCACCGCGCTGCTCGCGTTCAGCTCGCTGGAGACGATGAGCCGCTGGAACCCGACCTCGCGTCCCGTGCCCGTCTTCGGCCGCGACGCCGCACGGGCCGCCCTCGCCGATGGCGCCTCGGCCATGCTGCTCGATCTCGGCCAGCCCACCTTCGGGGTCGTGGAGACCGAGGACCTCGAGCACGTCGCCGCCGAGCACGTGCTGGTGCGCACCGCCGCCGGCACTGCCTGGATCGAGCCGGCGCGCGACTAGTCCTCCAGCGGTGCCACGCCCGTCAGCGGCACCGTGATGTGGACGTTCCCGTCGTGCCGCTCGACCCGGGCGACGAACCCGGCTCGTCCCACCGTGCGCAGCAGGGTGTCGTTCGCGGTGGCGGTGACGAAGGTCAGCCGTTGGGCGCCGAGCGCCCGGGCCCGTCCGGCGCCCTGCTTGACGAGCATCGTGCCGATGCCCCGGCCCTGCCACGCGTCCTCGACGATCAGGTGGAACGTCCACCGGTCCTCGACCTGCTCCACCAGGCCGTGGCCCACGATGTCCAAACCTGACTGCACGACGACGGCCATGCCACTGTCGGGGACGACGAGCCGACGTGCCAGCCGCGTGGTCATCGGCATCCGCAGCGGTGCCTGGTACCGGTGGTAGAGCGTCTCGGCGCTGCAGCGCTGGTGCAGGGCGGCGACGCCCTCGATGTCGGCGAGGGTGGCCCGGCGCGTCAGGGGCAACGGGGTCCGCTGGGCCGGCTGGAGCAGCGGCACGTCCATCCCCGCGTCACTGACGAGGGAGAGCAGTGCCTGGGCGCGGGACCGCTCGGCGGGCGTGAAGGGGACCGCCCGGCTGATCCGCAGGCTCGTGCCGTTGCGGCGCTGCAGGTCCAGCACGTCGTGGCCGTTGTAGTCCAGGACGTCCGGGGGAGTGGTGCCCAGCAGGTCGCGGAGCACGCTCTCGACGTCCCGCCCGCCCTCCAGCACCTCGTGCATCCCGCGGAGGTAGCGGGTCGCCTCGTCGTCGAGGGCGTCGGGACCCGTGCGGGTCACGGCCACGCGCGTGCCGCCGGCCTTCTCGAACACCTCGGCCAGCTGCAGGTCGGTCATGCCCGGTGCCGCGGTCACCACGAACTCGTCGGTCACGGTCGGGTCGCCGGGAAACACCTGCATGCTCGCGATGTTCACCTCGGCCTGCCCGCACGCGAGGGCGATCTCGGCCAGGATGCCGGGCCGGTTCTCCAGTGTCGTCCGCACGCGCCACATCATGCGACCAGTCTGACCCGCCGGTGTTTCGTCCCGATTTCCTCCGGGAACGAATCGGCTGCTAACATGGTTGACTGAAGTGGAGGTCACTCCCACCTGCCGGGTTCAAGGATCCGGGGGTCACCCGCTGCGGGTCGTTCTCGAACGATCTCGCGGCGTGCGGCACCGTACGGTGCGTGTGGTGGCTTTCGCTTCGACGGAGGCCACCTTTTTCGTGTCCTCCAAACCCGATCTCAGGAGGATCCATCAGCACAGATCTGCGCGTCAACGAGCGCATTCGCGTACCGGAGGTCCGGCTCGTCGGACCCAGCGGTGAACAGGTCGGCATCGTTCGCATCGAAGATGCCCTGCGCCTGGCCGCCGAGGCCGATCTCGATCTCGTCGAGGTCGCCCCCCAGGCCCGGCCCCCGGTCTGCCGCCTCATGGACTTCGGCAAGTTCAAGTACGAAGCCGCCCAGAAGGCGCGCGAGTCGCGACGCAACCAGACGAACACGGTCATCAAGGAGATGAAGCTCCGCCCGAAGATCGACCAGCACGACTACGACACCAAGAAGGGTCACGTCGTGCGGTTCCTGAAGGCCGGAGACAAGGTCAAGATCACGATCATGTTCCGCGGCCGCGAGCAGCACCGTCCCGAGCTCGGGTTCCGGCTGCTGCAGAAGCTCGCCGCCGACGTGGAGGATCTCGGCTTCATCGAGTCGAACGCCCGCCAGGACGGTCGCAACATGACGATGGTGCTTGGACCTCACAAGAAGAAGTCCGAGGCGCAGGCCGAGGTCAAGGCCGAGAAGGCCGTGACCACCGCCGCCCGCGAGGCTGAGCGCGAGGCCGAGGCCGAGGCCGAGAAGGTCCATCGCGAAGAACACCAGAAGACAGCGCCGCCGAAGAAGCCTCGCCGGCGCTCCGAGAACCTCGATCCAGACATGGAGGCATAACCGTGCCGAAGTTCAAGCCCCACTCGGGCATGAAGAAGCGCATCAAGATCACCGGCAAGGGCAAGCTCCGCCGCGAGCAGACCAACCGCCGCCACCTCTTGGAGGTCAAGTCCTCGACCCGAAAGCGCCGCCTCGACGGCACGACGTCGGTGTCGAAGGCTGACACCAAGCAGGTCAAGAAGCTGCTCGGTCTCTGAGCGCCCCCGAACTTTACGAAGATTTGAAGGAGTAACACTGTGGCACGCGTCAAGCGTTCAGTGAACGCGCAGAAGAAGCGCCGCGAGATCCTCGAGCGGGCCTCCGGCTACCGCGGACAGCGCTCGCGCCTGTACCGCAAGGCCAAGGAGCAGGTCACCCACTCGCTGGTCTACTCGTACAACGACCGCAAGGCTCGCAAGGGCGACTTCCGTCGTCTCTGGATCCAGCGCATCAACGCCGCCGCGCGTGCGCAGGGCATCACCTACAACCGCTTCATCCAGGGCCTGAAGGCCGCCGAGGTCGAGGTCGACCGCAAGATCCTCGCGGATCTGGCCGTCAACGACATCGCGGCGTTCAACGCTCTCGTCGAGGTCGCCAAGGCGAACCTCCCCGAGGACGTCAACGCTCCCAAGGCCGACTCGGCCGTCTGAGCTCCGGCTCAGTTCCACTCGTGGCGAGCCCCGGCGATCTGACCGTCCGTTCCGGACGGGTCAAGACCGCTCGGCGGCTCGCCACGCGTGCGTTCCGGGTCAAGACCGGCGAGTTCCTCGCCGAGGGCCCCCAGGCCGTGCGTGAGGCCCTCGATGCGCCGGGCGCGGTCATCGAGGTCTTCGCCACGGTCGACGCCACCGAGCGCCACCCCGAGCTGGCCGAGCGTGCCGAGACCTGGCACGTCGTCACCGACGACGTCGTCGAGGAGATCGCCGACTCCGTCACCCCGCAGGGACTCGTGGCTCGCTGCCACTCGATCCTCACCACGCTGGCCGACGTCCCGCAGGACGCGCGACTCGTGGTGGTCTGTGCCGAGATCCGCGATCCCGGCAACCTGGGGGCCGTCATCCGGTGCGCCGACGCGGCCGGAGCGGCCGGCGTCGTCGTGGCCGGCGACAGCGTCGACCCGCTCAACCCCAAGGTCGTCCGCGCCACCGCGGGCTCCCTGTTCCACCTGCCGATCGCCGTCGAGCGCGACGTCGAGGCGACCATCGCCGAGCTCCAGCGCCGCGGCTGCCAGGTGCTCGCCGCCGACGGCGCCGGTGAGACCGGCCTGTTCGACGCCGACCTCGACCTGTCCGTGCCCACCGCCTGGATGATGGGCAACGAGGCGCACGGACTTCCCGATCACTGGGCGCGCGCGGCCGACCGCGTCGTCCACGTGCCCATCCTGGGCCGCGCCGAGAGCCTGAATCTGGCCACCGCCGCGGCGGTCTGCCTCTACGCCTCCGCGCGCGAGCAGGGCTAGGCTCTGGCCGTGCCCTTCGAAGACTTCCCAGACGGCATCATCGTCGCCGACGAGCACGCCAAGGTGACACTGGCGAACAAGTGGGTCCGCTACTGGGCGCGTGCCGAGGGCGACGAGATGATCGGGATGGACCTGCGGGACGCGGTCCCGTTCGATGACCTCGCCGGCAACAGCTGGTTCGACTCCGTCCACCCGTACGACGGCCTCGCGATCCGCAAGCGCATCAGCGAGTCCTCCTGGTACTCCCCGCGCGGCAGCGAGTACCTCATCACCGCCTCCCTCGTGCGCGAGCGGCCCGCGGGCCGGGTCATCAAGGTGATCGTGAGCATGCGCAACGCCCGCGTGCGCCTGCAGCGCGACCGGCAGAAGTCCGACATGGTGGCCACGGTCGCCCACGAGCTGCGCTCGCCGCTGACCGGCATCAAGGGCTTCTCGGCCACGCTGCTGAGCCGTTGGGACGCGTTCACCGAGGACCAGCGCCTGTTCATGCTGCAGACCATCGACGCCGACGCCGACCGGCTCAGCCGCCTCATCACGGAGCTGCTCGACGCCGCGCGCATCGACGCCGGACGACTGTCGCTGCGCACCGAGCCGGTCCAGCTCGACGAGCTCACGGGGCGGGTCCTGAACTCGGTCTTCTCCGCGGTCGACGAGCCTCCCCAGCCCCGCGTCGAGGGCGAGGTGCCGGTGGTGTGGGGCGACGCCGACCGCGTCACCCAGGTGCTCACCAACCTCGTGGAGAACGCGATCCGCCACGGCGAGGGACTCCGCGAGGTCGTCGTGGCGTCCGAGCCCCGCGGCGACATCGACGGGGTTGCGGTGCGGATCGTCGACAGCGGTCCGGGCATCCCCGAGGAGTCGCGGGTCCGCATCTTCAGCCGCTTCTGGAGGTCGGGTCCCGGGGCCGGCAGCGGCCTGGGCATGTTCATCGTGCGTGGCGTCGTCGACCAGCACGGCGGGTCGATCGTCATCGAGGACGCCGACGGCGGGGGAGCGTCGATCTGCGTGTGGTTCCCGGTGAACGAGCCGGACACCATGGCGTCCTGACGCGCCGATAGACTCAAGGGCGTGTCTGCGCCCAATTCCGACTACGACCCGGTCGAGGTGACGCCCCTGCGCGCCGACGAGGTCGAACGCATGCGTGACGAGGCCCTCGCGGCGATCGCCGCGGCCGAGTCCCTCGACGCCCTCAAGCAGGTGCGCATCGACCACACCGGCGATCGCTCGCCCCTCGCGCTGGCCAACCGCGAGATCGGTGCGCTGCCGCCCGCCGCCCGCAAGGACGCCGGCCAGCGAGTCGGTCAGGCCCGCGGCGCCGTGAACCAGGCCCTGGCCGCCCGCACGACCGAGGTCGAGGCCGTCGAGTTCGAGCGCCGCCTCGCCGCCGAGACCGTCGACGTCACGCTGCCGGTCGACGTCGAGCCGGTCGGCGCGCGTCACCCGATCACCACGATCCAGGAGCACGTCGCCGACATCTTCGTCGCGATGGGCTGGGAGGTGGCCGAGGGCCCCGAGGTCGAGGCCGAGTGGCTGAACTTCGACGCCCTCAACCTGGGCCCCGACCACCCGGCACGCACGATGCAGGACACGTTCTGGCTCGACCCCGAGTCGGCCGCGATGGTGCTGCGGACCCACACCTCGCCGGTGCAGGCGCGCACGATGCTGACCCGCCAGCCCCCGATCTACATCGTCTGCCCGGGTCGCGTCTACCGCACCGACGAGGCCGACGCGACGCACATGCCCGTCTTCCACCAGGTCGAGGGCCTGGCGATCGACAAGGGCCTGTCGATGGCGCACCTCAAGGGCACGCTCGACCACTTCGCGCGCGCCGTCTACGGCACAGAGATCACCACCCGGTTCCGTCCCTCCTACTTCCCGTTCACCGAGCCCAGCGCCGAGGTCGACCTGCTCTGCTACGTGTGCCACAACGATCCCGCCGAGGTCGCCTCGTGCCGGACGTGCGGCGGCGAGGGCTGGGTCGAGTGGGGTGGCTGCGGCGTCGTGAACCCGCGTGTCCTGGTCGCGTGCGGCGTCGATCCCGAGGAGTACTCGGGCTTCGCGTTCGGCATGGGCCTCGACCGCACCGTCACCAGCCGCTACGACATCGCCGACCTGCGCGATCTCTGGGACGGCGACGTCCGCTTCACCGAGCCCTTCGGAGTTGGTCTCTGACATGCGTGTCCCCGTGGAGTGGCTGCGGTCACTCGTCGAGCTTCCCGATGCCGTCACGACGGAGCAGCTGGCCGACCGCCTGACGATGTACGACCTCAAGCTGGAGGAGATCGTCGGCGGCGGGCTCAGCGGTCCGCTGACCGTCGGTCGCGTCCTGGCGATCTCGCCCGAGGAGCAGAAGAACGGCAAGACGATCAACTGGTGCAGGGTCGACGTCGGCGCGCAGAACGATCCGTCCGTGCCCGACGCCCCTGGCGAGGACGTGCCGTCGCGCGGCATCGTCTGCGGCGCCCACAACTTCGGTGTCGGCGACCTCGTCGTGGTGTCGCTGCCGGGCACCTACCTGCCCGCGCTCGGCTTCGAGATCGGCTCGCGCAAGACCTACGGCCACGTGTCCGACGGCATGATCTGCTCCACCACCGAGCTGGGCCTGGCCGACGACGAGACCTCGGCCCACGGCATCGTCGTCCTGCCGGCCGGCTCGGCCGAGCCCGGCGACGACGCGATCGCGCTGCTGGGCCTCGGCGACCAGACCCTCGACCTCGAGGTCAACCCCGACCGCGCCTACGCGCTGAGCCTGCGCGGTGTCGCCCGGGACACCGCTCTCGCGTTCGACGTGCCGTTCACCGACCCCGCCGACCGCGAGGTGCCGTCCGCCGACACCCCCGCGTACCCCGTGCGCGTCGAGGACCCCGCGGGCTGCCCCGTCTTCACCACGCTCGTGGTGGAGGGCATCGATCCGTCGGCCACCACGCCGGCCTGGATGGCCAAGCGCATCGCCGACGCCGGCATGCGGCCGATCTCGCTCACCGTCGACATCAGCAACTACGTGATGCTCGAGCTGGGCCAGCCCAACCACTGCTACGACCGCGCCAAGGTCAACGGCGAGATCGTGGTGCGCCGCGCGACCGAGGGTGAGCGACTCACGACCCTCGACGGCGTCGACCGTGCCCTCACCACCGAGGACCTGCTGGTGGCGGACTCGTCCGGGCCGATCGGACTCGCCGGCGTCATGGGCGGCGACCACACCGAGATCGACGCCACGACGACCGATGTCCTGGTCGAGGCCGCCTACTGGGATCCGGTGACGATCTTCCGCGCGGTCAAGCGCCACAAGCTGCCGTCGGAGGCCGCCAAGCGCTACGAGCGCGGTGTCGACCCGGCACTGCCGCTCGTCGGCGCGGCCCGGGTGGCCGAGCTGCTGGTCGAGCTGGCCGGCGGCACGCTCGCGCCGGGCGCCACCGTCGTCGGGACCGCGCCTGCGCGGAAGCCGGTCACGTTCTCCACCGACCTGCCGGCCCGCATCAGCGGCCTGCCGATCACGCCCGAGCAGGCGCAGGACACCTTCGAGCGCAACGGCTGCACGGTTGAGCTCGCCGGTGACCGCTTCACGGTCACCCCGCCGTCGTGGCGCTTCGACCTGAACGACCCCTACGACTTCGTCGAGGAGGCGCTGCGCACCGCCGGGTACGAGAACGTCCCCTCGGTGCTGCCCACGCCCACGGGCGGACGGGGCCTGTCTCGCGACCAGGAGCTGCGGCGTCGCGTGGGCCACGTGCTCGCCGGGGCCGGTCTCGTCGAGGTCACCACGCTGCCGTTCGTCGGCCCCGCCGACCTCGACAGGCTCGGTCTGCCCGCCGAGGACGCGCGGCGCGAGCTCGTCCGGCTGGCGAACCCGCTGTCGGCCGAGGAGCCCGGGCTGACGCCCACGCTGCTGATCGGCCTGCTGCGCGCGGCGTCGCTCAACATCGGACGCGGCCACGAGTCGGTCGCCCTGAGCGAGATCGGGCGCGTGTTCCACCCGCGCGAGGGCAGCCCCGCGGCGCCGATCCTCGGCGTCGACCGGCGCCCCACCGACGAGGAGCTCGCCGCCCTCGACGCGGCGCTGCCCGAGCAGCCCCGCCACACCGGCTTCGTGCTGGTGGGGGAGCGCACGCGCTCCGGCTGGGCCGGCCCGGGTCGCGCCGTCGCCTGGACCGACGCGCTCGCGATCGCCCAGCGCGTCGCGGCGAACCTGCACGTCGACCTGACGGTGGAGGCGGCGAGCCTCGCCCCCTTCCACCCGGGTCGCTGTGCCCGACTCAGCATCGACGGCCGCGTCGTCGGCCACGTCGGCGAGCTGCACCCCAAGGTGGCCGAGACCTACGGCCTCCCGGGCCGCGTGGCCGCCGGCGAGCTCGACCTCGACGCACTCATCGAGTCCGCGCCGGCGATCGGCCCGAAGCCCCACTTCTCGGCCTTCCCGGTCGCGAAGGAGGACTTCGCCTTCACGGTGGACTCCGCCCTGACCGCGGGCGAGCTGGAGTCGGCGATCGCGTCGGCGAGCCCGCTGCTGGAGTCGGTGCGACTGTTCGACGTGTACACCGGCGACCAGGTCGGCGAGGGCCGCAAGTCCCTCGCGTTCAAGGTGCGCCTGCGTGCCGAGGACCGCACGCTCACCGACGCCGACATCAAGGCCGCGCGCGAGCAGATCGTCGCGGCCGCCGCGACACTCGGGGCCGGGCTGCGCTGACCGGCATCCGGCCTGTCCGGGTGATTGGATGGACGCATGACCGAGATCACACGCGTTCGGATCGAGCACGACCTGCTCGGAGAACGTGAGGTACCGGCGGACGTCTACTGGGGCGTGCACACCCTGCGCGCCCTGGAGAACTTCCCGATCACCGGTGTCCCCATCGCCATCAGCCCGTACCTGCCCCAGGCGCTCGCCGCCGTCAAGGAGGCCGCCGCCGAGGCGAACCATGATCTCGGCCTGCTCGACGACGAGCGGCACGCCGCCATCGTGCAGGCGTGCCAGGAGATCCGCCGCGGCGAGCTGCACGACCAGTTCGTCGTCGACGTGATCCAGGGTGGTGCCGGCACCTCCACGAACATGAACGCCAACGAGGTGATCGCGAACCGCGCCCTCGAGATCCTGGGCCACCCGCTCGGCGACTACACCCGCCTGCACCCGAACGAGCAGGTCAACCTCAGCCAGTCGACGAACGACGTCTACCCGACGGCGGTCAAGATCGCCGTCATCAACGCGACCCATGACCTCATCGCCGCGATGGGCGACCTCCAGGAGGCATTCGCCGCGAAGGCCGTCGAGTTTCACGATGTGCTGAAGATGGGCCGTACGCAGCTGCAGGACGCCGTGCCGATGACGCTCGGCCAGGAGTTCGGCACGTACGCGCTGATGATCGCCGAGGACCGCACGCGGCTGCGCGAGGCCGTGATGCTGCTGCACGAGATCAACCTCGGTGCCACCGCGATCGGCACCCAGCTCAACGCCCCGAACGGCTACGTCCCGCTGGCCCGCCAGCACCTGTCGCGGATCACCGGACTCCCGCTGGTGACCGCGGTGGACCTCATCGAGGCCACCCAGGACTGCGGCTCGTTCGTGCAGATGTCCGGTGTGCTCAAGCGAGTGGCGGTGAAGCTGTCGAAGATCTGCAACGACCTGCGGCTGCTGTCCTCGGGTCCGCGCGCGGGGCTGGGCGAGATCAACCTGCCGGCGCGCCAGGCCGGGTCGAGCATCATGCCCGGCAAGGTGAACCCCGTGATTCCCGAGGTGGTCAACCAAGTCGCCTTCCAGATCATCGGGCACGACGTCACCGTGTCGATGGCGGCCGAGTCGGGTCAGCTGCAGCTCAACGCGTTCGAGCCCGTGATCTGCTACTCGCTGTCGGCCGGGCTCTACCGGCTGCGCACCGCCATCACGTCGCTCACGGAGAACTGCGTCAAGGGCATCACGGCCAACACCGAGCACCTGGCGATGGAGGTGGCGAACTCGATCGGCCTGGTCACCGCCCTGAACCCGTACCTGGGCTACCAGACCGCGACCGAGCTGGCCAAGGAGGCGCTCGCCACGGGCCGGGGCGTGGCCGAGCTCGTGCTGGAGAAGGGCCTGCTGCCGCAGGACGAGCTCGAGCGGATCCTGCGGCCGGAGACGCTGGCCCATCTGGGGCCCAAGCCGGCCGACCGTTCCGGCGGCGTGTGAGGGGTGAGGTGGCACGGCGGCAGGGGTGTACCCTGTCGCCATGACCACCTTCGTGATCATCATTGGAAAGCGCGTCTGAATCTTCATCCCAGACGCGCCGCCTCCCGTACCCGGGAGGCTTTTTTTTGGCCCGACCAGACAGCAGGACGACCATGAGCACCACCTTCGGGAAGCACGACCCGGCGGACTTCCACGTCTACGACACGACGATGCGCGACGGCGCCCAGCAGGAGGGGCTCAACCTCTCCGTGCAGGACAAGCTGGCCATCGCCCAGCACCTGGACGACCTCGGCGTGGGCTACATCGAGGGCGGCTGGCCCGGCTCGAACCCCAAGGACACCGAGTTCTTCGCGCTGGCCGCCAAGGAGCTGGACCTGAAGCACGCCAAGCTGGCCGCGTTCGGCTCCACGCGCCGGGCGGGGGTCGCCGCGGCTGACGACCCGCTGATCGCCGCGTTGCGCGACTCGGGCGCGTCGGTGGTCACGATTGTGGCCAAGAGCCACGACCAGCACGTCACCAAGGCGCTGCGCACCACGCTGGAGGAGAACCTCGCGATGGTGCGCGACACGGTCGAGTACCTGCGGGCCGAGGGCCAGCGGGTGTTCGTGGACTGCGAGCACTTCTTCAACGGCTACCTCGACAACCGCGAGTACGCGCTGGAGGTGGTCCGCACCGCGATCGAGGCCGGCGCCGAGGTGGCCGTCCTGTGCGACACCAACGGCGGGATGCTGCCGCACCAGGTGGGCGAGATCGTGGCCGACGTGCTGGCCTCGACGGGTGCGCGACTGGGCATCCACGCGCACAACGACACGGGCTGCGCCGTGGCAAACTCGATCGAGGCGGTGCGCGCGGGCGCCACTCACGTGCAGGGCTGCATCAACGGCTACGGCGAGCGCACGGGCAACGCCGACCTCGTCACGTGCGTGGCCAACCTGGAGTTCAAGCTGGGCATGAGCGTGATGCCCGAGGGCGTGCTGGCCGACGCCACGCGCATCTCCCACGCGATCAGCGAGATCACGAACTACCCGCCGGTGGCGCGTCAGCCCTACACGGGCGTCTCGGCGTTCGCCCACAAGGCGGGCCTGCACGCCAGCGCGATCCGGGTCGATCCCGACCTGTACCAGCACATGGATCCCGCGCTCGTGGGCAACGACATGCGCCTGCTCGTCTCGGAGATGGCCGGTCGCGCGACGATCGAGCTGAAGGGCCGCGAGCTGGGCTTCGACCTGGGCGACAACGAGCTGCTCACCCGCATCACCGACCAGGTCAAGCAGATGGAGCAGGACGGCTACACGTTCGAGGCGGCCGACGCGTCGTTCGAGCTGTTGCTGACCGAGGCGGTCACGGGTCGCCGTCCGGAGTACTTCGACGTCGAGTCGTGGCGCGTCATCGCGGGCTCGGCCGGCGACGGCGGCGCCGAGGCGATCGTCAAGGTCGTGGCCGGTGGCACGCGCGCCGTGGTGGTGGGGGAGGGCAACGGTCCCGTCAACGCCCTGGACCATGCGCTGCGCCAGGCGATCGAGCGGATCTACCCCGACGTGGCCCAGTTCCACCTGATCGACTTCCGCGTGCGGATCCTCGACCAGGGCCACGGCACCGATGCCGTCACGCGTGTCCTCATCGAGACGACCGACGGCAAGAGCTCGTGGGTGACCGTGGGCGTGGGCCCGAACATGATCGAGGCGTCGTTCGAGGCGCTCGTGGACGCGCTGACCTACGGCCTGCGCTCCCACGGGGTCGCGGCGCTGTAGCGCGCGGGCGCGCCGAGGTGCCGGTCGTCGAGGTGACCGTGGGACTTCATGTTGTGGTGCTTCCGGCACAGGCACCTGAGGTTCTTCGCTGACGTCTCGCCGCCGGAATCGTAGTCCTTCGCGTGGTCGAGGTCGGTCTCGAACACCGGCGCCCTGCACCCGGCGACGCGGCAGGTGCCGTCCCGCCAGTGCAGCGCCTTTCTCAGCGACTCGGTGGGCCGGTAGCCCAGGACCGTGGTGTCGAGCACTTCGCCGACCGGGTCGAGCACGAGCCGTCTGAAGACGGTGTGCTCGCTCGCTGCGAGCTCGCGGACCCATGCCTGCTGCAGCGGCTCGCCGTCGCGCGTGATCCCCGGCCCGCCGGTGAGGCCGATCAGGTCGGTGGCGGCGATGCTGATGGCGATCTCGGCGCGAATGTCGGTGGTGGTGCCGGTGCAGGACGTGAGCCACCGGCCGAGGATGTCGGCCTGCTTCTGGTCGCGCGTGCGGGTGTCGCGGATGCCGGTCTGGGGATCGATCGTCGGCTCCGCCTTGGCGGCCTTGCGGAGTCGTTCGGCGGCGGCGATGGCGACTCCAGTGGGCAGGAGCGCGTTGAGCCAGCTGGTGCCGTCGCTGAGGTGGGTGAGGGACACGCGACGCTCGTCGAGGGCCTTCGCAGTCTCCTCGGCGGTCTCCTCAGGCTCGATGCGCGCGCGGAATCGGCGCAGCCACGCCCGCAGTTCGCTGACGGTGTGCGTGGCGGCGTAGCCGACGACGGTGGACTCCAGCTTCGCCCAGCTCTCGCGCTCGACGAGACGTTCGGCGGTGTCGGCGATCGCACCGGAACGCGCCGCGTCGAGGTCGCCGGCTCCGAACGCGTGCCAGACGAGGGGAGTGCGCTCGCGCAGCGTCTCGGCCTCGAACACGATGGCCCACACCCGGTGCTCCGTGACCTTCAGCGCCTGGGCGATCTCGAGCGTGACCTCACGCCGTGCCAGCTCCTTGCCGAGGATGATCTCGTCGGTGCGGTCGATCTCGGCGACGCGTCGCCGGTGATGGGCGGCGATGAGCTTCCACTCCTCGAACTCCGCCACCGCGCGAGCGCGACGTGCCGCGTCGAGTGCGCGAGCGGTGAGTTCCGAGGTCATGCACCCAACGTAGTGAGCCCCTACGACACCGGTCACTGGTCATTGCACGCGGAGGATCTGGCCTGCAGTTCCAGGGTGCCGACCCGTGAACTAGGTGCGGTGGAGTCCCGGCTGGAGGACTCGCTGGGTGGACGGAGGGTTGGCGCCGAGGTGTGCCGCAGGACGGATGGGGCGACGCTGGAGGTTGCCGCCACAGTTCGGGCACTCTCCACCCAGGCACGACTCGACGCATCGCGCGCACCAGGTGCACTCGAAGGTGCAGATCATGGCGTCCGTGGACTCGGGAGGCAGATCGATGTCGCAGCATTCGCAGCCCGGGCGCAGTTCCAGCATTCCGCCATTGTCGCGGGTGGGCGTCGCATCCAGCCTTCCCGGGTCTTTCCCCTCAGGGCGCGGTCGCGCGCTACTCCTCGGGCTGGTCGTTGGACGAGCGCCACAGCTCGGGCAGGACGAATGGGACGACGATCAGCGCGAGCACCCACAGGATGACGCTGGCCGGTCCGCCGAGCTCACCGAGGGGTCCGGTCTCGGTGACGTGGAAGATGAACGCCACCTCGATGGCGAACGCGGCGACGGTGACCGACGCTTCCTTGACACCGTTCACCGCGGCCTCTCCTGCCTCAGGGATGAGCCACCACGCTACCGGGTGACGCCCGCTTTCTGGTCACGCGTCGCGCTCTCGGACCGGAGTGCCCGCGCCTAGACTCGGCCCGTGCCCCCGCGATCGCCGTTGCCGTCCCGTCACGGCCTGGAGGCGGCCTGGTTGCGGACGCCCGACCGTCAGCCCGACGGGCCGCCGTGGCCGACGATGTCGGCGTGGCTGGAGCACCGGCTGTCGGAGCGCGCTGACGTCGGCCAGATGCTGGCGGACGAGCGCTTCGTCTACGACGACCTGCGGCCGGTGCAGGTCGACGACCCGTACGCGCCGCATACGTTCGTGTGGTTCCACCGCGACCTGCGCGACGAGGTCGAGGTGCCCGGTGAGATCCGGATCCTGCACCGCGACGAGCGCATCGTCGTCGTGGACAAGCCGGCGTTCCTGTCGACGATCCCGCGGGGCCGGCACGTGCTGCAGAGCGTCGTGGTGCGGCTCCGTGCCGAGCTCGGACTGCCCGAGCTGACGCCGCTGCACCGGCTCGACCGGGTCACGTCAGGGGTGCTGCTGCTGGCGACCGAGCGTCGCTGGCGCGGGCCGTACCAGACCCTCTTCGAGCACCGCCGGGTCGGCAAGACCTACCGCGCCCTCGCGCCGTGGCAGGCCGCGCTCGAGTCACCGGTCGTGGTCCGCAACCACGTGCGCAAGGAGCGGGGCGCACTCCGGGCCGAGGTCGTCCCCGACGCGCCGGTCAACGCCGAGACGCTGGTCGAGATGGAGTACCGCGACGGCGACCTGGCCGTCTACCGGCTCTCGCCCCGCACGGGTCGCACCCACCAGCTGCGCCTCCACCTGGCCGGCCTGGGCAGCCCGATCGTCGGCGATCCGCTCTACCCGACCGTGACCGACGCGTCGGTCGACGACTTCTCCCGGCCGCTCCAGCTGCTCGCCAGCGAGCTGCGGTTCACCGATCCGGTGGACGGCTCGGAGCGCCGCTTCGCCAGTGGCC
The DNA here is from genome assembly GCF_002476985.1 of Aeromicrobium sp. UBA7512. Taxonomy (NCBI): domain Bacteria; kingdom Bacillati; phylum Actinomycetota; class Actinomycetes; order Propionibacteriales; family Nocardioidaceae; genus Aeromicrobium; species Aeromicrobium sp. UBA7512. Next base: position 363,783 of record NZ_DLNK01000003.1, read on the forward strand.
GGAGCTTCCCGCTGCACCCCTGATTGACAGGCAAGCGACGACTTGCATAACGTGAGGGCGTGGGTGACGTCTTCAGGGCCATCGCGGAGCCGACCCGTCGTGCGCTGCTGGACGAGCTCCTGGAGCGCGACGAGCAGACGCTCTTCGAGCTGTGCTCGCGGCTCGCGATGAAGCACGACCTGACGCCTACGCGGCAGGCGGTCTCGCAGCACCTCGACGTCCTCGAGGACGCGGGACTGGTGCGGACCGAGCGCCGCGGCCGCTACAAGCTGCACACGATCGACACCGGGCCGCTCGCCCAGATCGCTGAGCGATGGCCACCACGAGAGGAACGCTCATGAAACTGCAGACGGTCAGCATCTTCGTCGACGACCAGCAGCAGGCGGTCGACTTCTACACGGGCACGCTCGGCTTCGAGGTCACGGCCGATGTGCCGATGGGTGAGCACCGATGGCTCACCGTGCGCCTCGGCGACAGCGTGGACGCCACGGAGGTGTCCCTCGAGCCCAAGGCGCACCCGGCGGCGGCCGCGTTCACCGACGCGCTGCTCGCGGACGGGATCCCGTTCTGCATGCTCGGTGTCGACGACGTGCAGCACGAGTACGAACGACTCGTCGCCTCCGGCGTGACCTTCAGCCAGCCGCCGACCGATGTCGGCCCGGTGATCATCGCCGTGTTCGAGGACGGCTGCGGCAACCTCCTGCAGCTCGCCCAGTTCAAGGACGCCTGAGCCGGCCGCGTCACCCGGACCGGGGCGAGAAGCGCTGCCGGTACGAGGTGGGCGTGGTGGCGTAGGACGCGGAGAAGTTCTGCCGGAACGTCACGACGCTGCTGAAGCCGCAGGCGTCGGCGATGCGGGAGATCGGCCAGGTGGTCGTCTCCAGCAGCCGGCGCGCCTCGTCGAGGCGGCGCTTCAGGACCCAGCGGGCCGGGGTGGAGCCGGTCAGCTCGACGAACCGGCGGGTGAAGTTGCGCCGGCTCATGCGGGCGTGGGCGGCCAGGTCGTCGACCGAGAGCGGCTCGTCCAGGCGGCTCAGAGCCCAGTCGATCGTCGGTGCCAGGTCGCCCACGCCGCCTGGCTCGGGCATCGGGCGGGTGACGTACTGGGCCTGGTCGCCCTCGCGGTGTGGCGCCACGACCAGCTGGCGTGCCACCGTGGCCGCGGCCTCGGAACCGAGACGTGTGCGCACGACGTGCAGGCAGGCGTCGATGGCCGACGCCGTGCCCGCCGAGGTCAGGACGTCCCCGTGGTCGAGGTACAGGGCGGCCGGGTTCACGCTCAGCCCGGGCCGCCGTGTCCTCAGGCGATCGACCGCACCCCAGTGCGTCACGACCTCCCGTCCGTCCGCCAGTCCGCTGTCGACCACAGGGAAGGCACCCAAGCAGAGCCCCGCGACGCTGCTGCCGCGATCGCGGGCTGCGCGGAGCCGGTCGACCAGGGCCGAGTCGGCGGGTGGGAGATCGGTCGGCCAGGACGGAAGGACCACGAGATCGGCCCCCTCGACCACCTCGGGGCCTGACACGTCCTCGATCCGGGGTCCCTCCGCCGTCCGGATCCCTTGGCCGTCCGCGGTCCAGACCACCGGATCCCAGCCCTCGGCGAGCCCCTGGCGACCGACCTCGCCGAAGACGAGCAGCGGGGCCGCGAGGTGGAACATGGTGATGCCGTCGAAGGCGTGGACGACGATGCGCACGAGCTGGCCCGATCTCATCGATAGATGGCTTTGGTGCCACTCACGGTACTCCGGCGAACCCGGCAGGCTTGATCCCGGAGCACCTGACCACACCACCTGCTGACCACCGCCTTGGAGACACCATGAACGCCCCGCGCCGCGCCCTGATCGTCATCGACGTCCAGAACGAGTACTTCGACGGAGTCCTGCAGATCCAGGCACCCTCGCGCGAGCAGAGCCTCGCCAACATCACCCAGGCCCTCGAGGTGGCCGCGTCCCAGGACGTGCCCGTCGTCGTGGTGCAGCACCAGACGCCCGAGGGTGCGCCGGTCTTCGCCGAGGGCAGCCACAGCTGGTCGCTGCACCCGGAGATCGAGGCGCTCGCCCAGCCGACCTGGAAGCGCGTCATCAAGCACAAGTCCAGCGTCTTCGCGGGCACGGACGTGGCCGCCTGGCTCGCCGACCAGGGCGTCGACACGATCAGCATCGTCGGTTACATGACGAACAACTGCGACCTTGGCACCGTCTTCGGCGCGGAGGAGCTGGGCTTGGAGGCCGAGATTCTCTCGGACGCGACCGGTGCGATCCACCTCGCGAACGAGGCCGGGAAGGTCTCCGCGGCGGACCTCCACGCCACGCTGCTGGTGCTGCTGCAGTCCAACCTCGCCGCCGTCGCGAGCACGGAGGACTGGACCACGGCGGTCGAGGCCGGCACCGCGCTGCCGAAGAGCGACCTCGGCACCTCGGCCATGCAGGGGCACGCGACGTTCGCGGGCTGAGAGCCGCTGCGCCGGGTTCTGCGGGTCTTCCTACCGAGGGGTCGTGGTGTCCGCGGTCGCGGCCCAGGACGCCAGCAGTCGGAGTCGCTCGGCCGACGGCGAGCCGGGCTCGGCGGTGTAGACGAGCAGCACGAGACCCGGCTCGGCGGTGATGGCCAGCTCCTCGTAGGCGAACGTCAGCTCGCCGACGACGGGATGGTGGAAGCGCTTCGTCCCCGTGCCGTGGGTGCGGACGTTGTGGTCGGCCCACAGCTGCCGGAACGTCTCGCTCTGCGTGGAGAGCTCGCCGACGAGGTCCTGCAGCTCGCGGTCGTGCGGGTCACGGCCCGCCTCGGCGCGCATGATCCCGACACACATCTCGGCGAAGAGGTCCCAGTCCGGGTAGAAGTCGCGTGAGGCGGGATCGAGGAATTGGAAGCGGGCCAGATTCGGCGTGCGGCCGCCGTCGCCGATCACGGGGGAGTAGAACGCCCGGCCGAGGGAGTTGGTGGCGAGCAGGTTCTGGTGGGAGTCGCGGACGAAGGCGACGCCCTCGGTGATCGCCTCCAGCGCCCACTGCAGGCTCAGCCGCGACGCGGCCTTGCCGGGGGAGCGGCGCCGTGGCCTGCCCGAGGCCGGGATGCCGTCCGCGGCGCGGGCGAGGTCGTAGAGGTGCGTCCGCTCGGTCTCGTCGAGCTGCAGGGCCTTCGCGAGGGACTCCAGCACCCCGGACGAGGCTCCGGCGATGTGACCGCGCTCCAGCCGGGCGTAGTACTCGACGCTGAGTCCGGCGAGCGAGGCGACCTCGCTGCGGCGCAGGCCCGGCACGCGGCGGGTGCCGGTGGTCGGGAGGCCGACCTGGTCGGGGGTGATGCGGGCGCGCCGGGTGGTGAGGAACTCGCTCACCTCCCGCCGGGCGTCCTGACGGTGGTCCACGCCTTCGAGCGTACGGGCGTTCGGTGCCGGGTGCGGACCACGAGGGATGCCCTGCCAGTACACCCATGCGCAGTGACTTCCTGCGCGCCGACGGGGCCGGTTCACTGGATCTCGTGGTGCCGTGCCGGCACCGCGGACGACGAGGACAGGAGCCATCGATGCGCCAGGTAGTCATGCACGCACCCGGGGACGTGAGGGTCGAGGACCGCGAGGACCCGACGATCGTCGAGCCGACCGACGCCATCATCCGCCTCGCGGCGACCTGCATCTGCGGCAGCGACCTGTGGCCCTACCGCGGCGCCGAGCCGGTCGACCACCAGGTCATGGGGCACGAGTACGTCGGCGTCGTCGAGGAGATCGGCGCGGACGTGCGGACCGTCACGGTGGGTGACTTCGTGGTCGGCTCGTTCTGGGCCTCGGACAACACCTGTGAGATCTGCCGCGCCGGCTACCAGGCGTACTGCACGCACCGCGTGCTGATGGGGACCATCGGGACGCAGTCCGAGCTGGCCCGCATCCCGCTCGCGGACGGCACGCTCGTCGCGACTCCCGGCATGCCCGACGCCGACCTGATCCCCTCGCTGATGGCCGCCTCCGACGTGCTCGGCACCGGCTGGTTCGCGGCCGTCGCGGCCGAGGCCGGTCCGGGCAGGACCGTCGCGGTCGTCGGTGACGGCGCGGTCGGCCTCCTGGGCATCCTCGCCGCGCAGCAGCTCGGCGCCGAGCGCATCATCGCGTTCAGCCGGCACGCGGATCGCCAGGCCCTGGCGCGGGAGTTCGGCGCGACCGACATCGTCGAGGAGCGCGGGGACGCCGGCGTGGCCCGCGTCAAGGAGCTGACGGACGGGCTCGGTGCCCACTCCGTGATCGAGGCCGTCGGCACGCAGGAGGCGATGATGCAGGCCATCCACTCCGCGCGGCCCGGTGGCCACGTCGGCTTCGTCGGCGTCTCGCACGACGTTGCCATCCCCGGTGACGAGCTGTTCATGGCGGGGGTCCACCTCCACGGCGGGCCCGCGCCCGTGCGCCAGTACCTCCCCGAGCTGATCCAGCTCATCTGGGACCGCAAGATCGAGCCCGGCAAGGTCTTCGACCTGACGCTGCCACTCGAGAGCGCCGCCGAGGGCTACCGGGCCATGGACGAGCGGACCGCGACCAAGGTGCTGCTGACGCTGTGAGCGTCGGTCTGACCCGCCGCGCGCGTGCCGTCCTGACGGTCGTCTGCCTCGCCGCGGCCACGACCGCGTGCGGCACGGGGGAGACGGCCGACCCCGCCCCGTCGGCCTCCGAGCCATCGGCTGAGGCGACTGCGAGCGACACCCCCACCACCGACCCGAGCGACCCGGAGGACGACATGCGCATCCGCATCACCATCGGCGAGGACCGCTTCACCGCGACCCTCGAGGACAGCGCCGCGGCGGACGACCTGCTCGCGCAGCTGCCCGTCACCATCGACATGACCGACCACGGCGGGGTGGAGAAGACCGGCCCGCTTCCGTCGCCGTTGTCCCTGGACGACCAGCCCGACGGGGCGGATCCGGACGTGGGAGACCTCGGCTACTACGTACCCGGCAACGACTTGGTCCTGTACTACGGCGACCAGTCGTACTTCCCCGGCATCGTGGTCCTGGGGCGGCTGGATGCAGACGCCGCGGCGCGGATCGCACGACTGGACGGCACGGTGACGGCCACCGTCGAGGCGGGGTGAGCGGGATGGACCTCCAGGAGTTCCTCGCCCACGTCGGCCGCGGCGACCTCATCGAGGGCGGCTCCGAGGCGCACCGCTTCATGCACGATGCCGCCCAGGACGCCTTCCGCGTCACCAGCCGGCTCAACTCCGGCTACTGCACGCCCGACGAGGTGCGCGCCCTGCTGACCGAGCTCACCGGGCGGCCGGTGGACGAGTCGGTCGCGCTCTTCCCGCCTTTCCACACCGAGTTCGGCAAGAACATCACCCTGGGCAAGGACGTCTTCATCAACCTCGGGTGCCGCTTCCAGGACACCGGTGGGATCACGATCGGGGACGGCACGCTCATCGGGCACGGCAGCACGCTGACTACGCTCAACCACGCCGTCGATCCGGACCGACGCGCGGACATGCTGCCGGCCCCGATCGTCATCGGCCGGAAGGTGTGGCTCGGGGCCTCCGTGACGGTCGTCCCCGGCGTGACCATCGGTGACGGGGCCATCGTCGGCGCCGGCTCCGTCGTGACGAGGGACGTGCCGGCCAACGCGATCGTCGCGGGCGTCCCGGCGAGGGTGCTGCGCGAGACGGGGTTCGACGCCCAACGAGCCTGATCGGGACGTTCCGGCCAGCCCACGCGTCCGGCCCGCCACAATGGGCGGGTGCTGTTGACGATCACCGCCACCCGGAGCGAGATGCTCGCCGATGCGAGCGACCTGGGCTACCTGCTGCACAAGCACCCCGACCGCGTGCAGACGTTCGACGTCTACGGCGGGACGGCGACGGTTTTGTACCCCGAGGTCTCGCCCGAGCGCTGCACCGTCGCGCTGGTGCTCGAGGTCGACCCCATCGGCCTGGTGCGCGGGCGACGCGGGCGGAACGAGGGGTTCTCGCTCGCGCAGTACGTGAACGACCGGCCGTACGCCGCGACGTCGCTGCTGTCGGTGGCGATGGGCAAGGTGTTCCGCAGCGCCCTGAACGGCCAGTGCAAGCCGCGGCCGGAGCTCGTCGACCAGCCGCTGGACCTGCGCATCGAGGTGCCGACCATGCCTGGCGGCGTCGACCTCGTGACCCGGATGTTCGAGCCGCTCGGCTGGGCCGTCGGGGCGGAGCCGATCGTGCTCGACCCCGAGATCCCTGCCTGGGGAGACTCCGACTTCTGCGCGGTCACGCTCACCGGGTCGTTCACCCTCAGCGAGGCGCTCAACCACCTCTACGTGCTGGTGCCCGTGCTCGACGGCGGGAAGCACTACTGGGTCAGCTCCGACGAGGTGGACAAGCTCGTGCGAGCCGGGACCGGCTGGCTGGCGAACCACCCCGAGCGGGAGCTGATCAGCCGCCGCTACCTGGCCCGCCAGCGGGACATGGTCGACGAGGTCCGTGAGCGCCTCGACGAGCTCGACGGGTCGACCGAGCCGGCCGTGCCCACGGAGGAGGGCGAGCCGCCGCTCGTCCGGCTGCGGCACGACGCAGTGATCGAGCAGGTCGAGCGGCTCCGCCCGGGGTCGGTCCTCGATCTCGGCTGTGGCCAGGGAGCCCTGCTGCGCCGTCTGCTGGAGACGCAGGGCGTCGACCGAGTGGTCGGCACCGAGGTGTCGGCGAGCTCCCTCGACGTCGCGTCCAAGCGCCTGCACGTGGACCGCATGACCGAGCGTCAGGCTGATCGACTCGACCTCTGGCTGTCGTCCCTGCAGTACCAGGACCCGCGACTGGTCGGCTTCGACCTCGCCGTGCTGATGGAGGTCGTCGAGCACGTCGACGCGGACCGGCTGCCGGCGGTCGTGGCGAACGTCTTCGGCTTCATGCGGCCCGCATCGGTCGTCGTGACGACGCCCAACAGCGAGTACAACGCCCTCTACCCGGCGCTGGCCGCGGGAGGGTTCCGCCACGTCGACCACCGGTTCGAGTGGTCGCGCGGCGAGTTCGCGGCGTGGAGCGACGGCGTCGCCGCCCGCTACGGCTACACCGTCGAGCGCTCCGGCGTCGGCGCCGAGGACCCCGAGCGGGGCACCCCCTCGCAGCTGGCCGTGTTCCGTCGCGCCGAGGAGGTGGCCGCATGAGCGTGCTCCAGGTGCCCGAGGTGTCGCTCGTCGTGCTCATCGGCGCGAGCGGCGCGGGCAAGACGTCGTTCGCGGCGCGGCACTTCCTCCCGACCGAGGTCGTCTCCTCGGACGCCTGCCGTGCGCTGGTGTCCGACGACGAGAACGACCAGTCGGCGACGACCGACGCGTTCGACCTGCTCGAGTTCATCGTCGGCAAGCGCCTGTCGCGCGGCCTGCTGACCGTCGTGGACGCCACGAACGTGCAGCCGCACGCCCGCAGGAGCCTGATCGCGGTGGCCAAGGAGCACGACGTGCTGGCGACGGCTGTCGTGCTCGACGTGCCGCCGGCGGTGTCGGTCGCGCGGAACGCCGAGCGGCCCGACCGCACCTTTGGCGCGTCCGTCGTCAAGCGGCAGCACGACCAACTGCGGCGGTCGCTGAAGTCGCTGCGGCGCGAGGGATTCCGGCACGTCCACGTGCTGTCGTCGGTCGAGGAGATCGAGGAGGCGACGTTCGAGCGCACCCGTCTGCACAACGACCTTCGTGACGTCACCGGGCCGTTCGACGTCATCGGCGACGTCCACGGCTGCCGTGCCGAGCTCGAGCAGCTGCTCGACGACCTCGGCTACGCGATCACCCGTGACGACGCCGGGCGGCCCGTCGACGCCGCCCACCCGGACGGGCGCCGTGCGATCTTCGTCGGCGACCTCGTCGACCGCGGCCCCGACTCGCCGGGCGTGCTGCGCCTCGTCATGGGCATGGTGGCGGCCGGCCACGCCCTCTGCGTCGCGGGCAACCACGAGGCGAAGCTGTCGAACGCGCTGTCCGGCCGCAAGGTCACGGTCAGCCACGGCCTCGAGACGACCCTCGCGCAGCTGGAGGCGGAGAGCGACGAGTTCCGCGCCGACGTCGCTCGATTCGTCGACGGCCTCATCGCTCACTACGTGCTGGACTGCGGCCGCCTCGTGGTGGCGCACGCCGGGCTGAAGGAGAGCTACCACGGCCGTGCCTCGGGCCGCGTCCGTGCGTTCGCGCTCTACGGGGACACCAGCGGCGAGACCGACGAGTTCGGCCTCCCGGTGCGCTACCCGTGGGCCGAGGACTACCGAGGCCAGGCGATGGTGCTCTACGGGCACACGCCGACGCCCACGCCGGAGTGGGTCAACAACACGATGTGCCTCGACACCGGCTGCGTCTTCGGCGGCTCGCTCACCGCACTGCGCTACCCCGAGCGCGAGGTCGTCCAGGTCGTCGCGGCCGAGACCTACTACGAGCCCGTCCGGCCCCTCGCGCCGCCGGAGCGCGAGCCCGACACGCTGCGCCTCGACGACGTGCTCGGTCCGCGCATCATCGAGACCTCGACCATGGGTCGGATCTCGCTGCGCGAGGAGAACGCCGCCGGCGCGCTCGAGGTGATGAGTCGGTTCGCGGTCGATCCGACGCGTCTCGTCTACCTCCCGCCGACCATGTCGCCGAGCGACACCTCAGTGCTCGAGGACCACCTGGAGCACCCCGAGCAGGCGTTCACGCACTTCGCGCGGACCGGCGCCGGCCCGGTGATCTGCGAGGAGAAGCACATGGGCTCGCGTGCCGTGGTGGTCGTCGACCGCGACGGCGGGGGCGTGGTGCACACGCGCACCGGGCGCGCGTTCTTCGACGCCGCGACCGAGCGCGCCGTCCTCGACCGGGTCGCCTCGGCCGTCGCCACGGCGAAGCTCTGGGACGAGCTGGGGACGTCATCGCTGGTGCTCGACGCCGAGATCATGCCGTGGTCGACGAAGGCGGGTGCGCTCATCCGCGAGCAGTACGCGGCGGTCGGCGCCGCGGCACGCGCGGGCCTGGCCGGCACGCTCGACGTCCTCGGCGCGGCGGCCGCACGAGGCCTCGACGTCGGCGACCTCGCCGATCGCACCAGCCGCCGGCGTGACGACGCCGACGCGTACACCGCCGCCTACCGCCGGTACGTCTGGGAGGTCGACGGCCTCGACGGGCTCCGGATCGCGCCGTTCCAGGTGCTGGCGAGCGACTCGGAGACCTTCGAGACCCGCGACCACCTGTGGCACCTCGCGATCGCCGACCGGCTGGCCGAGACCGACGGCGACCTCTTCACGACGACCGGCCGGCTGGTCGTCGACCCCGCCGACGAGGCCTCGGTCCGCGCGGGTGTCGCGTGGTGGAGCGACCTCACCGGCGCGGGCGGCGAGGGCATGGTCGTGAAGCCGCTCGCCAACCTCACCCGCGGACCCAAGGGCCTCGTCCAGCCCGGGGTGAAGGTGCGGGGCCGCGAGTACCTGCGCATCATCTACGGCCTCGACTACACCGAGCCGGAGAACCTCACGCGCCTCCGCGACCGCAACCTCGGTCACAAGCGCTCGATGGCCCTGCGCGAGTACGCCCTGGGACTCGAGGCGCTCAGGCGCCACGTCAGCGGCGAGCCCACGTGGCGAGTCCACGAGTGCGTCTTCGCGGTGCTCGCGATGGAGTCCGAGCCGGTCGATCCGCGGCTGTAGCGGTTCATCGTCGCTGCGTGCGCTGTCCCTTGACGCGAACCCCTCTTCGGGAGGTCACTGGGGAGGAGACCCCGGGCGAAGGTGGAGGGCGCGATGGAAGCGGGCAATCGGGACACGACGGTCCACGAGACGAACCGGACGCAGGCGGAGTCCTGGGACGGGCCCGGTGGCGAGTACTGGGCGGCGCACGCCGACCGGTTCGACCGTGCCGTGGCGGACTACCAGGAGCGCTTCGAGGCAGCCGTCGCCGTCCGTCGTGGCGAGCGCGTGCTCGACGTCGGCTGCGGGGGCGGGCTCACCACACGCCGCGCCGCTCGCGCGTCCGTCGACGGCGAGGCGCTCGGGGTGGACCTGTCGAGCCAGCTGCTCGACGTCGCCCGCGCCCGGGCCGAGGACGAAGGGCTCGACAACGTGCGCTTCCTCCGTGCCGATGCGCAGGTGCACCCGTTCGAGCCGGGCCACCACGACGTCGTCGTCTCCCGCACCGGCGCGATGTTCTTCGGGGACCCGGTCGCGGCGTTCGCCAACCTCCGTCACGCCACCAGACCCGGTGGCCGGATGGTGCTGATGACGTGGCAGCCGCCCGACCGCAACGAGTGGATCCGCGGCACCCTCGGTGTGCTCGGCGGGCCTCCCGGACCGACCGCCGACCTCGACGCTCCCGGCATGTTCTCGCTGTCCAGGCCCGAGCGGATCCGCGACGTGCTCGAGGCGGCGGGCTGGACGCAGGTGCAGGTGGACGGAGTCGAGGGGCAGGAGTGGTTCGGCGCCGACGTCGCCGACGCCCTCGGCTTCCTGCGAGGGCTGTTCGCGTGGCTCCTCGACGAGCTGCCCGAGGACGAGCGCGACGCCGCGGTCGAGCGGCTCCGCGAGAGCCTGGCGGCGCACGCGGCTCCCGGAGGGGTTCAGTTCGCGTCGGCCGTCTGGCTGATCAGCGCACGCAAGGAGACCGACGATGAACGATGACGCACCCACCTTCCGCGACGTGGACTCGTCCTCCGAGGAGGGACGGGCGGCCGCGCTGATGGCCCTCGACCTCCAGGCGCAGCTGCCGCCGATCCAGCGGTTGCACGCCTGGTTGATCGACCACCTGGAGCCGCTCCCGGGGATGCATGTCCTGGACGTGGGCTGCGGCACCGGCGAGGACGTCCGGGGCCTTGCGGTCCTCGTCGCGCCCACCGGCTCGGCCACGGGAGTCGACCCGAGCGAGACCATGCTGGCCGAGGCCCGGCGGCGCGGCGAGGCAGCGCGCAATCCTGCACGGTTCGTGCAGGGGACGGCCGAGGAGCTCCCGTCCGGGGACGGCGCCCTCGACCTGGTGCGTTGCGAGCGTGTGCTTCAGCACCTCGCCGACCCGGCCGTGGCGGTCGGCGAGATGGCTCGCGTCCTGCGTCCCGGCGGCCGGGTCGGCCTGATCGATACCGACTGGCGCACGATCGCGACCTGGCCCGGGGACCCGTACCTGGCCGCGGCCTGGCTCGAGGACTGGGCGGGGGTCCCGTCGCCGGCTGCCGGCGCCCAGCTCCTCGACCTCGTCCGGCGTCACGGGTTCGTCGACGCCCGCGTCACCACCGACACGTTCATGCTGCGCCCGCGTGCCCTCGACCAGCCACCGGTGTCCATCGTCCTGGAGCTCGCCGCTCGTCGTGCGGCGGCCGCGGGGGAGGAGGCCGCGTGGAGGCAGGCACTCGAGGAGAGCGCGGCGGAGGGAGCGTTCGTCTTCGCCGTCACGCTGTACGCCGTCGTCGCAAAGCGCGGGTAATCCTGCTCAGGACGCGGCCACGGCGGAGCGGAGGGCGTCGAGCGTGCGCTCAACGTCGGCGTCGGTCGTCGACCAGTTGCTGACGGAAATGCGCAGCACCGCCCGGTCGTGCCACACCGAGCCGGTGGTCCAGGCGGTGCCGTCCTCCAGCATCAGGCGGACGACGTCGCGGGTGCGGTCGTCGTCGCCGAAGGCGGCGCAGACCTGCGTGAACACCACGTCGTTGAGGACCTCGGCGGACTCGATGCCGGCGATGCCGTCCGCGAAAGCGCGGGCGTGCCCGGCCATCCGGTCGACCAGCTCGGCGACGCCACGGCGTCCGAGCGACCGCAGCACGGCCCACACGGTGAACGCGCGACCGCGGCGGGACAGCTCGGGGACCTTCTCGAAGGGGTCGCCAGCAGCGTCCTGGATGAGGTAGTCGCCGTGCATCGACATCGCCGCACGCAACGCGGCCGGGTCGCGGACGATCGCCAGTCCGCAGTCGTAGGGCACGTTCAGGGTCTTGTGCGCGTCGGTCGCCCAGGAGTCGGCGGCCTCGTAGCCGTGGACGAGGTGCCTGAACGACGGGCTGGCACCAGCGAAGAGTCCGAACGCTCCGTCGATGTGCACCCACGCGCCGTGCTCGTGCGCCGCGGTGATGGCGTCGTCGAACGGGTCGAACGCGCCGGAGTGGATGTTGCCTGCCTGGAGCACGACCATCGTCGGGCACTCGTCGTCGCCCTCCTCGAGCATCGTTCCGAGCGCCTCGGCCAGGAGTCGTCCCTCGGCATCCACCGGGACGAGCTCGGGCGCGCCCAGGCCGAGGTACCGCAGCGCCAGATCCACCGAGCCGTGTCCTTCGGCACCGGCCAGCACGCGCACGCCCGGCGAGCCCGCCAGTCCGCGGGTGCCGACATCCCAGCCCGCGCGGGTGAGCACGGCGTCGCGGCCCGCTGCCAGGCACGTGAAGTTCGCCGTGGTGCCGCCGGTGACGAAGCCGACCGCGCCGTCCGCAGGCAGGTCCAGGAGGTCGAGGACCCACGCCTCGGCGATGTCGTCGGCCGCGGTGGCCGCCGGGGTGACCGTGCGCATCCCGGAGTTCTGGTCCCACGCGGACGTCAGCCAGTCGGCTGCCATCGCCGCCGGGTGGGTGCCGCCGATCACGAACCCGAAGAACCGGCCCGAGGGCATCGCGGTCAGTCCCGGCTCCGCCGCCCGGGCCAGCAGGTCGACGACCTCGACAGGATCGGTCGGGCCCTCGGGGAGGTCGGCGCCGAGAGCCGCGATCACGTCGGCAACCGAGGCGACCGGCGGGACGGGGCGGTCGGGCAGGGTCGCCAGCCAGCTCAGGGCGTGCTCGTGAGCACGGGCGAGGGCTTCCGATGCGTCCGGCGGCCGGTCCATCTCGTCAGGATGACCCACCGACGAGGGGGAGTCCATAGCCCGCGGACGCCGCCGTCACTCCGGGAGACTGGGCCTCGAGAAGCGGATCTCCTCGATGTCGAGCCTGGCCTGCACCTGACGCAGCACGATGTCGTCGATGCGTCGTTCGTCGCGCAGCTGCACGAGAGCCTCGCGCCGCCGGGCGAGGAGGGCGAGCGACAGGCTCGTGTACTGGTCGTGGTGCTCCACCAGCGGGTCGCCGTCGGCCCCGGTCGCCTCCACGAGCCGTCGCTGCTTGTCGAGCTCGTGGCGGACCCGCGTCGTCACGATCTCGCCGACGCCGAGCTCGGTGGCCGTGTCGTCGATCGCCTCGATCGCGGCGTCGAGGGTGAGGACCTCGGCGAGCTGGATCTCCTCGTCGACCGAGGTGTCGCTGGGCAGCCGGGCGAACCGCACGATCGCCGGCAGGAGGAGTGCCTGGAGCAGGCTCAGCATGATCACGCCGCAGGCGATGAGCACGATGAGGTCGCGGTCGGGGAAGGGCGCCCCCGAGTCGACGGTGCGCGGCACGGCGAGGATCGCCGCGAGGGAGACCGCTCCCCGGAACCCGGCCGTCGCGGTGACGGTGCGCTGACGAGCGCTCACGCGACGCTCCCGCTGGACCGGGCGCCGGTCGACGGCACGGATCAGGTAGGGCGTCGTGTAGGTCCAGACCCACCGCACGCCGATCACGACGGCGGCCACCAGCAGGGTGTCCAGCAGCGCCCGCGCCATGGTCGTGCTGGAGAGGGCGCGGAACGCGGACTGCGCCTCGAGACCGATCAGCACGAACAGCGCGCTGCTCAGCATCGTGGTGGAGAGCGACCAGAACGGGACCACGAGGTGTCGGGTGGCCGCGCCGGTGATGCGCGGGGCGACCTGACTCAGGAAGAGCCCGCAGGCGACGACGGCCAGCACACCGGACGCCTCGATCGCCTCGGCCGCCAGGAACGCGGCGAACGGGGTCACGAAGATCGCGATGCCCTCGAGCATCGGGTCGTTCATCCGGCGGCGGATCTGCCAGCTGAGCAGCCCGACCAGCGCACCCGCGATGAGGCCGCCGCCGTACGAGAGCACGACGAGCCAGGTGACGTGCCAGCCGGTGAGGACCTCCTCGCCGACGGTGACGCCCACCGCGAGCCCGTAGATGACCAGGGCGGTGCCGTCGTTGATGAGGCTCTCGGCGCGCAGGGTCGTGACCGTGCGGCGGGGGAGGTGGCGGGCCAGGACGCCGACGGCGGTGGCGTCGGTGGGCGCGAGCGCCGCGCCGAGCACCCACGCCGGGCCCCACGACATGCCGAGCACGTAGTGGGCGGTCGCCGCGACGGCGCCGGCCGTGGCGACCACCAGGACGGTGCTCGTGAGGACCACGACGCGCAGGTTGTTGCGGATCTCCCGCAGCGACGTCGTCAGGCTCTCCCAGAAGAGCAGCGCGGGCAGGAACACGAGGAGGATGACCTCGGGTGGCAGGTGCGCCTCGCGCAGGGCCGGCGCGAACCCGATGAGCACGCCCGCGACGACCAGCAGGATGGCGGGGGCGATCGGGTAGCGGCTGGCGAGCGCGCCGCACGCCACGATCGCGATTCCCAGCAGGACGACCATCTCGAGTCCGAGCACGGGTCAATCCTGACGCACGCCCTGTCAGGCGCCGCCGAAGGGACGCGACGGGTAGCCCGTGTCGAAGTGCATGTAGTCGGGAACGTCGATGTTCTGCCAGATCCAGCCCTCGCGGTCGAACAGCCGCCACACGAGATCGTTCTCGAGGATCTTGCCGGGCCCCGGGGTGCGCTCGGCGTGGCGGGCCGAGGGCGTCCAGCAGTCGCAGCGCAGGTCCATCCACGGGTTCTCGAGCGGGTTGATGTCGACGGCGCGACCGTTCGCGTGGGGCGAGTCCTTGAACGGCGCGTTGATCTGGTCGGCGCGGCGACAGTTGAAGGCGGAGGTGTTGTCCGCCGCCAGACTCTTCGCGACGTCGCCGCCGTAGGCCTCGACGCCCCTCATCTTGCGGATCGGGAACTCCTCGGCGAAGAGGCGGTCGAAGATCCGCTGGATGCTTCGCGCCACGTCGGCGTTGACGATGACGTGACCGCGGCGCGTGCGGCCCTCGAAGTCGATGAAGTTCAGGTCGACGCGGCTCAGCTGCTCACGGCGCTGGATCGGGCACTCCGGACGAACCATGCCGGCTGCGACGATCGCGTCCCACTGGGCCGGGGGAACCTCGCGGATCCGCGAGGCGGGCGGGGGAGCGGGCGTCGTGGCGGTGGGCGACGGCGTGGGCGTCGTGGCCGTCGGGGTCGCGCTGGCGCTGCTGGGAGTGGCCGCGGGCTCGTCCTGCCCGCCGCTGCAACCTGCGAGCAGCGCCAGTGTCATGACCACGGTCGTCACGCGGAGGAGGTGTGGCATCGCGAATCGGCTCCCGTCGGGTCTGGACTGCACCTCCGCGAGTCTGTCAGGCGAACAGACGTCGGTAGTGGTCGGACTGCCCGGGGTGGTAGTCGTCGAAGCTGATCGCCGCGACGTCGGTGCCGGTCTCCGCCGCGACGAGGCGGTCGAGGTAGTACTCCCAGCCGGGGCCGACGTTGGCCGCCAGCTCCGGGTCGGTCATGGACTGGCTGAACGTCAGAGTGGTCGTGCCTGCGTCCTCGCTCAGCTCCAGCAGCAGGTCGAAGGTCTCCGTGTCGCCGGCGGGGGAGGAGACCTCAAGCAGGTGTGGTGGCTCGCAGCGGTGGATCGTGAAGGTCTCGTCCTGGACGTCGTCGCCCTCGGCGTTCATGCGGAACTCGACCGAGCCGGACGCGGGGTCGCCGCTCCACGTGCCGATCCACCGGGCGAGGCGGTCGCTCTCGGTGATCGCCGCCCACACGGCCTCGACGGGGGCTCGGAAGGTGCGGGTGAGCACGATGCCGTCGCTGCCGTGGCGGGTCTCGCGGCGTC
This sequence comes from Aeromicrobium sp. UBA7512, assembly GCF_002476985.1. Classification (NCBI taxonomy): domain Bacteria; kingdom Bacillati; phylum Actinomycetota; class Actinomycetes; order Propionibacteriales; family Nocardioidaceae; genus Aeromicrobium; species Aeromicrobium sp. UBA7512. Next base: position 379,486 of record NZ_DLNK01000003.1, read on the forward strand.
CGGTCGGGTCGGGGGTCATGCGGTCTCCTCGGAGGAAGCGGGCGCCGGGGCGCCCCGGTGGTCCCTGACGGTGCGTCGGACCTCGAGATCCAGGCCGTCGAGCACGGATTCACTGAAGCGTGGCTGCGGGGTGAGCTCCTGCAGGAGGTCTCGCACGGGGGCAAGACCCTCGTCGACGAAGGCGTAGTGGCGCTCCCGCCCGTGGTCCTCCGCGGAGACCAGACCGGCCTCGACCAGCACCTTGAGGTGCTTGCTCACCGCCGGCCGACTGATCGGGTGCTCGGCCGCGAGGTCCACCACGCGCGCCGGCCCCTGGCTGAGCCGGAGCAGCAGCGCCCGGCGCACCGGGTCGGCGAGAGCGGTGAACGGATCCACGGTTCATTGGTAACGCAGTGGTTACCTGATGTCAACGGTGTCCATGCCGCGCGACTCGCGCCGGGTCGCATCTTGTGGCGATGGAGCCCAGATATGGGCCGAAGTGGCACATCATCCGGAGGGCGGGAGGCGCTCGCCGCGCCAGGGCGGGTCGGCGCCGGGGCGCGAGACCGTGATGGCCGCGGCGGTGACGGCGGCCTGCCCGAGCTCGCGCAGCTCGTCGGTGGTGAACGAGGTCCGGTCGGTCCACCCGCGCAGCAGCAGCTCGGTCAGCAGGGTGCCCATCCAGGTGTCGCCCGCGCCGATGGTGTCGGCGACCTCGACCTCGGGGACCTGCACCTCGACCTCCTGCGCACCGGAGCGGAGCACCGCCGACGCGCCGCCTCGGGTGAGGGCAGCCAGCACGGGACCGTGCGTGGCAAGCTCCCGGAGCACCGACAGCGGATCGCCGTGACCGTCCGCGAGCACCTCCGCGTCCTCGTCGCTCAGCTTCACGAAGCGGCTGAGCCGGGCGAGGTCGAAGACCCGCTGCCGGAGCACCGGCACGGACGGCGCGAGCGCGGGCCGCACGTTCGGGTCGAAGCCCACGGCCTGGCCACCGGCGTGCGCGCGTCGCACCAGGTCGGCGACGGCGTCAGCCCCCGGCGCCATCCACGCACCGATCGATCCGACGTGGACGAGGTCGAAGTCCGCCGGGTCGGGCAGCGACTCGGGGTCCCAGTGCAGGTCGAACTCGTAGGTGGCCGCGCCTGCGGCGTCGAGCGTCGCGGTGGCCGAGGCCGTGGGCGCCGACGACCCGGTGCCGTCGAGCGTCACACCGCTGCGCTCGAGGTGGGCCCGGACGAGGGAGCCGAAGTGGTCGTCCCCCACCTGCGCGGCCAGCGTGGTGTCGATGCCCTGGCGCGCCATGGTCACCGCGACGTTGAGGGGTGAGCCGCCCGGGTGCTCGGCGACGCTGCCGTCGGGCTTGCGGGTGACGTCCACCAGCGCCTCGCCGACGACGAGGGCGCGGGGAGCTCGTGCGGCGCTCACCGCGGTTGGAACAGCTCGACGAGGTTGCCGTCCGGGTCCGCGACGAGGACCTGCTGCCCGCCGGGACCGCCGACGATGTCCGTGGTCGGCTCGACGCCGCCCGCGCGGAGCCGTTCGACCTCGAGGGCCAGGTCGTCCACGATCACGTGGATGCGGTTGCGGCCCGGGACGTCGAGGTCGGCTGGGGTGGCGCGGGCGCCCGAGCTGCCCGGGCCGGACAGCAGGACCCGCAGCGAGCCCCGGGTCACGTCGGCGAACGGTGGTGCCGGATGGGCGCGCAGCGTGAACCCGAGCCGGTTCACGTAGAAGTCGATGGACGCCTGCACGTCCTGCACGATGTAGCGGACGCTGCCGTAGGTTTCGTCACCGCTCATGGGAGTACCTCCGGTCGCCCAGCCTAGGCACCCGAGGGTTCAGGTGCTCGGCTGCGCGGAGGGCTGGCGGGTCATCGGGATGTGGTCGATGCCGGCCTCCGTGTAGTGGGGCCCGGAGGTCACGAAGCCGAAGGAGCCGTACCAGTCCTCGAGGTAGGCCTGGGCGCCGATGCGGATCTCCTGGTCGCCCCAGCGGCTGAGGACCTCGCGGATGAGGGCTCCCGACAGTCCCGTTCCGCGGGCCTCCTTGAGCGTGGCCACGCGCCCGACCTTCCGGACGCCGCCGGCGACGTAGGTGCGCAGGTACGACTGCACGATGCCGTTGTCGTCGGCGATCCAGAGGTGGACGCAGTCGTCGGCCAGGTCGACGCCGTCGACGTCGGGCTCGTCGCACTGCTGCTCCACGGCGAACACCACGTCGCGGATGCGCCAGATCTCGTAGACCTCGCGGCCGCTGAGGTCCGGGCCGCTCCGGGCGGTGATGGTGGGGGTCGTCACGGGTCGACGATATCCGGCGCAGCGTGGTCTCGATACGCCGCTCGCTGCGCTCACGTGCTACTCGACCACCGGCGTGCTGAGCAGGTCCTCGACCGAGGCGAGGAGGCGCGCCCGCAGGGGAGCGGCGGCGTCGGTGAAGTCGCGCTGACGGCGCACGTACTCGGCCTTGCCCTCGGGCGTCTCGATGCGGATGGGCTCGTAGCCGAGGTCGCTGAGGTCGTACGGCGAGGCCATCATGTCGACCTCGCGCACGGCCAGTGCCAGCTCGAAGGCGTCCAGGACGATCGTCGCCTCGACGAACGGCAGCAGCCGGAAGGCGATGCGGTACAGGTCCATCGTCGCGTGGAGGCAGCCCGGCTGCTCCCACTCGAGCTGGTGCTCGCGGCCCAGCTCCTCGATGTTGAGCGGCCGCGCCTCGTCGGTGAAGAAGCGGAACGCGTCGACGTGGGTGCACGTCAGCCTGTGCGACTCGACGACCTCGTCGGTGCCGGCGCCGCCCAGGCGCAGGGGAGCGGGATGGCGCCGGTCGTCGGCGTCTCGGTAGACCATGGCCCACTCGTGCAGCCCGAAGCATCCGGTCCGCGCCGGGCGCGAGGCAGTGCGGGTGAGCAGGTCACGCGTCCAGCGCAGCCCCGGGAGCCGCTTCTCGAGTCGGGAGGTGTCCACCGAGACCACTCCGTCACCCTCGACGTAGGCGCCGAGCGCCGCGTACTCCGGCGCGTCGGCCAGCCCGACCCCGAGCCCGGGGTGCCACCGCTCGAGGGCGCCGGGGGAGAGGTTGTAGTACTCGAAGAGGAAGTCCGCGACGGGGTGCTTCTCGCCGTTCGCCCGCCGCGCCAGGTGGGGCGCGGTGTACCTGCGAGCCCGCTCGCGGTGGGCCTCCGCCAGGGGAAGCCAGTCGGTGCGGCTCAGGACCTGCATGATCCGCAGGTGCCGAAGATCTCCAGCGTGTGTGAGATGTCGGCGAAGCCGTTCTCCTCAGCCACGCGGTCGGCCCACTTCTCGACCGTCGGGCCCTCCACCTCCACCGTGCGCCCGCACGCGCGGCACACGAGGTGGTGGTGGTGCCCGCGGCTGCAGCGGCGGTAGAGCGTCTCGCCGTCGTCGGAGCGCAGGGCGTCGACCTCGTCGGCCTCGGCGAGTGCCTGCAGGGTGCGGTAGACGGTGGACAGGCCGACGTTGTCGCCGCGATCCTCCAACAGGGCGTGGATCTGCTGGGCCGAGCGGAAGCCGTCGAGGTCCTCCATGAGGTCGGCGACGGCGCGCCGCTGGCGGGTGTTACGCGGTGCCTCGACCATGAGGTGCCTCCTGTCGGGAACGGACGTGCGTCAGGCCGTGGGCCAGCGCCGCCACGATGAACACGCCGAGGGCGATCACCACGATCGTGGGCCCCGGCTGGGTGTCGATCTGGACGCTCACGAGCAGCCCGGAGACGGCCGAGAACAGGCCGATCCCCATGGCCGCCAAGTGGGTGGAGCGGAAGCTGCGCGTCAGCTGCTGGGCCGCGGCCACCGGCACCACCATGAGTGCCGAGACCAGCAGCAGGCCGACCGTGCGCATCGCGACCGTGATCGTCACCGCCGCGAGCACCGCGATGAGCATCCCGTACAGCCGCACGGGGATGCCCATGACGCGCGCCTGCGACTCGTCCTGGCACAGGGCGAACAGCTGCGGCCGCAGGGCGACAGTGGTCGCGATCACGACGAGGCCCAGCACCGTCACGACCGCGAGATCGGCCCGGCTCATCGTGATGATCGAGCCGAACAGGTACTGGTTCAGCACGGCTGCGGACTCGCCCGCGAGGTTCGTCAGCAGGACACCGCCGGCGAGGCCGCCGTAGAACAGCATCGCCAGGGCGAGGTCGCCGCTCGTGCGTCCGATGCTGCGCAGGACCTCGAGCAGGATGGCGCCGCCCACTGCGACGACCACCGCGGTGGCCAGGGGCGCGACGCCCGTCAGCAGGCCGAGCGCGACACCGGTGAGCGCGACGTGGCCGAGCCCGTCGCCGAGCAGGGCCAGCCGGCGCTGCACGACGAACGTGCCGACGGCCGGTGCCGACAGGCCCGTGATGACCGCGGCGACGAGGGCGTACTGCATGAACGCGTACGACAGGACGCTCATGACGTGCCTCCCGGAAGAGGGCCCTCGGCGGGCACGGGCCGTGTCACGGACGGCTCGCTGCTGTGCGCGTGGTCGTGCGCGTGGTCGTGGGTCCCGGGTCCGACCGCGGGTCCCTCGTACTCCACCAGCCCGCGGTCGAGGTGGACCGCGCGGTCCACCAGCGGAGCCATCGGGCCCAGCTCGTGCGCCACCATGACGATCGCGGTGCCGCGCTCGTCGAGCTCGCCCAGCAGGCCGGCGAAGACCTCGGCGCTGTGCGCGTCGATGCCCGCCATCGGCTCGTCCATGACGACGAGGTCGGGATCGGCCACCAGCGCCCGCGCGATGTGGGCGCGCTGCTGCTGGCCGCCGGACAGGTGCGTGATCGGCCGCTTCGCGAGGTGCGCCAGCCCGACGCGCTCGATCAGCTCAGCGGCCGCGGCGCGATCGGCGCGCGACGGCCAGCCGAAGCGCGGGCGGCGCGAGAGGGAACCACTCACCACGACCTCGCTCACCGTGGCGGGGACGCCGGAGAAGACCTCGGGGCGCTGCGACATGTACCCGATGCGCTGGTGGTCGGTGAAGCGACCGAGCGGGGTGCCGAAGAGCTCGATCGAGCCACGGTGCGGCAGCAGTCCGACCAGGGCGCGCACGAGCGTGGACTTGCCCGACCCGTTGGCGCCCAGGATCGTCACGAACTCGCCCGGCATCACCCGCAGGTCGACCCCGCGCAGCACCTGGGTGCCGCCGAGGTCGACCGTGACGCCGGTGGCGTCGATGACGGGAGGGACGGAGGGGGACGTCACGAGCAGCCGTTCGCCTTCGTCAGCGCGTCGAGGTTCTGTCGCATGAGGGAAACGTAGTCCTCGTCGCTCGTCTCGTCCGACAGGCCCTCGATCGGATCGAGGACGGCCGTGTCGGCCCCGGTCTCGCGGGCGACCGTCTCGGCCAGGGCGGAGGACGCGAGGCGTTCGGTGAAGACGGTGGTGATGCCGTGGTCCTTGACCTCCTCGGTGATCTCGGCCAGCGCCGCCGTGGTCGGCTCGGACTGCGGGTCGATGCCGCTGATCGCGATCTGGGTCAGGCCGTAGGCCGCGGCGAGGTGCCCGAAGGCGGCGTGCGACGTGACGAACTCCGTCTGCTCGCAGGAGGCCAGGCCGCTCGTGAAGTCGGCGTCGAGCTGCTCGAGCTCGGCGATCAGCTCCTCGGCGTTCGCCTCGTAGGTGGACGCCCCGGCGGGATCCGCCTCGACGAGGGCGTCCCGCACGCCCGCGGCAGCGGTCACCATGTTGGCGGGGTTGAGCCACACGTGCGGGTCGACACCGCCGTGGTCGTGATCATGACCCTCGTGGTCGTGGCCCTCCTCCTCGTGACCTTCCTCCTCGCCCTCGATCGGCGCCACGCCCTCGGCCAGGTCCACGGTGGACCCACCGTCGCGGTCCGCATCCTCGATCGCGTGGTCCACGGCCTCCTGGAAGTTCGACAGGTACACCACGACGTCGGCCTCGTTGACCTTCATGACCTGCTTGGCCGTGAGCTCGAGGTCGTGGGCCTCCGCGCCGGGGGACGTGAGCGTGGTGACCGAGACGTCGTCGCCGCCGATCCGCTCGGCGAGGAACTGCGCGGGATAGAACGACGTGACGACCTCGGTGCGTCCGTCGTCGTCACCGCCTCCCGCGCAGGCGACGAGGGTTGCGGCGAGGAGGGCGGTGCACGCGGCACCGGCAAGCAGCTTCATGACAACCATTCTCAAGAGGGTTGAGAACGATTGTCAAATCAGAGGCGGTGGCCGGTGGCCGGGTCGAAGACGTGGACGTCCGCGAGATCCAGGGGCGCGAGGCGGATGTGGCTGCCCTTCTCGGGCGGACGGCGCCAGTCGGTGCGGGCGACGAGGTTCTCCGTGAGGTTCTCGGTGTGCCCGTACAGGTAGGCGTCGGCGCCAGTCTCCTCGACGACGGAGACGGTGATCGGCAGCCCCTGCTCGGAGATGCCGAGGTTCTCCGGCCGCACGCCGACCGTGACGGTGGCACCGACCAGGTCGAGCACGGATCGCTCGATCGGGACCACGGCGTCGCCGAGCCTCGCGCCCCCGTCGACGACGGGCAGGTCCAGCAGGTTCATCGCGGGGGAGCCGAGGAACCCGGCGACGAAGACGTTCGCGGGACGGTCGTAGATCTCCCGAGGGGTGGCCACCTGCTGGAGGACCCCGGCGTCCATGACCGCGACACGATCGCCCATGGTCATCGCCTCGACCTGGTCGTGGGTCACGTAGACGGTGGTGGTCCCGAGCCGGCGCTGGAGCGCCGCGATCTGGGTTCGGGTCTGCACGCGCAGCTTGGCGTCGAGGTTCGACAGCGGCTCGTCCATGAGGAAGACCTGGGGCGACCGGACGATCGCCCGGCCCATCGCGACGCGCTGGCGCTGGCCGCCGGACAGGGCCTTCGGCTTGCGATCGAGGTAGGGCGTCAGGTCGAGGATGGCCGCGGCCTCCTCCACCCGGGTGCGGATCTCGGCCTTCGGGACGCGCGCGATCTTGAGCGCGAAGCCCATGTTCTCGGCCACCGTCATGTGCGGGTAGAGGGCGTAGTTCTGGAACACCATCGCGATGTCCCGGTCCTTGGAGGCCAGGTGGGTCACGTCGCGGTCCCCGATGAGGAGGCGACCGGAGTCCACGTCCTCCAGGCCCGCCAGCATCCGCAGCGTCGTGGACTTGCCGCAGCCCGACGGACCGACCAGCACGAGGAACTCGCCGTCCTCGATGGCGAGATCGATCGCGTCCACGGCCGGACGCTCCTGCCCGTCGAAGATCCGGGTCGCCTTCTCGAAAGTCACCGATGCCACGATGCTGCTCCTTCAACTGGGTTCATGGGCGCTGGGGTCACGGTCACCACGGCTGCCCGTCCGGCTTGTGGGCCACGGTGAAGCGGTAGTAGTCGATCAACGTCAGGTCCGCGGCGGCGTCCGGATCCACGACGCACGTCACGTGCGGGTGCAGCTGGAGCACCGAGGCGGGGCAGAACGCGCTCACCGGCCCCTCGACCGCGGCGGCCACCGCGGCCGCCTTGGCCGGACCGGTGGCGACCAGCACGACGTGACGCGCCTCGAGGATCGTCCCCAGGCCCTGCGTCAGCACGTGGATCGGCACCTCGTCGATCGAGCCGAAGAAGCGGGCGTTGTCCTCGCGGGTGCGCGGGGTCAGGGTCTTGGTCCGGGTGCGGGAGGCCAGGGAGGAGCCGGGCTCGTTGAAGCCGATGTGGCCGTCCGTGCCGATCCCGAGCAGCTGCACGTCGATGCCGCCCGCGGCGGCGATGGCCGCCTCGTAGCGGGCCGCCTCGGCAGGGACGTCCGTCGCCTCGCCGTCGGGGCCGTCGACCTCGATGCCGGCGCGGTCGGTGAAGTCGCGCCTGATCACCGAGTGGTAGCTCTGCGGGTGCGAGCGGGGCAGGCCCAGGTACTCGTCGAGCGTGAAGGCGCGCACGCCGTCGAACGAGAGCTCGCCGGTGTCGCGCCGGCGCAGCAGCGACGTGTACACCGGCAGCGGGGAGGAGCCGGTGGCCAGGCCGAGGACCGCACCCGGGTGCACGTGCCCGGCGATCGCATCCGCGGCGACCTCGCCCGGGCTCGTGGTGACAACGACCTCCATCAGCCCATCACTCCTTCGGTGACCAGCAGCGCGGCACCGCGCGTGCCGACCGCAATGTGATCGGGCAGCCAGCGCACGCGGTCGGCGACCGGGACGGCGCGGCCCACCAGGGCGCGGTCGTCGTGGTGCAGGCGGGCGCTCACCGCGGCACGCAGGGCGGGGTTGCGGGAGACGACACCACCGGTCACGAGGATCAGCGCGACGTCGGGGCCGTAGGCCAGCAGCGTGATCGCGTGCGCGATCCCGGCCGTGAGGTCGTCCGCGGTCCGGGCCGCCGCCTCGTCCCCGGCCTCGGCCGCGGCGAACAGCTGGCGTGCGGTGCCCGACCAGCCACGCCGCAGGCCGCTGCCGGAGGCGTACAGCTCGAGGCAGCCGGTCTGCCCGCACGGGCACACCGGGCCGCTGCGGTCGAAGACGAGGTGGCCGATCTCGCCGGCCGAACCGGTCGCCCCGGCGCGCAGCCGACCGCCGAGCACCATCCCCGCGGCCAGGCCCGTGCCGATGTTCAGCAGGGCGTAGTCGTCGACGCCCGGATCGTGCTGCGCGAGCCAGCCGCGGGCGCCGAGCGCGGCGGTCTTGACGTCGTTCTCCACGCCCACCGGCCCGGGCGTGAGCGCCCTCAGCGTCGGCAGCAGGTCGAGGGGCTCGGCCCCGAGGCCGAGGTTGACCGCGTGGGACGCGGTGCCCTTCGAGACGAACCCGGGGATGCCCACACCGATGCCGACGACGTCGGCGTCGGGGCCGACGGCGGCGGCGAGGTCGTGGACGGCCGCGGTGATGCCGTCGCGGATGCCATCGGCGCCGAGCTCGGTACGGCGGCGCAGCTCGGCCAGCGCGAGGCCGGTGGGGTCGGTGGGCGACACGGCCATCGCCTTGACGGAGGTACCGCCGATGTCGAGGCCCACGAGGATCGGGGTGGTCACGAGGCGTCACCCCTCAGCGCGCGCGAGAGCGCGGTCAGCAGGGCGGCCGACGAGCCCATCGTGCACAGGACGTCGGAGCGGTCCGCCAACCTCGGATCGGGCCATGCCAGCTCGACGAGCCGCGCCTGCGGATTGGCGTCCAGCTGGTCGGTGATCCAGGCGCGGACCTCGGGATGGGCGGCGGCCCGGCGTGCGACCACGAGGACCTCGCCCCCGAACGGCCCGACGCCCTCCAGATCGCGAGCGGTCAGGTCGACGACGTCGGCGTCCACGTCGAGGCGGCCCCAGTCGGTCCAGCCCACGGCGGGGTTGGTGCCGGTGTCGATGCGAACGACGGTGGCGCGTCCCGTCAGCGGGGTGACGCCGAGCCGGGCCACCACCTCCGCGGCGACCTTCTCGGAGGCGATCCGGGCGGTCTCGATCGTTCCCGGCTCGGCCGAGGGGCGACCCGACCAGTCGGCGCGCAGCCGCTCGACCCGCGCCGCTGCCTCCCTGAGCCGGCTGCGCTCCAGGGTGCCGGTCCCGACTGCCGCGACGACCGCCTCCACGGCCTCGGTGAGCGCACCGGGCCCGGCCGAGGACTCCGGGCCGAGGCACAGCAGGTCGGCACCGGCGGCGAGCGACGCGACGGCCGCGCCGCCCAGGCCGAGGGTGCCGCTGGCGCCGGCCATGTCGAGCGCATCGCTGACGATCACGCCGTCGTAGCCGAGCTCGTCACGCAGCAGGCCGGTCAGGACGGCCCGGCTCAACGTGGCCGGACGGTCGGGATCGAAGGCGGCGAGGACCACGTGGGACGTCATGATCGACGCCGCCCGAGCCTCGATCGCGGCCCGGAACGGCACCAGCTCGCGCTCGCGCAGGACTGCGGCGGAGGCGTCGACGCGGGGGAGCTCCAGGTGCGAGTCGGCGCTCGTGTCGCCGTGCCCGGGGAAGTGCTTCACGCTCGCGGCGACGCCCGCCGAGGCGAGTCCCTCGACGAAGGCGGCGACGTGGCGGGCCACGAGCGCCGGGTCGGCGCCGAAGCTGCGGGTGCCGATGACGGGATTGGCGGCGTTGCTGTTGGCGTCGGCGCACGGCGCCAGGTCCAGCCACACCCCGGCCTCACGCAGCTCGGCACCGATGCCGGCCGCGATCGTGCGGGTCAGCGCAACGTCGTCGACGACGCCGAGCGCGGCGTTGCCCGGGTGAGGGCTGCCCGTCGCCATGTGGAGGCGGGTCACGTCGCCACCCTCCTCGTCGAGGGCGAGGATCCGGGTGGGGTCCAGCGCCGCGACGGCTCGGGCGACGGGGCGGACGTCGCCGTCCGCGGGCAGGTTGTCGCCGTAGAGGCAGATCCCGGCCAGACCGTCGGCGAACGCCTCAGCCAACCACGAGGGAACCCGCGGGCCGTGGAACGCGGCCAGCATCACGCCGTGCGCGTCGGCGCGCACCGAGTCGTCGGTCATCCCTTCACCGCCCCCGAGACGAGGCCGGAGGTCATCCGGCCCTGGACGATCATGAAGAACACGATCACCGGAACGGCCACCATCGTCGCGCCGGCCATGACGCCGGGCCAGTCGATCGCCTCGTTGGACACGTCGGACAGGCCGCGCAGCCACAGCGGCAGCGTGCGGTTCGACGGGTCCATGACGACGACCGCGAGGGTGAACTCGTTCCACGCCTGGAGGAACCCGTAGACGCTGGCGGCCACCAGGCCGGGTGCCAGCAGGGGGAACGTGATCGTGAAGAAGGCGCGGGTGCGGCTGCAGCCGTCCACCATCGCGGCCTCCTCCAGGTCGATCGGCACGCCGTCGGCGAAGCCGCGCAGCATCCAGATGGTGAAGGGCAGGATCATCGCGATGTAGAGCAGACCCAGGCCGCCGATCGTGTTGTAGAGGCCGGCGTCGCCCAGCATCTTGTACTGGCTGATGAAGAGGGCCTCCGGTGGGATCATCTGGATCGCCAGGACGACGAGGACGAACTGGGCGCGCCCGCGGAAGCGGAAGCGCGAGATCGCCACGGCCCCCAGGAAGGCGCACAGGCCGGCGCAGATCACGGCGATCATCGTCACGGTGATGCTGAGCTTGAACGAGTCGACGAAGGCGTCGTCGAAGACCCGCGCGAAGCCCGAGCCCGTGAGGTCGCGGGGGAACCAGGCCGGCTCGGGGGAGCGCAGCCGGTCGGCGGGCTGGAACGCGCTGTTGAGGATCCAGTAGACCGGGAACATCCACAGGACCGCGACCACGACGGCCAGGGCACCCCACAGGCGGCGGGTCGTCGTGCGCGTCATCGCGACTCCTTCAGCAGCGCGCGGACGTAGCCCGCGGTGAGGACGAGGGTCAGCACGAGCACGAACATCGCCAGCGCGGACGCCATGCCGTAGTCGCTCTGGCCGATGCCGAGCGTGTAGATGTACGTGCCGAGCAGGTGCGTCTTGCTCGGAGTGCCTCCGACGCCCTGCAGGTAGTAGATCTGGGCGAACACCCGCAGGTCCCACACGACCTGCAGCAGCAGCGTGATCGTCAGGACGGGGCGGATCGTCGGGTAGACGATGTGCCGGAACCGCTGCCAGGCGTTCGCGCCGTCGAGCTCGCCGGCCTCGAGGGCGTCCTCGGACACCTGGGTCAGCGCCGCATAGATCGTGAACATGACGAACGGCACGCTCATCCACACGACGATCACGGTGGCCACGAAGTAGAAGGACCAGGGGTTCGTCAGCCAGTTGTGGCCGTCGAAGGACTCGAACCCCAGGCGGACCAGCGTCCAGTTGATGACGCCGTAGCGGGTGTCGAAGAGCCACTGCCACGAGGTCATCGCGGCGATCACCGGCATGGCCCACGCGAGCAGCATCGCGATCTGCAGCGTCAGCCGGGGCCCGCGCGACACGTGCTTCAGCAGCACCGCCAGCGAGATCCCGATGGCCATCGTCACGATCACGTTGACGGCGCAGAACGCGAGCGACCGGCCGACGACCGCCCACATCTGGGGATCGGTGAACAGCTGCGTGTAGTTCTCCAGGCCGACGAAGGGTGCCGCCTGGCCGAACTGCTGGGCCCGGCCGTACTCCTGGAACGACATCACGACCTGGCGCACCAGGGGATACCCCATGGCGATCCCGAGGATCACCACCGCCGGCGTCAGCAGGGCGTAGGGCCCGAACCTGCGGGCGGCCGTCTGCGTGCTCATCGTTCCTCCTTCCCTGGGCAGTGTGCTCCCGGCAGGCGGCGGGGCCCGGCCTCACGACCGGGCCCCACCGGGTTCCTCACCGCGAGCGGGTCACTTGTTGAGCTCGGCCTCGAGCTTGGCGTCGGTGGCCTTCGCGACGGTGGCGACGTCCTCGCCGTTCGCGATGGCACCGAAGAACTCCTCCATGACGCTCGACGTCTCGACCGCGGCCCAGTTCGGCGAGGTCGGGGTGAGCTTGGAGTTGCCGGCTGCGGTGATGGCCGCCGTGGCGAACTCGTCGTCGCCCATGAGCGACGTGAACTCGTCGTTGGCCGGGCCGAGGCCGTTCTTGGCGAGCAGCTGCTGGTAGTCGTCGCTGTAGATCAGCTTGAGCACCTCGAAGGCCAGGTCCTGGTTCTTCGACTTGGCCGACACGGCGAGGTTCGAGCCGCCGGCGAAGACCGGCGCGGCCTCGCCGTCGACACCCGGCAGCGCGAAGCCGCCGAGATCCTCGGCCTTGTCCTCGGCGACCGACCAGCGGGCCCAGCTCGGCGCCATGAACATCGCGGCCTCGCCGTTGTTGAACGGGGTCCACGCCTCCTCGTCCTTGCCGTCCTTCGGGGCGGTGGTGGCCTTCTCGGCCAGCTGCTGCCACTGCTCGAGACCCTGGATCGACTCGGGGCTCGACAGCTTGCCCACCCACGCGTCGCCCTCCTGGACGGCGATGTCGCCACCGTGCGCGAAGATCCAGCTGATGCCGTTGCGCCAGTCCTGACCGGGCAGCCAGAAGCCGCTGTACTTGTCGCCGCCGTCGGCCTTCAGCTGCGTCGCCGCGGCGCTGAAGTCCTCGAGGGTCTTCGGGGGCTCCAGGCCGGCGTCCTTCAGGGCCTTCTTGCTGTAGAAGACGTAGCGCGAGCCCCAGTAGTACGGCACCGCGTAGAGCTTGTCCTCCCACGTGCCGGCCTCGACGAACGACTCGGGGCCCATCGCGCCCAGCTCGTCGGCCTTGTCGGTCAGGTCGGAGAAGGCGCCGATGCTGGTGAACGAGGCGGCCTGGGTGTTGCCGATCTCCACGACGTCGGGCGACTCGTCGCTCGGCAGCGAGGTGTTCAGGCGGGTCAGCAGCTCGCCCCAGTCGATGCGCTCGATCTTGAGGGTCTTGCCGTCGTTCTGGGCGGCGAACTCCTTGGTCAGCCAGTCGCTGGCCTCGGTCGGGGTGTCCTCCTTGCCCGCGAGCCACAGGGTGATGGTGTCGGACCCGGCGTCGGACGACGAGTCGTCGTCGCCCCCGCACGCGGCCAGGACGCTCAGGGCGATCCCGGCCACGGCCGCGCTCGCCACGAACTTACGGAGCTTCATGATGTGCCTCTCCTGCATGATGTGTGGTGGTGGAGTGTTCGGCGCGGCGCACCTCACACGACTCCCAGCTCGCGATGGCGCACCAGCGCCGCCGCCCCGGTCAGGACGAGCTCGTCGTGGGCGACCAGGCGGATCCTGATGCGCTGGGCGACGAAGGGGAGACTCTGGCGGGCGACGGCGGCGCGTGCTGCCTCCAGCACGGGGCCGTCGAGCAGTTCGGTCGGTCCGTGCAGGACGACGTCGGCGATGCCGAGGGTGGTCACGATCGGCGTCAGGACCGATCCGAGGAGGTCGCCGACGTGGCGGCGGGCCTCGTCGGATCCGGCGGCCCGCAGGGCCGGCGCGCTGAGCAGGGTCTCGAGGCAGCCGCGGTTCCCGCAGGCGCAGGCGGCGCCGTCGGGATCGACGACGATGTGGCCGATCTCGCCGGCCGAGCGCAGGGGACCGGCCACCGGGTGGCCGTCGACGAGGATGCCACCGCCGACGCCCTGGCCGATCGTGACCATCAGCAGGCCGGCGTCGTCGCCGTCGCCGAAGGCGCCCTCGGCGACCGCCGCGATGTTGGCGTCGTTGCCGACACACACCGGCAGCTCGTGGCGCTCGGCCAGGGTGGCGGCGAGGGGGACGTCGTCCCAGGCCAGGTTCGGCGCCTGCAGGACGACGCCCGCGTCGTCGATGATGCCGGGCGTGCCGACGCCGATGCCGAGCACGCGGCGGGGGGCTCTCTCGACGAGGCGGGCGACGAGCGTGGACAGGTCGTCCACGGCGTCGGCGCCCCGGGTGAACGGGGCCTGCTCGCGCAGGAGGACCTGACCGTGCAGGTCGACGACGGCGCCGTCGAAGCCCGAGTCGTCGGACAGGTCGACCGCGACGATGACCGGCGCGTCCTTCGAGATGGCCACGAGCGTCGCGGGCTTGCCCAGGTGGGTGCCGGGGCGGGCGCCGATGTCGTCGACCAGCGACTCCTGGAGCATCTCGGCGACCAGGTCCGACACCGTCACGCGGGTCAGGCCAGTCTCGCGGGCGAGGTCTGCGCGGGTCGTCGGGCCGTGGTCCATGAGGTGCTGCAGCAGCAGGGTGCGGTGGTGCCGACGAGTGTCGGCCGGGCGCACCTTGCCCACCGCACGGCGGGTCACTGTGGTCGAGGTCACGGAGTTAATAAACCAAACTAACTAAAGCCCGTCAAGGCATTCGGGGGAACTGATCACGGACCGCCCTGAGGCCGGGGGTATCGTGGATCGCTGACCTCGGGCGCGCGTTGTCACGACGACGCGCAACGGCCCGCCGACATCCAGCCGGACAGGATTTCCTCCATGGCCTCAGTCATCGACACCGTCATCAGCCTCTGCAAGCGCCGCGGCTTCGTCTACCAGTGCGGCGAGATCTACGGCGGCACCCGCTCCGCCTGGGACTACGGGCCGCTCGGCGTCGAGCTCAAGGAGAACGTCAAGCGCCAGTGGTGGCGCTCGATGGTGCAGGGCCGCGACGACGTCGTCGGCCTCGACTCCTCGGTGATCCTGCCCACGCCCGTGTGGCAGGCCTCGGGCCACCTCGCCGCCTTCGTCGACCCGCTGGTCGAGTGCCTGCAGTGCCACAAGCGCTACCGCCAGGACCACCTCCAGGAGGCGTACGCCGAGAAGCACGGCCTCGACGACCCCGACGCGGTCGAGATGTCCACGCTGGTCTGTGCGAACTGCGGCACCCGGGGCCAGTGGACCGAGCCGCGCATGTTCAACGGCCTGCTCAAGACGTTCCTCGGACCGGTCGAGTCCGAGGAGGGCCTGCACTACCTGCGCCCCGAGACCGCCCAGGGCATCTTCGTGAACTTCGCCCAGGTCATGACGTCCTCGCGCCAGAAGCCCCCGTTCGGCATCGGCCAGATCGGCAAGAGCTTCCGCAACGAGATCACGCCGGGCAACTTCATCTTCCGCACCCGCGAGTTCGAGCAGATGGAGATGGAGTTCTTCGTCAAGCCCGGCGAGGACGAGGAGTGGCACCAGTACTGGATCGACACGCGCCTCAAGTGGTACACCGACCTCGGTGTGAACCCCGACAACCTGCGCCTGTTCGAGCACCCGGCCGAGAAGCTCTCGCACTACTCCAAGCGCACCGTCGACATCGAGTACCGCTTCGGCTTCGCGGGCTCGGAGTTCGGTGAGCTCGAGGGCGTCGCGAACCGCACCGACTTCGACCTGTCGACGCACGCCGAGCACTCGGGCCGTGACCTGTCGTACTTCGACCAGGCCAACAACGAGCGCTGGACCCCGTACGTCATCGAGCCGGCAGCCGGCGTGAACCGCTCGCTGATGGCGTTCCTCGTGGACGCCTACACCGAGGACGAGGCGCCCAACGCCAAGGGCGGCGTGGACAAGCGCACCGTGCTGCGCCTGGACCCGCGACTCTCGCCGGTCAAGGCCGCGGTCCTGCCGCTGTCGCGCAACGAGGCCCTCTCGCCCAAGGCGCGCGACCTCGCCGCCGAGCTGCGCCAGAACTGGAACGTCGACTTCGACGACGCCCAGGCGATCGGCAAGCGCTACCGCCGTCAGGACGAGATCGGCACGCCGTTCTGCATCACGGTCGACTTCGACACCCTCGAGGACGACGCGGTCACGATCCGGGAGCGCGACTCGATGTCGCAGGAGCGCATCGGCCTGAGCCAGGTCAGCGGGTACCTCGCGTCGCGCCTCATCGGTTGCTGAGCGTGCGCGCCCTCGCCGCAGCGCTCCTGCTGCTCGCGCTGGCCGCGTGCTCGAGCGGTGACGCCCAGGAGTCGTCAGCGCCCGAGCCGGGCTTCGAGGTGCCGGCGGGCCTGAGCCTGTCCGATCCGGGCACCGAGAGGAACGTCGGCGAGTCGCTGGCCGTGGCCTACCCGTCGGCCGACGACGAGGCCGGCACTGCGATGACGCTCGGCGTCGCCCGGATCGACAAGGCGCCGCGCCGCGACCTGTCGCTGTTCACGGTGCCCGAGGGCATGCAGCCGTACTACGTGCGCGTCGTGATGGGGAACCGCGGTCCGGCCGCGGCGGAGTTCCCCGAGGGCGTGCCGTGGTGGCTGCACCTCGCGGGCGACGTCCTCGTGCCGCCGACGGCCACGCCGGCCGGGCTCACCGCGTGCCGCGCGCCCAAGGTCGGTGCCTCCTTCGCGGCCGGTCAGACGGCCAAGGGCTGCCTGCTCTACTTCGTCCCGCGGGGCACGGCGGTCGAGTCGGTCGACTTCCAGCCCGGCGGCGTCACCACGGCGGTCCGATGGCGACCCTGACGCGGGGCCTCGACCTCGGGCGCGTCCACGTCGACGTGCCGGTCGTCCTCGCCCCGATGGCCGGCGTCACGAACGTGGCGTTCCGGCGCCTGTGCGCCGAGCAGGGCGCCGGGCTCTACGTGTGCGAGATGATCACCACCCGCGGCCTCGTCGAGGGCGACGCCACGAGCATGTCGATGCTGACGTTCGCCGAGGGCGAGCAGGTCCGCTCGGTGCAGCTGTACGGCATCGATCCCGACACCGTGAGCCGCGCCGTGGAGATCCTGTGCGCCGACCACGGAGTCGACCACGTCGACCTCAACTTCGGTTGCCCCGTGCCCAAGGTGACCCGCAAGGGCGGCGGCTCGGCGCTGCCGTGGAAGGCCACGCTGCTGGGCCAGATCCTCACCGCGGCCGTGAGCGCCGCGGAGCCGTACGGCGTGCCGGTCACGATGAAGACGCGCAGGGGCATCGACGAGGACCACCTGACCTACCTCGACGCCGGCCGCATCGCCCAGGACACCGGCTGTGCCGCGATCGCGCTGCACGGCCGCACCGCCGCGCAGCACTACAGCGGGCGCGCCGACTGGGACTCGATCGGCGAGCTCAAGGCCGCGGTCGACATCCCGGTGCTCGGCAACGGCGACATCTGGGAGGCCTCCGACGCGCTCGCGATGGTCGAGCAGACCGGCTGCGACGGCGTCGTCGTCGGCCGCGGCTGCCTCGGGCGGCCGTGGCTCTTCCGCGACCTCGCGGCCGCCTTCGACGGCCGCACCGTCGCCACCCTGCCGAACCTCGGCGAGGTCATGGCCGTCATGCGCCGCCACGCCGAGCTGCTGGGGGAGTGGCTGGGCGAGGAACGCGGCTGCGTGGAGTTCCGGAAGCACGTCGCGTGGTACCTCAAGGGCTTCCCCGCCGGCTCCAGCGTGCGGGACCGGCTCGGGCACGTCAGCTCCTACCGGGCGCTGGACGAGCTGCTCAGCGACCTCGACCCCGATGTCCCGTTCCCGGTGAGCGAGCTGGGCGTGCCGCGCGGCCGCCAGGGCTCCCCGCGCAAGGTCGTGCTGCCCGAGGGCTGGCTCGACTCGCGTGAGATGTCGGGCGCCATGGACGCGGCGGCCGAGGACGCGATCAGCGGCGGCTGACCCGGCGCGCCTCGCGCGCCAGCTCGACCTCGTCGAACGACACCCGGCGGGCGACCTCCGCGTCGAGGTGCGCTGCCTGGGCCGAGACCGGCCCGTCGGGCGTGTGCACGTGCACCGAGGCGACGCCCAGGCGGCGCTGCAGCGGCCCCTGCGAGAACTCCACCGACTGGACCTTGTGGTGCGGCACGATCGAGCGGCTGCGCGTGATCCAGCCCGTCGCCGTGGTCACCGTGTGCGCGGTGGACTCCAGCCAGCGGTACCTCCAGCCGACCGGCGCGAAGAGCCGCGAGCGGCTCGTGGGACGCACGCGGGCGCCGGTGCCCCGATCGGGATCGGGGATCAGCTCGTCGACGATCCGCTGGGCGAGGTCGAGGTCGGCGATCGGGAGCAGGGTCGTGGAGGAGACGCCCCCGCTGTCGTCCGAGACGGCGCCGTAGCCGGCGACGTCCACGTCGAGGCGCGACCAGCGGTAGCGGCGCCAGACGATCGGCTCCACGACGGCGATGCCCTGCACGCGGTCGTAGGGGATCGTCTGCGAGCTGCGGCTCAGCAGGCCGCGCTCGATGCGCAGGCCGCGAGGACCGCGGGACAGGGTGAAGTCCCACTGGGCGAAGATCCGGTTGGTGATCATCTGGCCGATGCCCCACAGGGCCGGGATGAGGATGGCCAGCAGGGCCCAGCCGGTCTCGGTGAAGAGGGCGAAGCCGATCGATCCCAGCGCGGCGAGCACCGTGGCGACGAAGTCCAGCGAGAGCAGCGTGCCGATGATGATGCGGTCCGGCGGCACGACGTGCAGCACCTGGCGCTGCTCCTGCACCGCGAGCTCGCCCTCGCCCTCGGGGTCCTGCGGCGTCCCGTGGGCGCGCTCGAGCAGGAGGCGGCGCAGGCGCCGCGACTCGGCCAGCGTCAGGAAGCGCAGTCGCGTGCGGGAGTCGGAGCCGCCGGCCATCTCGATCGTCAGCTCGGAGAGTCCGACCACGCGGGCGATGAGCGGCTCGTTGATGTCCACGGACTGCAACCGCTCGAACGGGATCCGGCGCGAGGACTTGAACAGCACGCCCTTCTCGACCCGGACCTCCTGGTCGTCGATCACGTAGCGGGTGAAGAGCCAGCTCACCCAGCCCGCCACCGCGCCGAGGACGAAGCCCGCCGGCAGGGACGCGAGGGTCCACCACTCGGGGTCGCTGAAGTCGAGGGCCTGCCAGGCGAACGCCACCGCGACGCCGGCTCCCCAGATCAGGCCCTGCAGGAGCGCGGTCAGGGGGTGGGTGCGGTGGGCCTCAGACGCCGGCGCCATGACCCTCACCGAGGTCGGTCAGCCGGTTGCGCAGGCGCGTGGCCTCGTCGAGGGGGACGCCGGGGATCTCGGCCGCCGTGGCGGTGGAGGCGGTGTGCAGCGTGACGGTGGCGAACCCGAACGCGCGGGCCACCGGGCCCGACTGCACGTCGACGAACTGCATCCGGCCGTAGGGCACGACCACGAGGCGGCGGAACATGATGCCGCCGCGCACGACGAAGTCGTCCTCGGCCTCGGCGTAGCCCCAGCTGCGGCGGTTGCGCGGCGCCCACCACCAGATCCACGCGATGAGCGCCAGACCGCCGCCGGCGGGCAGCCACACGAGCCAGTCCCATCCGCCGAGCGCGCCGTCGAACGGGATCCACAGGCCCACCGAGATGAGCAGGAGCACGATCCCGAAGGCCGAGCCGATGAGTCCGCGGGCTGTGGCTAGCTGCGGGGAGACGGCGGTCCACTCGCCCTCCGGGCTGGTGAACAGGTCCTGACGCATGCGATCCACCCTAGGGCTGCCCCGCGCAGCGTGTACGGTCCCCTCTCGTGGGACACCTGATCAGCGCCGAGGCGGTCGTCGACGTCCGGGTCGACCTCGAGCCGGGCTGGGTCGAGGTCGCCGACGGCATGATCGTGGCCTCCGGCACGGGCGCGCCGCCGCGGGCGGCCGACGAGCACCACGACGGCATCCTGGCGCCGGGGCTCGTCGACGCCCAGATCAACGGCGCCTACGGGGCGGACTTCGCAGCCGCCACTCCCGACGAGTGGGACCGGATCGTCGACGGCCTCGCCACGACGGGTGTCACGGCGATCGCGCCGACCTTCATCACCGCCCCCGTCGAGTCCCTCGTCGAGCAGTTGCGCGACTTCCGGGGCCAGCGGGCGCGGCTCGCCGGCCGCCCCGGTGCGACGCGCCTGCTCGGCGCGCACGTCGAGGGACCGTTCATCTCGGCCGCCTGCAAGGGCGCCCACGACGAGGCGTTCCTGGTCGACCCCACGCCCGAGCGCGTGGACGCGCTGATCGAGGCCGGGGGAGAAGACCTGGGCTACGTGACGCTGGCCCCCGAGCGGGCCGGCGCCATCGAGGCGATCGAGCGGCTCGTGCGTGCCGGGGTCCGGGTCAGCATCGGCCACAGCGACGCCGACGACGCCACCGTCACCCGCGCGGTCGACGCCGGCGCGACCCTCGTGACCCACCTCTACAACGCCCAGCGCGGTCTCGGGCACCGCGACGGTGGCGTGGTCGGCGTCGCGCTGACCGACTCCCGTCTGACCCCCGGCCTGATCGCGGACCTGCACCACGTCGACCCGATCGCCCTGCGGGTCGCGTTCGCCAGCGCCGCGGGCCGCATCATGCTCGTCACCGACGACCTGTCGACGTTCGGGATGCCGCCGGGCCGGTACGAGCTCGGTGGTGCCGCGGTCGTCATCGAGGAGGACCAGCCCGCGCGCCGGGAGGACGGCACGATCGCCGGCGCCGCGGTGCGCCTCGACGCGTGCATCGCCCACGTGGTCCGGGCCGCCGGGGTCGACGTCGCCACGGCGATCCGGGCGGCCAGCACCGTGCCCGCCGTCGCCCTGGGCGCGCCCGAGCTGGGCACGCTCGCGCCCGGGACCCCCGCCGATCTCGTCGTGCTGGACGCCGCCGAGCTGCGGGTCACGCACACGTGGATCGCGGGCCGAAGCCCCGGTTGACCGGGCGCCCGACCCGGTGGGACACTGGTAGACGCAGCCTTCGCGGCTGCCTACCCTCCACCTCTCCTGAACAAGGATGAACATGGCCAAAGCGCTGTACGGCTACGTCGGTGGCCCGTCCCCTGAGCACGCTCACGAGGTCGCGGTCCTGCGCCGCCGGATCGGCGACCTCGAGAACGAGGTGCTGCGACTGAAGGCCGAGAACGACGGCCTCCTCGCGCGCCTCGCCGAGACCGCCCACGACGGCGACCTCGCCGAGCTGCTCGAATCCGCTGCACGCTGATCCTGCGGCGTTTCCCCTGCGATGGCCGACATCGCAGGCACTAGGCTGACGTCGTGTATCTGAAGACCCTCACGCTGCGGGGATTCAAGTCCTTCGCGTCGTCCACGACGCTGGCCCTCGAACCCGGCATCACGGCTGTCGTCGGCCCCAACGGCTCCGGCAAGTCCAATGTCGTCGACGCCTTGTCGTGGGTGATGGGCGAGCAGGGCGCGAAGACGCTGCGTGGCGGCAAGATGGAGGACGTGATCTTCGCCGGCACCGCCGGCCGCGCGCCCCTCGGCCGCGCCGAGGTCGTGCTGACGATCGACAACTCCGACGGCGCCCTGCCGATCGAGTACGCCGAGGTCACGATCAGCCGCACGATGTTCCGCAGCGGCGGCTCCGAGTACGCGATCAACGGCAACACGTGCCGCCTGCTCGACGTCCAGGAGCTGCTGAGCGACTCCGGCATCGGCCGCGAGATGCACGTCATCGTCGGTCAGGGCCAGCTCGACTCGGTGCTGCGCGCCACCCCCGAGGAGCGTCGCGGCTTCGTGGAGGAGGCCGCGGGCGTCCTGAAGCACCGCAAGCGCAAGGAGAAGGCGCTCCGCAAGCTCGACGCCACGCAGGACAACCTGACCCGGCTGAACGACGTGCTCACCGAGCTGCGCCGCCAGCTCAAGCCGCTGGGCCGCCAGGCCGAGGTCGCCCGCCGGGCCGCCGGGATCCAGGCCACCGTCCGCGACGCGCGCGCCCGACTGCTCGCCGACGACATCGTCGCCGCGCGCACCACGATCGAGACCGAGCTGGCCGACGAGCACGCGCTGCGCGCCCGTCGCGAGGAGGTCGAGAAGGCCCTCGCCGAGGCCCGGCGCATCGAGGTCGAGCTCGAGCAGGCCCTCGCCACCGACGCGCCGCTGCTCGCCCGTGCCCAGGAGACGGTCTACGCCCTCGGCAGCCTGCGCGAGCGGTTCCACGGCACGGCCAACGTCGCCCGCGACCGGATCCGGCTCGCCGCCGACGCCTCGTCCGACCGTGTCGACGGACGCGACCCCGAGGAGCTGGAGGCCGACGCCCGGCGGGCCCAGGAGCGACTCATCGAGCTCGAGGCCGACGTCGCCACGGCCGCGGAGGCTCTCCAGGCAGCCATCGCCGTACGGGGCGAGGCCGAGGAGGCCTATTCCACCGAGGAGCGCCGGATCGCCGGACTGCTGCGCGCCGCCGCCGACCGCCGCGAGGGACTGGCCCGACTGCACGGCCAGGTCAACGGGCTCAAGAGCCGCGCCGCCGCCGCGGGCGAGGAGATCGGCCGCCTGACGGCCGCCCGCGCCGAGGCCCGGCAGCGCGCCGAGGAGTCGCAGCACGAGTTCAGCGCGCTCGAGAGCACGATCGCCGGACTGAGCGCCGGGGAGTCCGGCCTCGACGAGGAGCTGGAGGGCGCCGAGGCGGCCCTGGCCACCGCCGAGGCCGCCGTCACCGAGCTCACGTCGAAGCGCGACGAGCTGGAGCGCCGCCTGGCCACGGCCACGGCGCGCAAGGAGGCCCTCGAGCTGGGCCTGAACCGCAAGGACGGCTCGGGCGCGCTGCTCGCGGCCTCCGACCGGCTCAACGGCGTACTCGGCTCCGTCGCCGCCCTGATCACCGTCCGCGGGGGCCACGAGGCCGCCGTCGGCGCCGCCCTCGGCTCCGCCGCCGACGCCGTGGCCGTCGACCGGGTCGACAGCGCGATCGACGCGCTTCACCTGCTGCGCGAGGAGGACCTCGGCCGCGCGGGGCTGCTGCTCGGCTCGGGCCAGGTGTCCACCGACGACTGGCCCGCACTGCCCGGTGGCGCCGTCTACGCCGAGTCGCTCGTCGAGGCGCCCGCCGAGCTGCGCGGCTCGCTGCGCCGCCTGCTGCACAAGGTCGCGGTCGTCGAGACGCTCGCGGCGGCGAAGCGGCTCGTCGCCGACCTGCCCGACGTCACGGCCGTCACCGCCGACGGCGACCGCATCGGAGCTCATTTCGCCGAGGGCGGCTCAACCAGCTCGCCCAGCCTGATCGAGGTCACCGCGGCGATCGACGAGGCCGCCGAGACCATCGAGCGCACCGGGCACGAGCTGGAGGCCCTGCGCTTCGAGACCGAGCGCGCGACCACCGCTGCCGAGGCCGCGAACGACCGGGTCGACGCCGCGCTGGCCCGCCTGCACGAGTCGGACGCGTCGATGTCCGCCGTCGCGGAGAAGCTGGCCCAGCTGGGCACCACCAGCAGGTCCGCGGCCGCCGAGGCGGAGCGCCTCCAGACCGCGATCGCCGCCGCCGAGGAGGCCCGCGACCGCGACGTCGCCGGTCTGTCCGAGCTGGAGGAGCGGCTCACGGCCGCGGAGGACGCGCCGGACGTCGAACCCGACACCGCCGAGCTGGAGCGGCTCGCCGAGGCTGCCTCGGCCGCCCGCCGGGCCGAGACCGACGGCCGGCTCGCGCTGCGCACGGCCGAGGAGCGCGCCAAGGCCCTCGGTGCCCAGGTCGCGTCGCTGCTCGAGGCCGCGGAGGCCGAGCGTGAGGCCCGCGAGCGCGCCCGGATTCGCGCTGAGCGCCGCCGCCGTGAGGCCGAGACGGCCACCGCCGTCCTCCAGGCCGCCGAGACCGCGCTGCAGCATCTCGAGCAGTCGTACGCCGACGCCACCCGCACCCGGGTGGAGATCGAGCACGCGCGGTCCGAGCGCGAGCAGCGGCTGAAGGAGGCCCGCTCCACCGTCCGTGGCCTGTCGTCCGACCTCGAGGGCCTGACCGACTCGGTGCACAAGGACGAGATGGCGCGCGCGCAGCTGCGGCTGCGTCTGGAGTCCCTGCAGGAGCGCGCTTTGGAGGAGCTCGGCGTCGAGGCCGACACGCTGGTGGCCGAGTACGGCCCCGACCAGATGGTGCTGCCGATCGATGGCGAGGGTGAGCCGATCCCGTTCGACCGCAGCGAGCAGGCCAAGCGCCTCAAGACCGCCGAGCGCGAGCTGGCGATGCTCGGCAAGGTCAACCCGCTCGCCCTGGAGGAGTTCTCCGCGCTGGAGGAGCGTCACCAGTTCCTCTCCGAGCAGCTGGACGACCTGCGCAAGACCCGCGAGGACCTGCTCGAGATCGTCGCCGACGTGGACGCCAAGGTCGAGCAGGTGTTCACCGAGGCCTGGGCCGACGTCGAGCGCGAGTTCAACGACGTGTTCTCCCGCCTGTTCCCCGGCGGCGAGGGCCGGCTGATCCTCACCGATCCGTCGGACATGCTCTCGACCGGCATCGACGTGGAGGCCCGGCCCCCGGGCAAGAAGGTCAAGCGGCTGTCGCTGCTGTCGGGTGGCGAGCGCTCACTGGTGGCCGTCGCGTTCCTGGTCGCGCTGTTCAAGGCGCGCCCCAGCCCGTTCTACATCCTCGACGAGGTCGAGGCGGCGCTCGACGACACGAACCTCGGCCGCCTGCTGGAGATCTACGAGGAGCTGCGCGCCAACTCCCAGCTCATCGTGATCACGCACCAGAAGCGCACGATGGAGGTCTGCGACGCGCTGTACGGCGTCACGATGCGCGGCGACGGCGTCTCGGCCGTGATCAGCCAGCGCCTGCGCGAGGAGGAGTCGGCATGAGCCGTCCCGGAGCGATGTTCACGATCACCACCCGGTGGGAGGACGAGGACGTCTACGGCCACGTCAACAACGTGAAGTACTACTCCTACTTCGACACGGCCGTGAACGGCTACCTCATCCGCGAGACCGGCACCGACATCCGCCGGCTGCCGGCCTACGGCATCGTCGCGGAGTCCTCCTGCCGCTTCCTGCGCGAGCTCAAGTTCCCGCTCGACGTCGTGGCGGGCCTGACGGTCACGAAGCTGGGCACCTCCAGCGTCGTCTACGAGATCAGCCTGTACCAGGGCGACGACCCCGAGCCGGCCGCGATCGGCCGCTTCGTGCACGTGTACGTGACGGGGGAGGACCGCAAGGTCACCCCGATTCCTGACATCATCCGCACGGTGCTGGAGCCCCTCGCGGTCTGAGACGGACGAGGCGGGTGATGTCCGCCACGTCGAGTGCTCGACCGCACCTTCCTGACCCTGCCGCGACCTACGCTCGCGGGTGGATCACAACGGCGTGATCCACCGTCGGAAGGACCAGTGTGGACTCAGCACTCGAGCTCGCCCGGTGGCAGTTCGGCATCACGACCGTCTACCACTTCCTGTTCGTGCCGATGACGATCAGCATGGCGTTCCTGGTGGCGATCATGCAGACGGCGTGGTGGCGCACCGGGAACGAGAAGTGGCTCCGCCTGACCCGGATGTTCGGCAAGCTCTTCCTCATCAACTTCGCCATGGGCGTCGTCACCGGCATCGTGCAGGAGTTCCAGTTCGGCATGAACTGGAGCAGCTACAGCCGCTTCGTCGGCGACATCTTCGGCGCCCCACTCGCGATCGAGGGCCTGCTGGCCTTCTTCCTGGAGTCGACGTTCCTGGGCCTGTGGATCTTCGGCTGGGACCGGCTCAAGCCCGGCCTGCACCTGATGACGATCTGGATCGCCGCGATCGGGACGGCGCTGTCGGCCTACTTCATCCTCGCGGCCAACTCCTTCATGCAGAATCCCGTGGGCTTCACCATGAACGAGGAGCGCGGCCGGGCCGAGCTGAACGACTTCATGGCGGTGCTGACCAACAAGGTCGCCCTCATCACGCTGCCGCACACCCTGTTCGCGGCCTTCATGGTCGGCGGCGGGTTCGTGGCCGCGGTCGCGGTCTGGCACCTCATCCGCCGCCCCGACCGGGACGCCGAGGCGTTCCGCAGCGCGGCCAAGCTCGGTGCCGTGACGCTGCTCATCGCGGGCCTCGGTGTCGTCATCACCGGCGACATCCAGGGCAAGGTCATGACCGAGGTCCAGCCGATGAAGATGGCGGCCGCGGAGGCGCTCTACGAGGACGCCGACGAGTGCGCCCCGTTCTCCCTGTTCACGGTCGGCACCCTCGACGGCTCGAAGCCGCTGTTCAGCGTCGAGGTCCCTTGCCTGCTGTCCCAGCTGGCCACGGGCGGCCTCGACGGTGAGGTGCGCGGCATCAACTCGCTCAACGAGGAGTACGCCAAGACGTACGCCGACTCCGGGATCACCGCCTTCTCGCCGAACATCCCCGTCACCTACTGGAGCTTCCGCCTCATGATGGGCCTCGGCTTCGTGGCGATGGCCGCGAGCGCCTGGATCCTGTGGGCCCTGCGCCGGGGTCGCGTGCCGGCGCCCGGTGCGCGCACGACCCGCTGGCTGCTGTGGACCGCGATGGTCCTTCCCCTCATGCCGCTGTTCGCGAACTCCTTCGGCTGGATCTTCACCGAGATGGGGCGCCAGCCGTGGGTGGTCTTCGGCCTGATGCCCACCGAGGCGGGTGTCTCGCCGTCGGTCTCGGCCGCACAGGTGTGGACCTCGATGCTCGGCTTCGCGCTGCTGTACGGCGCGCTGGCCGTGGTGGAGGTCAAGCTGCTGCTGCGGTTCATCGACAAGGGCCTGCCCGACGCCAACCCGCCCTCCGCCCCCGACGACGACTCCGACGCCCCGCTGGCGTTCGCGTACTGAGGAGACCGCCATGGAACTCACCACCGTCTGGTTCGTCCTGATCGCCTTCCTGTTCGTCGGGTACTTCGTGCTCGAGGGCTTCGACTTCGGCGTGGGCATGCTCGTCGGCCTGCTGGCCAAGGACGAGAAGGAGCGGCGCGTCCTCGTCAACACCATCGGTCCGGTGTGGGACGGCAACGAGGTGTGGCTCATCGTCGGTGGCGGCGCGATGTTCGCCGCCTTCCCCGAGTGGTACGCCACCTTGTTCAGCGGCTTCTACCTGCCGCTGTTCCTCATCCTCATCGCCTTGATCGTCCGCGGCGTCGCGTTCGAGTACCGCGGCCTGCGCGACCAGCAGGAGTGGCGCGACCGATGGGACTGGGCGATCATCATCGGCTCGTTCGTCCCGGCCCTGCTGTGGGGCGTGGCGTTCGCGAACATCGTCCGCGGCGTCCCGATCAACGAGTCGCACGAGTACGTCGGCGGGTTCTTCAACCTGCTCAACCCGTACGCGCTGCTCGGCGGCCTGCTGACGACGTCGGTCTTCCTCGTGCACGGGGCGTTCTTCGTGGCGCTCAAGACCGTCGGCGACATCCGCGTGCGGGCGCACGCGTTCGCACAGCGGCTCGGTGCCGTCGTCGCGGTGCTCGCGGTGGCGTTCATCGGCTGGACCGCGGCCCGCGACGGCGACCTCGCCGTCTGGGTGATCGGCGGCGTGGCCGCCCTCGCGTTCCTCGGTGGCCTCGCCGCCAGCATGCGCGACCGTGACGGCTGGGCCTTCGTCGGCACGGCCGTGGCGATCGCCGGCGTCGTGGCGATGCTGTTCGTCGCGCTGTTCCCCGACGTGATGCCCTCGACCCTCGACCCGGCGTTCAGCCTGACCACCGAGAACGCGTCGTCGACGCCCTACACGCTCAAGATCATGACCTGGGTCGCGGTGGCGTTCACGCCCATCGTGCTCATGTACCAGGCGTGGTCCTACTGGGTGTTCCGCAAGCGCATCGGCGTCCAGCACATCCCGGCGTGAGACCCCTCGATCCGCGGCTCGTCCGCCGCTCGGCCACCGTCCGCACCCACCTCGTGTGGTCGGTGGTCCTGGGCGTCGTCACGGCGCTGCTCATCATCGGCGTCTCCTGGTGCGTCGCCGAGGTCGTCGCCCGCCGCTTCACCGGCGACGAGGTGCTGCTGCTCCCGCTCGCGATCGCCGCCGCCTTCGGGCTGCGGGCCGTGATCGCGTGGGCGCACGGCGTGGTCAGCGAACGGGCCGCGATCCGAGTGAAGGCCGAGCTGCGGTCCGAGGTCGTCGACGACCTGCTCGACCCGCGCCGCGTCGGCCCGCGGCCCGAGAGTGGTCGGCTCGTCGCGCTGCTCGGCCCGGGGATGGACGCGTTCGACGGGTACGTCGGTCGGTTCCTGCCGCAGTTGGCGCTCGCGGCGATCGTTCCGGCCGCGGTGATCGCCGTGATCGCGTGGACCGACCTGCTGTCGGCGGTGATCATCGTGGTCACGCTGCCGCTCATCGGCCTCTTCATGTGGCTCGTCGGCATGCTGACGCGCGACCGGGTGGAGCGCCGCTGGGCCGCCATGGAACGACTGGCCCGGCACTTCACCGACGTGCTCGACGGCCTCGTCGTGCTGAAGGTCTTCGGACGGCGCCAGGAGCGCGGGATTCGCGAGGTCGGCGACCGGCACCGGGTCGAGACGATGCGCGCCCTGCGGCTGGCCTTCCTGTCCTCGCTGGTGCTCGAGCTGATCTCGACGATCTCGGTGGCCCTCGTGGCCGTGAGTGTCGGCCTGCGCGTCGTCGAGGGCGATCTCGACCTGCGCGACGCGATGTTCGTCCTGCTGCTGGCGCCCGAGGCGTACCTGCCGGTGCGGCGGGTCGGGATGATGTTCCACGACAGCACCGAGGGAGCGACGGCCACCGCCGAGCTGCTCGACCTGCTCGACCACGACCGCCACGAGGGGACCGTCGCGCCCCCGTCCCGCCCGTCGACCATCACCGTGAGCGGCGCGCGGCTGACGCATCCGGGTCGCAGCGCACTGTCGCTGGCGGTCGACGAGCTGCGGGTCGAGCCGGGGGAGTTCCTCGCGGTCGTCGGCCGCTCCGGTGGCGGGAAGTCCACCCTGCTCGACGTCCTGCTCGGCTTCGAGCGGCTGGACGCCGGATCGGTCACCGTCGGCGACACGGCACTGGCCGACCTCGACGTCGCCGCCTGGCGGGAGTCGGTGGCCTGGGTGCCGCAGACGCCGCACCTCGTGGCCGGCACCCTCGGCGAGAACGTCGCGCTGGGACAGCGAGGCGCCAGCGCCGAGGAAATCGCTGCGGCCGCCGGCGACGCGGGACTGGACCTCTCCCTGGACCGCGTCGTGCGCGAGGGCACGACGGACCTGTCGGCGGGGGAGCGACGCCGCGTGGCGGTGGCGCGGGCCCTGCTGCGGATCCGGCGATCGGGCGCCTGGCTCGTGCTGCTGGACGAGCCCACCGCGGGCCTCGACGCCCACCACGAGGCCACGGTGCTGACCGCCCTGCGCGAGTCGGGCGCCACGGTGCTGGTCGTGACGCACCGCCCCGAGACGGTGGCCGCGGCCGACCGGGTCGTCGAGGTGGCCGCATGAGCCGCACCTACTCCCGCCGGGCGCGCCTGGGCACGGGACTGGCGATGGGCGTCGCCGCCCAGCTGGCGGCCGTCGGACTGCTGCTGGCCTCCGCGTGGCTCATCGTCCGGGCTGCCGAGCAGCCGCCCGTGCTCTACCTCATGGTCGCGATCGTCTCGGTGCGCTTCTTCGGGATCTCGCGGTCGGTGCTGCGCTACGTGGAGCGGCTGCTGACGCACGACGTCGCCCTCGCCGACGCGGTGGAGCAGCGTGTCGCCACCTACACCGACCTCGACCGCGCGGCGCCCGCCGGCCTGGGCGACCTGCGCCGTGGCGACCTCGTCAGCCGGGTCGTCGCCGACGTGGCC
Source organism: Aeromicrobium sp. UBA7512 (assembly GCF_002476985.1). Lineage (NCBI taxonomy): Bacteria > Bacillati > Actinomycetota > Actinomycetes > Propionibacteriales > Nocardioidaceae > Aeromicrobium > Aeromicrobium sp. UBA7512. The sequence continues at coordinate 409,072 of NZ_DLNK01000003.1, forward strand.
CGGATGCAGGACCGGCTACTGCGGCTGCGGATTCCGTGGTGGATCGGCCTGGCGGCCACGGCCGTCGTCGTGGTGGTCGTCGCGCTCATCGACTCGCCGTCGGGTCTGGTCATCACCGCCGGCGTGGCGGTGGCGGCGCTGTCGCTGCGGTGGCTCGTCGCACGCGCCGGCAGGGGGCGCAGCGGCCGGGCCGAGGCGCAGGGGCGCCTGTCGGCCGAGGTCGCCGCCGCGGCCGTCGCCGCGCGCGAGCTGGTGGCCTTCGGTGCCGCCGACGAGGCTCGGGCGACCGCCTCGACCGCCACGGGCGACGCCGCGTCGGCGCAGTCCGGCGGCGCGAGCGTCGCCGGCATCGGGTCGGCCGTCGTCCTGGCCGTCGCCGGGCTCACGGTCGCCGTCCTGGCAGCGCTGTCGGGTGGCCTCGACCCCGTGCTCGTCGGCGTGGTCCTGCTGGCGCCGATCGCCCTGGTCGAGCCGTGGGACGGCTGGTCCGAGGCCGAGCGGCTGCGGCCCGAGGTCACGGCCGCGGCAGCGCGCCTCGCCGCCCTGGCGGACCTGGGTGCGCCGGTCGAGGACCCTGCCGAGCCGCGCCCGCTGCCGGACGGCAACGACCTCGTGGTCGAGGACGTCCGCGTCGGCTGGGACGCGCCCGTGACGACGCCGATCTCGTTCAAGCTGCCCGAGGGTGCCGCGATGGCGATCACCGGTCCCAGCGGGGTGGGCAAGTCCACGCTCGCCTACGCGCTGCTGCGGCTGCTGCCGACGTGGCACGGCACCGTCTCGCTCGGTGGAGTGCCCACGACCGAGCTGTCGGCCGCCGACGTCCGACGCCGCATCGGCTACCTCGGCCAGGACGACGCCGTGTTCGACACCTCGATCCGCGAGAACCTGCGCATCGCCGATCCCGAGGCCGACGACGAGCGCCTGCGCGCCGCGCTCGCGTCCGCCGGGCTGCTCGTGTCGGTCGATGCCATGCCGCAGGGCCTCGACACCCCGGTCGGCGAGCACGGCGGCCGGCTCTCCGGCGGCGAGCGCCAGCGGCTGTGCCTGGCGCGGCTGCTGCTCGCCGACCACCGCGTGCTGGTGCTGGACGAGCCGACCGAGCACCTCGACGCGCCGACGGCGGCGGCACTGATGGACGACGTCCTCGCCCTCGCGGGTCCCGGAGGGCGCAGCCTCGTCGTCATCTCGCACAGCCCGGCCGTGCTGGCCCGGTTCGACGACGTCGTCCGCTTGTCTAGGGTGGACCCGTGACCACCGAGACCCTCGTCGTCCTGATCGCCGTCGCCGTCGTCATCCTCGGTGGCGGCCTCGCGTACCTCATCGCCAAGCCGCGCCGCGAGCTGCCGCCGCCCGACGTGATGGACGAGCTCACCGAGCGTGAGATCGAGCATCCCGAGCTGCGCGAGGTCGACCTCGACGAGGTCGAGGAGCTCGAGGCCGGGGTCCTGGAGGAGGAGCCGGCCGCCCCGGCGGCTCCCACGATCGAGCGCCCCGAGACCCCGCAGGGCCGCCTCGCGCGCCTGCGCTCGCGCCTGTCGCGCTCGCAGACGAGCCTGGGCCGCGGCCTGCTCTCGCTGCTGGGCGGCGGCGACCTCACCGAGGACCAGTGGGAGGAGATCGAGGACACCCTCCTCGCGGCCGACGTGGGCGTCGGTCCCACCACCGAGCTGGTCACGAACCTGCGCGCCCGGCTCGCCGCCGAGGGCGTCAAGGACCCGGAGCGCGCCAAGGCCGTGCTGCGCGACGAGCTGCTGGGCCTGGTGGGGCCCTCGCTCGACCGCACCATGCACACCACCGGGGACGACCACCTCCCCGGCGTCGTGCTCGTCGTCGGCGTCAACGGCACCGGCAAGACCACCACCGTGGGCCGCCTCGCCCGCGTGCTCGTCGCCGAGGACCGCTCGGTCCTGCTCGGCGCCGCCGACACGTTCCGTGCCGCCGCGGCCGACCAGCTGGAGACCTGGGGCGCCCGCGTCGGCGTGCCCACGGTGCGCAGCCACGAGGGCGCCGACCCGGCCAGCGTGGGCTTCGAGACCGTCAAGCAGGGCATCGCCGACGGCGTGGACGTCGTCCTGGTCGACACCGCCGGACGCCTGCACACCAAGTCGGGCCTGATGGACGAGCTCGGCAAGGTCAAGCGCGTCATCGAGAAGCAGGCCCCGGTCACCGAGGTGCTGCTGGTCATCGACGCCACCACCGGCCAGAACGGCCTCACGCAGGCGCGCGTGTTCGGCGAGGTCGTCGACGTCACGGGCATCGTGCTGACCAAGCTCGACGGCACCGCGAAGGGCGGCATCGTCATCGCCGTCCAGCGCGAGCTGGGCGTTCCGGTGAAGTACGTCGGCCTCGGCGAGGGCCCCGACGACCTCGCGCCGTTCGATCCCGCCGACTTCGTGGACGCCCTCCTGGAGGCGTAACACAGACGTAACACGGGGCGTCCCGACGCGAAATCGGGGACGGCCACAGTGGCGGGCATGGATGGTTACTACGCCTGGATGCTCATGGCCACGGCCATGGTGCTCTTCATGACCGTGCCCGCGCTCGCCCTGTTCTACGGCGGCATGACCCGCGCCCGCTCCGTGCTGAACATGATGATGATGTCCTACGTGGCCGCGGCCGTCGTCGGACTCGTCTACGTGCTCTGGGGCTGGTCGATGTCCTTCGGCAGCAAGGACGTCGGCGGCCTGTTCGCCAGCCCCTTCGAGCTCTTCGGGCTCGAGGGCGTCGAGTGGGGCGACTACATCGCCGTCGCGTTCCAGATGACCTTCGCGATCATCACCGCGGCCCTCATCTCCGGTGCGATCGCCGACCGGGTGAAGTTCTCGGCCTGGCTGGTCTTCCTGCCGCTGTGGGTCACGTTCTCGTACTTCCCGATCGCGCACATGGTGTGGGGCGGCGGCTTCATCGCCGAGCACTTCCCGGCCCAGGACTACGCCGGCGGCACCGTGGTCCACATCAACGCGGGCATCGCGGGCGGCATCCTCGCGCTGATCATCGGCCGGCGGATCGGGTGGCCGCGCGAGCAGATGCGCCCCCACAACCTGCCGTTGACGATGATGGGCGCCGCGCTGCTGTGGTTCGGCTGGTACGGCTTCAACGTCGGCTCGATCGTCTTCGCCGAGGGTGACGGCGCCGCCAAGGACACCGCCCAGTTCATGACCGAGACCGGCGTGACCTTCATGAACACGACCGTCGCCACGATGGCCGCGATCCTGGCCTGGCTGGCGGTCGAGAAGATCCTCCACGGCAAGGCCACCTCGCTCGGTGCGGCGTCGGGCATCGTCGCCGGGCTCGTGGCGATCACCCCCGCCTGCGGCGCGGTCGGCATCGTCGGCGCCATCGCGATCGGCGCGGCCTCCGGTGCGCTGTGCGCCTGGGCGGTCGGCCTCAAATTCAAGTACGGCCTCGACGACTCGCTCGACGTGGTGGGCGTCCACCTCGTCGGCGGCCTCGTCGGCACGCTGCTCATCGGCCTGTTCTCGACCGCCTCCGCGCCCGGTGGCATCGACGGGCTGCTCTACGGCGGCGGCTTCGAGTCGCTATTCAACCAGTTCATGGCGGCGCTCATCGCCATCGTGTGGACGGGCGTGTTCACCACGATCATCGCCCTGGCCATCAAGTACACGATCGGCTGGCGCGTCGACGACGAGGACGAGGTCACCAACGGCATCGACTTCGCCCAGCACGGAGAATCTGCCTACGACATCGCCGGGTCCACCGGATCCAGCTTCTGAGAACGGAGAATGATCGTATGAAGCTCGTGACCGCGGTGATCAAGCCGCACAAGTGGGAAGAGGTCCGGGAGGCGCTCGCCGCCTCCGGCGTGGCCGGCATGACCGTCACCGAGGCCAGCGGCTACGGCCAGCAGAAGGGCCACACGGAGGTCTACCGGGGCGCCGAGTACGACGTCTCCCTGGTGCCGAAGATCCGCCTCGAGGTCGTCGTCGACGACGCCGACGTCGAGGGCGTGGTCGCCACGATCACGTCCGCGGCCCAGACCGGCAAGATCGGCGACGGCAAGGTGTGGGTCATGCCCGTCGAGTCGGTGGTCCGGGTCCGCACGGGCGAGACGGACGAAGCGGCGCTCTGAACGAGACGCTCGACCAGGCCCGCCGGGGCCGGGCGGACGCAATGGACCGGCTGCTGCGCGAGGCCTTCGCGGCGGTGGCCGGGGACATCGAGACCGGCCTGGCCCTGGCGGCCATCGGCGGCTACGGGAGGGCGCAGCTCTCCCCGCACAGCGACGTCGACGTGGTCCTGGTCCACGCCGACCACCTCGATCCCGCCGAGGTCGACGCGCGGGCGGCGGCGCTGTGGAGCCGGCTGTGGGAGGCGAAGGTCCCGCTCGACCACTCCGTCCGGTCGCTGACCGAGATGGAGGAGTTGGCCGCGACGGACCACCGCGTCGCGATCGGCGTCGTCGACGCACGCTACGTGGCCGGCGACGCGGGCGCCGTCGTGGGCATGCGCTCCACCGTGATGGCCGGGTGGCGCCGGGAGGCCCGCTCGCGTCTCCAGGCCGTGCGCCAGGACCGGGACGCGCGGCTCGAGCGCTCGGGACAGCTGGCCTACGAGGCGGTCCCCGACCTCAAGAACTCCGGGGGAGGGCTGCGTGACGCCGTGCTGCTGCGGGCCATCGCGGCCACGTGGCTGGTCGACGTGCCGGCGCGCGAGGTGGCCCAGCTGACCGCCGAGCTGCTCGACGTGCGCGACCTGCTCCACGAGGTGGGTGGCCGGCGCACCGACAAGCTGGTCCCCGAGCTGGTGCCCGACATCGCCGCGCGGCTGGGGCTGAGCCCGGCCGACCTCGACGTGCACGCGCGCGACGTGGGCCGCCGGCTCGACCACCTCACGGCCCGCGCCTGGCGACGTCTGGACGACATCGCGCGCAGCCCGCACCGGTCGGTCGGCAGCCGCGGCCCCATCATCGAGAAGGTCGTCCCGGGCGTCGGCGTCCTCGACGCCGAGGTCGTGCTCACGACCGACGCGGCCCCCGCGGCGGACCCCGAGCTGCTGTTCCGTGCCGCCGCTGTGGCGGCGCGTCGGAACCTCCCGATCAACCAGGCGTCGCTCGACCGGATGGCACGCGAGATCCGGTGGCCGGACGAGCCGATGCCCGCGTCCACGCACCGCTGGTTGATCGACCTCGTCTCGTCGGGACGCCGCCTCGTGCCGGTGTGGCTGCAGCTGGACTTCGCCGGGCTGATCGACCCGTTCCTCCCCGAGTGGGCCGGCATCCGCCTGCGGGGCTCGTCCTCGCCGATCCACCGGTTCACCGTCGACCGGCACAGCCTCGAGGCCGCCGTGAACGCGGACGAGCTCAACCGCGAGGTGGACCGCCCCGACCTGCTGGCGGTGGCGGGCCTCCTGCACGACATCGGCAAGGGCGCGCCGGGCGACCACAGCGAGGTCGGGGAGCCGATGGCCGTCGCGATCGCGCGCCGCTGGGGCTTCGACGAGACCGATGCCGTGACGATCGGCTGGCTCGTGCGGCGCCACCTGCTGCTGCCCACCATCGCCACCCGGCGCGACATCGAGGATCCCCTCACGGCCTCGAACGTCGCGGAGTTCATCCCCGACGAGGCGGCGCTCGACCTGTTGTCCGCCCTCACCGCGTGCGACGCGCGGGCCACGAGCGCCGCGGCCTGGAGCGACTGGCGGCGCAGCCTCGTCGAGGGCCTCGTGCGCAAGGTCCGCGACCACCTCCGCGGCACCGCGGCGCCGGCATCCGACTACGCCGGCTGGCCGGCCCACGTGCCGATGCCCGACCTCGACCGCGAGGTGGTGGGGGAGTTCACCCTCGCCGTGCAGCCCCACCACGACGGCTCGCTGCTCACGATCGCCGTTCCCGACCGCCGGGGCATGCTGGCCGACCTCGCCGGAGCGCTCACGGTGGCGGGCCTGAACATCCGGTCGTGCCGCTCGGTCACGGTGGACGACGTGGCGGCCACGCTGTGGGAAGTCACGAGGTCCACGGTCGACGCCACCACCCTGGCCGAGCGCATCCGTCCGGTGCTCGAGGGCCGCGTCGACCTCGCCCAGCGCCTGGCCTACCGACTCGAGCGCGACGAGTACGAGCCGCGCGTGAACGTCCTCGACGCGCTCGAGCAGACGGCGACGCTGCTCCAGGTCCGCACCCTCGACCGCCGCGGGCTGATGTGGACGGTGTGCCACACGATCGCGACGCTGGGACTCCACATCCGCTCGGTGCACCTGTCGACGTACGGCGACGAGGCCCGCGACGTGTTCTACGTGACCGACGACGACAACGCCGCCCTGGGCGACGACGCGGCCCGCGCGTTGCGCCAGGCGGTGAGTGACGCCCTCGCCTGACGGGCGCTCGGCTACTCTGGGGACCTATGTTCGATTCGCTGCAGGACCGGCTCCAGTCGGCATTCAAGGGACTCCGCGGCAAGGGCAAGCTGTCCGATGCCGACATCGACGCTGTCGCCCGCGAGATCCGCGTCGCGCTGCTCGACGCCGACGTCGCGGTGCCCGTCGTGCGCGAGTTCATCGCGAACGTCAAGGAGCGCGCCCGCGGCGCCGAGGTGAGCCAGGCGCTCAACCCGGCGCAGCAGGTCATCAAGATCGTCAACGACGAGCTCGTGCGCATCCTCGGCGGGGAGACGCGCCGGATCCGCTTCGCCAAGAACCCGCCGACCGTGATCATGCTCGCGGGCCTCCAGGGCGCCGGCAAGACCACGCTGGCGGGCAAGCTCGGTCGCTGGCTCAAGGCGCAGGGCCACTCGCCGATGCTCGTCGCGGCCGACCTCCAGCGTCCCAACGCCGTCACGCAGCTGAAGGTCGTCGGCGAGCAGGCGGGCGTCACCGTCTTCGCCCCCGAGGCCGGCAACGTCGGGGGAGCCCAGACCGCCTCGGGCACCCAGAGCATCGGCGACCCGGTGCGGGTCGCGCGCGACGCCGTCGCCGAGGCGAAGCGCTCGCTGCACGACGTGGTCGTCATCGACACCGCCGGCCGCCTGGCGATCGACGCCGAGCTGATGAAGCAGGCCGCCGACATCCGCGAGGCCACGCAGCCCGACGAGGTGCTGTTCGTCATCGACGCGATGATCGGCCAGGACGCCGTCGGCACCGCCGAGGCGTTCCTCGAGGGCGTCGACTTCACCGGCGTCGTCCTGTCGAAGCTCGACGGCGACGCCCGCGGTGGTGCCGCCCTGTCGGTGCGCTCGGTCACCGGTCGCCCCATCATGTTCGCCTCCACGGGCGAGAAGCTCGACGAGTTCGACGTCTTCCACCCCGACCGCATGGCCTCGCGCATCCTCGACATGGGCGACGTCATGACGCTCATCGAGCAGGCCGAGAAGGTCTTCGACGCCGACCAGGCGGCGCAGGCCGCCGAGAAGGTCGCCGGCGGCTCCTTCACGCTGGCCGACTTCCTCCAGCAGATGGAGGCCCTGTCGAAGATGGGGTCGATGTCCAAGATGCTCGGGATGCTGCCGGGCATGGGCCAGTTCAAGGACCAGCTCGCGAACTTCGACGAGAAGGACATCGACAAGATCAAGGCGATCATCCGGTCGATGACGCCCTCCGAGCGCGACAACCCCAAGATCATCGACGGCTCGCGCCGCGCCCGCATCGCCCGCGGCTCGGGCACGCAGGTCAGCGACGTCAACCAGCTCGTCACCCGGTTCTTCGAGGCCGCCAAGATGATGCAGCGCATGGCCAAGGGCGGCGGGGTGCCCGGCATGGGCGCGATGCCCGGCATGCCCGGCATGGGCGCGGGCAAGCGCGCCGGGGCCAAGCAGCCGAAGCAGAACAACAAGAAGAAGGGCAAGCGCGTCTCGGGCAACCCGGCCAAGCGCGCCGCTGCCGCGCAGGCCGAGCCGGCGAAGCCCGCCGGGGCCGGTGCCTTCGGCTTCGACCAGAACGCCGCGGCCGACGACTTCGAGCTCCCGAAGGAGCTGCGCGACCTGCTCTGACGCGACTTGGTCCGCTCCCGGGCGTAGCGTGAGGGCCATGAGTCCGCCGCTGGTCGTGGTCATGGGGATCTCGGGGGTCGGCAAGTCCGCGGTGGGTCACGCGGTGGCCGACGATGCAGGGGTTCCGTACGCCGACGGAGACGACTACCACCCGCAGGCCAACATCGAGAAGATGTCGGCCGGGCAGGCGCTGACCGACGAGGACCGCTGGCCCTGGCTCGACCTGATCGGCGGCTGGCTCGCCGACCACGACGAGCAGGGCGGCGTCATCAGCTGCTCCGCCCTGCGCCGGGTGTACCGCGACGTGCTGACCCGGCACGCGCCACGCACCGTGTTCCTGCACCTGGTGGGCGACCACGAGCTCATCCTGTCCCGCATGGAGGGTCGCGACCACTTCATGCCGGTCTCGCTGCTGGAGTCGCAGGAGGCCACCCTCGAGCCGCTCGAGGCCGACGAGAACGGCGTCGTCTTCGACGTCACCGAGACGCCGGAGAGGATCGCCGCGGCGTTCCTGCTCTGGCTGCGCACCAGGGAGGCACACGCCTGATGTCCGATTCCACCCAGCTGATCCTCGCCGCCCTCCTGGGCATCGCGGTCATCGTCGTCCTGATCACCGTGGCGAAGCTGCACCCGTTCCTCAGCCTCACGCTCGGCTCGCTCACCGTCGGCGCGGCCGCCGGCATGTCGATGTCCAAGACGGTCGAGAGCTTCAGCGCCGGCGTGGGCACGACCGTGGCCGGTGTCGGCATGCTGATCGCCCTCGGCGCGATGTTCGGCAAGCTGCTGGCCGATTCCGGGGGAGCGGACCAGATCGTCGACACGATCATCGGAAAGTCGTCCGACCGGATGCTGCCATGGGCGATGGCCGGCATCGGCGCGCTGATCGGCCTGCCGATGTTCTTCGAGATCGGTCTCGTCCTGCTGATGCCGGTGATCTTCCTGGTGGCACGCCGGTCGGGGAAGTCGCTGATCGGCCTCGGCATCCCTGCGCTCGCCGGCCTGTCGGCGATGCACGGCTTCGTGCCGCCGCACCCCGGACCCCTCGTCGCCGTCGACGCGCTCGGTGCCGACCTGGGCCTCACGCTCGGCCTCGGCGTTCTCGTCGCGATCCCCACGATCATCGTCGCCGGGCCGCTGTTCGCGCGCGTGGCCACCCGCTGGGTGGACGTGCCGACGCCGCACCTGTTCGACGCCGACGAGCAGGTGCACACCGGTAAGCGGCCGAGCTTCGCGCTGACGCTCGCCACGGTGCTGCTCCCGGTCGTGCTCATGCTGGCCAAGACGGTGGCCGACATCGTCGAGGCCGAGGGCGTCCTGCGGTCGACGCTCGACTTCGTCGGCACCCCGCTCGTGGCCCTGCTCATCTCGGTGCTGGTCGCGATGTTCACCCTCGGCCGGGCCGGCGGGATGGAGTGGGACCGGATCATGGACACCCTCGGGGCATCCCTGGGACCCATCGCCGGCATCGTGTTCATCGTCGGCGCCGGTGGCGGCTTCAAGCAGACGCTCGTCGACACCGGGATCGCCGACGTCGTGGCCGAGTGGGTGGAGGGATCCAACTTCTCCGTCTTCGTCGTGGCGTGGCTCGTGGCCGTGCTGATCCGCCTCGCCACGGGCTCGGCGACGGTGGCCACGGTGACGGCCTCGGGCATCATGGCGCCGCTGGCAGGGGACCTGAGCAGCCCCGAGGTCTCGCTGCTCGTGCTGGCGATCGGCGCCGGCTCGCTGTTCTTCAGCCACGTCAACGACGCCGGCTTCTGGCTGGTCAAGGAGTACTTCGGCATGACGGTGGGCCAGACGATCAAGACGTGGTCGATCATGGAGACCGTGCTGTCCGTCTCGGGACTGATCGTCGTCCTCTTGCTCGGTCTCGTAGTCTGACCGGGTGCTGATCGCGCTCCTGCGCCACCACCTGCGGCCCTACCGGGTCCCGGTCCTGGTGGTGTGCCTCTTCCAACTCGTCCAGACGCTGGCCACGCTGTACCTGCCCGGCCTGAACGCCGACATCATCGATGAGGGCGTGGCCCAGGGCGACATCGGCCGCATCTGGCAGGTGGGCGGGCTGATGCTCGCCGTCACCGTGCTGCAGGTCGTGTGCAACGTCGTCGCGGTCTTCATCGGCTCGCGAGTCGCGATGGCCGTGGGCCGCGACCTGCGCGCCGAGGTCTTCGGCACGGTGCAGTCGTTCGGCAGCCGCGAGATGGCCTCGTTCGGACCGCCCACGCTGATCACCCGCAACACCAACGACGTCCAGCAGGTCCAGCTGCTGCTGTTCATGGGGCTGACGATGATGGTCGCCGCCCCGATCACCGGCATCGGCGGGCTGGTCATGGCCCTGCGCGAGGACGTTCAGCTGTCGGCCGTCTTCCTGATCGTCCTGCCGGTGCTCGTCATCTCGCTCGGGCTGATCATCGCGAAGATGCGCCCGCTGTTCCGCCTCATGCAGGAGCGCATCGACACGCTCAACCAGATCATGCGCGAGCAGATCACCGGCGTGCGCGTCGTGCGGGCCTTCGTCCGGGAGGACCAGGAGGCCGCCCGCTTCGCGCACGCGAACGAGCTCAACCGCCAGGTCGCCGTGGGCGCCGGCCGGCTGATGACGATCTTCTTCCCGCTGCTGATGGGCATCATGAACCTGTCGGTGGTGCTCGCGCTGTGGTGGGGCGCCTCGCGGATCGGTGCGGGCGAGCTGCAGATCGGCCAGCTGACCGCGTTCCAGCAGTACCTGATCCAGACCCTGATGGCCGTGATGATGGCCACCTTCATGTTCATGCTGTGGCCGCGGTCCGAGGTGTCGGCCGAGCGGCTCACCGAGGTGCTGCGCACGGAGCCCGCGATCGACCTCGACCCCGAGGTGCCGAGCGTCGAGCTGTCGCAGGGCCGCGTCGACGTCGAGAGTGCGTCGTTCTCGTACCCGGGTGCGGAGAACGCCGTCATCGAGGACGTGTCGCTCGTGGCCAGGCCGGGGGAGACCACCGCGATCGTGGGCTCGACCGGCAGCGGCAAGACCACGGTGCTCGGACTCGTCGCGCGACTGTTCGACGTCACCGGGGGTCGGGTCCTGATCGACGGCCTCGACGTGCGCGACGTGCGTCCGGCCGATGTCTGGCGGGCCATCGGGCTCGTGCCGCAGAAGGCCCTGCTGTTCACCGGCACGATCGCCGACAACCTGCGGTTCGGCCGGGCCGAGGCGACCGACGAGGAGCTCTGGGACGCGCTGCGCATCGCCCAGGCCGAGGACTTCGTGCGGGCGATGCCCGACGGACTCGAGTCCCCGGTGAGCCAGGGCGGCTCGAACTTCTCCGGAGGGCAGCGGCAGCGGCTCGCGATCGCCCGTGCGATCGTCAAGCGCCCGCGGATCTACCTGTTCGACGACTCGTTCTCGGCGCTGGACTACGCGACCGATGCCGCCCTGCGCGCCGCCCTGAAGCCCGTCACCGCCGACGCGGCCGTCGTGATCGTCGCCCAGCGGATCAGCACGATCCGCCAGGCCGACCGGATCGTCGTGCTCGACGAGGGCCGTGCCGTCGGCACCGGCACGCACGACGAGCTCATGGAGACCTCGGAGGTCTACCGCGAGATCGTCCTGTCGCAGCTGTCGCCGGAGGAGGCCCGATGAGCTGGCACGGCGCACCCCAGAAGCCCGCGAAGGCGAACAACTTCCGCGCGACGTTCGGCCGCGTGTTCCGCCGCCTGCTGCTCGACCGCACGATGGTGTTCGCGCTGGCCGCGTTCGGGCTGATCGGCGTGACGCTCTCGGTCATCGGCCCGAAGATCCTCGGGCACGCGACGGACATCATCTTCGACGGGTTCATCTCGAGCCAGTTCCCCGAGGGGATGACGAAGGCCGAGGCCGTGGCGTCGCTGAAGGCCGACGGGCAGGACCAGCTGGCCGAGCTCGTCGGCGCGATCGACCTGCAGCCGGGCCAGGGCATCGACATGGGCGAGCTCGGCACGGTCCTGGCGATCGTCACCGTGATCTACGTCGTGTCGTCGCTGTTCATGTGGCTCCAGGGCGTGCTGGCCACCACGGTCGTCCAGCGCATGGTCGCCGACCTGCGCAACGACGTCGAGGACCAGCTCAACCACCTGCCGCTGGCCCACCTCGACCGCCAGGAGCGCGGCGAGATCATGTCGCGCACGACCAACGACCTCGACAACCTCGCCCAGTCGCTCCAGCAGACGCTGAGCCAGATGATCACCAGCATCCTCATGGTCATCGGCACGCTCGCGATGATGTTCTGGATCTCGCCGCTGCTGACGATCATCGCGCTGGTGACGATCCCGGTGGCGATCGCCATCACCGGCGGCGTCATGAAGCGCTCCCAGCCGCAGTTCGTCGCGCAGTGGACCCAGACCGGGCGGCTCAACGCCATCATCGAGGAGTCGTTCACCGGGCACGAGGTCGTCAAGGTCTTCGGCCGCCAGCAGGTCGCCGAGAACGAGTTCGCCGCCACGAACGACGAGCTGTTCGGGGCCTCGTTCCGGGCGCAGTTCATCTCGGGCGTCATCCAGCCGCTGATGATGTTCGTCTCCAACCTCAACTACGTGCTGGTCGCGGTGGTGGGCGGGCTCCAGGTCGCCAACGGCACCCTGTCGCTCGGCTCGGTGCAGGCGTTCATCCAGTACTCGCGCCAGTTCACGCAGCCGCTGACGCAGGTCGCCGCGATGGTGAACCTGCTGCAGTCCGGCATGGCATCGGCCGAGCGGGTCTTCGCGTTCCTCGACGAGGAGCGTGAGCGCCCCGACCGCGTGGACGCCCCCGAGCCCGACCCGCTGCGCGGACGAGTCGTCTTCGACCACGTCGACTTCTCGTACACCGACGAGCCCCTGATCGAGGACCTGTCCCTCGTCGCCGAGCCCGGCCAGACCGTCGCGATCGTCGGTCCCACCGGTGCGGGCAAGACCACGCTGACGAACCTCGTGCTGCGCTTCTACGAGGTCGACGGCGGCCGCATCACGCTGGACGACGTCGACATCGCCGAGATGAGCCGCCGCGAGCTGCGTGACGACTTCGGTGTGGTCCTGCAGGACACGTGGCTGTTCTCCGGCACCATCCGCGAGAACATCGCGTACGGCGCGGACGACCCCTCCGAGGAGCAGATCCTGGCCGCCGCCCAGGCCGCCTCGGTGGACCACTTCGTGCGCACGCTGCCCGACGGCTACGACACGGTGATCACCGACGACGGCGGGGGAGTGAGCGCCGGCCAGCGCCAGCTGCTGACGATCGCGCGAGCGTTCCTGGCCGATCCGGCCATTCTCGTGCTGGACGAGGCGACCAGCTCGGTCGACACCCGCACCGAGGCGCTCGTGCAGTCCGCGATGAACGATCTGCGCTCGGGTCGCACCAGTTTCGTGGTGGCCCACCGGCTCTCCACGATCCGCGACGCCGACCTCATCGTGGTCATGGAAGCTGGCCGGATCGTCGAGCAGGGGACCCACGAGGAGCTCATCGCGGCGCAGGGCGCGTACCAGCGGCTGTACGCGGCGCAGTTCGCCTCCACGACGTTCACACCGCCCCGATAGGCTGTGCGGGTGTCCACACAGCCCGTCCTCGCCGTCATCGGCCGTCCCAATGTCGGCAAGTCGACCTTGGTCAACCGCATCATCGGACGGCGAGAGGCCGTCGTGGAGGACGTCCCCGGCGTGACCCGCGACCGCGTCCCGTACGACGCGATCTGGAACGGGCGAGCGTTCACCGTCGTCGACACCGGCGGCTGGGACCCTGACGCCAAGGGCATGGCCGAGCGCATCGCCGCCCAGGCCGAGGTCGCCATCGCCGTCGCCGACGCGATCCTGTTCGTCGTCGACGCCACCGTCGGTGCCACCGACATCGACGACAAGGTCGTGAAGCTGCTGCGCGCCTCCGGCAAGCCGGTCGTGCTGGCCGCCAACAAGGTCGACGACCAGAAGGGCGAGCTCGAGGCCGCCAGCCTCTGGAACCTCGGACTCGGCGAGCCGTACCCGGTCTCGGCGCTGCACGGTCGTGGCAGCGGCGACATGCTCGACGCGATCCTCGACGCACTGCCCGAGGCCCCCGAGGAGGACTTCGACGCGCCGCGCGGCCCGCGCCGCGTGGCCATCGTCGGCAAGCCCAACGTCGGCAAGTCCAGCCTGCTGAACAAGTTCGCCGGCGAGGACCGCGTCGTCGTCGACAACGTCTCGGGCACCACGGTCGACCCGGTCGACGAGCTCGTCGAGCTCGGTGGTCGCGTCTGGACCTTCATCGACACCGCCGGCATCCGCAAGCGCGTGAAGACCGCCACCGGCCACGAGTACTACGCCAGCCTGCGCACCTCGGCCGCGATCGAGCGTGCCGAGGTCGCCGTCATGGTGATCGACGCGAGCGAGTCGATCTCCGAGCAGGACCTGCGCATCATCAACACGATCGAGGAGACCGGCCGCGCCGTCGTGCTGGCCTTCAACAAGTGGGACCTCGTCGACGACGAGCGCCGCTTCTACCTCGAGCGCGAGATCGAGCGCGACCTCGTCCAGATCCCGTGGGCGCCGCGCATCAACGTGGCCGCCCGCACCGGCTGGCACATCGACCGCCTCGTGCGCGCGCTCGACGCGGCACTCGAGGGCTGGGAGACCCGAGTGTCCACCGGCGCGCTCAACTCCTTCCTCGGTCGCCTCGTCGCCGAGCACCCGCACCCGGTGCGCGGCGGCAAGCAGGCGAAGATCCTCTTCGGCACCCAGGCGTCCACGGCGCCGCCCACCTTCGTGCTGTTCACCTCCGGCAAGCTCGAGGCGGGCTACCTGCGCTTCATCGAGCGACGCCTGCGCGAGGAGTTCGGCTTCGTCGGCAGCCCCATCCACCTCCAGCAGCGCCCGCGCAAGAAGCGCGAGCGCCGCTGATGCGCTCGCCCGTCCCGGACTACCTCGACGAGGTCCTCCAGGCCTGCGGTGGCATCCAGGGCGAGCCGGCCGACTACATCCCGGAGCTGGCGAAGGTCGATCCGAGCCTGTCGGCCGTCGCGCTCAGCACCGTGGACGACGCCCACCACAGCGCCGGCGACGCGGAGCACCGCTTCACCATCCAGTCGATGTCGAAGCCGTTCGCGTACGCCGTGGCGATCGAGCACCTCGGCTGGGACGCCGTCCACGCGAAGATCGACGTCGAGCCGTCGGGGGAGGCCTTCAACGAGATCTCGGTGGACTCCGAGACGGGCCGCCCCCACAACGCGATGATCAACGCGGGCGCCATCGCGACCGCGGGCCTCGTGGGCTCGTTCGAGCGCTTCGCGGACTTCGCCTCGCGCCTGGCCGGTCGTGAGCTGGAGGTCGACGAGGCGGTCTACGAGTCCGAGATGGGCTCCACCCACCGCAATCTCGCGCTGGCCCACCTGATGGCGGCCTACGGCATCGTGGAGGATCCGCGGGACGCCGTCGAGCGATATGTGCGGCAGTGCTCGCTCGCGGTGGACGTCCGCGACCTCTCGCGGATGGCGGCGACCCTGGCGAACGGTGGCATGAACCCCGAGACGGGGGAGCGGATCATGGCCGAGCGCACCACACGCCAGGTTCTGAGCGTCATGGCCACGTGCGGCATGTACGACGCGGCGGGGGACTGGCTCAGCACCGTGGGCATCCCGGCCAAGAGCGGCGTCTCGGGCGGCATCATCGGCGTGCTGCCCGGGCAGGTGGGCGTCGCCGTGTTCTCGCCCGGCCTCGACGCGCACGGCAACAGCGCACGCGGCGTCGAGATGATGCGCCGGCTGTCCGACGACATGGGCATGCACCTGATGAACCCCGGTCGCCCGTCGCGGTCGGCGCTGGCCGACGTGCGGGTCGAGGACGGGACGACGGTCTACGTGCTCGGCGGTGACCTGCTGTTCGCGAGCGCCGAGTCGCTGATCCGCCACCTGGTGGAGCACCCGCCCGAGACCTCGGAGGTCGTGTTCGACATCAGCCGGGTCGACGAGGTCACCGACGTGGGGCGCCGGATGGCCGCGGAGGCCCGACGCCGCCTGGAGCTGGACGGCCTCGGCGTGACGGTGATCGACTTTGAGGGATCCGACCGGCTGGCCCAGCCGAGCTCCGACTAGGCCGCGGGCCACAGGTCGAGCTCGACCACCACGGGTGAGGGCAGGCGCCATCGCTCGCGGTGCTCGACCGCGGGGGCGATGAACTTCTCGGGGAGCCTGTCGTGGGACTTCATGTTGTGGTGCTTGCGGCAGAGGCATCGCAGATTCGCCGCACTGGTGGTGCCACCGCGGTCGTGGGCCAGCGCGTGGTCGAGATCGGTCTCGGCCGCCGGCGCTCGACACCCGGCCACCCGACAGGTGCCGTCGCGCCAGTGCAACGCCGCTCGCATCGAGTCCGGTGGCTGGTAGCCCAGGCTGGTGGTGTCCAGTACCCGCCCCACCGGATCGAGGACGAGCCGTCGGAAAAGCGTGGTCTCGGAGGCGGCCAGCTCGCGAACCCACGCGGCGGGAAGCGCGTGTTCGCCGTCGCGGGTGATGCCCGGCCCCTCGGTGAGCCCGACGAGGTCGGCCGCGTCGATGCTGATCGCGATCTCGGCCCGGATGTCGGTCTCGGTGCCGGTGCAGGACGTGAGCCAGTGACCGACGAGGTCGGCCTGGCGCTGGTCGCGGGTGCGTCGGTCGATCTCGCCCGTGTCGAGGTCCACCTTCGGCAGCTGCTTCGCCGCCCGCCGGAGGCGATTCCCGACCGCGATGGCGACGTGGGTGGGCAGGAGCGCGTTGAGCCAGGACGTGCCGTCGCCGTTGTGGCTGATGTCGACCCGGCGGGTCTCCACCGCGCGGTCGGCCTGCGCCTCGACCTCCTCGGGCTCGAGCCGTGCGCGCATGCGGTTCAGCCAGGCGCGCAGCTCGCCGGCGGTGTGGGAGGTGGCGAAGGGCACGACGCTGGCGTCGAGCACCTCGACCGAGGGCGTGTGCGCCAGCTTGTCGATCGTGTCGGCGATGAGCATGGCTCGCGCAGCGTCGATCGAGCCGTCGCCGAAGGCGATCCACGTGCGAGGTGCCCGCTCGCGCAGGATCCCGGCGTCGTTGACGATGCCCCACACGCGGTGCTCCGTGGTGCGGAGGGCCCGGGCGATCTCGAGGGTGACGCCGCGCCGGCCGAGGTCCTTGCCGATCTCGGGCGCGTCCTCCGCATCGACCTCGGCGCACCCGGACTCGTGGGCCGTGAGGATCAGCGACCAGGAGGCGAACTCGGCCCGTGCCTGCGCACGTGCAGCGGTTTGCAGCAGCAGCTCCTGGGGTCGTTCCATGGGCTCAATCTAGGGACGGCCACTGACAGTTCTGTTGGGCCCGGGATCGCGGTGCGCGCGTCAGAGGCCGAGGTCCTCCTGCACCTTCCGCAGCGCCTCGGCCGACGCGTGCAGCTGGCGCTCCTCGTGCGCCGACATCCGCACGTCCAGCACGCGCGCGACGCCCTTCGCGTTCACGATGCTCGGCAGGGAGAGGGCCACGCCGTCGATCCCGTGGTGGCCGCGATGGACGATGCTGACGGGCAGGACGGCGTTCTCGTCGCTCAGCACCGCCTCGACGATCCGGGTGGCCGAGACGCCGATCGCGTAGTTGGTGGCGCCCTTGCCCTCGATCACGGCATAGGCGGCATTGCGGACCCGGTCGGTGATGTCGTCCAGCTCGTGGTGGGAGAACGGTCGGGGGTCCTCCGCCGTGGCGGACGGCACCCAGTCGAGGATCGGCACCGGGCCGATGCGGGCCTGGGACCAGAGCGCGAACTCCGTGTCGCCGTGCTCGCCCACGATGTCGGCGTGCACGCTGTGCGGCGCAACCCCGGCGCGCACGGCGAGCAGCTGGCGCAACCGGGACGTGTCGAGCACCGTTCCGGATGCCATCACGCGCTCGTCCGGCAGCCCGGTGATCTGCTGGGCGGCCACGGTGAGGACGTCGCACGGGTTCGTCACGAGCACGTAGACGGCGTTCGGGGCGTGCTGCATCAGGACCGGCAGCATCTGCTCGAGGATCCTGACGTTCGTGCCCGCCAGGTCGATGCGCGTCTGGCCGGGGTCCTGCTTCGCGCCCGCGGTGATCACCACCAGGTGGGCGCCGGCGACGACCGCCGGGTCGGCCCCGCCGATGATCTGGCTGCTGCCGGTGAACAGGGCGCCGTGCTGCAGATCCAGCACCTCCGCCTCGACCTTCGGCCGGTTCACGTCGTACAGCGCGATGGTGCGCGCGGAACGTCGGATCAGGCAGGCGTAGGCGATCGCCGTGCCCACGCTGCCCGCACCCACGATGGCGACCTTGGAGTTCTCGATGACGGCCATGGCCCCATTGTGAGGTGCCCCCGGCCCGATGACGACCTCGGCGAGACCTGCGCTAGACTCTTGCAGGTTGTCACGGGCTGTAGCGCAGCTTGGTAGCGCACCTGACTGGGGGTCAGGGGGTCGCAGGTTCAAATCCTGTCAGCCCGACCGTGAGGTACCGGGAATTCCAGCGGAATTCCCGGTACCGAAAGAGACGCAGAATGGCCAAGTCTCCACTCTGTCTCCACATTGGATGCGAAGACAGCCTCCGCTCACACCTCCCGCGCAATCGGCGCCGACGTCTTCCGAGCGCCGACGAGTACCGCGGTCGAGTGCGCACACCTACTCGGCATGAACGACACCCACACCCTTTCCGCACTGGAACCGATGATGAGCGTCGAGGAGCTCTCCGCCTACCTCGACGTCCCGATCCTTGTCGCTTTGGGCCAGCGCCACCATCCACGACTACCTGCGACATGCCGCGCCCACCAACGTCACCATCACCTGGCTCCATTCGTCAGGTGGCTGCACCTGGGCCACCCCCATCGGACTCATGCTCGCACTCGGGTACCTATACGGGTCGCGTTTCTGTGCCGTGATCGTCGAGTCCGGTGGACCGGGGTGGGTCAACCTCCTGGTCATGCTCTTCTTCTGGAACTCCCTGAAGTTCATCTGGGTCGCGATATTCGGAATGCGACGAGTAACGCTGGCTGTCGCGCGTGCCGGCCATCGGACATTGCGTGGAGGTCCTCGTCTCGACGCCCATTCTGCTGGACACTTCAGATCGCGGCCATGGCGGCGGACAGCGAGTTCACGGCGGTCGTGCGTCGGCTCGGGTGCCTGCGCGGGGTCTCGACCCTGACCGGGTTCGCTCTGGCGGTCGAGATCGGCGACTGGGACAGTTCACTGGCAACACCATCGGATCGTTCGTCGGTTTGGTGCCCTCGGAGTTCTCCTCTGGCCGGTCACGGGTCCAGGGCCCGATCACCAAGGCCGGTAACACTCACGTCCGGCGGCTGCTTGTCGAATCGGCCTGGCACCATAAAGCTCGTTATGCGCCGGGCAAGGCTGGCCCGGCAGCCCGGGTGCGCGGTGACGAGGGAAACCGGCGCCTCCACGCCCGCTGGGTCCGGTTCACCGAGCGCCGCAAACGCCATGTCGTGGCCAACGTCGCCATCGCCCGCGAACTGGCCGGCTGGTGCTGGTCCTTGGCCGTCATGAAGGAGTAGACCGGCCACCTCAAGCTGGCTTCGTCGACAACAGTTCGGTGGTGGCAGCGTGAGGAGTGATCCGCGCAAACAACTATGAGCAGCCGGGCACTGCCGCTCGGTGACGCTCGTTTCTAGACACGCGGTCCACTCCTGCCGAACAACCGTCCTGCGGTACCCAACCCGCGCATATCGGTCTGACCGCGCGTCGCCAACGACACGCTCACCACCGGCCAGTCCACGAAGCCAAGAGGGGCCCGACGCGGCGATATCCAGGTCGGGCGCCTCGCTCTGCCACTTGACAGGAGGGACCTACCTATCAGTCATGACGTGGAAGCTCCCTGAGGAGCCTGAATTCCGGATCGGCTTGCGGTTGCGGATCATGCGAGTATGGGTGGGCTGGACCGTGCGTTTATGTGTCGCATCACCTCGAGCGAAAGGGGACCCTCGGATGACGAACGCCGCGAGAGGTTCCATCACCACGCTCTCGGAGGCTGAGTGCCGTGCGAGGCTCCAGACGACGACGGTTGGGCATATTGCTTTCGTCAATGAAGAGGGTCAGCAACTCATACCCGTCAACTTTGCTGTGCTCGATGGTGCGATCTACATGCGGACCTTTCCTGACAGCGTGCTCTCGGTGCTTGCACAAGGCCATCCCGACGTGGCTTTCGGCGTCGGCCACGACGACGTATTCCGGGTGGGCTGGAACGTCACCGTCCGAGGCGAGGCGTCCGGGGTCGACGACGCCGCTACCGTTGAGAGAGTGATGGAACGCCTTCATCCTTGGGCAGGGGGCTCACGGCCGCTGGTCATCAAGGTGACGCTTGACTCCATCGCCGGGCGGCGCGTCTCCGCCGTTGAGCCGTGAAGGATTAGGGCTGGAGGGTCTGTCGTGTCGTCAATGATCGCTGTCGGTGATGCCTTGGGCACCGCGACCGGGTTCGAACGCCGGGGGACTCGTGCGCGTACCGATACAGCCGAGTCAGCGACTTCGAGCCGACCGGGAGATTCCCGGTCACCGCGCAAATTACGTACAACGTGGGTGAGCATGAGAGCGATGATGAGGCTGGCCATATACTCGCCGACGGCCAGAGTCGCCACCATGGCGATCACGGCCAAAATGTCCAGCCCTCCAATGTCCCGCCATCAGGTCGCGGAGCAGGTCGACCGCCGTCACGACGATGACAATCCCGATGACGACGAAAGCCGTCACCGCGAGCACTGAGTTCTCCCCGAGCACCCAGAATCCCACCCCGAGGGCAAGACCGGCGAGGACGAACACGGTCAGGACCCGCTGCCGCAGGAACGACATGGAGTCACGCATGCGAATGCCTTCCAAATTGGATCCCCGTGCGCGGGCACATTCTTCGGTCTTCGGGACGCCCAACTTCCCGACGACATCATCTCACTACGCGATGTCGGGACCCTCGATACGCGACGCGGCGGCGCTGCGGAGGCAGCGACTACCTGCGCTTGGTCTCCGCCTCGGTTGCTGGCCAGACCCGCCGTCAACTGACGGCCGAACCGATGCTGATCAGCACCAGGCACGCGACGAAGAGGATCCCGAGCAGAGGACCCACGAATCGCAGCCACTGGTCGTAGCGCACCTTGGCGAGAGCGAGCCCGCCCATGACGACCGCGGAAGTAGGGGTGATCAGGTTGACCAGCCCTGAAGCGGATTGGTAAGCGGTGATCACCATCGCCCGGGAGACGCCGGCGAAATCACCCAGCGGGGCAAGGATTGGAATGGCCAGCGCGGCGTGCCCGGACGTGGAGGGAACCAGGAAGGCCAGGGGAATGTTGACCACGAACACCAAGGCGCCGAACACCCAGGAGGAGGTGTCGCTGACGAGGCTTTCCATGGAGTTCAGGACGGTGTCGGTGATCTCGGCGTTGTTCATGATCACGGTGACACCGCGGGCAAGGACGATGATCAGACCGACACCGATGAACTCCCCGGCCCCCCGTACCAGGGTGTCGGCGATCTGCTTCTCACCGAGCCTGCCGATGAGACCGACGACGAGCGACATCATCAGGAACAGGGCGGCCAGTTCGGGGAAGTACCAGTCCAGTTGCCAGGGGTAGCTCTCTGCATCGGTGCCTTCGATGATCTGGGCCCACGGCACCAGGGAGAAGATCATGAAGACAAAGGTCAGAGCGACGATGCCGAGCACGGTTTTGTGTGTGCCTTCGAGTGGCCCGACGTCGCCGATCCCCGCCCGCGCGATCTCGTCATCGCCTCGGGCTGGAACGGTCTTGGAGGTGGCAGGGTCGGCCTTGACCCTGCGGGCGTAGCGCAGAACGAACCAGACGCCGACCGGGACCAAGATCAGATACATGACGAGACGGAAGACGATGCCGTCCCCGATGGAGATGCCGGCAGCGTCGGAGGCGACGCCGGTGGCGAAGGGGTTGACGGTGGAGGCGAGCACGCCGATGGTCGCACCGACCAGGATCGTCGCTGCGGCGACCATGCGGTCGTAGCCGAGACTCAGCATGAGCGGGACCACGAGCGCGTAGAAGCCGAGGGTCTCCTCGGCCATGCCCTCGGTGGTCCCCCCGATGGAGAACACCACCATCAGCAGCGCGATGACCAGCGCTCCGCGGTGGCTGTAACGCTTCGCGATGCGCGCGACCCCGGCTTCGATGGCGCCGGTCTGCATCGCCATGGTGATGAAGATGCCGATCGCCAGCACGAACAGGAAGACCCCGGCGGCGCCGAACAGTTCGCCGGTCTCGTAGGGGCCGATGAACCCGCTCTCGGCGTTCTTGACCCCGTAGAGACCGTTGACCGGAGCAAGGAACAGCTCTTGGAGTCGATCCCAGATACCGAACTCGGTACTGGTCGACTCGTAGCTTCCCGGGATCGGGCGACCGTCATCGTCTACCTGGTAGGCCCCGGTGGGAATGATGAAGGCCAGCAACCACACCGCCAGCGTCACCACGAACAGGACGGTGAATGCGCTCGGGAAGTGCCACTTAGCGCCGTCCGATTGGACCGGCATGTCACTTCTGGCGGTCGTGGGCGTCATGGGCACTCCTCAGTCAGGAACAGATCACGTACGGCGCATCCTGCCGTCGAATCGCGATTTGGTCCACCATTCGACGGTCCTCACTTTTTACTCTCGTAGCAGTCATTCTCGGTACCATAAAGGGT
Organism: Aeromicrobium sp. UBA7512; assembly: GCF_002476985.1. Lineage (NCBI taxonomy): Bacteria > Bacillati > Actinomycetota > Actinomycetes > Propionibacteriales > Nocardioidaceae > Aeromicrobium > Aeromicrobium sp. UBA7512. The sequence continues at coordinate 431,620 of NZ_DLNK01000003.1, forward strand.
TCGTGAAACTTCCATGAAGCTTTCAGCTGGCAGATGCTTATCCCTACCTTCCGGTGTGCCGCCTGTGCTTACATGACCGTTCGTCATGGACTCAGGAGGAACGAATGTCGCTCCACGTGGATTCAGAGGTCGGCCGGTTGCGCCAAGCGATCTTGCACCGGCCTGACATGGAGTTGGGCCGTCTGACGCCGTCGAACATGCGGGAGTACTTGTTCGACGACGTGTTGTGGGTCAAGGAGGCGAAGAAGGAGCACGATGGGTTCGCCGAAGCCCTGCGCGAGAGCGGCGTCGAGGTGCATTACTTCGACCAGTTGCTGCGCGAGGTCATCGAGATCCCCGAGGCCCGCAAGTTCGTCCTGGACGGCAGCTTCGACGAGCGCGTCTACGGACCGATGGCGATCGACACGGTGCGCAACACCTTCGATGCGATGTCCGGTGACGAGGCCACCGGGTTCCTGATCGGCGGGATGACCAAGCGCGAGTTGCTGGAACGGGTCGAGGGACCCGGATCGCTCGTGATCGCCGCCCTGGACATGGATGACCTCCTGCTGGCTCCACTGCCCAACCACATCTTCACTCGGGACACGTCCGCATGGATCTACGACGGTGTGTCCGTCAACTCCATGCGCAAGAGGGCCCGGTCCCGCGAGACCGTGCACTACGAAGCCATCTACCGCTGGCACCCGCACTTTGCCGACGAGGACTTCCAAATTTGGGGTGAAGGTCGCGCCGACGGCGCGGCAACCACCGAGGGCGGTGACATCTTGGTCCTGGGCCGGGGGGCGGTGCTGGTCGGGATGAGTGAGCGGACCAGCCCGCAAGGTGTCGAACGGTTGGCCACCAAGCTGTTCGCCGGAGGCGCTGCGAACAAGGTCGTGGCACTCGCGATGCCCCACAAGCGCGCGTTCATGCACCTGGACACCGTGATGACCATGCTCAACGAGGACACGTTCACCCAGTACGCCGGCATGCCGATGTTGCCCTCCTACACGGTCGAGCCCGGTGACAACGAGAAGGAGCTGAAGGTCACCCCGCACCGGCCCGAGGACATGCACACGGCGATCGCCGGCGCCCTCGGTCTGGACCGGATCAACGTGCTCACCGCCACCCAGGACATCCGGGCCGCCGAGCGTGAGCAGTGGGATGACGCGTGCAATGTGCTCGCGGTCCGGCCTGGCGTCGTGGTGGGTTATGAGCGCAATGTCACCACGAACACGCACCTGCGCAAGAACGGGATCGAGGTCATCACGATCGAGGGCGATGAGCTCGGTCGCGGCCGTGGCGGACCGCGCTGCATGACGTGTCCGATCGAGAGAGACGGGATCTGAGCCGATGTCACGGACATTGCGCAGCCGCCACTTCCTGAAGGAACTCGACTTCACCCCGACCGAGTGGAAGCACCTACTTGACCTGACGGCGACACTCAAGGCGGCCAAGTACGCCGGCACCGAAGTGCCGCGTCTGACCGGTAAGGAGATCGCCCTCATCTTCGAGAAGACCTCCACCCGCACCCGCTGCGCGTTCGAGGTCGCCGCCTACGACCAAGGCGCACTCATCACCTACTTGGACCCCTCTGGCTCCCAACTCGGGCACAAGGAGTCCATCGCCGACACCGCCCGGGTCCTGGGCCGGATGTTCGACGGGATCGAGTACCGAGGTTCCTCCCACGCCAACGTTGAGGAGCTCGCCGCGAAGGCCGGTGTCCCGGTGTGGAACGGCCTGACCGACCAGTGGCATCCGACCCAGTCACTGTGTGACATGTTCACGATGCGCGAACACAGCACGAAACACGACCACGAGATCGCCTTCGCCTACTGCGGAGACGCCCGCAACAACGTGGGCAACTCACTGCTGATCGCCGGCGCGATGATGGGCATGGACGTCCGCATCGTCGCGCCGAAGGAACTGTGGAACGACGACGACACCTTCGCCCGGGCCCGCACCATTGCCGAACGTACCGGCGCGCGGCTCCTGCTGACCGACGACGTCGCCGAAGGGGTCAAGAGGGTGGACTTCCTCTACACCGACGTCTGGGTCTCCATGGGCGAGCCCGACGACGTGTGGGACGAACGTATCGCCCTGCTTCGGCCTTACCAGGTCAATCAGGAGATGGTGCAGCGCACCGGCAACCCGGCCGTGAGATTCATGCACTGTCTGCCGGCCTTCCACGACCGCAACACGGTCGTGGGTCAGCAGATCTACGACAAGACCGGGATGGACGGCGTCGAGGTGACCGACGAGGTGTTCGAATCCGAACGTTCGATCGTGTTCGACCAGGCCGAGAACCGGCTGCACACCATCAAGGCCATCCTCGTGGCCACCCTGGGGGACTGACATGCGCATCGTCGTGGCCCTGGGCGGCAACGCTCTGCTCAAGCGAGGACAGAGCCCGGATGCGGAGATCCAGGAGGACAACGTCAAGCGAGCCGTTCGAGCGCTCGCACCGCTGGCTCGCGACCACGAACTGGTGATCACCCACGGCAACGGACCGCAAGTTGGAATCCTGGCCCTGCAGTCGGCCTCTGATCCGCGCCTGAGCACGCCGTACCCGTTCGACGTACTCGGTGCCCAGACCCAGGGAATGATCGGCTACTGGCTCCTGCAAGCCATGCAGAATGCCAGTCCGGGTCGACAGGTCGCCGCGGTCATCAACCAGACACTGGTGAGCGCGGACGACCCTGCGCTTGAGAACCCCACCAAGTTCGTGGGCGAGGTCTACGATGAGACGCAGGCTCAACGTCTCGCGCACGAGCGTGGTTGGACGGTCAAGCCCGACGGACCACACTGGCGCCGCGTCGTTGGCTCACCTCGCCCGGAGCGAGTCGTCGAGACCCGGCTGGTCCGGCTGCTCCTGACCAGCGGTGCCATCGTGATCTGCGCCGGCGGTGGCGGCGTGCCGGTGATCCGCAACGAGCAGGGCGAACTCGAAGGTATCGAGGCGGTCGTGGACAAGGACATGACCTCCGCGGTCCTGGCCGAGGCCTTGGAGGCCGACGCCCTGCTGGTGCTCACCGATGTCTCCGGCGTCCAAGAGAACTTCGGTACCCCCGACGCCCGGGTGATCCAGCGCGCCACCCCGAGCGCACTGCGCCGCTTGGACTTCCCAGCCGGATCGATGGGTCCCAAGGTCGATGCGATCTGCCGGTTCGTCGAACTCACCGGCGGCATCGGGATCATCGGACAACTCGACGACATCCCGGCGATCCTGCGGGGCGACGCCGGAACCGTCGTCACCCCAACGGGCGAGTACGACGGGCTCCCGATGCGATAGACAGCCGCCAGGGTAATGAACCACAGGGCCGATCGCGGCCGCCGGGCCAAGTTGACCTGACCAGACGTGTTGTTCGATTTCGGTCCTGGCTTCCGGACAACAGGTCGGGCACGATGACTTGAAATATTGGAGGGCCAGTGTCAAACCACGAAAATCACGGAAACCACCCGGCGAGCGATGTGGCTGGAGTCAGCGAGGGACCCCAGCACCCCGGTGACCACCCCGGCGGTGAGGATCACGGCCACGCCGGCCACGGCGCTGGTGCCGGACGAGATGGCGAAGACGGCGGTCACGGCCATCACGCGCATGGCGGCAAACACGCCGGACACCACACTGAGCAGTTCCGAAGTCGGTTCTGGTGGAGTCTCCTGCTGACCGTTCCGGTGGTGATCACCAGCGGGATGGTCATGGACTGGTTCGGGTACGAACTCGAATTCACAGGTCGGGAGTGGGTGGGCCCCGTCCTGGGTTCGGTGATCTTCTTCTGGGGCGGTTGGCCGTTCCTGGAGGGCGGCTGGCGCGAGATCAAGGAACGCAAACCGGGGATGATGCTGCTGATCACGATGGCGATCATCGTCGCCTACGTGGCGTCGATGGCGACGTCGCTCGGTTGGTTCGACCTGGACTTCTGGTGGGAGCTCGCCGCCCTGGTGACGATCATGCTGCTCGGCCACTGGCAGGAGATGAAGGCACTCGGCCAGGCTCAGGACGCGGTAGCTGCACTGGCTGAACTCCTTCCCGACGAAGCAGAACGAGTCGGACCGGACGGCTCGATCGAGCCCGTGGCGATCGAGGATCTGCACGACGGCGATGTCGTGCTGGTGCGCTCGGGAGCGCGAGTACCCGCTGACGGCGAAATCGTCGATGGGGCCGCCGAACTCAATGAGTCCATGATCACCGGCGAATCGAAACCGGTCGCCAAGGATGTGGGGGACCGGGTGGTGGCGGGCACCGTCTCGACAGACTCGGCGATCCGGGTTCGGGTCGACGCAGTCGGTGAGGAGACGACGCTCGCCGGAATCCAGCGACTGGTGGCCGAGGCCCAGGCGTCACAGTCCCGCACGCAGGTGCTGGCCGATCGGGCTGCCGCACTGCTGTTCTACGTGGCGACCGGTGTCGCTGTCATCACCGCCGTCGTGTGGTTCCTGCTCGGTGATGTCGATGAGGCCGTCACCCGGGTCGTGACGGTCTTGGTGATTTCTTGTCCGCACGCACTGGGCTTGGCCATCCCGTTGACCACCTCGATCTCCTCGGCGACCGCGGCCCGCAACGGCATCTTGATCAAGGACCGACTCGCCTTGGAACAGAGCCGCACCGTTGACGCCTTCTTGTTCGACAAGACAGGCACCCTCACGAAGGGGGAGCACAAGGTGGTGGGCGCCAGCGGTTCTGGCGGTGTGTCCGTGGAGGACGTGCTGCGCCTCGCCGCAGCGGTCGAGTCCGACAGTGAGCATCCCTTGGCGCGGGCCATCGTCGATGCAGCGAAGGCACACGGCGACGTGCCAGCCGCCACCGACTTCCGATCGAGCGCTGGCCGTGGGGTCGAAGCCACCGTTGACGGCGACGCCCACGCGGTCGGCGGGCCAGCACTGCTGCGGGAACGGTCCTTGACCGAACCGGGTGACCTTTCCGAGTGGTCCCGGGGGTGGAAGGACCGCGGCTCCTCGGTGTTGTACCTGGTTCGACGGGACACGATCATCGGGGGGATCGCACTCGAGGATGAGGTGCGCTCCGAGGCTCGCGCCGCTGTCGATGAAATTCACGCGATGGACCGACAAGTAATGATGATCACCGGCGATGCCCGCCAGGTCGCCGATGCTGTCGGCAAGGATCTCGGGATCGACGAGGTGATGGCGGAAGTACTTCCAGAGGAGAAGGACGCCAAGGTTGCCGAGTTGCAGGCTCGTGGGCTCAAGGTGGCCATGATCGGCGATGGCGTCAACGACGCCCCGGCTCTGGCCCGTGCCGATGTCGGCATCGCGATCGGTGCTGGCACAGATGTCGCCATCGAATCTGCAGGGCTCATCCTGGCCAGCTCGGACCCGCGGGCGGTCGCAGGCATCATTCGGCTCTCGAAGGCCGCCTACCGCAAGAGCCTGCAGAACCTGTGGTGGGCGGCGGGCTACAACGTGCTCGCCATTCCCGTCGCTGCCGGCGCATTCCACTGGGCCGGGATCAGCATGCCGCCCGCCCTGGCTGCTGTGCTGATGAGCGTCTCGACGATCGTCGTCGCCCTCAACGCCCAACTGCTCCGCCGGGTCGAGCTCCGTCACGCGACGATCGACGAGGACGCGCCGGAGGGAGCGGAGCCTGTCGAGGCGAAGCGATGAACGGAATTGGCGCCGGCGGTGATCGAGAGAAAGGGACAAACCGATGACGATCAACGAGGAATCCACTTCAACCCCATTGAAGAACGATGAACTCGCCAGGATCGACGTATGGTGGCGGGCGGCGAACTACCTCTCTGTCGGTCAGATCTACTTGATGGGCAATCCGCTGCTTCGCGAGCCGTTGCGGGACGAGCACGTCAAGCCGCGGCTTCTGGGGCACTGGGGCACCACGCCGGGTCTGAACTTCATCTACGCCCATCTCAACCGCGCGATCATGGCTCGGGATCTGGACATGATGTATGTCATGGGACCCGGTCATGGTGGTCCCGGTCCGGTCGCGGCCGCTTGGTTGGAGGGCACGTACAGCGAGGTCTACTCCGATGTGTCCCAGGACGAGGAAGGGATGCGCCGACTGTTCACCCAGTTCTCCTTTCCCGGCGGGATTCCCAGCCACGTGGCCCCGGAGACACCGGGGTCGATCCACGAGGGTGGCGAGCTGGGCTACGCGTTGTCCCACGCGTACGGCGCAGCCTTCGACAATCCCGACCTGATCGTGGCCGCCGTGGTCGGTGACGGGGAGGCGGAGACCGGGCCGCTGGCCGCCAGTTGGCACTCGACCAAGTTCGTCGACCCCGCCCGCGATGGGACGGTGCTGCCGATCCTGCACCTGAATGGGTACAAGATCGCCAATCCCACGGTGCTGGGTCGCATCGACCGAGACGAACTCGACGGGCTGCTCCGTGGCTACGGTCATACCCCGTACTACGTCGAGGGCTCCGATCCGGAGCAGATGCATCGCGACTTCGCCGCCGCCATGGACCGCTGTCTCGACGAGATCGCCGAGATCCGCCGCCTGGCCCGTGAAGAAGGGCATACGCAGCGGCCACGTTGGCCAATGATCGTGCTGGTCTCCCCGAAGGGCTGGACCGGGCCCAAGGAGGTCGACGGACTGAAGGTCGAAGGATTCTGGCGTTCCCACCAGGTTCCCTTCGCCAACGCGCGCGAGGATGACGCCCACCGCGCCGTGCTCGAGGAGTGGCTGCGCAGCTACCGGCCCGAGGAGTTGTTCGACGAGGACGGCGCACCGGTGGCGAGCATCCGCGACCTGCGCCCGACCGGGGAACGCCGGATGAGCGCCAACCCACACACCAACGGCGGGTTGCTGTTGCAGGATCTGCGGATGCCCGACTTCCGCGACTACGCGGTCCCGGTTGAACATCCTGGAACCGGCGCGGTGGAGGCGACCCGGGTGCTGGGCACCTTCCTACGCGACGTCATGGGCGACAACATGACGAACTTCCGAGTGTTCGCCCCAGATGAGAACAACTCCAACCGATTGGGTGCCGTTCTGGAGGTGACCGACCGCGCATGGATGGCACCGATCCTGTCCGAGGACGTCGGCCTGGCTCCGGACGGGCGGGTGATGGAGATCTTGTCCGAGCACACGTGCCAGGGGTGGCTGGAGGGCTACCTGCTCACCGGTCGGCACGGGATATTCTCCTGTTACGAGGCGTTCATCCACATCGTCGACTCGATGTTCAATCAGCACGCCAAGTGGTTGAAGGTCACCAACGGTATCCCGTGGCGCCGCCCGGTCGCCTCGTTGAACTACCTGTTGACCTCGCACGTGTGGCGCCAGGACCACAACGGCTTCTCCCATCAGGACCCAGGCTTCATCGACCACGTCATCAACAAGGGACCTGAAGTCATCCGTGTCTATCTGCCGCCGGATGCGAACACCCTGCTGTCGGTCGCTGACCACTGCCTGCGTAGCCGTCAGTACGTGAACGTGATCGTGGCCGGGAAGCAGCCCCAACCGCAGTACCTGTCGATGCAGGACGCCATCGTTCACGCCACGAAGGGAATCGGGATCTGGGAGTGGGCCAGTACCGACGCAGGGCAGGAACCCGACGTGATCCTTGCCTGCGCCGGGGACGTTCCGACGATGGAGACCCTCGCTGCGACGCAGATCCTTCTCGACTATTTCCCGGAACTGCGCATCCGGGTGGTGAACGTGGTGGACCTGATGCGCCTGCAGGACAAGCGGGATCACCCGCACGGTCTGACCGACCCCGAGTTCGATTCCCTGTTCACGACCGACACGCCAGTGGTTTTCGCCTATCACGGCTACCCGTGGCTGATCCACCGCCTGACCTACCGCCGGACCAACCACCAGAACTTCGCCGTCCGCGGTTATGTCGAGGAGGGAACCACCACCACCCCGTTCGACATGTGCGTGCTCAACCGGATCGACCGGTTCAACCTCGCCATCGACGTGCTCGATCGCGTGCCGCGACTCCACGCGGTTTCCGCGCATGCCCGGGAGGCACTGCAAACGAAACTGATCGAGCACCGCCAATACATCCGCAGCCACGGCCAGGACATGCCCGAGATCCGGAACTGGCAGTGGAGCAGCCACACGGGACCGTCAACAAGCGGACCGAATCCGCTGGAGGAACCAGAGCCTTGATCCTCACCGCTCGCGAGGGCGTCGTTGGGCTCGGTGAGCAGGGCGAGGCGTGACTGGACAACGCTCCTCAGAGGCGGGGAAGCGCGCGAGGACAAGCAGTGCATGAGGCCAACCGGTTTGGAAAGGAGAACTCGCATGAGTGAGAACATGATTCGCGTCGCGGTCAACGGCTACGGGGTGATCGGCAAGCGCGTCGCCGACGCGGTCCGCGCCATGCCGGACATGGCGTTGGTCGGCGTCGCCGACGTGGTCGCGGATTGGAGTACGCGTACCGCGGTCGGCCATGACATCGCGATGTTCGCCGCGACAGATCAGGGCGAGACCGCGCTGCGGGCTGCTGGTGTACCGGTGGCCGGGAGCTTGGCGGATTTGCTGGGGGACATCGACGTCGTGGTGGACACGACACCGAAGAAGGTCGGGGCGACCAATTTGGCGACCTATCGGGCGGCCGGGGTGAAGGCCGTGCTGCAGGGCGGTGAGAGTCATGCCACCACCGGGCACTCCTTCGTGGCGCAGGCGAACTACGCCAGCGCGGTGGGGCGCGACATGACCCGTGTGGTGTCGTGCAACACCACCAGCGTGGTGCGGGTACTGGGACCCTTGCAGGACGCCGGCTTGTTGAGTCGAGCGCGTGGCGTCTTGATTCGACGGGCCAGCGACCCGGGCGACTCCCACCTGGGTGGAGTGATGAACACCGTGGTGCCCGAGGCCTCCATTCCGTCGCATCAGGGACCGGATGCACTCACGGTGCGACCCGACCTTGACGTGGTGACGATGGCAGCGAAAGCCGCGCACACCCAGACTCACAACCACTATTGGACTCTGCAACTGACTCGACCCTCCAGCTCCGAAGAAGTGCTCGAGGTACTGCGGGCCGCGCCCCGGATCGCGTTCATCAAGATGACCGACGGCTTGACCGCACTGAACACCACCGTCGAGTTGATGCGAGATCTCGGTCGACCTCGCGGCGACATGTGGGAGGTGGCGATCTGGGAGGACGTCCTGACCGTGCAGGACGACGAGGCGTTCTTGACCTACCAAGTCGGCAACGAAGCAATCGTGGTCCCGGAGACCATTGATGCCATCCGAGCGCTGACCGGCAGCGTGACTGACGGGGCAACCTCCATCGCGATGACCGACCAGGTTCTGGGCATGCGTCAGAAGTTTCTCCCCTTTCTGGAACCACCGGTCACCGGTGTGTGACCACCAAGAGATGGAGCAGCGACCGCCAGTGGTGCCGAGCGGTACGGTGCCGACCGGTGCCGTACCACCCCACGACGCGGTGATCTTCGACATGGACGGCGTGGTCACCGACACCGCCGACCTCCACGCGAAGGCGTGGAAACGACTGTTCGACGCGGTACTGGACGACGAGCGGGCCAAGACGAGCACCCACAGCACGCCCGCCCCCTTCGACACGGACGCCGACTACCGGCGCTACGTGCACGGGCGGACACGGGAGGACGGGGTCGCGACCTTCTTGGCGGCGCGGGGCCTTGAAATCCCGACGGGGACCCCGCAGGACCCGTCAGGAAGTTGGAGCGTGTACGGCCTGGCCTCGCGAAAGAACGAGGTCTACCGTGAACTCCTTGCCGAGCACGGCGTTCGAGTGTTCGCCGGCACCCTGGACCTGCTGCACCGGCTTCGCGACGGGGGAGTGCCGGTCGCCTTGGTGACCGCAAGCCGTGACGCCGAAGCGCTTCTTGCTGCTGCCGATCTGGACGGGGTGTTTGACGTCGTCGTGGACGGTGGGTCCGCCGCCGAGACCGGTTTGCCGGGCAAGCCCGACCCGGCGACCTTCCGGGAGGCCGCACGACTCCTCGGCGTCGCCCCGGGCAGGACGGCGGTGGTCGAAGATGCCATCGCCGGGGTTCAAGCGGCCCGCCGCGGCGGTTTCGGGCTGGTGGTCGGGGTCGACCGGTCTGGGCAGCGGGAGTCACTGGAAGCCGAGGGCGCTGACGTGGTGGTTGAGGACGTCTCTCAATTGGATCTCGGCTCCCTGCGGGCCGACCCGTGGGTACTGGTCTACGAGGGGTTCGACCCGGCTCATGAGGGGCATCGAGAAGCGCTGACCACGCTCGGGAACGGATACGTCGGCACCAGGGGTGCGGCCCCGGAGCGGTCCGCGGACGAGGTGCACTATCCGGGCACCTACTTGGCAGGGGTCTACAACAGGCTCACCTCCACCGTGCACGGTCGAGAGGTGGAGGACGAACACCTGGTCAACGCCCCGAACTGGCTCTGCCTGGATGTGCGCACCGCGGGGGAGCCATGGTGGTCCCAGGGTGGCCTGGTGGCCTCTGCAGAGCGCCGCGAGCTGGACATGCGCCGCGGGGTGCTCACTCGGCACGCGGTACTCACCGATCCCGCCGGTCGCCGGATGAGGCTGATTCAACGCCGCGTGGTGTCGATGGCTCGCCCGCACCTAGCTGCACTGGAAACCACCTTGGTTGCCGACGGCTGGAGCGGCACGGTGACCTTGGCCAGCGGTGTCGACGCCGGAGTACGCAACCGCAATGTCGCCGAGTATCGGCCGCTGGCCGACCAGCACTTGCGCACGGTGAGGAGCGAGAGGGTCGATCCGAGCACGCTGCTGGTGGAGGTCGAGACCACCCAGAGCCAGATCCGCATCGCCACCGCCGTCCGGACCACGGTGACGGGCGGAGTTGCCACCGATTCAATGACCGCCGAGGAGGATCGGGCGGCGCACCGGTTCGAGTTGACCCTAAAGGACGGGGTGCCGGTCACGGTGGTCAAGACCGTGGCGATCTTTACCTCCCGGGACCGGGCGATCGCAGCGCCGCGGCTGGCGGCTCTGGATGAGCTGACCTGGGCCCCGGGTGGGCTCGACGACCTGCTGCCTGACCACGAGGCGGCATGGCAACGGCTCTGGGACCGTTTCGCGATCGAGCTCGAGGCCGATCGACAGACCCAATTGACATTGAATCTGCACGTGTTCCACCTGTTGCAGTCGCTGTCCCCGCACACCGCCGACATCGACGCCGGGGTGCCGGCCCGGGGCCTACACGGCGAGGGCTACCGGGGGCATGTGTTCTGGGACGAGTTGTTCGTGCTGCCGGTGCTGACACCGCACATGCCTTGGGTGACCCGCGCGCTGCTCGATTATCGGCTTCGACGTCTCGACGCTGCCCGCCGCGCCGCCAGCGTCGCCGGACTGGCCGGAGCGATGTTCCCGTGGCAGAGCGGCAGCGACGGCCGAGAAGAGACACCACACCAGCTGTACAACCTGCGCTCGGGTCGGTGGATGCCCGACAACTCCCGACGCCAACGCCACGTGGGGCTCGCGATCGCTTACAACGCCTGGCAGTACTACGAGGCCACCGGCGACGTCGCTTGGCTGGCCCATCGCGGCGCCGACCTGATCATCGAGGTGGTCCGCCTGTTCAGCAGCCTGGCCACTTACGACGACGACAACGATCGCTACCACATTGCCGGGGTGATGGGACCCGACGAGTATCACGACGGGTATCCCGACGCCCCGGGACAAGGACTGCGGGACAACGCCTACACCAACGTGCTCGCTGCTTGGTTGTGTCGACGCGCCCTGGACATCTTGGACCTGACCGCCGTGCACGACTGCGACGAACTGCGCACCCGACTCGACATCGGGCCCGACGAGCCAGACCGGTGGGAGCACCTCGGTCGCCGTCTCACCGTCCCGTTCCATGACGGGGTGATCAGCCAGTTCTGTGGCTACGAAGGATTGGCCGAGCTGGATTGGGACCACTATCGGGACGCCTACGGCAACATCGGCCGGCTCGACCTGATCCTGGAGGCCGAGGGAGACGCGACCAACGGCTACAAGCTCGCAAAGCAGGCCGACGTGCTCATGCTCGTCTACCTGCTCGGCCCCGATGGGCTCGTGGAGATGCTGCAACATCTGGGCTATCGCGCCCAACCCCACCTCGTCGAGGACACGGTGGACTACTACCTGGCACGCACCGCGCACGGCTCCACGCTGAGCCGCGTAGCGCACGCGTCCGTTCTGGCTCGCATGGATCCCGTCCGAGGCTGGCGCACCTTCCGCGAGGCGTTGACCGCCGACCTGGACGACACCCAGGGCGGCACCACAAGGGAAGGGATCCATCTCGGGGCCATGGCCGGGACCATCGACATCATCACCCGCGCCTTCGCCGGAATGCGCCGCGAGGATGAGGAGCTCGTGTTCGATCCGCGTCTGCCCGACGGTCTGGGATCTGCACGCTTCACCGTGGTCCATCGTGGCCGGCGGCTGCGGGTGACGGTCACCCCGGACCGGGTGCAGGTGAAACCCGACCGACGTGCCACCACCGGCAGATCCTCGTCAGGGCAGGGGGCACGAACCTGAGCGTTGATGCAGGCCAGCACGTGCTCGGTCGTGGTGCCATGTCTGAGTGACACCGCGCTTTCGAAAGGAGGACTCGACGGTGAACCTGCTGCATCGTCTCTACTGCCGGTCTCGGTTCTGGCGGTGGCACGTGGGTGTGCTGCTGCCCTGGGCGCTGGAGGGGATCGAACTCGAGCGAGCGGCGGTGTTGGAGCTCGGCCCGGGCCCAGGGCTGACAACGGACTGGCTGTTGCCGCGCGTGGGCTCGCTGACCTGCGTCGAGTACGACGAAGCTGATGCCACTGCACTGGCGCGACGGCACCCAAGCGTGAACGTGCGCCACGGCGACGCGACGGCACTGCCGTTCGCGCCGGACTCATTCGACGCGATCGTCTGCTTCACGATGCTGCACCACCTACCCTCGGCAGCGGCGCAGGACCGCCTGTACGCCGAGGCCGCCAGGGTCCTTCGCGCGCGTGGAATCTTCGCGGGCTCAGACAACCGATCAGGTCCCCTGCTCGCGCTGGCGCACATCGGTGACACCTTCACCGTGGTCGAGCCGGAGCGGCTATCGACACGGTTGAAAGTCGCCGGGTTCGGTGAGGTCGAGATTGGTGCCCGACCTGACGACTTCCGGTTCCGGGCGCGACTCAGAGCGCGTTGACCGCGTGCGGGGAGCGGCGTTGACCTGTGCCCGGCAGCGGTGCCCAGTCCCGATGTCGTGCTGCGGCTCAAATCGGCTGACGTCCCTCACATGCGGTCTGGGGGCCGTGTCACTTGTGGTCGTGCCCGCCGGGCATGACGAACATCATGGCCGCCATCATCGCGGTGCACAGCAGTGCGACGACGATGATGTTGGTACCTGCAATACCGGTCAGGAAAAGCAGGCCGGCGATGACCAACATCGGGATGCAGCAGATGATCATCATCAATCCATGACCGCGATGTGTCCCGTGGCCGACGCTGTCGGACTCGTGCCCGCCATGGTGGTTTTCGGAACTCGGCGAGGACTCCCGCGGATGGTGCCCCGCGTGCCCATCGCTGTGCGCACCGTGATCCATGCCGTGTGGCGTACTCATGATGTCTTTCCTTTCAAGGAGGCGGGCATGTGCCCGAGTTTGGCGTACAGCGGGCAGTGTCCGAGCGCTCCGGTGACGATGAGGTCGAGGCCTGCCGCCAGCAACAGCAGTTCGAGGACGACAGCCCAGGTGGATGAGGCGCCAGCCAGCAGCACGATTCCGGTAACGGTGCCGAGCGCTCCGACGACCACTCGAGCGACGCGTTCGGCAGGGGTGATGTTGATGCTCCACCGCTTACTCATGATCTCCTCCAACTCTTGGTCGACCGCCGATATCCGGTCCAATTCGATGTTCTCGCCGCGCGGTGAAGGTGACCGGCGTTGTCTCGTGAAGGTTCGTTGAAGAAGCGCTCGGTGGGGGGTGCCATGTCGACCGTTGGGTTTCCGGGACACGCAGCAGCCGGCGTCATGGCGCGGGTCGTCAGCCGTGGTGACCCTCGTGCTCGTCCGGATCAACGGTCCGCACGGGAACCCGTTCCTGGTCGCCGTTGCTGATGGCGGGACCGATGACGAAGGCCGAGAGGGAGAACATCAGCGCGAACACACCCAACGCGAGGGCGGGCGCCTTCCACGAGTCGAATCGTCGATGAAGACGTCGCAGTAGCGGTATGGAGAAGACCAGTCCGACGACGGCGAACAGCACGTTGCCGGTCGCGCCGGTCACCAGTACTGCTCCGCCGAGAAGGCCGACGTGGTGCAGCAGGTGGGGGAGCAGGCCCATGATGGCGCCGACAAGCGCGGTCAGTGCGTCCCATGCAGTCCCGAAGACGCCCACGTGCTTGTCAGATTCAGGACGAGCGAGTTCCGCCAAGTTGAGCTCACGATCCGGGACGTGGTGTGCGGGCATCGTCAGCCGCCCGTCCGGTGGGACAGCGTGGTCATCATGCCGGTCTCGGCGTGGTGAATGTCGTGGCATGGTGGGTCGTCCCCTGGCTCGGGTTGTGGCTTCGAAGTTCACTTCCAAGGCCCGCCATCGGGCACGATGACCACGATCGGACCTGGGTCCTCATGGCACGCCGTCGATCTCGTTGCGGCGACAAGACGGTGGTTGGTTCTCCTACCGCTGTGAGGTGCGCAGCACGGTGCTGCGGGCGTGGTACTCGTCCTCGTTGATCTCGCCGCGGGCGAACCGCTCGTTAAGGATCTGCATCGGGTCCCTGCGATCAGAAGGGGATGCATCAGTGCTCTGAGTGCCGCGGAAGATCGCGATCACTGCAACGACCACCAACGCCCAGAACGCGACCATGGCCAGGGTCATGAGGATCCAACCGACCCATCCCGTGCCGTCGTGATACCAACCCATCATCGTGCTCAGCTCCTCCGTCGGGCCTCGTACTTTCAATGATCGACCCGGCACCAGGGCGACATAGTGGACTTCGTGTGAAGGTTCGCTGAAGGATGGGCCGCCCGCGGTGCTGATCTGGGCTGGTAGGGCAGATGGACTGCCATCATGTCGGGTATGGGCGAGGACGTGATCAACGGAACGGCCGGCTCACCGGCGGGAGGTGCCGCGGGTGTTCGTCCCCCGACGGGCCTGCGGGCGATGGTCGTCGAGGACGAGACGCACCTTGCGGGGGTCATCGGCAGCTACCTCGAACGCGAAGGCCTGGAGGTGGCTGTGGTCCACGACGGTATGGAGGCATTGGAAGTCGCTCGAACCGTCGATCCGGATGTGGTGGTGCTGGACTTGGGTCTGCCGAGTCTGGACGGTGTGGAGGTCTGTCGGCAATTGCGCACATTCTCCGATGCCTATGTGGTGATGCTGACAGCGCGCAGCGAGGAGGTCGACACCTTGATCGGCCTCTCGGTGGGGGCAGACGACTACATGACCAAGCCTTTCAGCCCTCGGATCCTGATGGCCCGGATCCAGGCACTGCTGCGCCGACCTCGGAAGCCGGATGGGGCAGACGACCAGGTGGAGGGGGCCCGGACCTTCGGTGCGTTGGTCGTCGATCCGCTGGGGCGGGACGTCTGGCTCGAGGGGGAACCGGTGTCGTTGACGCGCACCGAGTTCGACCTTCTGGCCGCTCTCTCCGACCACCCGCAGATGGCATTCAGCCGCCGGCAGCTCATCGACACCGTCTGGGGTCCCACCTGGGTCGGCGATGAACATCTGGTCGACGTCCACGTCGGGCACTTGCGGCGCAAACTCAACGACGACGCCAGCCAGGCCCGATTCATCCGCACCGTCCGTGGAGTCGGCTACCGGATGGGCACCGGCCAGTGACCGACCGCCGAGCTCGCGCGGACACGACCCGTGTCCGCTCTCGGTTCGCCGCTCGGCTCCTGGTGGCCCAAGCCCTGGTCCTCGTGGCCGGGGCCCTGACCACGTGGCTCGTGGCTTCCGTCGTGGGCCCCGGCATCTTCAGCGACCACCTGCAACAGGCCGGTGACGAACACACCGCCGAACAGATTCGCCATGTGGAGGAGGCCTTCGCCTCCGCGCTGGTTCTGTCCATCTCTCTCGCGCTGATCGCCTCGGTGCTCGCAGCGCTGGCCGTCTCCTGGTACTTCAGCCGCCGGGTTCAGCGTTCGATCAGCGACGTCGCGGCGGCGGCGGCACAGGTCGCTGCCGGCCGGTACGGCGCCCGGGTGCCCGACCCGGGACTGGGTGAAGAGTTCGCCTCGCTCGCACTGACCTACAACCGCCTCGCCGAGAGACTCGAAGCGACGGAGTCGACCCGCCGGAGCATGCTGGCCGACCTGGCACACGAGATGCGGACCCCCCTGGCCACGATCGACGCCCATCTCGAGGCCGTCGAGGACGGCATCCGGTACCTCGATGACGACACCCTGGGCGTCATCCGGGGCTCGACAGGCCGACTGCGGCGCTTGGCCGAGGACATGACCGCCGTGTCGCGAGCGGAGGAAGGGCTCGACGTCACGCTGCGACCCGTGCCGGCAGCGGATGCTGCTGCGGCGGCCATCGAGGCCGCACGTGACCGGTACGCCACCAAGGGGGTTCGCCTGCTCAGCGAACTCGCCGACGCCGGCCAGGTCCGCCTTGACTCCGACAGATTCGGACAGGTGCTCGGCAACCTGCTCGACAACGCTCTGCGCCACACTCCGACGGGCGGGACCGTCACCTTGGACTGTCGCCGCATCGATGACTGGGTCCAGTACCGCGTCAGCGACACGGGCCAGGGGGTGGCGGCAGAGCACCTGCCGCACCTGTTCGACCGGTTCTACCGCGCCGACAGCGCCCGCGACCGCGGCCACGGTGGCTCTGGCATCGGTCTGGCGATCGCCAAGGCGCTCGTGGAGGCACAAGGCGGTGGCATCTCGGTGACCAGTGCCGGGCCCGGGAGCGGCACGACGTTCACGTTGCGCTTTCCCTGCTTCAAGTAACTCGTCCGCCCGGACTGAACGGCCCGGATCTTCAGCGAAACATCACAGAACCTCGCGGCCTTTCACCTACTGCCCTGGCCATCATGGCCGTGTTCAACACCGACTCGGTGAACGACATCAGCGTCTGACAGGGCAGGAAGCGGCGAACATGAAGGTTCGACGAAGTTCTCTTCGCGGCCGTGCTTTTCATTACCCGGTGGGGGTATGGTCAGTCACGAAGACCGATACCCCCAAGGGGTATCCTCCGAAGGAGTTTCGCGATGGCCGTTGAACCGGGATACATCACCGAGAAGCAGGCTGTCCTCGCCAGGCTCCGTCGCGTTGAGGGTCAGGTGCGTGGCCTGCAGCGGCTGGTGGACGAGGAGCAGTACTGCATCGACATCCTCACCCAGTTGTCGGCGGCCACGAAGGCCCTCGAAGGGGTCGCGCTGCTGTTACTCGACCAGCATCTCGAACACTGCCTGACGCACCCCACCGACCCTGCCGAGGCCCAGCAGAAGCTCAACGAGGCCTCCGCAGCGATCCGGCGACTCGTCCGCTCATGATCGATCCATCAAACGAAGGAGCACCCATGTCCGTGTCAGACGACAGCCGCAATCTTCAACTGCTCGACTCCTCCGCCGGCGACGGCGGGTGCGGCTGCGGGGGATGCGGCTGCGGATCCAACACCCAGTCCGAAAGTTCGACCGACACCACCACTGAGGCGATCACCATCGCCGCGCCGAAGGAGAGCGACATGACCACCAACACCTACGCCGTCACCGGAATGACCTGCGGCCACTGCGCCAGCGCCGTCACCGGCGAACTCAAGAGCCTCGACGGAGTCACCGACGTCACCGTCGACCTCGTCGCCGGCGGTACCTCGACAGTCACCGTCGCGAGCGCCGAGCCACTCGACCAGACCCAGGTCGCCGCCGCCCTCGACGAGGCCGGCGACTACCAACTCGCCTGAGGACCGAAACCCTCACGCGCATCCCGATTCAATCCAGGCAGGAGACACAGTCATGGCACAACCAACCCCTACGGTCGACGCGCTGCACGACGTCGAGCTCGCCATCGGCGGGATGACCTGTGCCTCCTGCGCCGCGCGGATCGAAAAGAAGCTGAACAAGGTCGAGGGTGTGTCGGCCACGGTCAACTACGCCACCGAAAAGGCCAAGGTCAGTTATCCGACGACGCTCACCCCTGCCGATCTTGTCAGCGTGGTGGAGGCCACCGGGTACACCGCGACCGTGCCCACTCAGGCGGCCAGCGGTGACGACCCTTCGACCGACGCGCAGACGGACCACCGGGATCTGGAGGCCGCGAGCTGGCGACAGCGCCTGATCGTCTCAACCGTGCTCTCCGTCCCGGTCCTGGCGATGTCGATGATTCCGGCGTTGCAGTTCGACAACTGGCAGTGGATCTCACTGACGCTGGCCTCACCCGTGGTCGTCTGGGGGGCGGCCCCGTTCCACCGTGCCGCGGTGACCAACGCGCGCCACGGCGCGGCGACCATGGACACCCTCATTTCCGTCGGAGTCACCGCCGCGTGGCTCTGGTCGTTGTGGGCGCTGCTGTTCACCCACGCCGGGATGACTGGCATGCGGATGCCGTTCGACCTCTTCCCGGATGGTGAAGCTGACGTCCACATCTACCTGGAGGTCGCGGCGGCGGTGACCACCTTCATCATTGCGGGCCGGTACTTCGAGGCTCGAGCCAAGCGCCAGTCTGGAGCGGCTTTACGCGCCCTGCTCGACATGGGCGCCAAGGACGTTGCCGTCCTGCGCGGCGGCACGGAGGTGCGCGTGCCGGTGGGCCAACTTGAGGTCGGCGACCGGTTCCTGGTGCGCCCGGGCGAGAAGGTCGCCACCGATGGCGTCGTCGAGGACGGTACATCGGCAATCGACGCGTCCATGCTCACGGGCGAGTCGGTCCCCGTCGAGGTCGGGCCCGGTGATGTCGTCGTGGGCGCCACGGTGAACGCCGGCGGACGTCTGGTGGTCCGGGCCGCCCGCGTCGGAGCCGACACCCAACTCGCCCAGATGGCACGGCTGGTCGAGGACGCCCAGAACGGCAAGGCGCAGGTCCAGCGACTCGCCGACCGTGTCTCGGCCGTATTCGTGCCCATCGTGCTCGTGCTCTCCTTGGTCACGCTCACCGCTTGGCTGCTGACTGGTCACAGCGTCACCGCCGCATTCACCGCCGCGGTGGCGGTGCTGATCATCGCCTGCCCCTGCGCCCTCGGTCTCGCGACCCCCACCGCACTGCTCGTCGGGACCGGCCGCGGTGCCCAACTCGGCGTGCTCATCAAGGGCCCGGAGGTGCTCGAGTCCACTCGGGTGGTCGACACGATCGTCCTGGACAAGACCGGCACCGTGACCACCGGAAGGATGGAACTGGTCGATGTGGTCCCCGCCGATGGTGTGAACAGTGCCGATCTGCTCCGGCTGGTCGGTGCCCTCGAGAACGCCTCGGAACACCCCATCGGTCAGGCCATTGCCACCGGGGCCAGCCAACGACTCGAGTCGCAGCTGCCCGATGTCGAGGGATTCTCCTCGACCCAAGGCCTCGGCGTCGCCGGGGTGGTCGACGGCCACGCGGTCGTGGCCGGCCGCCCCGGCTGGCTGGCCCGAGAGTGGAACCAACCCCTCGACGCGAGCCTGGCGGGAGTGGTCGAGGCCGCGGAACAGCAAGGCCGGACCGTGATCGCCGCTGGCTGGGACGGAGCGGCCCGCGGGGTCGTCGTGGTCTCCGACGCGATCAAGCCCACGAGTGCGCAGGCCGTGGCCGAGCTCAAGGAGCTGGGACTCGAGCCGATTCTGCTCACCGGTGACAACGAACGCGCTGCCCGTGCCGTCGCCGCCGAGGTGGGCATCGAGCAGGTGATCGCCGAGGTCCTCCCCGCTGAGAAGGTCGCCACTGTCGAGCGTTTGCAGCGCGAGGGCCGCACGGTCGCCATGGTGGGAGACGGCGTCAACGACGCCGCGGCACTGGCCACCTCCAACCTGGGCATCGCCATGGGCACCGGCACCGACGCCGCCATCGAGGCTTCCGACCTCACTCTCGTTCGCGGCGACCTGCGCGCCGCCGTGGACGCGATCCGGCTCTCTCGGCGCACGCTGCGGACCATCAAGAGCAACCTGTTCTGGGCTTTCGCCTACAACGTTGCGGCGCTGCCCCTGGCCGCGCTCGGTCTGCTCAACCCGCTGATCGCCGGCGCTGCCATGGCGTTCTCCTCGGTGTTCGTCGTGTCGAACAGTTTGCGACTGCGGCGCTTCCAGCCCGTCTCGACGCAGACAGCCGAGACGTCGCACGCTCGCCTTGACTCAAGCAAGACCAACCTTTCCCATGTGGAGGCAGTACGATGACGACGCACCAGCACACGAGCGGCCACCGCGACCATCACGCGCAGCGTGACGGGGGTACCACCGCCATCATCGAGGTCTCTGGGGTCCAGTGGGCGTCCAGCAAGAACGTAGCCGAAGCGATGCTGTCGCGCCGGCCCGGGGTGCTCTCCGTCGATGCCAACCCGGTCGCCCAGACGGCCACCGTCACCTATGACCCGAAGCGCACCAGCGTGAGCGATCTGCGGGACTGGGTGCGCGAATGCGGATTCCACTGCGCGGGACAGTCGGTTCCCAATCATGTGTGCGATCCGATGCTCGAGCCTGGCCGTGACGAGCACGCCGAGCACCACCACGAGCTCCAGCACGACGGTCACGACGCGGGCAGCAGCCACGCAGGCGCGGCTTCGCCGATCTCGTCACCGCATGATGCGATGGGCCACGGCGGTCACGGGACGATGTCGATGGCTGACATGGTTCGCGACATGCGCAACCGATTCCTGGTCGCCCTGCTGCTCGCGGTACCCATCACGCTGTATTCGCCGATGGGGCGGGACATGCTCGGCTTCGACGCGGCCGCTCCGTTCGGGATGCGCGATGACATCTTCGCCTTGATCCTGTCCCTGCCGGTGATCTTCTACTCGGCCTGGATCTTCTTCGACGGCGCCTGGCGGGCGCTCCGGGCCAAGACGCTGGACATGATGGTGCTGGTGGCCGTGGCCGTCGGAGCCGGCTGGCTGTACTCCCTCGGAGTCACCGTCACTGGGGGCGGTGAGGTCTTCTACGAGGCCGTTGTCATGCTCACCGTGTTCGTGTTGCTCGGCCACTGGTTCGAGATGCGGGCACGAGGCGGCGCCAACGACGCGATCCGTACGTTGCTTGATCTGGCTCCGCCGTTGGCGGTCGTTCTCCGCGAAGGCGAACCGGTCGAAGTTCCCACCTCCGAGGTCGAGGTCGATGACCTTCTCCTGATCCGGCCGGGGGCGAAGATCGCCACTGACGGCACCGTCGAAGAGGGCGAGTCGGAGGTCGACGAGTCCATGGTCACCGGCGAGAGCCTCCCGGTGCACAAGGGGCCCGGCGATCGGGTCATCGGCGCCACCATCAACGCCAGCGGCACCATCCGGGTGCGCGCCACCAAGGTGGGCGCTGACACCGCTCTGGCACAGATCGTCGCGCTGGTGCAACAGGCGCAGAACTCCAAAGCGCCGGGACAGCGACTCGCGGACAGGGCCGCATTCTGGCTCGTTCTGGTCGCACTGGTCGGTGGAGTCGGCACCTTCCTGGTTTGGCTCGCTGCCGGCGCAAGCGTGCAGACTGCGCTGCTGTTCGCCATCACCGTGGTCGTGATCACCTGCCCCGACGCCCTTGGACTCGCCACGCCGACAGCAATCATGGTCGGCTCGGGCCTCGGCGCGAAACGCGGGATTCTGTTCAAGAACGCCACCGCCATCGAGAGCTCCGCGCGCGTCGACACCGTCGTCTTCGACAAGACCGGCACCCTCACCAAGGGGGAGCCCGAGGTCACGGACGTCATTGTCGGCGACTTCGATCGCGATCGGGTCCTGGCGCTCGCGGGCGCACTCGAACGAGAGTCCGAACATCCTCTCGCTCAGGCCGTCGTGCGCCACGTCGATGCAACCGATGTGCCGCGCTTGCGCGCCACCGCGTTCCGCAACGTCACGGGCATCGGCGCCCTCGCCGAGGTCGACGGCCACCAGATCGCCATCGGCAACCGTCGCCTCATGGAATCCGAAGCGATCACCATCGGTGACCTGGGTGCGCAGCGCGACGAGATCGCCGCCGGCGGTCGCACGGCGGTGTTCGTTGCCGTCGATGATCGGGTCGTCGCGGTGATCGGGATCGCCGACGCGGTCCGCGAGACGTCCGCCGCCGCGATCTCCGCACTTCACGAGGCGGGCATCAGGGTCGCCATGCTCACCGGCGACAACCGTGCGACCGCCGAGCGGATCGCCGAGGAGTTGGGAATCGACGACGTCATCGCGGATGTCCTGCCCGAGGACAAGGCACACCAGGTCAAGCAACTGCAGGCGCAGGGGCGCACCGTGGCGATGGTCGGTGACGGAGTCAACGACTCACCTTCTCTCGTGCAGGCAGACGTCGGCATCGCGGTTGGCGCGGGTACCGACGTCGCGATCGACGCCGCAGACGTCGTTCTCATGAGGTCGGACCCCCTGGACGTCCCCGTGGCGCTGACGATCGGCCGAGGCACGCTGCGCAAGATGCGTCAGAATCTTGGTTGGGCGGTGGGATACAACGCGATCGCGCTACCCATCGCGGCTGGTGTCTTCCAGCCGTCCTTCGGCCTGGTCCTCAGGCCCGAGGTCGCCGCCTTGTCGATGTCCGGCTCCAGCTTGTTGGTGGCAGTCAACGCACTGCTGCTCAAGCGACTCCGGCTGCCCGGGCAGCAGCCCGACAACGATCCCACCCAGAACTCCGAGATGCAGCGGGCGTCCTGAGGGAGCTCGTGCCTCAGCCCAGACTGGCGAGGAGGTCGCGACAGGCCTCCTCGCACCGGCGGCAAGCCTCGGCGCAGATGCGGCAGTGTGCGTGCATGCTGGCGTGACTCTCACACTCGTCGCCGCAAGCCTTGCACGCGACGGCACAGGCTTCCAAGAACGCTCGGGTCACATCGGCGTCGTATGCGGTGCGCCTCGAAAGCACCTTGCCTGTGGCCGTGCAGATGTCGGAGCAGTCCAGATTGGTGCGGATGCATGTGGTCAATTCGGCGACCATGTCCTCGGCCAGGCACGCGTCAGCACAAGCCGTGCACGCTTGGGCGCATTCGAAGCAGGCTGCGATGCACTCGGCCAACTTCTGCTTGTCGATCTGACCCAGATCCTTCGGGTAGGCATCCAGCATCTTCGTGTGAACCATGGTTCCTCCTCCTCGAAATGGTGGCGGCGGGTGACCTGCGTCTGACGACCGGTGGGAACCGCCCTTTCATGATCAGTACCCGTCCGACTGTTGGATCATTCGCTTGACCGAGATCCTCCCGCGGAATGTTTACACGTGCAGATGTGCGCACGTAACGTTGTCGAGTGATCTTGGTCGAGCGTTCCGTCCTGCGGCATCGTGCCTACCGGCACCTGTTCAGTGCGCAGGTGGTGGCGCTGCTTGGCACGGGCCTCCTGACCGTTGCGTTGAGTTTGCTGGCGTTCGATGTTGCGCCGCGATCGGCGGGAACGGTCGTGGCTACTGCGTCGACGATCAAGATGGTCGCCTACGTGCTGCTTTCCCCGCTTCTGACCGCGGCAACTGCGAGTCTGCCGCCGCGTCGGGTGATGGTCGCGGCGGATCTGGTGCGCGGCGGGGTCGCAGTGGGCTTGCCATGGGTGAGTGAGGTCTGGCAGATCTACGTGCTGATCTTCGTGCTGCAGACCGCGTCGGCGACGTTCACTCCGACGTTCCAAGCGGTGATTCCCGCGGTCCTGCCCGACGAGCGCGACTACACGCGGGCGTTGTCGCTGTCGCGACTGGCGTATGACTTGGAATCGCTCGTCAGTCCCATGATCGCGGCGGCGCTCCTGACCGTGGTGTCTTTCCATGTCCTGTTTGCCGGGACGGCCGTCGGGTTCGGTGTCTCTGCGGTCATGGTCATCACGGCTGGGCTTTCGGTCCGGCCTCACAAGGCGGAAGTGTCGTTCTGGCGACGCGCGACAGATGGCATGCGCCTGTTCGTCACGCGCGGGCCGCTGCGCTTCTTGATGGCGTTGAACCTGGTGGTCGCGGCCGCCTCCTCGCTCGTCCTGGTCAACACCGTCGTCGTCGTTCGCGAAACACTCGGCTTGAGCTCGACCTCACTGGCGGTCGCGCTCGGTTGTTACGGCGCCGGATCCATGGTCGTGGCGTTGGCGGCACCGCGACTCCTCGACACGATCAGCGACCGGACGCTGATGCTCGCAGGTGGCGTCACCGTGCCCGCGGCTTTGGTGCTGGCTGTTCTCGTGACGGGAGGCGACCATGGTTGGGCGCCCCTGCTGGTGATCTGGGCTGTCATTGGCGCTGCGACGTCGGCGATCCTGACGCCATCGGGAAGAGTCATCAACCGGAGTGTCACCGAGGGCGAACGGGCCGGTGCTTTCGCCGCGAACTACTCGTTGTCCCACGCCTGTTTCCTGTTCGCCTACCCAGTCGCTGGATGGACGGGAGATCAATTCGGAGTCCCGACCACCGCCGCGGTCATGACCGCGATCTCAGTCCTGGGACTGGCGGCCGCCGTGGCATCGTCGCGCCGACCGGTACTCACTCGGTAGCAAGAGGTGGCAGGATCGGCAGCACCATGAGCGATCCGATCCCGACGCCGCGTCGTTCGAGCCTGGACCATCCGCAGCGCCCCGACCTCGAGCGCCTGCGTGAGGCTGCTGACGTGTTCGCGTTGATCGGAGAGCCCACGCGCTTGGAGCTCCTGTGGTTGCTCACGGAGGGACCTGCCACAGCCGGCGAACTGGCCGACGCGGTCGAAGCCTCGCGCACGGCGGTCAGCCAGCACCTGGCGAAGCTCCGCCTCGCCGGTCTCGTCGACGCCCAGCGCGACGGTCGCCATCAGGTCTACCGGATCCTCAGCGGACACGTCGCACGATTGGTGCGGGAGGGTCTCAACCAGGCGGACCATCTCGTCTCGGGCGAAGAACCACACCTCTGAGTCGCCCTGACCGCCGTGGAACAGGCGTGAGCGGGACGCGTCGAGGACCAGGGGAGGTCGTTCGGGGAGCACACTCGTGGAGCGATGTGCGGCTTTCGCCGGACAGACCATGACTAGGTGAGGCGACTCCACGTGGCACCCGAGGTCGTCGATTCGAAGACGGCACCACCCGCGGCTGCGTACCAGCGATCCGGCGTCACTTCGAGTGCCTCCGGGGAGTCCGGGAGCGCACCTCCCGCTCTCCAGCTCTCACCGCCGTCGCGACTCACATGAACACGTCCAGTGGCTGCAATGCCCACGACGAGACCGTCCTGGCCCCCATCGATGTACGCCAAGGACGGTGCGACGACGGTCCGCGCGCGAGCTCCGTCGCTCGCGGGATAACGAATCAATTCGCCGGACGGGGTCGTCGCGAAGAGGTCGGTCGAGTCGGGATCGGTGGCGACGTCGATGACTGGACGTTCATCGATCGTGGTCCAGTTCGTACGGTCGCTCGTGAGAAGCAGCTGTCCGGAAACGCTGTTGTAGCCCGCCAGCCGAGAGTCAGTGCCATCGAGTGCGTGGAAGTCTGCCTTTCCCGCTAGGGACACCTGCCGCCACGTCTTCCCCGCGTCGATGGACTCCATCAGACCGAGATGCGTGGGCAGGTCGCTTGCCAGGTCCGGGTGACCACTCGCGACGAAATGCCCGGGACCGATCACCGAGAATCCCATGAGATCGTGCCAAGCTTCCCCGACCCGCCGCGGTGGCGACCCTTCCTCCACGGTGAACAGGCCCAGATGAGATGCCACGAAGAGAGTCCCGTCGGCGGGGTCGATTCCCATGCCGTGAACGTGCCCCATGGCATCGCCCGACGTTGACTCGATCTTTGGTGCTGCCGTGCCGCAGGCCGCGAGCGAGGACACGATTACGGCGGATACAACAACTGCCGCACAGGCGCGGCGGGTGTTACTCACGTGACAGCCCTTCTGTCGAGGACGGTAACGGTGAACTCTCCGGCGTGGCCGGCTCGGGCGTCATACAGGTCATCTCCGGCTAGCTTGCTGAAATCCCTATAGAGCCAACACGAAACATGTGTCGGAATGTTCACCGCGCAATGAAGCTTCCCTGAAGATTTCAGCGTGACCGGCTCGGCCTTTCACTCCCGGGCAATGGGACGTCGTACAACGAACGTGGCGCCGTGGCCGCACTTGTGCGTGTTGTCGAGCAAGGACCCAGCAGCACCCGGCTGATTCACGAAGCGGGATCTTCAGCGAACCTTCACGGAATCAGCGCCCCAGTCGGGAGTCGGGGAGCGGATGCTGGGGTGGTTCGTCCCAGGGAGTGGAGTTCGACGTGAACCGGTTCAATGGCAAGTTGGTGTGGTTCGTCGCCGTAAGTGCGGCCGTGCTGGTCGGTGCGTTCGCCATGGGTGCGCCACCGTCGGGATTCGTGCTCATCCTCCTGCTCGCTTGCCCGTTGATGATGCTTCTTTTCATGCCTGAAACGCATGGCGAGGCTGACGAGGACGACGACTCGCGGCCCGTCGAGAAGGACCTTCAGCGGTGCGGGCCCCGCAGCGGACACTGAGGCCACGTGGAGTGTCGTTTCTGACCGCTTAAGGCCATCAATCTCACCCGGGCGCACAACGCGAGCGTCCAAAAGGGTGCCTCAGGGTCGATCGACCCCGCCCGGCCACGCATTGGCTCGACACCCATCGAGGGTTTTGGTCTGTTGGAGCATGACCGGAGCTGGCGCGCCGTTGCCTGGGCAAGCGGCGTGGGGGAGCCCGAGCGCATGGCCGAACTCGTGGTTCATCAGGTACCGACGATATGCACCGATGTCCTTCCCGTAAGACGGGGCGCCATTCACCCAGCGCCAGGCGTTGATCACGACCCGATCCCCATTGCGGCACGAGAGGCGGCCGCCCGTGTCAAGGGGAGCGCACAGGTCATCCGCCGTCTGTGGCGACGCGAGAATGATCCTCACTGAGGCATCGTTCGCCACGCGAGTGAATTCGTGGCCAGGGGACGCCCACCCCCGGGGATCGCTGAGGGTGGCGTCCACGGCTCGCGCGAAGCCCGCTGGCGCGAACGAAAGGCCCTCCTCGACTTCGACTTGGTAGGTCATGGTCGTGGGCGTGGATTTCCGCGGGGCAGAAGGGGTAGGTGCGATCTGGAACCTGCCTGACGCTGCCTCTGGGACACTGACCGGCTTGTCCGTGTCCGTGGATCGCCGCGCGGGTGGCCGGGCGGAACGGCTGCCCCGGCTTTCGACGTGGTCCTTCGGCGGCGACGGTCTGGCACGTGGCAACTCTGACCGAGCATCCGAACCGTTGGAAGCTGGGTCATCGGGGAGTTGCTTCTGTCCGTTGCCGACATAAGGGACGAGGAAAGCAGTTGCAACCACGGCTGCGGCCGACGCGGGTAGTCCTATCCACGCGGTCCTGGGTCTTCGCGCGCGCTGGGGCTGACGGCGCCGGTGTCCTCGCGGAGCCACCGGGCTGGCGGCTCCACTGCGACTCCTTCTTCGGGAACCTGTCACGACCTCGCTCGATCTGGAAGGGCGGCGTGCCGCCGGGCTGGGGGGGGAAGTGACCCAGCGGCACGCCAGTCGGCTGCAGCATCCATTCCGACGGCAGGTCGGAATCATGGTGGAGATGCTGCGAAAACGCTGCGTCAGGACCCGAGGAGACTGTTCATCAGGTCGATTTCAGCCTGCTGGTCGCTGATCACCTTCTGTGCCATCGCGATCGCGTCGGCATTCTCGCCGTCCTGGACTTCCGTCTCGGCCATGGCGACCGCACCCTCGTGGTGCTCGATCATCATCTGCAGAAACATGCGGTCGAACTCAGCGCCAGATGCATCCTCGAGGGACTTCATGTCCTCCTCGTCCATCATCCCGGCCATGCCGCCTTCGTCACTGGACCCGTGGTTCATGTCCCCGTGGTCCATCTCCCCGGACGGCACGTCTTCACCCCAGCTCTCGAGCCAGCCCTCAAGGGTCTCGATCTCGGGACCCTGCGCGGCTTCGATGTCGGCAGCCAAGGACTTGACTTCGTCGCTGCCGGCACGTGTCTCGGCGACCTTGGCC
Organism: Aeromicrobium sp. UBA7512; assembly: GCF_002476985.1. Lineage (NCBI taxonomy): Bacteria > Bacillati > Actinomycetota > Actinomycetes > Propionibacteriales > Nocardioidaceae > Aeromicrobium > Aeromicrobium sp. UBA7512. The sequence goes on from NZ_DLNK01000003.1 coordinate 459,508, forward strand.
ATCTCGATCGCCTGCTCGTGGTGAGGGATCATCTGTTGGGCGAACGTGACATCCGCGTCATTGAACGGGGCGCTCTGGCTGGAGGAGGAGCCCGTGTCGCTCGACTTTCCGCCATCGGAATCGTCGCTGCATGCGGCCAGGGTGAGACCGATCGTCGCGAACAGCGTGAGAGCCGCCAGCTTCCTCTTCATCAGGTTTTCTCCATCTCTGGTCGTCTTCAGTACGCCAGCGAGTCTGCCTCCCGAATGTGAAGAGCGACCACGCTCAGTCCTCAAGGTTCCATGAAGACTCCGGGACTGCGCCGGGTCCGAGGCTCCCGGTTGGTCGACCGGGGCGGTCGCACACACGTTGAAGGCGAGAGTTCAACTACTAGGAAGCATAGTAGACTCCAGCCATGGTCGACGAGGCGCTCAAGGAGAGAGATCAGTCGAAGTCGCCGACGCCAACCCGGACTGTCTACGGGTGGGGCTGGGGCCGCTGGGCGTGGCGAACGCTGACGTCGATGCGGACCGCCGTGATCCTACTGGCGCTGCTCGCGCTGGCGGCGATCCCCGGATCGTTCCTGCCACAACGGAACGTGGCGACCGATCCCGCGGCCGTCCCCCTCTTCTACCGAGACCATCCCACGTTGGCGCCATGGCTCGACCGACTCTTCTTGTTCGACGTCTACGCGTCTCCGTGGTTCGCGGCGGTCTACCTGCTGCTGCTCGTGTCCATGACCGGCTGCGTCCTCCCTCGCTGCGCGAAGCTCTGGCAGGAGTGTCGCGCGGAGCCGGCACGTGCTCCGACCCGCTTGTCGCGGATGGATGGTCATCGCGAGCTGTCCGTGCAGTCAGACCGTGGCTCGGTGCTGCGACGCGCAACTGAGATTCTTTCGCGGCGCGGTTACCGGGTCGTGCAGGCGCCTGGGGAAGTCCGGGCGGAGAAGGGCTACGTCCGCGAGGTCGGGAACCTCATGTTCCACCTCTCGCTGTTGCTGTTGTTGGTGGGCATGGCCAGTGGCAAGCTCCTCGGGTTCGAAGGTCGAGCCGCGCTCGCCGACGGGGACACCTTCACCAACGTCGAGTCGTCCTACGACGAGTTCTCCCGGTCGGCCCTCACCCGCGTCGATGAGCTGACTCCGTTCTCGGTCACCTTGGACGGCTTGGACGCCGAGTTCGCCCTCAGCGGTGCGCGTGCGGGGGAGCCTCGCAAGTTCGACGCCACGGTGACCTACCTGCAGGCCGACGGAACAGAGAAGTCCGCCAGCATCAAACCCAATCAGCCCCTCGACATCGAGGGAACCAAGTTGTTCCTCACGGGGCACGGCTACGCGCCGCGCGTCACGGTCCGCGACGGTACCGGTGAGGTCGTGTTCGCCGGTCCGGTGATTTTCCTGCCGATCGAGAACAACTTCACGAGCGACGGAGTCGTCAAGGCGCCGAACGCCCAGCCGACACAGCTCGGGTTCGAGGGTCTCTTCTTGCCGACGGCTCCCACCAATGAGGGCGACCGCTCGCAGTTCCCCGGTTTGATTGCCCCGCGGTTGGACCTGACTGCCTACACCGGTGATCTCGGGATGGACCGGGGTGCTCCTCAGTCGGTGTACGCCATCGAGCTCGACGGCATGGAGGAAGTGGCCCAGAAGCAGATGCGGGTGGGCGACTCGTTGGAGCTGCCCGACGGAGCCGGCAGCATCACCTTCGATGGCGTGTCACGTTTTGCCAACTTCCAGATCGCCTATGACCCGGGCAAGGAGATCTCGCTGGTCGCGGCGATCTTCCTGATGGTCGGCCTCACGACGTCGCTGGTCGTGCGTCGCAGGCGGGTGTGGGTTCGTGCCGTTGACTCCGGGTCGACGGTCACGGTGGAGATCGCCGGCCAGTCGCTGACCCGCAGGGATCTTCCCCCCGCTGATCTGGTCCGCCTTGAACGAGAACTACTCAGCCTCAATAAATCCTTGGAAAGGACCCCGTCATGACCTGGGCTCGGCTGTCGGACGATCTTGTCGTCGCCACCATGATGATCCTCGCGTTGGCGTTCTGCCTCTATGCGCTGAGCATGGCTCAACGCACCACACGGCAGCGAGGCGTCGCGAAGGAACCAGTGACCACACCAGCCGCCGCGTCCTCAGCGGCGGGCGGCGCACTTGAGCACGAGCCCGAGGTGGGCCAGCCGTGGAGCGAGCGGACCGCGCGGATCGCGTCGGTCATGGTCGTGATGGGCCTCGTGCTCAATGCGGCCGCGGTCCTGGCACGCGGAATCGCGGCCGAGCGAGCGCCGTGGGGAAACATGTACGAGTTCGCGATCGTGGGTTCGACCGCGATTCTCGGAGCCTATGTCGCGGGCCTGTCCCGGTATCCGCTCCACAGGCTGGGGATCTGGGTGATCGGACTGGTACTCGTGACTCTCGGAAGCGCGGTCACGGTCCTGTACACACCCGTCGATGCGCTGATCCCCGTTCTCGATTCGTACTGGTTGGCGATCCACGTCGGGGCCGCGATCGTCTCGGGCGGAGCGTTCACCGTCGCAGCCGTGACCTCGGCCGTGCGGCTGGTCCGGCCCGGGCGTCACCCCGAACGTGACGAGATGCTGGAGCGGGTTTCCTACGGGTTGATCGTGTTCGCCTTCCCCGTCTGGACGTTCGCGGTCATCGCCGGCGCGGTGTGGGCCGAAGCAGCCTGGGGACGCTACTGGGGCTGGGATCCGAAGGAGACCTGGGCCTTCATCACGTGGGTGTTCTACGCCGCGTACCTCCATGCGCAGTCGACCGCCGGCTGGCGGGGCAAACGCGCCGCCTGGTTCAGCATCGCGGGGTACATCGCGTTCCTGTTCAACTTCATCGGCGTCAACATGTGGGTTGGGGGACTCCACTCCTACGCAGGAGTCTGAGGCCCGAGACGCGCGGAGCCCGGCGCGCCGCTCCTCACGAGGGATCGCTGGCGCGTCGGGCTCGTCTCGACGCCGCGTACCGCCATGCTGCGAGAAGCAGGCCGACCATGCCACCACCGACGATCGCCAGCGTGCGTTGTTGCTGGAAGCGCACCGCCGGAGTGAGACCAGCGCGAAGCTGCACCGTCTCGACCAGCACCTCGGTGCCTCGGGACCGGTTCCGTGCGCGGACCAAGCCGTCCGCCGAGATGATCCCTGAGACGCCGTTGGTCGATGCCACCACGACGTCCCTGCCCAGCTCGACTGCTCGAGCGCGGGTGATCTCGAACTGTTGCGCTGGTTGGGCGGTGCCGGTGAACGTGGCGTTGCTGGTCTGCACCACGGCCACGCGAGCGCCGCGTCTCACTTGGGCCGGCAGCACGTCGTCGTACGCCACGTCGAAGCAGATCGCGTCGGCAACCGGCACGCCGTTGACCTGCAACGGCACCTGTCCGTTCCCGGGCAGCATGTCGCGAGGGATCTCCTCGAAGCGCGGGAACCAGTCACCGATGATCGGTCGCCAGGGGATGTATTCGCCGAACGGCACCGGGTTAGCTTTGGTGTAGGAACCGACGGGAATGCCATCGGAGGACCACAGGACTCCCCGGTTGAACGCCTGCTCAGGACGGGGACCGTCGACGATCGCCCCGACGAGCACCGGCGCGTCGACAGCCACTGCCGCATCCCCGATGGCCTCACTCAGGGCGAGATCCCTGGCCGGGTCGAGGGCAGTGGCGTTCTCTGGCCACACCACCAGGTCCACCGATCGCCCTTGCGCCGTCAGCGACTTCGCCAGCCGCCGGGTGGCCGCAAGGTGATTGCGGGTGACGGTCCGATGCTGTGCGATCAGGTCGGTGCCGTCGCCCGGCACCCCGCCCTGAACCACCGCGATTCGAGCGGATCCAACGGTGGGGACGTGGAAGGGCAGGGTGGCCGCGACCAGTCCGATGGTCATGGGAATCACGAGCCACAGGACCATGACGCGCCGGGGGAGCAGGACGAGGTGGGCCACACCGAACCCGGTCGTCGCGACCAGCAGGCTGGTGCCGGCGATACCGAGGTGAGCAAGCGCGGGCTCCCACGCCGTGTCCATCGCGGTGACCCCCAGTCGCCCCCAAGGCATCCCGCCCAGAGGCCAGCTGCTTCGTATCGTCTCCGCGCTGACCCAGATCAGTCCGCCCCACAGCGGCGCCGCAGGCACATCGCGGACCACCCGGATGCCCAGGCTGGCGATCGCAAGGAAGAGAGTTTGTGCCGTACCGAGTGCCAGCCACGCGGCCGTGCCGATGGATTCGTCCAACCACCAGAGCAGCGGAAGCATGTACGCGAGTCCGAAGCACAGACCCAATACTGGCGCACGGCTCCGAGACTCGCGTTGAATTCCCCACCACAGGAGTGCCATCGCGACAGGAGCCGCCACGCGGAATCCGAGTGGCTCGAAGGACGATGCCGCTAGGAGCCCCCCGAGGCTCATGGCGATGACTGAAGACCCCATGCGTGGGACCAGCCCCGTGAGCGCGGCCGAGAAGTCAGGCAAGAGTCGGCGAAGCGGTCCCCTCGAGGTGGTCTCGAAGACGATCACCCGGACCACCCCAGGCGGCACATCGAGTCAGACGAGTTTGAGCGTTGTCACGCACGTAGGTGCGTCCGGCTTCGTGGTGAAGTCAACGGTCCCTGTCTTGTCGCCCAGGCGAATCGACATGGTTCCCTCGATGTCGGCCGGCAGCCAGAATCCGACGAACCCGTTCGAGTACGTTTCGACGTCCTCGTCCACGATCACCGTGTCGTTGGTCTTGTCCACGATCTTCACGCGCACCTCGGTGTCAGCCAACTCGCCCTTGCACGTGGTCAGCGAGTGGAAGAAGCACTCGTGCGTTTGCGAAATGAAGGGTGCTGCGGACAGGTAGAAGCGGTCACGGTCCAACGGGACGCTGCCTTCACTGTCGCCCGCGCTGAGGATCAACTCGTCTGCTCTCACCGAGGCCATCAGGTCAGTTGGTCGTTGGTCCACCGGGAGGCGATCCAACGCGTTGATCACCTCGTCTGCAGATTTTCCGGCGAGCCCATACGGCTCCAGGATCTGTTGCGTGTCAGCGGAGTCGCCCTTCGCATCTTCGTTCCCGCCACGTTCTGGTGACGAGCTGCCGCAAGCGGACAAGACGAGGATCCCGAGAATCGCGATACAGAACAGTCTCTTCATCGGTGTGCGTTTCCTCTTCTTCATCTGGAACTGGTGGGTCGTGACCTGTCGGTTCTGCGCCATTACCGGACGTCGTCCGTCTCCTGAAGTACTGGTTCGAGCAGGCTACGCAGAGTCGCCGCGGTGGCCGGACCAATGACTCGGGCGGCAACTCTGCCCCGGCGATCCACCACGAGTGTCGTGGGGACCGCTGAAGTCGTCAGGGCTCCACCGAACGACAGTGTCGCGGTCGATGAGTCCTGAGCGATCACGCTGTCGTACGGGATCTCGTAATCGCGTTCGAAGGCACGTGCCGCCGCCTCGTTGTCCCGAACGTTGATGCCCATGAATGTCACCGCATCGCCGTACTGATGGGCGACCTCGACGAGGTCAGGTGCCTCGGTCGCGCAAGGGACGCACCATGAACCCCACACGTTGTAGACGGTCACCTCGCCGCGCAAGCTGTCCGTGTCGATGGTCTTCCCGCTGAGCAAGCGGGCTTTGAACGGCCGCGACTGGACGCGATCCGCCGATTCGTACTCCTCGATGATTGATCCTCCGTCGGCTCGGGCGGCCGATGTTGGTGTGGACGCGTTGCTGGACCACCACCACGCGAGAATGCCGAGCGTCGCCAGGACGGCAAGTGCTGCGAGAGTCCTCTTCCTGGTGCGGTGGGGGGTTCGAGATGGAGTAGTCACGGGTCAGGACCGCTTTCAGATCGGAGGATTCCACGTGTCGACAAGGCCTTGGGTGGCGGCCATCAGTTCGGACCACCATCCGGTCAGTTGCAGGACGCCCAGAGCAATGAGGAAACCGCCGCCGACTCGAGCCATGTTCGCGGAGTGCTTGCGAGCCCATGCGGTGCGTCGCATCCAGTTGGTCACGGAGAACGCGGCAATCAGGAAAGGGATCCCCAGGCCCAAGCTGTACGCGAAGGCGAGGCCAGCTCCTCGTCCCGCGGTGGCTGACGTTGTGGCCAGAGCGAGTACCGCCGCGAGCGCGGGTCCGATGCAGGGGGTCCACCCGACTCCGAAGACGATTCCGAGTAGAGGGGCACCGGCCAGGCCGACGCGCGGCCGGTACTTGAGTCGGACGGTTCTGTTCACGAACCGAAGGCCCGAGCCGGACAACGCGAAGCCCAGGCCCATCAGCACCGTGAGGACTCCGGACCAGCGGATGATCTGGTCCTGGTGCTCAACGAGTTGGGAACCGAGGATGCCGAAGAGCGCGCCGTAGCTGGTGAATACGGCAGCGAATCCCAGCACGAACAGTCCGGCGCCGACCAGTGTGCGCCCGCGGCCATGAGAAGCCTCGCCGCGTAGTTGGCGCGCCACGGTTGATTCCTGCCCCTCGACTCCCGCGACGTAAGAGAGGTATGCGGGCACGAGGGGGAGGGAGCACGGTGAGAAGAAGGAGACGACGCCAGCGATCACCGCTACGAGCATTGCGAGGATCAGCGATCCGGAGAGGATGGTTTCCTGCAGCTCGATCATGGGAGTCCGCCGAGCTCACCGGCACCTCGAGTGCATGGACCCATCGGCCCTTGTCGCACCACGGTCATACCCCTAATCGGTCGAGAACGAACGTTGATCCATCTACTAAGGAAGATAGTACATGGTGCTCGAGTGTCTCGGGGTGTCGCGTGCTGACGGCCCGCCGTTTGAGTCAGGAGAAGAGAGCGGGGCGACTGCAACAAGCGTGGGTGAAGCCGCTCTCCCCGCCCGAGTAGGCGGTCAGGAGCGCCGGCGCCGCACCTGTCCCCACGATTGCCGCCACGATCAGACCAGTGGTCATCCGGCGGAGCGGCGGCTGCGGCCGGACCAGTCGTCGTGCCCGAGCCAGCGTCGCGCCTCCTGTGGCGGCCAAGGCACCGGAGGGAACACGCGATGGGGTCATGACGGCGAGTTGAAGCAGTGCTGAGGCAAGTTCGGGGCCGTCCTCGGTCTCGATACCGTCGTCAGCATGCATCTCCGCGAGATCGGCGATCTCCTGGTGAGCGACGCCGAAGAAGGGCAGGAGCGGGAGTGCCTCCGCGAGAGCCAGCGACCGTTGGACCAGACGATCGTGACGTGCGGCGAGGTGAACTCGCTCATGTCGCAGGACCAACTCCAACTGCCTGGCGGTCAGGTGGTCGGCGGCCCCGCGGGTCACGACGATCTTCCCCCGGCGCGACCTGCGTCCATCGGGGATGCAGTAGACAGCCGCGGAACCGTGATCGAGCACGACCACGTCCTGACCGAGTGGGCTTTCGACGAGAGCAAGAGCCTGACGGTGCTGGCGGCGGGCGAGAGTCGCTTCGCGATGATGCCTCGTGAGTGCTCGGGCAACGCGCCACATCACCAGGAAGAACAGTCCGAATCCAACGGCGCTGACCGCCGCCCCCGCCGGGGTTGAGTACTGTCGCCGAAGCTCGACGAAGCAAGCGTGAAGGATCTCTCCTGCGGTGCCCACCGGCGAGAACCCGGGCAGTGCGAGGCAGATCGACCCGAGCAGCAGGGAAACTACGACCGCGCCCGCGAGGGCCTGCCAGAACGCAATGGCGAGCCGTGGGGAGCGATGAGTCCAACGAGCACGACCAAGCCCGAAGTGGCCGGCCAGCATGAATGCCCCTGCCAGGGCGAAGAACCCCGCCGCATGGCTCATGGGACGCCCTCGGGGTCATTCCCCGGCTCTTGGAGGAGTTGACGCAAAGACGCCAAGGCTTCCTCATCCAGGCGGTCGACGAAGTGCATCAGCACCCCGCGCCGGTCCCCGCCGTCGGCGAGTGCGTTGCCGAGCAATGAAGCGGTGTACTCCTCGCGAGTTTCGCGCGGGCTGTAGACGTAGGCGCGGCCCTGACGCTCACGGGTCACGAACCCCTTGCCATGGAGGTTGTCCAGCACAGTCATGACTGTCGTATAGGCAATGGTCCGGTCGGCCGCGATGAACTCCTGGACCTCGCGTACGGTCTGGGGCTGCTCGACAGCCCACAGGCGTTGCATCACGGATGTCTCCAGCGGGCCCATCGCTCACCAACTCTCGGTCTACTATGGGACATCGTATCCGGGGTCCGTGAATCTGGTTCGCCGTGGCCGCATCTACGCAGTGACAGATGGCGTGACCTAGGAACGCCGTCTACCGCTCGGTGCGCGTAGAGGGGGGCATCGGTTTGCTCGTACTCAGTTGGGACACGACTCGACTGGATCGAACGAAGCGCGTCCCATACTGGCCGCTTTGTGGCCTGATTGGCCCAGTTCTCGTTGCAGGTAGTCGGGTATCGTCGGAAGTGACCCGAAGGGATCATCCCTACCATTGGAGGGATTTCCGCGGTTCTCGGTACCCACCGTCTTGGCTCGTACGGAGCTCGGACTCGTCAGGGGTCGCAGGTTCAAATCCTGTCAGCCCGACCGTGTGTAATGTCTCAGGACATCGGAAACTCCCGGACCTGCATTTTGCAGGTTCGGGAGTTTTTTCATGTGGTTTTGTGTCGGGGTTGGTCGTCGCGGTCGGGGTTGATGATCAGGTCGCGGAGCAGTTCTCCGGTGGTGGCGTTGACGACTCTGACGTGGTGGTCGTCGATGAGCAGGGTGACGTGGGTTCGGGTGTGGGTTCGGCCGATGCCGATGTGGGGGAGTTTTCCGGCGATGCAGGTGTTCACGCGTGCATCGGGCGGGCAACGACGCTGGGCGTGCTGGGATCGCGACCGCGTGGCCGGCCGCGGTCTGTCTCCTTCTCGATGCGGAGAACTATAGGTAGCGGCAGACCTGCTCGGGACTGCACGTGTCGGGGTCCGGCTGCGCGGCGTCGTGCCTGAGTTCGGCAATAGTGTCATGCAGGGCGGTGAGCCGAGCGATCTGCTGCTCGATCTCGGCTAGGCGCTCGTCGAGCAGATCGCGCACGTGCTCACACGGCGCGGCGCCGTCATCGCGGATGTCGAGGATCTGGCGGATCTGAGCGAGGGTGAGTCCCGCCGCCTGGCCGCGGTGAACAAAGTCGATCCGGGCGACAGCGTCGGGCGCGTAGTCCCGATAACCCGACGGCGTCCGATCGGCTGGGGGCAGCAGTCCCGACTCCTCATAGAAGCGGAGAGTCTTCGGAGTGGTCCCAGCCGCAGCGGCCAGTTCCCCGATGCGCATCGCGGTCACCTCTCGTTCGGCAGGAGCACGCTTGACCTTCCCCTGCACTGGAACGTCAAGTATGGCTGAACAGATCAGAAGAAGACCGAAGGGTTGAAGGAGACAGCAGCGATGCCTACGAAGTACGACCTTGCCATCATCGGATCGGGCGGCGGGGCGTTCGCCGCGGCGATCCGCGCGACCGCGCTGGGAAAGTCGGTGGTGATGGTCGAGCGCGGCACGCTCGGCGGGACCTGCGTGAACACTGGGTGCGTGCCGTCGAAGGCGCTCATTGCCGCGGCTGGCGCGCGGTACTCCGCCGCCGACGCCCCGGACCGTTTCCCGGGGATCTCAACGACGGCGGGCCCAATCGACATGCCCGCGCTGGTCGCCGGAAAAGTGGCGCTGGTCGAGTCGCTGCGGGGCGAGAAATACGCCGACGTTGCTGAATCCTACGGCTGGCAAGTGCGTCAGGGAGTCGCCGCGTTCGCGGGCTCGCCTGATGCGCCGATGCTGAACATCACCGCCGCCGATGGGATGGCCGCGACCGTCGAGGCCGAGCACTACATGGTCGCAACCGGCGCTCGACCGTGGGTCCCGCCGATCGACGGCCTGGATAGCGCGGGGTACCTGACTTCGACCACGGCCATGGAGCTGCTCGAGGTCCCCAGGTCTCTCCTCGTCCTCGGCGGTGGCTACGTCGCCTTGGAGCAGGCCCAACTGTTCGCCCGACTCGGCTCCGAGGTCACGCTGCTGGCCCGCTCCCGACTCGCATCGAAGGAGGAGCCTGAAGTCTCCTGGGCGCTTGAGGACGTCTTCGCCGATGAGGGCATCCGCGTCGTCCGCCGCGCGGTGCCCACCCGGGTGACCCGGGCCGCAGGGACCGGGCTGGTCGTGGTGACCGCGGACGTATCCGGCGTCTCGCAGGACTTCCGCGCCGACCAAGTCCTGGTAGCCCTCGGACGCCGCCCCGTCACCGACGGACTCAATCTCGACTCTGTCGGAGTCAAGACAGGGGAGTCCGGCGAGGTGGTCGTCTCCGACAGGATGCAATCCTCGAATCGGCGGATCTGGGCCGCGGGCGACGTGACCGGGCACCCCGAGTTCGTCTACGTCGCCGCCCACCACGGCACCCTCGTGGCCGAGAACGCGTTCCTCCACGTCGACCGGACCGTCGACTACTCTCGTCTGCCGCGGGTGACGTTCACCGGCCCCGCGATCGGCGCGGTCGGGACGACCGAGAAGGAGGCGATAGGCGCGGGAATCCGCTGCGACTGCCGCGTCCTGCCGCTGCACCACGTGCCCCGAGCACTGGTCAACCGCGATACCCGTGGCTTCATCAAGATCGTCGTGAACGCCGACACAAGCGAGATTCTCGGCATCACTGCCGTCGCCAAGGACGCCGGCGAGCTCGCCGCCACCGGAGTCCACCTGCTCGGCAAGACCATCGCCGAAGTCGTCGACGCGTGGGCCCCCTATCTCACCATGACCGAAGGACTCCGGCTCGCCGCAAGAGCCTTCACCACCGACGTCTCACAGCTGTCGTGCTGCGCGTGAACGCGGTCGGCACTGGTACTCACAGGCGAGGGCGATGCCGCCGATGCGGACGGTTCTTGCGCTCGCGGAGCGGAAGGCCTGGCCGTACCCGCTGTCCCGGTCATCTCGGTGCCTCCGCCGAATTCGACTTGACCGAGCGTTCGATGGTACTCGACCCCGATACGCTCGGCATTCGCCTTGAGCCCGTTCGTCGCGTTCCAGCCGTTCTCGAGGGCAGCGCCGACGGCTCGCGTGCCGATGGCGTTGCCGAAGGTCCCGTCGCACGCTCGGCCGGCGGCGTGGTCGTTCGTCGCCGGCTCGCCCGGCCGCCAGCACGCCCACGACGAGCCCGGGAAGTGACTCTCGAGCTGAGCCGATCTCAACCAGAGACGAGGGTTTGCTCCGGTGAATCTCTTAGCGCGTGTCGTCCTCGGGTGGAAGGTTCTCGGCAATTCGCCGGCGGAGGATCGTCGTAGTCGAAGCCTGCTCGCGGGCACGCTCCTCCCGCCACATCAGGAGGGCTCCGGCCACCGCCCCCGTGACGATCACGATGTCGGCGAAGTTCCCGATGAACAGATTGCCGTAGGCAAGGAAGTCCACGACGTGTCCACGGCCGAATCCTGGTTCGCGGAACAGCCGGTCGCTGGCGTGAGAGGCTGCAGCTCCGCCCAGCGCACCGACCACGAGCGTCCACCCGAGCTGCCGAACGCGAAACGCGAAAACCGTCGCGACGACCACAGCGGCGACAGAGACCAAGGCGAACACCCACGTGAACCCTTCGCCAAAGGAGAACGCCGCGCCCGGGTTGTACGCCAGTTGAAGGCCGAACAGGCTTCCAACCAACGGCGTCCGCTCACCCTCGATGAGGGTGCTCTCGGCCCAGCTCTTGGTCCACTGATCGACAAGAACGACGAGCCCGCCAAGCAGGAGGGCTGTCACCGCGAACCGCCAGCGACCCCCACGGCGCACCCCTTCGGCCGAATCCTGATTCGCCCTCGCCCTCGGTCGACGAGTCATCCGATGACCTCGAAGAACCGGGTGATGACCTCGGACTCGATCAGGATGAACAGGCCCAAACCAATGAAGACCGTGGGCACGAGCCAGTGCTCGATGCGCTCCAGCGCCTCAGTGACGACCTCGCGGGTTCCGATCAGTCGTCCAGCGGCGCACCAAACGGCGACGAGGACGAGGAAGACCGCAATCATGACCGCGACGTCGGCCGGGGCGCTGGTGCGAAAAATCGGCGTGTAGAGCGAGATGTTGTCAGCCCCATTGGCGATTGTTATCCCGGCGACACTCCAGAGCCCGGCTGCGAGGGTCAAATCGCTGTCCTCGCCGTTGCGCTTGCGAAGCAAACCGCGGATGAGCGTCCAGATGCCGATGCTGAGAGGGATCAGTCCGAGCAGTCCGACCCATTGATCCGGCACGATCGTCAAGCCGAGCGCGGCGACCACACTGATCGCGACAAGCGTGATGAATCCGACGTATTGCCCCCCGACGATCTGCCACGGGCGCGGACTCCCATTGCGGGAGGCGAGGAACAGCACGGTGAGCACCACGATGTCATCGATGTTGGTAGCCGCGAACAGGCCAATGGCCGAACCGACAGTCGTCAGCATCAGCCCTCCAATCGCGGCGCGGGAGTGCGGGCGGCGCGCAGCCCGTTGAGAATCACGATGACCTCCGCGATCTCGTGGACCAGCACAACGGCGGCCAGCCCCAAGACACCGAACAGTGCGAGTGGAAGCAGCGCGGCGATGATCAGCAGCGACAGGATGATGTTCTGGTTGATGATGCGCCGTCCACGCCGCGCGTGTTCGAATGCCCGCGGGATGAGGCGCAGATCATGGCCCGTGAAGGCAACGTCGGCGGACTCGATCGCCGCGTCGGAGCCTGTCGCTCCCATGGCGATGCCGATGTCCGCGGCGGCGAGAGCCGGGGCGTCGTTGATGCCGTCGCCGATCATGGCGACCGATCCCGCTTCGGACAGCTCGGTGATCGCAGCGGCCTTGTCCTCGGGTCGGAGCTCGGCGCGGACATCGTCGATCCCGGCCTGCGCGGCGAGAGCTCGAGCGGTTCGAGCGTTGTCGCCGGTGAGCATGGTCACGCCCACTCGGTGATCGGTGAGGGTGCGCACGACGTCAGGGACTTCGGGGCGCAGCTCGTCGCGGACGCCGATCGCCGCGACCGGGACGCCGTCGCGGTGCACGATCACGACCGTCATGCCCTGCATTTCCAGATCCTCGACACGCGCGCCGAGCTCTCCGGCGTCGAGCCAGCGCGGGCTGCCGACAGTGATCTTCATCCCGTCGACGGTGCCATCGATGCCGTGTCCCGCCTGCTCGGTCACCTCCGCGGCCAGGGGAACGTCCTGGGCGGCCGCGGTGATCGCCGCAGCGAGCGGGTGTGTGCTGTGCTGCTCCAACGCGGCAGCCCACGCCAGTCCCTGAGCCTCGGTGATGCCTTCGACCACCAGGACCGCGGTGACGGCAGGCTCATTGCGGGTGAGAGTGCCGGTCTTGTCGACGGCGACGTGGCGGACGGTGCCGAAACGTTCGAAGGCCGCACCGGATTTGACGATCACGCCGAACTTGCTGGCCGCACCGATGGCGGCGACGACGGTCAGAGGGACGGAGATCGCCAGCGCACAGGGCGACGCCGCCACCAGCACGACGAGGGCGCGAGTGATCCACACGTCTGGGTCGCCCAGGATCGATCCGAGGAGCGCGACGAGCACAGCAAGGATCAGGACCCCCGGGACGAGGGGCCGCGCGATCCGGTCGGCGAGCCGGGCGCGATCGCCCTTTTCTGCCTGAGCCTGCTCGACCAGCTCCACGATCGTGGTGAGCGAGTTGTCAGTACCGGCCGCAGTGGTCTCGATCTCCAGCGCGCCAGCACTGTTGATCGCCCCGGCTGACACCGGGTCACCCGGCTCGACCTCGACCGGGATCGACTCACCGGTGATGGCCGAGGTGTCCAGGCTCGACCGTCCTGAGCGGACGAGTCCGTCCGTCGCGATCCGCTCGCCAGGTCGGACCATCATCACGTCGCCGACGACCAGATCCTTGGCTTGGACCTGCTCCGCGACACCGTCACGGAGCACCGTCGCCGTCTCGGGCACGAGCTTGAGCAACGCCCGCAACCCTCCGCGCGCCCGGTCCATCGCCTTGTCCTCCAAGGCCTCCGCGATCGAGTACAAGAACGCCAGCGCCGCGGCCTCCTCGACGTAGCCGAGAATGACAGCGCCGATCGCGCTGATCGTCATCAACAGGCCGATCCCGAGCTTGCCCTTGAACAGCTTTCGGATCGCGCCAGGGGTGAAGGTCGAGGCGCCCAAGAGGAGACCGACCCAGAAGAGCGCCAGGGCGGGAGTCTCGGCCCCGGACCATTCGGCGACCAGGCCGGCGAGGAATGCCAGACCCGAGAAGACCGGCACCATGACCCCTCTGTCCTTCCACCACGGCCGCTCCGAGTCCTCGAACTCCTCGCCCGTCGTGGGGACAGAATCGTGGTCGCATCCACACGCCGCGCTCATGCGCCCGCCCCCGTCTCGCAGCAGCCCGCCACGGTGCACGTCGAGTCCACGCACGGCGCGTGAACGTCCACGGCCAAGGTCACGTCCACCAGGGCGACGAGGGCGGCGGCGAGATGGGGATCGGCAATCTCATAGCGCGTCTGACGACCCTCGGCCTCCGCCACCACGATGCCGCAGTCGCGCAGACACGTCAGATGGTTCGAGACGTTCGAGCGAGTCAGCTCCAACTCGCGCGACAGCACGGCGGGATAGCTCGGTCCCTCGAGCAGGGTCATCAGGATGCGGGAGCGCGTGGGGTCGGCCATGGCACGGCCGAGCCGGTTCATGACGTCGAGACGCGAAGCAATGGTCAGCATGCGCTGAACTATACACTGAGCGCTGACCATTGGCGAAGGCCCCCGCGAGTCACGGGACGATGTGCCGGGCGATCAGTCGAGCGTCCGTGCCCACGCCTCCGAGGAGCGCTGAGCCCCTGTTGCGAAGCCACGAGTCTCCGAGGACGTACAAGCCCGCGATCGGAGTTCGTCCGTCCTGCTGATCCAGATTGCCGTCCGCGCCGACGACCGCTTCGGGCAACCACCCGAACCCGTTGCGATAGCCAGTAGCCCAAATCACCGATTCGAATCTGCGCTCGACGCCGTCGGCGAACGAGATCCTGTCGCGGTTCCCATCCACCGCACGAGGCAGAAGGTGGACGCCTTTCGAGGCCAGGTCGACCAAGCCTGGGCCCACCACCAACTCGCGCCGTGAGATGCGGCGTCCAATGCGACCGTCGGACGGCGCCGAGAGCACCCCCGTCAGTTGCAGCCACCTGAAGAGGTCGACTCCGAGCAGCCGGTGCGGAAGGCGCGGTTGCGGAGAGCCTTGGGCGATCGACACACAACGATGAGCCGAGAGCTCCCTGGCGATCTGGATCCCGGTATTTCCGGAGCCGACGACGAGGACCGGACCGTCGGAGAGTTGGTCGGGGTTCCGATAGGTGTCGCTGTGGAGGTTGGCTCCGTCTACGGCTGTGTTGTTAGCGAAGCCGGGGTACTGGGGGATCGCGAAGGGGCCGGTCGCCGCCACGACCGCGCGAGCGCGTAACGATCCCTTCGACGTTTGAAGGACCAAGGAGTCGTCCCGCTGTCGGTGGACGGAAACGGCGCGCGTATCCCACTTTGGCTCCACGCCCAGGCTCGCGCGGTAGAGGTCGAGGTAGTCGGCGACATCTTTCGATGACGGGTAGCGCCGCTGACCCCCTGGCATCCGAATCCCAGGTAGGTGAGAGTGCCAAGCCGGCGTGAACAGGGTGAGTGAATCCCAGCGGCGACGCCAGGAAAGCGTCTGGGCGGATCCTGCGTCCAGGACGACGAAGTCCTCGGCTGGCCGGAGACCCCGCTCGAGCAAAGCATGTGACATCGCGAGTCCCGCCTGCCCTGCCCCCACGATGGCGACGGGAAGCGACTCCGGCGGGGACGTTGGTGACACTGCGACTCCTTCTGGGCTGGCGATACGGGGACGCCGCTACTATTCAAGATAGTAGGCGTCATGTCGCGCGCCCATCAAAGATTACACGCTTGAGTGAATTCAGGACTCGATGTACTATCAGCTCATGAACGTTGCAGCCTCTACCGCTCTGGATGCGCTCGCCCGATTCGGTCACGCCCTGTCCGATCCGACGCGCGCCAAGATCCTCATGTCCCTGCGTGACTCACCAGCGTTCCCAGCTGACCTGGCCGACGCGTTGGACGTGAGTCGACAGTCGATCTCGAACCACTTGGCGTGCTTGCGGGGTTGTGGGCTGGTGGTCGCGGTACCGCAGGGGCGCCGCACCCGGTACGAATTGGCCGATCAGCGGCTGGGTCACGCGTTGGGCGACTTGCACGAGCTCGTCCTGGCAGTCGATCCCGGCCACGGTGTCAGCGGCGATGCCGGCGTGGAGAGTGATCGGTGATGGGCGCGGGTCACGGCCACGGTGCTGCAGGTCACGCCGGCGGTCGCCACCGGTGGCGCTTGGCGGTCACCTTCGTGCTGGTGTTCGCGTTCTTCCTCGTCGAGTTGGTCTTCGGTCTCATGTCGAACTCGTTGGCCCTGATCTCCGATGCCGGGCACATGTCCGCCGACGTGGTGGCCTTGGGGGCCGCGCTCGTAGCGACGCGGATCGCGACGCGGCTGGACACCACGGGCCGCAAGACCTACGGCTCCTACCGGGCCGAGGTCTTCGCCTCAGGCTTCACCGTGCTGATCATGCTCGGCGTGGCGGCGTATGTCGTCATCGAGGCCATCAGTCGAATCGGCGACGCTCCTGAGGTTGCCACCGGGACGATGCTCGTGGTGGGAGCACTCGGATTGGTCGTCAACATCGTCTCGATGCTGCTTCTGCGCGAGGGATCGCGCGAGTCCCTGAACGTCAAGGGTGCGTACTACGAGGTGGTTGCCGACGCTGCGGGAAGCGTCGGTGTGATCGCCGCGGGCATCCTGGTCGCCGTCAGTGGACAGCCCATCTGGGACACGCTCGTCGCCGTCGCGATCGGCATCTTCGTCGCCGTACGAGCGGTGGTGCTCGGCCGACAGGTGCTGGCCGTCCTCGGCCAGCATGTCCCCGAAGGCATCGTCGTGGACGAGGTGGTCGAGACGCTCGAAGCACTACCAGGCGTTGCGGGGGTGCATGACCTTCACCTCTGGACCCTCACTTCCGGCATGAACGTCGCGACCGCGCATCTCGTGGTGGAGAAGGGCTCTGACGGGCAGCTGGTCCTGACCAAGGCCCAGGGAGTCCTGGCCACCACCTATGGGATCGAGCACGCCACGCTGCAGACGGAGCTGGCCCCCACTCAGCAGTGCGAGGAAGTGAGCTGGTGAGGATCCCACTCGAGATCATGATGGAGCAGGGGATCAATGCGGACGGGAGCGAACCCATCGGCTGGCTGGCCGGTATCTACACCTTGGGGCTGTTCATGCTGGTGGGTTTGCTCCTCTGGTCGTTCGTGAGGACGATGCGGCGAGCCCAGCAGCCGTGGCTCGGCGAAAGCGCAACCGTCCCTGGGCAGACCGTCGATCAAGACCGATGCCACGGCTCACGCCGTCGTGCTGCGGAGCCACACGCCGCGATCGGGTGATCAGGTCACCGCACATCAACGTCACTCAGTGCGGGGGCTGATGGGGGAGGCGAGGGGGTTCATTCGCTGGTCGCCCGCTGGCGACGCCGGTCGCGCCCGATCGCCCAGAGCAAGACCGACAGCGGGAGAAGGAAGAACAGGCTGACACCCACGCCGATCAGAATCGCCGTGGTTCGGAAGTCGTCCCCGTCCTCGTCCACGGTCGAGGAGGATTCGCCCTTCGGAGTCTCACTCGCAGGGGAGCTCGCATCACGTGAGCTCGGGGTCGGGGGAAGCGGCGCCCTGAAACGGACGTTGCCGTCCACGGGGTGCCCGTCGGCCGAGATCACTCGGTACGCCACATCCCACGCCACATCGCCCGAGCCCGGGGGAGCGGTCGGCAATCTTGCGTCCGAAAGGTCAACCGAGACCGTCGGCCCGCTCGTCGACGGATCCAACACCAGGACTTGCTGCGGTGACGTGCCGATCGTGAGGCTCACCTTGGAGAACTCCTTGGACATCGGGTCGGTGAACTGCAACTGAATGCGGTCGGGAGTCGTCTGCACGGTGGAGTCGTCCGCCGGATCGGACGAGGTGAGGCCCGTGTGCGCCTGCGCTGACGGGGCAGGAGCGAGCACGAGGAGCGTAACGAAGGCTGCGGTCACTGTACGGACCAGCCACGTACCCCGCCGAGTGCCGGGGAGAGCCTTGCGAGATCGGGCGGAGAGCGGGGCCCTGTGTTGGGTGGTCACGGTTCTTCCTTGAGTCCAGGCGCGCCACGCAGCCATCGGGGCCAGGTGGGCATCGATGTCGCGGGCTTGCAGATGATCTACTAAGAACCATAGTTCATCGGTAAGGGCGTGACCCCACCCGGGGAGGAGCCGTTCCTCAGCGGCCGGAGGGCGAGGGACTGATCGTCGCCCCGGAATCAGACGCCTCCGGCGCAGCAACGACGCCTGTGCTGGAACAGCAGTCGTGCGATTCGCTGAGGCCTCCAGGAATGAGCGACAGGACGACCGGCGTCGTGCCGAGAAGCAGAATGGATGTGGCAAGAATCGTCTGAGCGGTCCGTCCGAGCGGCTCATGGGGGCGCATCAGCCGTCGGGCTCGCAGGATGACATCGGAGCCGGTCGCTGAGAGTCCGTTCGCCGTGGGCACTCGTTGGTTCGTGATGGCCAGCTGATAGAGGGCATCGGCCAACGATCTACGCTCGTCGGCCCTGACAGCATCGTCGGCCTGTAGTTCGGCGAGTAGCGCGAGCTGTTCGTGTGCCACCCGGAAGAAGCCGACGCGCGGAAACGCCCGGTTCAGTGCCCGAGCACGTGCCACGAGTCGAGCATGCCGCGAGTTCAGGTGGGCGTGCTCGTGCCGAAGCACGAGGTCCAGCTGGGCAACGGTGAGCGCTGCGCGTGCACCTGTGGTCACCACGACGGTGTCGTGCGTTCCGGCGCGGCGATTGCCCGGGAGGCAGTAGACGGCGGCGGCCTCGTGGTCGACGCTGAGGACTCCTTGGTGTCCGGGCTCTGCCACCAACGCAAGGTCTGCCAGGTGATCGCGGTGGGCGCGCAGGTCGGCCCGCCGCTGAGACCAGAGCGTCGACGTCATGCGCCAGGCGAGGAGGCCCAAGATCACCAGGCTCACGGTGGTGAGAGTCGCCCGCCCCGGGTGCGCGGACTGGCGTTGCAGTTCGATCACGCATGCCCTCGCGAACTCGGCGAGAGCGGCGGCAGCTGAGAGGCCCGGCATGGTGAGGGCCATCATGCCCAGCACGAACGACCCGGTCACGGCGGCGATGGCGACCTGCCACACGGCGATGCCCAGGCGGGGTGCGCGATGCAACCATGTCGCGGAGGGCAGCGCATACTGGCACGCCATCAGCATCGTGGCGAAGAAAGTCAGCAACAGGGCCGCGCCGATCACTTTGTGCCGTCCGGCCTGGTTCGTTCGGGGTTGGAGACGGCATCCCGCAGGGCGTCGAGTTCGGAATCGTCGAGCTGTTCGATGAATCGCATCAGGACGCCCGTTCGGTCGCCCCCGTCGGCAAGGACGTTGCCCAGAAGGGCGGCCGTATGGTCCTCGCGGCTGGCGGAGGCCGTGTACAGATACGCCCGGCCCTGGCGCTCTCGTCGAAGTAACCCCTTGGTGAAGAGGTTGTCCATGACCGTCATCACCGTGGTGTAGGCGATCTTTCTGTCGGCGGCCAAGGAACTGTGAATCGAACGAACCGATCGCGGTTCATCGCTCGACCACATCACCTGCATGATCGTCCCCTCGAGTGGACCCAGTCCGTGCATCCGATCTCCTCCAGTACGAACTCCCATCGTAGTGGCGGCCAGCGCAGTGTGAAGCGGCCAGTTCCCGTGCCGCGTCACGTGAGACACGCGGCTGGGCGGCAGCGCAGCCTCTTCGGCGCCGCGTTCTCGCCCCTGGTCCGGGCCGTGCGAGTACGCAGATACCGGCCAACTAAGATGCCTAGTAGATAGGCGCCAGTCTGCCGACGCCGGACCTCAGGGTCGGAGCGAGAGGTCCGCGGCGCCGCAGCCCTAGTCGCAAAGGAACTTGCCATGGTGGCGCACTCGGTCGGTGAGACCGTTGCATTCGGTCCTCTTCTGATCGCGATTCCCATCGCCCTGTTGGCGGGGTTGGTCTCGTTCCTCAGTCCGTGCAGCCTGCCTCTCGTGCCGGGCTACCTCGCCTACGTCAGCGGCGCCGCTGGGGCCGAAGTGGTGGGTCCAGACGCGCGCCGCCGATCAGTCGTCGTGATGGGGACGACTCTTTTCGTACTTGGGTTCGCCGCAGTCTTCACCTCCTACGGGGCCCTCGTCGGGGCGCTCGGAAGCAGCCTGCTGGACTACCAGGATGCGCTGGTTCGCGTGCTCGGGATCTTCACACTCATCCTGGGCCTGCTGTTCGTCGGCGCGCTTGACTCGGTCCCGTCTCTCTCCAGGACCTTTCGTCCGAAGTTCCAGCCTCGGATCGGACTCGCTGGTGCGCCTCTCCTCGGCGTCATGTTCGGGATCGGATGGACGCCCTGCATCGGACCGACGCTCGCCGCGGTGCTGACGATGGCGACGACGTCGGGGACGGCCGGCCGGGGAGCACTCCTGTCATTTGCCTACAGCGTCGGCCTTGGTTTGCCATTCGTCCTTGCAGCCGTGGGTGTGAGCCGGGCGATGCGGGTGTTCCAATTCGCCCGGAAGCACACCGTGGCGATCACCCGCTTCGGGGGCGTGATGCTGATCGGTCTGGGCCTCTTGCAGGTCACCGGCCTGTGGGGAGATTTCTTGGTGCAGATGCGTGGCTGGATCGGGACGTGGCAGACGCCCCTGTGATCGTGCGGCCGAGAGGCAGGCCTGCGCGTTCCGGCGAAGGCGAACGGGAAATCGGGTCAACTCATACGAGCGTCGACCAGTAAGTCCAGAATCGGACGCCGATCAGGCCCAACACGAACAGGAACGTGACCAACAGGATGGGCGCGTGCCACACCTCGGCCCAGCGTGTGACTCGAGCCGTAGCGACTCGTTCCCCGAAGATTCGTGCTCGGGCATTTCGAAGCGCGAGGTACCAGAACGTAGGGATGACGACGGCCCACACTGCCATGCAGTACGGGCAGAGCGCGCCGATCCGGTAGAGGCTCTGGAACACCAGCCACAAGACGAAACCCATTCCCGCCGTGACGCCGACCTGTAGTCCCAACCAGAACCAGCGCCGGAACTCAGCGCCCGCGAGCATCACCGCGCCGGTGGTCATCAGAACGGGAAATGCCGCCACACCCAGGATCGGATTGGGGAAGCCGAATACCGCGGCCTGATCCGACTTCATGATCGAGCCGCAGCTCAACACCGGATTCAAGCTGCATGACGGGGTGTAGGCGGGATTCTCGGCGAGCTCGAACCGTTCGACGAGAAGGACCGCTGAGGCAAGCAGGCCGATGGACCCGCCGACCAACAACAACCATGCCATCGCCGTCTCGCGCGTTGACGACCCCTGCGCGGCGCCGTTCACCTCGCCAGTGCCTCGTCGATCACCTGGGTGAAGTCCTCGACGCGTTGCGGCTCAAAGAGCTCTCCGTCGACGTAGAACGTCGGAGTGCCTCGAACGCCGAGCTCGATACCGTCATCGATGTCGCGCTGCACTCGAGCCTTGACCACGTCAGATCCGTAGTCCGTATCGAACTGGCTCATGTCCAGACCGATGTCTTCAGCAAAGCCGCGGAAGAGCTTGTCGTGCGGTTCCTGGGCCTCGCCCCAGGTTGACTGCGTCTCGTACATCTTTCGGTACATCTGCTCGAACTTGCCTTGACGGGCCGCCGACTCGACGGCCCATGCGGCGCGCTCCGCATTGAAGTGACCCGGCAACGGGAAGTACCGAGCAACGAAGGTCACCTCGCCCGCGTACTTCTCTCGGAGGTCCTCCACGATCGGGTACGCGGCACCACACGCCTCGCATTCGAAGTCGAGAAACTCGACGAACGTCACATCGCTGGAGCCCTTCTTCCCGAGCACGTGGGCGTCGGTCCGGCTCAGCGCCTCTTCCACCTGTGCGTCATCCGCGGTCGGATCGCTGGAATCATCGCCCGCCGACGTCATGAACACGCCAGCCAGTGCGGCGATGACGACGCCGGCGATGACTGCGGCGATCTTGGTCTGTCTGGTCAACTGTTCGCTCCTTGGACTGGGCGCATTACTATCGCCAATAGTAAGTCGTCCCACACGGCAACTTGGGCGGGGATCGCGTGAGTGTGCCGTCAGCTCGATTGCAGGTGCCAGGAACGTGTTGTCCGAGATCGTCGGTCTTCTCCTGCTTGCTGGGGCCGCGGTGTCGGCGTGGCGGGCCACGCATCCGACGCAAGCGTCTCTCGCCATTCCCGCCCGGCGGGACGCAGCACGTCGGCGGCGACCACGCCCCGGCGCCCGGCGAAAGGTGAGAAGGCGCAGCAGGCGGTGGCTTTCTCTGTCGGCCATCCTGTTCCTGGCGGGTGGGATCGTCCTCGGTGACGCGGTCGATGAGCTGGGCGCGAAGGATGCGACACGTGCTCAGGGATCGGCCAGAGCGGATCAACCACGCCCGGCAGCCACAACCCCGACGCCGGGCCGTGGTTCAGCAGCTGAGACCGACGCGCCGGCGAGCCGCACCTCCCGCACCGACGACAGGACGCCAGGCGCGGCCCCGGCGCTTCCCGAGTCTGGAAGCGGGAGGTTCTCCGTCGCGGGCGTTGGTCCCGCTGCGCCAGATGGGTCCGGTCGGGAGCTCACCTACTCGGTCGAGGTCGAAGAAGGTCTTCCGTACTCGGCGAACGATGTGGCCGGGTTCGTCGATGACGTGCTGTCCGACGGTCGCGGATGGACGTCGGTGACCACCGAGACGTTCCGGAGAGTCTCGACGGGCTCGAAGTTCCGGATTCGACTCGCCACCCCCGGAACGACCGATCAACTGTGCAGGCCCCTGGCTACGGGCGGACGGTTGTCATGTCGCAACGGCGAGATGATTGTCCTGAATTCGTGGCGATGGGCCCATGGCGCAAATGCCTACGGATCCGACCTCGCTCGCTACCGCACCTACCTGGTCAATCACGAATTCGGTCACGCCCTCGGAAACGGCCATGAGGCCTGCCCTGGCGTCGGTGAGACCTCGCCCGTCATGTCCCAGCAGACGAAGGGACTCGGTGGATGTCGCGCGAACCCGTGGCCCACCGCGACGGAGGGCAACAAGGCGTGACGCGGTGAGGGTGCGCATGAGGTACTACGTTTCATAGTAGGTTCGTTTCCAGGAGTGGGCGTTCGACTTCCCCCCGTCGTGGACGCCCACTCCGCTCCTGACAAGGAGTGCGATCTGCTCAGGCTCTTACACGGATACGCTCACTCCACCGAGCCTCTCGCGCTCCTACGGAGTGAATGCTCACCCCGCTCCCTGTTCGGTCGGTGGACTTCCTCAGGCGCAAACGGGACGGCGCCCGCGTTCGGTGGAAGCACTGTGACTTCAGAGGAGCACTTCGTGGAAGTCCTCAGCTAATGGCGAGGCTCTGCGTCTCTCGCGCGGTGGGGTCCCGCAGCACGTCGGACAGATGGCCAAGCGCTCCGGGGACGACGGAGTAGAACGCCCACGTGCCTCGCTGTTCGCGCGCGAGCAGTCCTGCCTCGACGAGGATCTTCAGGTGGTGGGACACCGTCGGCTGGCTCAGCCCCACGGGCTCGGTGATGTCGCAGACGCACGCCTCGCCGCCCTCGTGCGCCGCCACGAGTGAGAGTAGTCGTACGCGGGTGGGGTCGGCGAGAGCCTTGAACTTGCGTGACAGCTCGGTCGCGTCGTCCGGAGTGATCGGGGCGGCGGTCAGCGGGATGCAGCAGCTGGCGTCCTGTCCGTTGGGGTTGGCCATGGGCCCAGTATGTCCCCATTCTGCAAGGGGAAACGGCAAAGGTCGCGGGGGTGTCGAGCTGGCCGGAACAGTTCACCGGGCGTTCATCCGGCGTGGCGCGGTCGACCGGAAAGGCGGGGTACGCTCCTTCGTAGATAGACAACCGTCGATGGAGGACTGAGGTCCTCGAGGAGCCGCAAGTGACGTCCGCACCCGCCGCAGACAGTAGATCCGAAACCGAAGTCGTCGCCCACCTGTCGAGGCTGGACCGCTTCCTGCCGGTGTGGATCATCCTGGCGATGGCGCTGGGTCTGATTCTCGGTCGCACGGTCGACGGGCTGGACGAGGCGCTGGACTCGGTGAAGATCGGCTCGGTGTCGTTGCCGATCGCGATCGGCCTGCTCGTGATGATGTACCCGGTGCTGGCGAAGGTCCGCTACGACGAGACCCAGCGCGTCACGGGCGACCACAAGCTGCTCGGTGCTTCGTTGTTCATGAACTGGATCCTGGGGCCGGCGTTGATGTTCGCGCTCGCCTGGTTGATGCTGCCGGACCTGCCGGAGTTCCGCACCGGCCTGATCGTCGTCGGTCTCGCGCGCTGCATCGCGATGGTGCTGATCTGGAACGACCTGGCGTGCGGAGATCGCGAGGCCGCGGCGGTGCTCGTCGCCGTCAACTCCGTCTTCCAAATGTTCGCCTTCGGAGCCCTCGGCTGGTTCTACCTGCAGACGCTGCCGGGGTGGCTCGGGCTGGAGACGACGTCGGCCGAGTTCTCGTTCTGGTCCATCACCGGGAGCGTGCTGGTCTTCCTCGGCATCCCGCTGGTCACCGGATTCCTGACCCGCACGATCGGGGAGACGGCCAAGGGTCGCGAGTGGTACGAGGACACGTTCCTGCCTCGGCTCGGCCCCTGGGCGCTTTACGGCCTGCTGTTCACGATCGTGGTCCTCTTCGCCCTGCAGGGCGACGCGATCACGAGCCAGCCGTTCGACGTCGTGCGCATCTCGCTTCCGCTGCTGGCCTACTTCACGATCACGTTCGGTCTGGGGATGGTGCTCGGCAAGGTGCTCGACCTCGGCTACGCCAAGACGGCCACCTTGGCGTTCACCGCCTCCGGGAACAACTTCGAGCTCGCCATCGCGGTCGCGATCGGCACGTTCGGCGTCACCTCCGGCCAGGCCCTGGCAGGTGTGGTGGGGCCGCTGATCGAGGTCCCCGTTCTCGTCGGGCTCGTCTATGTCGCCCTGTGGGCCCGCAAGTTCTTCACTCCCTCCACCACCTCCGACCAAGGAGCACCGCATGTCTGATCGTCCCTCCGTCCTGTTCGTCTGCGTCCACAACGCCGGCCGCTCGCAGATGGCCGCCGGCTTCCTGACCGCGCTGGCCGGCGATCGCATCGACGTCCGCTCCGCGGGCTCCATGCCCGGAGACCAGATCAACCCGGTCGCCGTCGAGGCGATGCGCGAGGTCGGCATCGACATCGCCGGCGAGCAGCCCAAGAAGCTCACCGAGGACGCCGTGAAGGCCTCCGACGTCGTCATCACGATGGGCTGCGGGGACGAGTGCCCGTACTTCCCGGGCAAGCGCTACGAGGACTGGGTCCTGGAGGATCCGGCCGGTCAGGGAATCGACGCGGTGCGCCCGATCCGTGACGAGATCCGCGGCCGCATCGAGGAGCTCATCGCCTCCCTGACGCCCGAGGAGTCGAACCGTGTCTGACGTCCGCAGCGTCATCATCATCGGCTCCGGCCCCTCCGGGTACACCGCTGCCATCTACGCCGCACGTGCCAACCTCGAGCCGTTGGTGTTCGAGGGCTCCGTCACCGCCGGTGGCGCCCTGATGAACACCACCGACGTGGAGAACTTCCCCGGCTTCCCCGACGGCATCATGGGCCCGGCCCTGATGGACAACCTGCGCGCCCAGGCCGACCGCTTCGGCGCCGAGCTGGTGTCCGACGACGTCACCTCGGTCGACCTCACCGGCGACATCAAGACCGTGGCGCTGGCCAACGGCAGCACCTACCGCGCGCACGCGGTGATCCTCGCGATGGGCTCGGGCTACCGCAAGCTCGGCATCGAGGGTGAGGACGCGCTCTCGGGCCACGGCGTCAGCTGGTGCGCCACGTGCGACGGTTTCTTCTTCCGCGGCAAGGACATCGCCGTCGTCGGCGGCGGCGACTCCGCCGTCGAGGAGGCGCTGTTCCTCACGCGCTTTGCCGACAAGGTCACGCTGATCCACCGTCGCGACGAGCTGCGCGCCAGCAAGATCATGGCCGACCGCGCCTACGCCAACGACAAGCTCGAGTTCGCGTGGAACAGCGCCGTCGACCAGATCCACGGCGACGGCATCCTCGAGGGCGTCACGCTGCGCGACACCGTCACCGGTGAGACCCGCCGGCTCGACGTCAGCGGCCTGTTCATCGCGATCGGCCACGACCCGCGCTCCGAGCTGCTGACCGGGCAGGTCGACCTCGACGACGAGGGCTACGTCCTCGTCCAGCCCGGCTCCACCGCCACGAACCTCCGCGGCGTGTTCG
Organism: Aeromicrobium sp. UBA7512; assembly: GCF_002476985.1. Taxonomy (NCBI): domain Bacteria; kingdom Bacillati; phylum Actinomycetota; class Actinomycetes; order Propionibacteriales; family Nocardioidaceae; genus Aeromicrobium; species Aeromicrobium sp. UBA7512. The sequence goes on from NZ_DLNK01000003.1 coordinate 485,734, forward strand.
CCGCGGGCGACCTCGTGGACCACACGTACCGCCAGGCCATCACGGCCGCGGGCACCGGCTGCCAGGCCGCCCTGGACGCCGAGCGCTTCCTCGCCGACATCGAGGCGGGATTGGTCAACGCCTAGGCGTCAGGCGTCCAGTGCGCGGGCGAGAGTCCCCATCGCGCCGGGGACGAGGGCGTAGAAGGACCACTGGCCGCGCTTGGTCCGGGTCAGCAGTCCGGCCTTGACGAGGATTCCCAGGTGGTGGCTGACCGTTCCTTGGCTCAGGTCGAGCGACTCGTTCAGGTCGCAGACACACGCTTCACCCGTCTCGGTGGCGGCGATGAGGGACAACAGTCGCAGGCGGCTCGGGTCGCCCATCGCCTTGAACCGCGCGGCGAGGCTCGTGGCCTCGGCATCGCTCAGGACGCCGCCGGTGACGGGGGAGCAGCAGCTCGTCGAGACCGGTTCGAGCACGGTGAGTTCGGTGGCCATGCCACCACCCTAGATCGTTCATTGACATTCTTCAATGAGGCGCTACAGTCGAGGCATCGACAATCGTCAATGTACGCGAGGAGCTTCCTGATGTCTGAGCTTTCCGACCTACCCGTCGTCGTGATCGGTGCAGGCCCCGCCGGCCTTGCGGCCGCCGCCCACCTGCGTGGCCGTGGAGTGGACTTCATCGTCCTGGAAGCGGGCGACGCCGCAGGTGCGGCCGTCCGGGAGTGGGGCCACGTGCGGCTCTTCTCCGCGTGGTCCGAGCTGATCGACCCCGCGGCCGAGAAGGTCCTGGCCGACGCCGGCTGGACCCCGCCTGACCCGAAGCGCTACCCCACGGGCGCCGACTGGGTGGCCGGCTACCTCCAGCCTCTGGCCGATGCGCTCGGTGGCTCGGTCCGCTTCAACACGACGGTGACGGCCGTGGCCAAGCAGTCGCGCGACCGCTTGGTGAGCTCGGGTCGCGACGAGGCCCCGTTCACCGTCCACGTCACCACGCCCCTCGGGGCCGAGCACCTCACCGCCCGTGCGGTGATCGACGCCTCCGGCACCTGGAGCGGTCCCAACCCGCTCGGCGGGGACGGCGTCCCGGCCATCGGTGAGCACGAGACAGCGGACCGCATCTCCTACCGGATCCCGAACCTCGGCAACGCTGGAGAGCTCGACCGCTACGCCGGAAAGCATGTCGTCGTCGCCGGGACGGGCGCTTCGGCGAAGGGTGCGCTGATCGGGCTCACCGCCCTGGCTAGGACGGCGCCCGAGACACGCATCACCTGGCTCGTCCGGCGCGCGAGCGTGGGGGAGGCGTTCGCCGGCAGCGGCCAGGACGAGCTGCCGGCGCGGGGTGAGCTCGGTCAGCAGGCCCAGGCGGCAGTCGAATCCGGACCCGTGACGACGATGAACGGCTTCCGGACATCGCGCGTCTCTCGGCAGGACGACGACAGGCTCACCATCGAGTCCTTCGACGGACAGATCGTCACCGACGTGGACGAAGTGGTCGTCCTGACCGGGTTCCGCCCCGACCTGCAGATGCTGTCGGAGATGCGACTGGACCTCGATCCGGTGCTGCAGGCACCTCGCGAGCTGGCGCCGCTGATCGACCCGAACGAGCACTCCTGCGGCACCGTCTACCCTCACGGCGCCAAGGAGCTCGCCCAGCCCGAGAGCGGGTTCTACCTGGTCGGCATGAAGTCCTATGGTCGTGCGACGTCCTTCCTCGCGCTGACGGGCTTCGAGCAGACGCGTTCGGTCGTCGCGGCCATCGCCGGCGACCACGAAGCCGCGGAGCGGGTGGAGCTGACCCTTCCCGACACCGGCGTCTGCGGTGGTGCCGGACTGTTCGACGAGGAGAGCGCCGAGGGCGGGAGCTGCTGCGCCGCCCCGGCTGCGCCTGAGCTCATCCAGCTCGGCAGCGCGACCACCTCATGAGCCAAGGAGACAGGACAGTGGACCCGTCGCACGAGTTGAACCGAGAGGCGATTGCGGCGGAGATCGCCTACGAGCACCAGGGCACGTTCTCACTCGACGAAGTCAGGGAATTCGTCGACCGCGCAGCCGAGTCGCTGTTGACCGACGCGAAGATCGCACGGCACGTCCCGCTGCTCGTCAGCCGCTACGCGCGCGAGCTCTTGGCGGCCTCGGCCCAGACGAAGGGACTGATTGCGAAGAAGGTTCCCGAGCTCCTGTTCGTCTGCGTGCAGAACGCTGGACGCTCACAGATCGCCGCCGCCATCGCCGCGCACCTGGCGCCGGGCAAGGTGCACGTGCGTTCGGCCGGGTCCCGGCCTACGGGCGAGGTCAACCCTCTCGCGGTCCAGGTGCTCGCCGAGCGCGGCATCGAGCTGGCCGAGGCGTACCCGAAGCCCCTCTCCGACGACGTGCTGCACGCTGCGGACGTCATCGTCACCATGGGCTGCGGCGACGAGTGCCCCTACTTCCCCGGCAAGCGGTACGAGGACTGGGGCGTCTCGGACCCCGAGGGCGCCACGCTCGAAGAGGCACGAGACATCCGGGACGACATCCAGCGTCGCGTCACGGATCTGCTCCGTGACCTCGCCGTCTGAGAGCCGAGGGGAGCCTGTCAGCGGCCGGTCTCGGGCCGCGGGTCACCATGGGGGAGTGAGAGACGACATCGCGATCCTCGGGATGACTCCCGAGGACTGGCCACAGGTGGAGGCCATCTACGCAGCCGGCATCGACGCCGGACACGCGACCTTCGAGTCAGTGGTCCCGATCTGGGAGTCGTTCGACTCCTCGCGGCTTCCCGACCACCGTCTCGTGGCGGTGCACGCCTCCGGGGCGGTGGCCGGATGGGCTGCCTGCTCGCCGGTGTCCAGCCGACCCGTGTACGCGGGTGTGGTTGAGCACTCGATCTACGTCGCGCCGCAAGCGCACGGCGGCGGGATCGGCGGTCTGCTCCTCGAAGCGCTCATCGAGTCCACGGAGGACGCCGGCATCTGGACCATCCAGTCGAGCATCTTCCCCGAGAACACGGCGAGCCTTCGCCTCCACGAACGCCACGGCTTCCGGACCATCGGCACCCGGACCCGCGTCGCGAAGGCCGTCGTCGGTCCCGCCGCAGGCAGGTGGCGGGACACCGTCCTGGTCGAGCGCCGGAGTCAGGTCGCGGGCATCGACTGAGCAACGGTCACGCCCGCCGCCCGCGTGTCCCGGTGATGGCGGCCGCTGTCGACCGAGCCGTGGGGCCGACGCCGGCCAAGGTTGCCGAGGCCGGTCCGGTCCAGTCTCCGTACCCCACCAGGAACAGCCGCGGCTCGCCGATCGCCTGCGTCCCGGAGGCGCCTCCGACAGCGATGCGTCCACTCTCGAGGCGCAGGCCCAACGGACGTAGGTGACGAAGCTCCGGTCGAAATCCGGTGCACCAGATGACCGCGTCACACGGTTGCTCCGTGCCATCGGCCCACGCGACGCCGTCAGTGCTGAGCCGGTCGAACATCGGTACCGCCTCGAGCACGCCACGATCCCTGGCGTCCTTCACGCTGGCCACCATGACGATGTCCCCGAGCCCGGCCACCCCGCTGTGCTCTCGCCCCTCCGCGAGCGCCTTGACGCGGGCGCTGGCCGTCTCGAAAAGCACCCTTCCATCCACGTCGTCAGCCAGGAACCTGGGCGGACGGCTGGTCACCCACGTCGTGGCAGCCACCGTGGATACCTCCGCGAGGATCTGGGCCGCGGAGTTGCCGCCGCCCACCACCACGACGTGCTGCCCGGCGTACTCGTCAGGCCTGCGATAGTCGGCGGCGTGCAGCTGCCGGCCGGCGAACGCCGCAGCGCCCGGGTAGACCGGCCAGAACGGTCGCTCCCAGGTGCCGGTGGCCGAGACCACGGATCGAGCAGCCACCGCGAGGTCACCGGCGACGACCCCGAGCGACCCGTGGGGGTCATCATCAAGGCGCGTCACGGACTCCACACGGCACGGGCGCAACACCGACAGCTCGTAGCGCTCCTCGTACCGGGTCAGGTAGTCCACCACGTGGTCCCGCGGCGGAAAGCCACGGGTCGCGTCATCCCAAGCCGGCATCATCCATCCCGGGAGCGAGGAGAAGCCCGACGGCGAGAACAACCGGAGCCCGTCCCACGTCCGGGGCCATGCTCCACCGGGCCGATCGGCAGCGTCGAGGATGACGAAGTCACGCCCCGGGACCATGCCCGCACGCCGCAGGTAGAACCCCGTCGCGAGCCCGGCCTGACCGCCACCGATCACGACCACCTCGACCTCTCGCGCCTTTGCACCAGCGGTCTCAGAGGGGGAGTCGTCTCGGGAGGACGCTCCCATCCGCTGACTCTCCACCGTGCCTCCGTTGCTGGTTTCGGACTCATCGACGCCTCGTCGGGGCAGCCGGTCGTTCGCCCCTGCGATTCTGTCCCGTCTGACGTTGCCAGGTGGGACGGGCCCACGTTCCGGTGGCCGTTATGTGGCCTGATTGGCCCAGCGTTCGTTGTGGGCAGTCGGGTATCGTCGGAAGTGACCCAGAGGAATCCCCCCCACCATTGGAGGGAGTTCCGCGGTTCTCGGTACCCACCGTCTCGGCTCGTACGGAGCTCGGACTCGACAGGGGGTCGCAGGTTCAAATCCTGTCAGCCCGACAACGGAAAGCCCCGGGAGACCGGGGCTTTCGTCATTTCTGTGGCTTGGCCGGCGGTCGCGATCACGCCCGGGAAGGTGCCCGATCCTGTGCCGTCATGGTGAGGGTGCCGCTCACGTATCCCTCGCCGTCACAGGCCCTCCCGTTGGGAAACGACGTTGTCAGCTCGACGTCTCGCCGAGCGGTCGCGGTCGTGGTGCCGGCGTCGTCCATCAACGCCACTGCGACCTTCACGGTTCCCGCGCTGAACCTCTTGTCGAGTTCGCTGAAGCTGACGCTGACCAGCCGCCCCACGGCACCTTCCGGGACTCGTGGGAGCGTCACGGTCGCGGTGGCACATTCGGCTGATCGGCAGACCTCGAACGTCACGCGACCTGAGGCGATGAACAGCGAACGCGGGATCTCCGCACTGAGCCCGTCGAACCCGCCGATTTCGGTGCACCCACCGCGCGCGACGCCGCATCCCTGGACCGCCAGGACGAGGATCAACGAGATCGTGGCCCAGCGCCGCATGCCGCCCTCTTCTCGGTAGGAGACGAAGTGTCACACGGGCAGGCCGTCGTCGGTGGCAGTTTCGCCGTAGACGGTCCGTTCCCGCGGGCGTAGCGTGCGGGGGAGAGGCCGGGGAGGGTGAGGCGTGATGCCGGCACGGGAGCCGATTCCACGTGAGGTGCGGATCCGCGACGAGCCACGCCGTCCCGAGGACGACCCGACCCTCGGCGTCTCCTTGGCGGCCGTCGCCCCGCAGCGACCTGCCCGCCACCGGCTCGTCACGGTGGGGGACTCGCTCGTCCAGGGATTCATGAGCGGAGCGATCCACCGTACGGATCTCAGCTGGCCCGCGATCATCGCCTTCGAGCTAGGACTGAGCGCCGACGAGTTCACCTTTCCGACGTACGAGTGGCCGACGGGTCCGGGCGGGCTTCCCGTCGATCTGGAGCGGCTCGCGCGCGAGTTCGACCGGCGGTTCGGCAGCGGCCTGGACCTCCTGGAGGCCGTCCGGGCGGCTCCTTGGCTCCGTGACCGGATGGACGACATCGAGGATCACTGGGAACGCGGCGCGGGGTCGCGGGAGCCGGAGGACGGCCGCCCGTTCCACAACACCGGAGTCCACAGCTGGGACGTGCTCGACCCGATCGTGACCACCGAGGCGAGGGTCGAGAAGCTGCTCGCGACGAAGCCGTCCGACAACTTCCTCGCCCAGCTCGTGGAGCACCACCCCGCGCGTGCCGCGTGGCCGATCCTGCACCGTGCCGCGGGCGGTGACCCCGGCCGGACGGTGCTCGACTCGGTGGCCGACCTCGCTGCCGGCGAGGGTGTCGAGACGCTCGTCGTCGCGCTGGGCTCCAACAACGCTCTCGGAACGGTGGTCTCGCTGGACATCGCGTGGACCCCCGACTCCTACGCGGAGATGACCCTCGAGCAGCGTCGTGACACCCGGGCCGGCTCGAACCTGTGGCGCCCCAGCGCGTTCCGCGCCGACTGGGCGGACCTCGTCGCGCGACTGCGGACGATCGAGGCGCAGCACGTCGTCGTGACGACCATCCCGTCGGTCACGATCGCGCCGCTCGCCCGTGGCACCCACGAGAAGGTCCGCCCCGACTCCCGCTACTTCCCGTACTACACGCGTCCCTGGATCACCGACGAGGACTTCGACCCTCGGCACGACCCGCACCTGACGGAGGACGACGTCCGCGCCATCGACTCGGCGATCGACGCGTACAACGAGACGATCATCGCGTCGGTGCGTGCGGCGCGGGAGGACGGACTCGACTGGTACCTCTTCGACATGGGTGGCCTCCTCGACCGGCTCGCCACCCGCCGCTACGTGGAGAGTCCCTGGGCACGACCGGCCTGGTGGGAGCAGTACGAGCTGCCCGCGGCCCTCCAGCGGCTGGACCCCGTGCCCACCACGCGGTTCTTCCGCGCCGGACCCGAGGGCCGCACCGAGGGCGGGCTGTTCTCCCTGGATGGCGTCCACCCGACGACGATCGGCTACGGGATCCTCGCCCAGGAGGTCATCCGGGTGCTCCGCCTCGCGGGCGTGGAGTTCTTCGACCGTCAGGGCAAGCGCCGTGCGGACCCGGTCGAGATCGACTTCGACCGGATCCTGCGCGCGGACACGCTCGTGTCCGATCCGCCCGCCTCGATCACCAGCACGCTCGGCCTGCTCGGCTGGCTCGACGACCGGCTCGGCTGGGTCACCCGCTTCCTGCCATGAGGCTCCGCACCCTCCTGCCGTTCGCCGACCGGGTCGATGCGGGCCGGCAGCTGGCGCGGCGTGTGCACCACCTGGCCGCGCCGGACGTCGTCGTGCTGGGCCTGCCACGCGGGGGAGTGCCGGTCGCCTTCGAGGTCGCGCGGGAGCTCGGCGCGCCGCTCGACGTCATCGTCGTGCGCAAGCTCGGCTACCCCTTCCGGCCGGAGCTGGCGATGGGCGCGATCGGCGAGGACGGCTGCGAGGTGCTCGACCGAGCGGAGGTCGCACTCCACGGGGTCACCGATGAGCTGGTCCGGGCGGTCGAACGCCGCGAGCGCGAGGAGCTCGAGGCCCGGGTCCGGCGACTGCGGGGCGATCGCGAGCGGATCGACCTCACGGCTCGCACGGCGCTGATCGTCGACGACGGCATCGCGACAGGTGCGACGGCCCAGGTGGCGTGCCGGGTGGCGCGACTCCAGGGTGCGGCGCGCGTCGTGGTCGCAGCGCCCGTCGCTCCGGCCTCGGCTGCCGAGGAGCTCGATGCCGCCGACGCCCTGGTGGTGGTCGAGTCGCCCGAGCCCTTCGGGGCCGTCGGCCGCTGGTACCGCCGCTTCGAGCCCGTCACCGACGAGGAGGTCGCCGCGCTCCTGAACGTATGACGAGGGCCCCGGGTCGCCCCGGGGCCCTCGTGGTGCCTTGCGTCACTTCACCTCGGACCGCAGGAGCGCCCGGGTGCCGATCAGCAGCGGGACGACCAGCCAGACGACCGCCGAGACGCCGAGCTGCGCCCACATCTCACCGGTGAGGCTCTCGTCGAAGAGCCGCATCGTGGCCCAGTTCAGGTCGAACCACGCGCCGTTGTCCGCCCACCACTGGTTCGTGCTGGCCAGGGCGCTGGACGCGCCGGGCAGGACGAGCGAGTAGACGAAGTACGCGACGATCGCGCCGGGGGAGTTGCGCAGGACGATGCCCAGCATCAGGCCCATCAGCATCCCGATCTCGTTGGCGAAGATGATCTGGGCGAACTCGCCCACGGTGATCGTCCACGTGGGGTCGACGCCGGCGATCGTCGTGCCGACGACGTTGCCCACCGCGCCGACGGCGCCGGCGATCAGCATCGAGACGGCGCCGATGGCGACGGTGATGACGGCCTTCGCCGCCAGCACCCGACCACGGTGGGGGACCAGCGTGAAGGTCGTCAGGGCCGTCCGCTGGCTCCACTCGCTGGAGACCGCGAGGATCGCGATCATCGGCAGGATGACCGACATCGGGGCTCCGACCGCACTGGCGAAGTGCTCGTACGTCAGGTCCTCGGCGTCGACGAAGATCAGCGTCGCCACGGTGGCGATCACCGAGAGGAGGACGACGCTGGCCATGAGCCAGAAGCCCGACCTCGTGTCGAACATCTTGCGCAGCTCGACGCGCAGGATCCGTGCGAACGGGATCCGTGCGGGCACGGTGCGCGGCTCGCGGGGCGCGATCCCGGTGGTGCCGGGAACGATCGTGGTGCTCATGCTGCTGCTCCTTCGGTGCGGTGCTGGACGTCGTCGCGCTGGGTGTCGGCGGTGAGGGACAGGAACATCTCCTCGAGGCGGGCGCCGTCCGCGGCACGCAGCTCCAGGAGGGGAATGCCCGCGTCGAACGCGACGGTGCCGACGGTGGTCAGGTCGGCCTCCGCGAGCACGGCGCCGCCGGAGCTCGGGGTGGCGGTGATGCCCGCGGCCTGCAGGGCCGTCGCGAGGGCGGCTCCGTCCGCGGCCCGGGCGAGGGTGCCGGCGCTGGCCAGCAGCTCGTCCTTCGTGCCCTGCGCGACGATCCGGCCGTTGCCGATGACGACCAGGTCGTCGGCGATGACCTCGATCTCGTGGAGCAGGTGCGACGAGAGCAGCACCGTGCCGCCGTCGTCCGCGAAGCCCCGGAGCAGGTCGCGCATCCAGCGGATGCCGGCCGGGTCGAGGCCGTTGGCGGGCTCGTCGAGGATCAGCACCTCCGGATCGCCCAGGAGGGCGGTGGCGATGCCGAGCCGCTGGCGCATGCCCAGGGAGTAGTTGCGGACGCGGCGACCGGCCTCGTCCGGGGTGAGGCTGACTCGCTCGAGCATCGCGTCGACGCGGGAGCGCGGCAGGCCCATCGTGAGGGCGGCGACGGTCAGGATCTCGCGGCCGGTGCGACCGGCGTGCTGGGCCGAGGCGTCCAGGAGGACGCCGACCTCGCGGCCGGGATCGGGGAGGTCCGCGAAGCGGCGACCGAGGACGTGGACGTCGCCGCTGCTGGGCGGCGTGAGACCAACCATGACGCGCATGGTGGTGGACTTGCCGGCGCCGTTCGGCCCGAGGAAGCCGGTGACCCGGCCCGGCGCGGCGATGAAGGAGACATCGTCCACGGCGGCGTGCGAGCCGTAGGACTTGGAGAGGGATTCGACGGTGATCATGTCGAGAAGCGTCGCGGTCCGGACCCCTCCGGCACATCGGGCGCGACCCCGAAGATCGCCCTGACGTGACCCTGAGCACCCCCGGTGGCCGACTCCGGTGTTCCTCAGGGCACGCGTGTCGCCGAGCCGCTAGCGTGCGGGCATGACTGTGCGAGAGCGAGCCGTCGTCGCCGGCTGGAACGGGTTCATCGGGCACCGGCTCGTCGAGGACCTCACGGAGCGCGGGTACGACGTCGCGCGCGTGGGGCGCAGTGGCCCGGACGCCAGGTGGTCGGACCCGGCGGGGCTCGCGCGACTGGTCGACGGCGCGGCGCTGGTGGTGAACCTCGCCGGCAAGAGCGTCGGCTGCCGCTACACCGACGCCAACCGCGACGAGATCCTGCGGTCACGGGTGGAGACCACCCGACAGCTGCGCGAGGCGATCGCGGCCGCCCACGAGCCGCCACGGCTCTGGCTCAACGCCAGCACCGCGACGATCTACCGGTACGCGATGGACCGTCCCCAGACCGAGTCCGACGGCGAGCTCGGCACGGGGTTCTCGGTCGACGTCGCGCGCAGCTGGGAGGACGAGCTCTTCGCCGGCGAGCTGCTGGGAACCCGCCGCGTGGCGCTGCGGATGGCGATCGTCCTGGGTGGTCCGGCGTCCGACCTGCTCGGACGTGTCGCGCGGATCGGCATCGGCGGGCCGCAGTACGACGGCCGCTGGTTCCAGCACCGGCGGTACCGGGGGATCGGGACGAACCCGACCGGCGGACCGGTGCCGATGCACCACTCGCGCGGCCGGCAGAAGTTCTCGTGGATCCACATCGACGACGTGCTCGCCTCGATCCGGTTCATCGAGGAGCACGCCGGCATCGAGGGTCCGGTGAACCTCTCGTCGCCGAACCCGAGCGACAACCGCACCCTCATGGCCGAGCTGCGCCGGACCGTCGGCATGCCGATCGGCCTGCCCGCGACGCGGTGGATGCTGGAGCCCGCGATGTGGGTGCTGCGGAACGAGTCCGAGCTGCTGCTCAAGAGCCGCTGGGTGCTGCCGGAGCGACTCGAGTCCGCGGGGTTCGCGTTCGGCTGGCCCGACCTACGACCTGCGCTGGACGACACCGTGGGATCGAGGAGGGCCCATGGGGCGCCCGACGAAGGATGACGCCTACCGGCTCGGCCGCCGGACCTACCTCAACGGCGAGCGGTTCGACCTCGGGCGGATGGCCGACGAGCTCGGGGTGAACCGTGTGACCCTCTACCGCTGGGTCGGCACCAAGGAGCAGATGCTGGTCGACGTCACGTGGCAGCTGACGGACCTGACCCTGCGCCAGGAGTGGGAGAAGGCGAAGGACTCGCCCGGCCCGCGTGTTCCCGCCGTGATCGGAGGGTTCCTGCGGGCGATGTTCTCGTGGCCCGAGGTACGCCGGTTCAACGAGGAGAACAACGCGTTCCTGATGCGGGTGATGACGACGGCGGAGTACGGGTTCCACGCACGGCTCGTGGGCGCGGTCCGCGGGTACGTCGAGCGTGACGTGGCCGAGGGCCGCACGACGGACACGGTTCCCGCGCAGGACCTGGCGTATGCGTGCGTGCGCCTCGTGGAGTCCTACGTCTACCTGCCGAGCATCACCGGCGCGCCCCCCGCGCCGGAGGCAACCCAGCGCGTGCTCGAGGCGCTGCTGCGGCCCTGAGCGCAGGCCGGACCACCAACGATGCAACAGAACTATTGTCATGTTGCATTCGCGGTTCTATGCTCCTCGCAAACGTGACCTACGCCACAGAGGTGCTCCCATGACCGTGACCCCCGAACGATCCACCTACGCCCTGCCCGGCCGACTCGGCGACGAGTCGCGCGGGCCCCGGACCGACGACCGGTTCCCGCCCGCGATGGTCGAGGCCATGGCGGCCTTCGGCCTCGATGCCGTGGCCGTCCCACCGCCGGTGTCCGCCGACGACGACCTCGAGACCGTCCTGGCCGCGGTCGGCGCCGCCCACGAGGGATTCCAGGCCGTCTACGACTCGATCCCGATCGACCTCCCGGGGGACCGGGACGATGTCGAGACTTCGACCGAGACGATCACCGGTGTCGACGGCAACGAGATCGTGCTGCACATCTTCCGGCCCGCAGGCGTCGACGGCCCGCTGCCCGGTGTCGTCTACACCCACGGCGGCGGGATGACGATCATCAGGACCGACAACCGGCTCCACCGTCGGTGGTGCACCGACATCGCCGCCTCCGGGTGCGTCGTCGTCATGGTCGACTTCCGCAACGCGTGGACCTCCGAGGGACACCACCCGTTCCCCGCGGGCGTCGAGGACTGCCTCGCGGGCGTGCTGTGGGCCGACGAGAACCGCGAGGCGCTCGGTCTGAGCTGCCTCGTGGTGCAAGGGGAGTCCGGCGGCGGCAACCTGGCCATCGCCACCACGCTCCTCGCGAAGAGTCGCGGCCGGGTCGACGCGATCGACGGCGTCTACGCCTGCATCCCGTACATCAGTGGCGGCTACTCCTGGGACCGCGACCGGCGCATCGCCGAGCTGCCGTCGCTGGTCGAGAACGACGGCTACTTCATCGAGACCGCGGGGATGGCGCTGCTCGTCCGTGCGTACGACCCGACAGGTGAGCACGCCGAGGACCCGCTCGCCTGGCCGTACTTCGCGACCGAGGACGACCTCCGCGGGCTGCCGGCCTTCGTGGTCTCGGTCAACGAGCTCGACCCGCTGCGCGACGAGGGCGTCGCCTTCGCGCGAAAGCTCGCACGCGCGGGCGTCGACGTCGCGGCCCGCGTCAACCTCGGGCTCATCCACGGCGGCGACGTGATCTTCCGTCAGTGGCTGCCGGGGCCGCAGGAGGCCGCCGTCCGGGACGTCGCGGGGTTCGCCGTCGACCGCGCCCGGCGCATGGCGGCGGGCGACTAGGGGAAGATCTCGACCCAGGTGAGCCTGACCGTACGACGAGGGCCGGCGCCCACCTCACCTTCGTGGGATGAGGACGGGCGCCGGCCCGCGGCTTAGCGTCGGGGATCGTCCGGACGTACGGGAGGCCACGGTGAACGTGCTCGCGGCAGTCGGGGCGCTGACTCTCCTCACCGCGGCTGCGGCGGCGCTCATGCTCTTCGCGCGGACGCGCGCGCCCGAGGGCAGTCGCTTCTCCGACGGCGACAGGGCCTCGGGTGTCTTCGGCGCCGTGGCGACGGGCTTCTCCGTGCTGCTGGGCTTCCTGATCTTCCTGGGCTTCAGCTCGTACGACGCCTCCCGCCAGGGCGCCGAGACCGAGGCCGTCCTCGTGCTGCAGCAGGCACAGACCGCACAGTTCATGGCACCCGCCGTCGCGTCGGACCTCTCGGGCGAGCTCGTCTGCTACGCCCGATCGGTGGCCACCACGGAGTGGGACACCCTGGACGAGGGCCGCCTCGGTGAGCGGGTGAACCCCTGGGGTGCCGAGCTCTTCCTGACCATGGTCGACGTCACGCCAGGGACCGAGACCCAGCAGTCGGCCTACGACCGGTGGATGGACCAGACGGCCGCCCGCGAGGATGCTCGCCTGGCACGGGTGCACGGCGCCGAGGGGATCGTCCCGCTGCCCCTGTGGATCGCGCTGGGCGTGCTCTCGCTGGTCCTCCTGGGATTCATGCTGCTGTTCGCCGACCCGGCCGAGGGGGTGGGAACCCAGGTGGCCCTGATCGGCAGCGTCACCGTGGTCATGGGAGCGCTGGTGCTGCTGCTGATCTTCTTCGACCACCCGCACGGAAGCGGCGTCGGGCGCCTCCAGCCCACCGCGATGGAACGCACCCTGCGCCTGCTCGACACCGAGTTCGAGGTGGCGGGCGTCGAGGTGACACCTCCCTGCGACAGGCGCGGCCGGGCGCTGTGAGGCGCAAGCCGCTCATCCCTTCTGGGTGATGGCCGTCCCCGCTGCGGAACGGACGATGGACTGCGGAGCGAGGGGAGCAGACCCATGGACGGTGTGCTGTCGACGCGCGGTCCCGTCCGGCTGAACCTCCTGTGCGCCGGCTCCTTCGTCTGTGGCGGCTCGCTCTTCGCCACCGGTGCGGCCTTGGCCCAGCTGGGTCCCGAGGATCCGACCGTCGCCACGGTGACGTACCTCGTCGGCGGGTTTTTCTTCAGCCTCGGCGGCTACCTGTCGGTGCTGCTCGCCGGCCGAGCCCGCTCCCGGGCCCGGCTCAGCGCGGTGGTCCTGTTCGTCGGGACCCTGTTCTTCGCCGTCAGCCTCGTGGCCGCCTTCGCGGACGGACTGACCCCACGTCAGTCGAACGGCTGGATCTGGATCCCCGACATCATCGGCTGCCTCTGCTTCCTCGCATCGGGGCACGTGGCGCTGGTCGAGGTCGGGGACGGCCGGTGGGTCGTGCGCCCCGGCGTCCTGACGTGGTGGGTCGCGGCCGTGAACCAGCTCGGCTCGGCGTTCTTCTTCCTCGCCGGACTCGCCGCCTTCACCCGCCCCGCGACCGACCAGCTGGTCAACGTGGGGCTCGTCAACTGGGGGACCTTCGCCGGCGCCGTCTGCTTCGTCGGCGGCGCGATCCTCCAGGCACTCGACACACCCACCTCGAAACGAACGGACGGTCTGGTCACATGACACTCGACGCGAAGCGGGCAGAGTCGCTCTACGGCAATCGCTTCCTGACGGAGCGGGCGCCCGCCACCGTCTTCCCGGCGAGCGGGATGCGTCCGACCGACGCGTTCCGGTTGCTCGAGGAGGACCTGAACCTCGAGGGCGATCCCCAGCGCAATCTCGCCACCTTCGTCACCACCTGGATGGAGCCCGAGGCGCAGCGGATCATCGCCGAGAACCTCCACCGCAACTTCATCGACCACGCCGAGTACCCCATCTCGGCCGAGATCGAGCAGCGGTGCGTGCGCATGCTCGCCGATCTCTTCAACGCGCCGGGGGAGACCACCGGCTGCCGGACCCAGGGGTCGTCGGAGGCGATCATGCTCGGCGCCCTGTCGCTCAAGTGGAAGTGGAAGCAGCGCCGGGAGGCCGAGAACGCGTCGACCGATCGTCCGAACCTCGTCTTCGGCGCGGACGTCCACGTCGTGTGGGAGAAGTTCTGCCGGTACTTCGATGTCGAGCCCCGGATCGTCCCGCTCGCCGAGAACAAGTACACGATCGGCCCCGACGACGTGGCGCCGCACCTCGACGAGAACACGATCGGCGTCGTCGGCGTCCTCGGCACGACGTTCACGGGCCACATGGACGACATCGCCGGCATGAACCAGCTGCTCCTGGACCTCAAGTCGGAGCGTGGCCTCGACATCCCGATCCACGTGGACGGGGCCAGCGGCGGGTTCGTGTGGCCGTTCCTCTACCCCGACACCGCGTGGGACTTCCGGCTGGAGCAGGTCAGGTCGATCAACGTCTCCGGGCACAAGTACGGCCTGGTGTACCCCGGCATCGGGTGGCTCGTCTTCCGCGAGACCTCCGACCTGGCCGAGGACCTCGTCTTCTACGAGAACTACCTCGGCAAGACCGACGCGACCTTCACGCTGAACTTCTCGACCGGCGCGGCCATGGTGCTGGCGCAGTACTACAACTTCGTCCGCCTCGGCCGTGACGGTTACACGTACGTCATGCAGCAGATGAAGCAGAACGCCACCGCCCTGGCCGAGAACCTGCAGGCGGGCGGTCGCTTCGAGGTGATCGGTGCCGACCTGGAGCAGCTGCCGCTCGTGGCGTTCCGGCTGCACGGTGACCATGAGGGATTCGACGAGTCCGACGTCTCGTGGCAGCTCTCGGCGGAGCGGGGCTGGATGGTGCCGGCCTACACGCTTCCCCCCAACGCGGAGAAGGTGAAGATCATGCGAGCGCTGGTGAAGGAGACGATGAGCCGCGAGCAGGTCGAGCGGCTCACCCTCGACATCGCCGAGGCGTGCACGACACTCGACGCGAAGGGGGGAGCGCACCACCGGGAACGGGCGCAGACGAAGATCGGCACCGGCTTCTGAGCGCCGCGGTCAGGAGGCGGAGCGGGCCACGGGAGCCTGCTCCGTGAGTCGCCGCAGCAGGGCTCCGAGCTGCAGGTCGGCGGTCTCGGCGTGCTCCGGGTGCCACTGCACGCCGGTGATCGGCGCGGTCTCGTGCACCACGGCCTCGACCACGCCGTCCGCCGCGCGTGCCGCGACGAGCAGCCCGTCGGCGACACGGTCGACCGCCTGGTGGTGGGCGCAGCGCACGTCCTGCGACGCATCCACCGCGGCACCGAGACCGTCGTGCGTCACGGTGACGCGGTTCCGGACGAAGTGGTCGTCGCCCTCCGCGCGGTGCCGCTGCGAGCCGAGGTGCTGCACGAGGGTGCCACCCAGGGCGACGTTCAGCACCTGGAGCCCGCGGCAGATCCCCAGCAGCGGCGTTCCCGCGGCGAGACACCGGTGCACCGCGTCGATATGGGCCTGGTCGGCATCCGGCTCGTGGTGTCCCGAGCCCGGGTACGTGGAGGCTCCGCCGTAGAACGACGGGTCGACGTCCTCGCCGCCCATGAGGACGACGGCGTCGGCCCGGTCGACGAGTTCGGCCGTGACCTCGGGAGGGACCTCGGCGCAGGCGACCGGCACGACGTCCCACCCGAGCTCCGCGGACACCCGGACCGTGGGCGCGTTCAGCGCGTCGAGGGTGACCTGGAAGGCAGGGTCGTGGGGTCGCCGGGTGCGCAGGTGCAGCACGGCCAGGAGGGGCCTCGCCGGCGTGGTCGAGCTCGTCACGTCGACAGCGTAGGCGTGCTGGAGTCCCAGGTGCGGAGCGAGGGTCGGTAGGTCAGCTCGACCGTCCGGCCGTCGAAGGTACGGGTGCCGACCAGCTCGAGGTCGAAGTCGGCGGCTCCGCCGAGGACCGGGCGCTCACCGGTCTGACCGGTGATCACGGGGAAGACCGTCAGCTGCACGACGTCCACGAGTCCGGCAGCCAGCAGTGCCCAGTTCAGCGACAGACTGCCGTGCGAGCGCAGGGGCACGTCGGACTCCTCCTTCAGCCGCGTCACGACGTCGACGGCGTCGCCCCGTGCCATGGTCGCGTCGACCCAGTCGGCCTGGGGGTCGACGGAGGACGAGACCACTGTCGCGGGCATCCGGCGCATCCGTCCCACCCACGAGTCCTCGATCTCGGGCCAGTCCTGCGACGCGGCGAACATCTCCACGAACTCCCGGAAGGTGGTGCCGCCGAAGACCATGCGCGCCTCGTCGGAGTAGAGGCGATCGCGGTACTCAACGAACTCGGGCCCCTGCTTTCCCCAGTAGCCGCCCCAGTCGCCCGGCGGCCGGTAGGAGCCGTAGCCGTCGACGCTGGCAAAGACGTCGAAGGTGTAGGTCGCGGTCATGGTGCCTCCGGTGGTGCGTTCCTGCCTCCGAGTGTGCGCCCGGCGCGACCCTCACGGCCAGCCCCGGCTCTGGCAGCATGGTCACGTGCCCCAGCCCCGCGTCGTCGCCGTCAGCCGGGACGACCTGCACCGCTTCAGCAAGGTGCCGGTCGACTCGATCACCCTCGTGGCCGGCCACGGGGTCGAGGGCGATGCCCATGCCGGCGCCTTCGTGAAGCACCGCTCCCGGGTCAAGCGCGACCCCCAGCAGCCGAACCTGCGCCAGGTCCACCTGATCCACGCCGAGCTGTTCGACGAGGCCCTCGCCCAGGGCTACGAGCTCGGCCCCGGAGACCTCGGAGAGAACGTCCTCACCGCCGACCTCGACCTGCTCGCCCTGCCCACCGGGACGCGGCTGGACCTCGGCGGGCCCGTGGTGCGCCTCACCGGGCTGCGCAACCCGTGCGTCCAGATCAACCGGTTCAAGCCCGGGCTGGTCAAGGTCGTGCTGGCGAAGGCCGACGGCACGCCGGCGGGACGCCCGGTCGGCACCTCGGTGCCCACGGTGATCAGGAAGGCCGGGGTCATGGCGGTGGTGGAGTCCGGCGGCGAGGTCGTTCCCGGCGGGTCGATCACCGTCACGCTCCCGGCGGAGCCGCACACGCCGCTCGCCCCGGTCTGACTAGTCCTGCACGAGCCGGGCGGGGAAGCCGCCCGTGGCGATCGGGCCCCATGACGTCGGCGTGATCCTGATGAGGCTCTTGCCCTGGTCGACCATCGCTTGGCGGTACTCGTCCCAGTCGGGGTGCTCGCCGGAGATGTTCCTGAAGTACTCCACGAAGGCGTCGAGAGCCTCGGGCACGTCGAGGACCTCGGCCGTGCCGTCGACCTGGACCCAGGCGTCGTTCCACTCGTCGGACAGGACGACCACGCTGACCCGCTCGTCCCGGCGGGCATTGCGGGTCTTCGCGCGCTCGGGGTAGGTCGAGACCACGAGTCGCCCCGCGTCGTCCACGCCTCCGGTGACGGGGGAGGCCTGGGGCCTCCCGTCGGCGCGATGGGTGATGAGGATGAACCGGTGCCGGGGACGGACGAACTCGAGCAGCTCGTCGAGATCGACCCGGGTGGTGGTGGCGATGGAGGGCATGGGATCACGCTACGCCGGCACGACGGGAGGGTTGACGGATCCACCCTCCGGTGTCACGTTGAAATGAGGCCCTAGGAGACATCATGCGCAGAGTCCTCGCCCTGATTTTCACCGCCGTCCTGATCCTGACGATCGGCATCCCCGGCGCGGCCGGCGCGCACCCGAGGCCCTCTCCCCGTCCCGGGGCGCCGGGCATCGGCGA
Organism: Aeromicrobium sp. UBA7512; assembly: GCF_002476985.1. Lineage (NCBI taxonomy): Bacteria > Bacillati > Actinomycetota > Actinomycetes > Propionibacteriales > Nocardioidaceae > Aeromicrobium > Aeromicrobium sp. UBA7512. Next base: position 503,591 of record NZ_DLNK01000003.1, read on the forward strand.
CCCGTATTTCCCGACGGACGGGAACGGCGGGTACGACGTCGGCCACTACGACCTCGACATCGCCTACGATCCGCCCACGGACCGCCTCCGGGGCCGCGCCACCATCTCCGCACGCACCACGCAGGCGCTTTCGGCGTTCAACCTCGACCTCAACGGCCTGACGGTCACGAGTGTCAGGGTTGACGGCCGTCCGGCCCGCTGGCGCCACGTGGGGGACGAGCTGACGGTCATCCCGCGTCGTGCCCTCGCGAAGCGGGCCCGCTTCCACGTCGTCGTGACGTACGGCGGCGTCCCGCTCGTGCTGGACGAGCCCGCGCTCGGGCGGGCCGGCGTGTTCCCGACCGACGACGGAGCCCTGATCGTCGGGCAACCCCACGTGGCCGACACCTGGTTTCCGGTCAACGACCACCCGCTGGACAAGGCGAGCTACCGGTTCCGGGTGACGGTGCCCCGGGGACTCGAGGCGGTCGCCAACGGCCGTCTGGCCGGTGTGAGGCGGCACGGCCGCACCCAGACCTGGACGTGGGTCGCCCGGGACCCGATGGCCTCGTACCTGGCGACCGCGACGGTCGGCCAGTTCAACCTCGACCACCGGCGCGTCGCCGGCATCGACTACTGGGACGCGATCGATCCGGTCCTCTACGAGCAGCCCGAGCCGCGCACGGGGGAGCGCTACGCGATCAACGGCGGCGAGAACTCGGCCTACCAGCGGCTGAGCCGGGTCATCGACGTCCCGGCGGCGGGCGGTGAGCTCTCGTTCCACGTCGCCCGCGACACCGAGCCGGGATGGGACCACTTCTTCGTCGAGGCGCGCCCGGTCGGCACCGAGGACTGGACGACGCTCCCCGATGCGAACGGTCACACCACCCGGGAGGTGGGCAACGCCTGCCCGGGCTGGCTCACCCTGCACCCGTTCCTCACGCACTACCAGACCGACGACGGCTCCGGCGGCTGCACGGCCGAGGGCACCACGGGGGAGTGGCACGCGGTGAGCGGCGCCAGCGACGGCTACGAGCAGTGGAGGCTGGACCTGTCCGCCTACGCCGGTCGGTCGGTCGAGGTCGCCCTGTCCGTCGTCGGCGACGAGTCGGTGGCCTACAACGGTGTGTACGTCGACGACGTGGTCGCGCCGGGTGGCGCGGGCTCGACCTCGTTCGAGGCCGACGCCGATCCGCTGGACGGCTGGGCGGCGACCGGTGCACCTGCCGGCAGTCCCGGCAACGCCAGCGACTGGCGCACCGCCACGGAGTCGGCGGGTCCGTCCACGGGCGAGAACGCCGAGGAGGCGCTGGCCCGCGAGCCCGAGATCATCGACTTCCTCGACGACATCCTCGGTCCGTACCCGTTCGGCGAGTCCGGGGGGATCGTCGACGACGACCCGGGGCTGGGCTTCGCGCTGGAGAACCAGACCCGGCCGATCTATGCGCAGGGCTGGTTCACCTCGCCCGGCGACAACACGTCGGTGGTCGTCCACGAGCTCGCGCACCAGTGGACTGGTGACGACCTGGCGCTCGAGGCCTGGCAGCACATCTGGCTCAACGAGGGCTTCGCCAGCTACATGGAGTGGCTCTGGTCGCAGGACGGTGGCGGGGCCTCGGCCCAGGAGATCTTCGACTTCTACGCCGCCATCCCCGCCGACGACCCGTTCTGGGCGACGGTGATCGGCGATCCGGGCCCTGAGCACATCTTCGACGGGCCGGTCTACGACCGAGGCGCGATGACCCTGCACGCGCTGCGCCTCGAGATCGGCGACGGCGACTTCTTCCGCCTGCTCAGGCGCTGGACGGCCATGCAGGCGGGGGCCAACGTGCGGACGGACGAGTTCACCGCGCTGGCGGAGCGAGTGTCGGGCGAGGACCTCGACGCGTTCTTCACCGCCTGGCTCTTCACGCCGGAGAAGCCCGCCAGCCTCCCCGAGACGGCTGCGCTGCGCAGGAGCCCGTCGGGCGACCTGGCCAAGCAGCTGGCCCGACCGGAGGTGCAGCGATAGTCCCGGCCGCAGGGGCCGTCGTCGTGGACGACGACGGCCGCATCCTGCTGGTCCGCCGCGGCCGTGAGCCGGGCCGCGGGCTGTGGTCGGTGCCGGGCGGCAAGGTCGAGCCGGGGGAGTCGCTCGAGGCCGCCTGCTCCCGCGAGGTGCTCGAGGAGACCGGCCTCACGGTGACGGTCGGCCCCGAGCTCTGGGTCGTCCGGCTGCCCACCGGCGACGGTCGCGAGTTCGAGATCCACGACTTCGCCGCCACGGTGACGGGCGGAGCCCTGCTGGCCGGTGACGACGCGGACGAGGCGGCGTGGTTCCCCCTGGGGGAGCTGGGCACCCTGCCGCTCGTCGACTCGCTCCTCGACCACCTGCGCCGTGCGGGCCTAGGGTCGTGACAACCCGCTCGACATCATCACCGGAGGTGGCCCGTGGCCCCGATCGTCCGAGTCCAGAACTTCATGCTCTCCCGCGACGGGTACGGCAGCGGGGCGGGCCAGAGTCTCGAGCGTCCGTTCGGGCATGCCGATCCGGCGGTCCTCGCCGGCTGGATGCTGGCCACGGCCCACTGGCCGGGCCGGATCGAGCCGGGCGGCAGCCGCGGGCTCGACGACTACTTCACCCGCGACTTCGGCAACAACATCGGCGCGGAGATCATGGGGCGCAACAAGTTCGGGCCGCAGCGTGGGCCGTGGGAGAACCACGACTGGCAGGGCTGGTGGGGCGACGAGCCGCCGTTCCACACCCCGGTGTTCGTCCTGACCCATCACGAGCGCCCGTCGTTCACGCTGGGCGACACCACGTTCCACTTCCTGGACGCCACGCCCGAGGAGGCGCTGGCCCGGGCCATGGAGGCCGCCGAGGGGAAGGACGTGCGCATCGGCGGAGGCGTCGCGACGGTGCGCGAGTTCCTGGAGGCGGACCTGATCGACACGCTGCACGTGGTCGTCGTTCCCACCGAGCTCGGCCGGGGCGAGCGCCTGTGGCAGGGGCCCGAGGACCTGCTCGACCGCTTCCACCTGGAGCAGGTGCCCAGCCCGAGCGGCGTGGCGCACCACCTGTTCTGGCGCCGCTGAGTCAGCCCGCCCGGGAGATCGTGAAGGCGCACAGGAAGCCGATCGTCGCCAGCAGGCCCACGTAGAGATGCGTGCGCTCGAAGGCCTCGGGGATCATCGTGTCGGCCACCATCGCCAGGATCGCGCCGGCGGCGCTCGCGGTGATGGCGGCGATCGTGGTGGGCGAGGCGTCGTCGAGCAGGAGGCAGCCGGCCATCGCGGCCAGGCCGCTGGCGAGCGCGATCGAGCCCCAGACGCCGAACACGTACCGGGCCGATCGGCCGCTGCGCTTCATGCCCGCGGCGCTGGACAGTCCCTCGGGGAGGTTCGAGACGAAGATGGCTGCCAGCACGGGCACTCCCACGCCGCCACCGCTCACGAGCGAGAGACCGAGCACCACCGACTCGGGCACGCCGTCGAGCAGGGCGCCGATCGCGATGGCCGTCCCGCTGCCCGCCTGCTCCTCCTCGGACGCCTGCTCATCGCCGGAGCGCTTGCGGTGGCGGGCGCCGTACCGCGCCAGCACGAGGTTCGCCGCGACGTAGACGAGCGCGCCCACGAGGAACCCGAGCACCGTGGGCGTGAGTCCGCCCAGCTCCTCGGCCTCGTCGACCAGGTCGAAGGCCAGGGCCGAGATCAGCACGCCGGCGCCGAACGCCATGATCGAGGCCACCACCCGGCGCGGCACATCCACGAGCCACGCGACGGCCGCGCCGATCACCAGGGCACCGCCGGCCAGCAGGCCCCACAGGCCCGCCTCGACCCAGAGCGGCACGTCCATGCCCCGATGATGTCAGCCAGGGCGCCCGGGTGAGCCGTTCCGGGCGCATGATGAAACGCAGGGACCGGAATCGGTGCCGTATCAGCCTGCAACGCCGGGCGCTCGTCATCGGTGAGCGAGGAGGTGGACGTCATGTCCGTCGACTACTACGTCGCCTGGTGGAACCTGGAGAACCTCTTCGACGAGGAGAAGGCACCCGCGACGCGTCGCACCGAGAAGCTCCGCCGGACGATCGGGAACGACCTCGTGGGGTGGACTCGCACCCTGCGCAACCGCAAGATCGACCAGCTCGCCTCGGTGATCGCCCAGATGAACGACGGCGCCGGACCCGATCTCCTCGGCGTCTGCGAGGTGGAGAACCGGTTCGTGCTCAACCTCCTCGTGGCCAACCTGGAGAAGCGGCTGCCCGGACGCCACTACGGGATCGCCCACGCCGACACCGACGACGCCCGCGGCATCGACGTCGCGTTCCTGTACGAGACGTCGGTGCTCGAGGTCCCCCCGAACGAGACGTTCTTCCACGTCGTCATGCGCCGCAACGCCACGCGCGAGCTGGTGCAGGTGAACTTCCGCACCACCCACGGCGCCAGGACCTGGGCCGTCTTCGGCAACCACTGGCCGTCGCGCAGCGGGGGTCAGTTCGAGTCCGCCGGCTACCGCCACATCGCGGGAGAGACCCTCGCCTACTTCCACGAGCGGGTCCTCGAGGTGCACGGTCCCGAGACGCCCGTGATCGTCCTCGGCGACTTCAACGACGAGCCCTTCGACACCTCACTCGTGCAGCACGCGCTCAGCACGCGTCAGCGCAACCGCGTGACCGGTGCGGAGATCCCGCTGCTGTGGAACCTCGCGTGGCCGCTGGCCGGCGGCAGGTCGGGGCAGCCGGACGGCACCTTCTACTGGCAGAACCAGCCCAACATGCTCGACCAGGTGCTGGTGAACCGCGCGATGACGGGTGACGCACCCCTGCGGGTGGACGAGGCCTCGGTGGAGATCCTGAGGTTCCCGGGGACGTCGGACGACGGACCGTACCCGCGCCCCGTGCCGTTCGGGGGAATGGGCCACCCGGTGGACGAGAACGGGTTCTCCGACCACTTCCCGCTCGGGATGCGCGTCACCGAGGCCGACTGAGCGGCGTCAGTTCCCCTTGCCCTTCCCCTTGTTCTTGCCCTTCGCCTTGCCGTTGTTGCCCTTGCCGGAGTTCCCGTTGCCCTGGTTGCCGGTGTTGCCGTTGCCACTTCCCGAGGACGAGCCTGCGTCCCCGGAACCGGAACCGGAGCCGGTCGGGGCGGGGGCCGCCACGGGGGCAACGGCGACCGACAGGGTCACGGTGGAGCCGTCGGGGAGTCGCCCGGACTTGTCCACCGCCACCACGTCGCCGGTGTCACCGGCACGTGTGACGTCGTCGCGCGCCACGACGAAGCCGCGACGCTCCAGCACCGCCGCCGCCTCGGCGAACGGCTTCCCAATGAGGCTCTTCGCGGAGATGCGCACCTTGCCCGAGGCGACCGACAGCGTGACGGGCGCGCCGTCGGTGCTCTCGGTGCCGGGGGAGGGGGACTGCTCGACCACCTCGCCCTTCGGTGTGCCGGCCACGTCGACGATCTCGGTCCGCGACGTCAGTCCTTCGTCCTCGATGCGGTCGGCAGCGGCGGCCGCCTGGAGGCCGATGACGTCCGGGATCACCGGGGCGCCACCGAACAGCAGCTCGCGGCCGCCCAGCAGCAGCGCAGCAAGCAGCACGGCCACGCCCACGGCGGCGTAGGCACTCACCGGGCGTCGGTGCCGCGTGACGACCGCCTTCTGCGTGGCAGTCGCGAGGGGGACGCTCGTCTCCACGGCCGCGCGTGCGGGCGCCGGCACCTCGAAGGTCGCAGGGAGTTCGATCGAGGTAGCGGCACCGATGGCGGCGGCGCAGCGCGCCACGTCGCCCGCCGTCGCCGGGCGGTCCGCCGGGTCCTTCGCCGTCATCGCGGTGATGAGCTGCTGGACCTCCGCGGGCACGGAGGGATCGAACGGGGGCAGCTCGTCGTTCAGCTGCGCCATCGCCGTGGCGATGTGCGTGTCGCGCCGGAAGGGCGACCGGCCCGTCAGGCAGTGGTAGGCGACCACGCCGAGGGCGTAGACGTCGGACTGAGCCGTCGCGCTCCTGCCGCGCACCTGCTCGGGGCTGATGTAGTCGGTGGTGCCGACGAGCGAGCCCGTGTCGGTCAGCGGCTCGCTCGTGGCGGCCTGCGCGATCCCGAAGTCGACGAGGACCGTCCGCCCGGCCGGGGTCAGCATGATGTTGGCCGGCTTCAGGTCGCGGTGGACGATGCCGGCGTCGTGGGCCGCCTGCAGCCCGTCGGCCACCTGCTCCACGACGGACATCACCTGCTCGGGCGGCATCGGGCCGCGCTCCCTCAGCAGCTGGCTCAGGGAGTGCCCCTCGACGTACTGCATGACGATGAACGTGGACCCGTCCGGCGCGGTGTCGTCCTCGACGTAGTCGAAGACCTGGGCGACGCCGGGATGGTGGATCGACGCGGCGAGATGGGCCTCGCTGCGCATGCGTGCCCGGCCGATGTCGTCGCCGCTCTGGTCGCCGTGGAGGACCTTGACGGCCACGGTCCGCCCCAGCACCGTGTCCGTCGCGCGGTGGACCGCTCCCATGCCGCCGGAGCCGACGACCGCGCCCAGCGTGTACCGCTGATTGAGTCGCACGTCCATGTCTGAACCCTAGGTCGGCGTCGTCGTACCCGCATGCGGGCGTTGGCGTAGGGTGAGAGCGAACGTGCTCGTGATGCACTGGGGGGCCGATCTGCGCGGAAAGGCGGTACGCATGACCACGGAGTCGCCGACTGGTCCGGCCTCGCCTGCCGAAGAGCCCGAGCGCTCCGGTCAGCACGACCCGTTCGATCTGGCCCAGACCGTCCTTGCGCTGCACGAGGCCGCTGACAGCGAACAGACGATCGAGCGCATCGCGGACTACTCGCGCTCCGCGATCGCCTGTGACGACGCCGGCGTCATGCTGCTACTCGGTCGCAACCAGATCGACACGGCGGGCGCTACGAGCGACGCTGTCGTCCGGGCCCACGAGCTGCAGATCAAGCTCGACGAAGGACCGTGCCTCGCCGCGCTCGAGCAGAGCGAGACCATCTACAGCGTCGAGGACACGACGACCGACACCCGGTGGCCACGATGGGGCGCCGCCGTCGCCGACTTGGGGTATCGCAGTGTGCTCAGCGTCCCGTTGGCGACGAAGAGCCGTCGGTACGGCTCGCTCAACGTCTACGCGCGTGAGCCGCGGGCCTTCGACGAGGACGACTTGGCCGTCACGATGATCCTCGCCCGTCACGCCTCCGCGTCCCTGGCAGCGAACCTCGACATCGAGGGATTGCGCAAGGCCGTGGACGCCCGCAAGCTCATCGGCATCGCGATGGGCATGATCATGGAGCGCTACGACATCGACGCAGATCGCGCGTTCGACGTGCTCCGTCGGATCTCGCAGACCGAGAACGTCAAGCTGCGCGACGTCGCGCGCCAGGTCGTCGAGGAACGGGGCCTGCCCGGGGCCTGACCCCGCATGCGTCACCGCACCAGTGGGTACGTGACGAGCATCGACACGGTTGCCTCACCAGCAGCGCCGCGGGACGGGGGACTTTCTGATGACCGAGACCTACGATCACGTGATCTCACGGCTCGCGGCGATCCTCGCCGCCCTCCAGGACGTCGAGCCCATCATCGAGCGGCTGTGCGAGGCGGGCCGGCGGATGCTCCGCGCGGATGGGGCCTCGATCGTGCTGCCCGGGGAGTCGGACCTGAGGGTCACGGCCTGCTCCACCGACGAGCTGGCCGCGACGCTCGAGGACCTCCAGACCGTGGTCGGGGAGGGCCCCACGCCCGCCGCCCTGGACTCGGGCGACGTCAGCACCGCCGACATCCCGGACGGCGACGACGAGGCGTGGCCCCTGTTCCACGAGCGCGTCGTCCAGCTGGGCTTCTCGGGCCTGGTCACGTCGGTGCCCCTGATCTTCGAGCACCACACGGTGGGCGTCCTGAGCGTGCACCGGCAGTCGCCCGACCAGATCGAGGCGGGCGTCTATCGCTTCCTGGGTGCGGCGTTGGGCGCCGCGCTCCTCGAGGACCCGGCGAACGCGCTCGGCGGCGGACCCCAGGACGTGGGGTGGCCGTCGCAGGCGAAGGTGCACCAGGCCACGGGCATGGTCATCGCCCAGGTCGGGGTGCGTCCCACGGATGCCATCGCGCTGCTGAAGGCACAGGCGTTCTCGGCGGGAACCACGTTGCTCGAGGTGGCGGAGCACGTTCTCGAACGCCAGATCAACTTTCGGAACTTCACGGTGGAGGGTGACTGACACGGACACCAGCAGCGCCACACCGCGTCTCGGCACGTGCAGCACGATCGCGGACGTGCGGGGCCGGTCCTGAGCGGGGACTGATCGTGATCGTCCTGCTCCCGCGGATCACGAGCGTGGTGCCGGCGCCCCTCGTGGCGATCGTGGTCCTCACCGCGATCACGGTCGTGGCCGCGCTCCACGTGCCGAACGTCGGCGACGAGGGCGAGCTGCCCAGCAGCCTCCCGGCGCTGTTCACCTCCGATGTGCCCTGGACGCTCGAGACCCTGCGGATCATCGCCCCCTACGCGGTGGGGATGGCCCTCGGCGGCCTGATGGAGTCGCTCATGACGGCCAAGCTCGTCGACGACATCACCGGCACCCACTCGGACAAGACGCGCGAGTCGTGGGGTCGGGGCGTCGCCAACGTGGTCACCGGCCTCTTCGGTGGCATGGGTGGCTGCGCCATGATCGGCCAGACGATGATCAACGTGAAGGCGTCGGGTGCGCGTACACGGATCTCCACGTTCCTCGCGGGCGTCTTCCTGCTCGTCCTGGTGGTCGGCTTCGGCGACGCCGTGGCGACGATCCCGATGGCTGCGCTCGTGGCGGTGATGATCATGGTCTCGGTCGGCACGTTCGGCTGGCACAGCGTCGCCCCGGCCACCCTGCGCCGGATGCCGCGCAGCGAGACGCTCGTGATGGTGGTGACCGTCGCAGTGGTCGTGGCGACGGAGAACCTGGCGATCGGCGTGGTCTCCGGTGTCGTGGTCGCCTCGGTGCTGTTCGCCCGGCGGGTGGCCCACTTCACCGAAGTCGTCGACGTCGCCCAACCCGATCCGGACACCCGCGTCTACAAGGTCGTGGGGGAGCTGTTCTTCGCCTCCAGCAACGACCTCGTCTACCAGTTCGACTACGCGGGCGATCCGCCGAACGTCGTCATCGACCTCTCCGAGTCCCACACCTGGGACGCCTCGAGCGTCGCGGCCCTCGACGCGATCGAGACGAAGTACGCGGCCAAGGGCAAGCACGTCACGATCCGCGGCCTGAACGAGGCCAGCCGCGAGCGTCACGGTCGGCTGGCCGGGCACCTCGACGCGGGGGAGTGAGCTGCTAGTCGACCTGACCCCGGCCCACCATCCGCGGGCCGGAGAGCCGTCGCTCGATGCGGTGCGCCTCCCGCTTGAGCGGACGCGCGATGTACTGCCCGAGGATCACCCCCGATGCCAGGGCGAGCGCCGTAGCGAGGGCGGACGCCAGCTCGAGCACGCCGTCCTCGCCCTCGGCGAGCAGGGCCAGCCCACGGTAGACGTCCAGGCCCGGCAGGAGCGGGACGATCGCCGGCACGACGACCACGAGGGGCGGCACCCGGAACCGGCCGGCGACGAGATGGCAGACCCCGCCGATCACCACCGCGGCGATCGCTGCGCCCCAGGTGTGCCCGACGTCGGTGGCATTGACCGACAGCAGCACGGCCTGCCCGAGCGCCCCGACCAGGGCGACCGCCACGAGGGCACGCAGCGGGGCGTAGGACGCGTAGGCGAACGCGGCGGCCGCCGTCGCGGCCCCGATCACCGTGGCACCCACCTCGGCCAGCCCGGACGCGCCGACGACGGTGACGTTGAAGAGATCGACCCCGAGCAGGTCGCCGACCGTCAGGCCGGCGGCCACCCCCGCGATGATGCCCATGGTGTTCAGGAACGCGTCGATCACACGAGCGGCAGCGGTCACGGGAAATCCCGTGAGCGCGTCCTGCGTGGCGCCGAGGATGCCGACGCCCGCCAGCAGCATCACGATGCCGGCCGTGACGACGCGGGACGGGTTCACGTCGAGCGTCGTCGCGGAGGCGCCCACCGCGACCATGGTGGCGACGAAGCCGCCCGCGGCCTGCTGGTAGAACGGCGGGATGCGCTGAGGCGGCAGCAGGCGCTGGGTCGCATCGATGCCGCACGCGGCGATGAACGCGAGCAGGCAGACCAGCGGTCCGCCGCCCAGCGTGAGCGCGATCCCTGCACCCATGAAGCCCCAGCCGACCGTCACGGACCACCGTCTCCGCTGGTGCCCGGTCGAGACGATCCGTGCGACCTGGTCCCGCGCCTCGAGCCGCGTGGTGTCGCCGGCGACCAGGGCACTCACGGCTTGGTCGACCTCGATCAGGTCGGCGTAGTCGACGGGGCGCCGGTTCACGCGGCGGACCTGGATCGCGGCGGCCTCGTCCCGGCCGGGCTGGTGGCGCAGGGTGAGGTCGACGAACGTCACGTCCGCCGAGACATTGCGCACCCCGCAGGCGCGGGTGACCTCCAGCATCGTGGCGCTGACGTCAGCGGCCCCCGCCCCCGAGGACAGCAGGACCTCCCCGATCCGCAACGCGAGGTCCAGCGTCTCGTAGACCTCGCGCCGGTCCGTCATGCGAAGCGCTGGAGGAACAGCGCCTCCGACAGGGCCATGGATGCGATCTCGGTCGGGTCGACGCTCTCGTTCGGGGCGTGGATGAGCGCCTGAGGCTCCTCCACGCCCATGAGAACGATCTCCGCCTCGGGGTACAGCTCCGCGAAGACGTTGCACAGCGGGATCGACCCGCCCTGCCCGAGGTGGGTCATCTCCACTCCGTACGCCTCCTGCATCGCAGCGGCCAGGGCCCGGTAGGCCGGGCCGTCCGTCGCGGCCTGGAACGGCGATCCCGTGGCCTCGATCTCGACGCTGCAGTGCACCCCCCACGGCGTGGCCGCGTCCACGTGGGCGACCAGGCGGGACTCGGCCTCCTGCGGCGTGATGCCCGGCGGGATGCGCAGGTTCAGCCGCGCCGACGCCTTCGGCACGATCGCCGCCGCCGAGCCGACCACCGGTGGACAGTCGATGCCCAGGATGGTCATCGCGGGCCGCGCCCACAGCATGTCGGACACGCTCCCACTGCCGAGCAGCGAGACGCCGTCGAGCACCCCCGCGTCGGAGCGGAACTGGGCGTCCGGGTAGGGCGCCCCCGTCCACTCCTGGGTGTTCTCCATCCCGTCGACGACGGTGTCTCCGTCCTCGTCGCGCATGGTCGAGAGCGCCTGCACCAGCGCGGCCAGCGCGTCGGGGGCGGCGCCGCCGAACATGCCGGAGTGCAGCTCGGTGGTCGCCGACTCCATCGTCACCACGACGTTCACCATGCCGCGCAGGCTCACCGTCGCCGCCGGCCGACCCACGGCGGCGTTCCCCGTGTCGCAGACCAGGATGGCGTCAGCCCGGAAGAGCTCGGGGTTGGCCTGCACGAACTCCTCGAGCCCGCCGGTGCCCTGCTCCTCCGACCCCTCCACCACCAGCTTGAGGTTGACCGCGAGGTCGTCGCCCAGGGCGCGCAGCGCGGTCAGGTGCATGAGGATGTTGCCCTTGCAGTCGGCAGTGCCACGGCCGTACCAGCGGCCGTCCACCTCCGTCATCTCGAACGGGGGAGTGCGCCAGGCCTGCTCGTCGACGGGCGGCTGGACGTCGTAGTGGGCGTAGAGCAGGACCGTCGGCGCGTCCGGCCGGGATCCGGCGCGGGACCCGACCACCGCCTGGCTGCCGTCCGCCGTCTCCTCCAGACGTACGTCGAACCCGACCCCGGCGAACCTGTCGCGCACCCAGGCCGCCGCCCGCTCGCACTCCTCGGGCGGGAACTGGCGCGGATCGGCCACGGACGGGATGGCGACGAGCTCGGCCAGCTCGTCGTGCACGTCGCCCATGAGATCGGTGATGCGCTGCTTGAGGTCCATGGCTCAGTCGCTCACGTGCTCGTCGGTCTTGAGGTCCTCGGCGAACTCGCGGAACTCGTCCAGCTCGTCGGGGCAGTAGACCTCCATGATGAGCAGCTGTCCCTGCACCGCCCGGCTATCGGCGATGACCGGACGCGTACCCGGCCCCGCCGCGCCGTTCGTGAGCATCGAGAAGAAGGTCGCACGGCGCAGGGCGCCGTTCGGGTCGTCGCACACGGCGCCTCCGTCGTCACCGAGAACACGCACGATCCTGTCCCGGTCGGGAGTCTGCGTGACCCCGGCCTCCTCGAGCGCCGTGATCAGCTCGTCGGCCCGGTCCTGCGCGCGGTTGCTCTCACGGACGTCCTCGAACAGCAGCACGGCCACGATGGCGGCGCCGGCGAGGAGCACGCAGGCCGTGATGTAGATCCACGACCTCTCCCGCGAGCTCTGGTTCTCCGTGTGTGTGCTCATGACGCGATCACCTCGTCGGGCTGGGGCTGCTTCCACGAGGGCTTGCGGAAGCGGTAGAACAGGAACGGAACGACTAGGCCGAGGCCCAGCGCGCCGCCGCCGACGATCGCGAAGTACACGCCGGAGTTGCCCGACGCGAACTGCGAGGGCGGGATGAAGCCGACGAGCAGCGCCGCCAGCGAAGCCGCGAAGCCGACGCCGCACATGCCGACCAGCATCGGTGCGCGGTAGCCGCGTGGGTGGTCGGGATGCTTGCGCCGCAGCTGGATCGCGGCCACGAACATCAGCAGGTACATGATCAGGTACACCTGCGTCGTGATGACCGAGAAGATCCAGTAGGCACTGGAGACGTCGGGGATCAGCGCGTAGGCCAGGCCGATCACCGTGGTGACCAGGCCCTGCACGACCAGGATGTTCTGCTGCACGCCGTTCTTGTTCAGCTTCTGCAGGAACGGCGGGAGGTAGCCCTCCTGGCGCGAGATCAGCAGCAGGCCCTTCGAGGGGCCGGCGAGCCAGGTGAGCATGCCGCCGAGCGAGGCGGTGACGAGCATGATGCCGACAATCGGGGTGAGCCACGACCAGCCGAAGTTGGCGAACACCGCGTCGAACGCCTGCATGACGCCGGCGGTGAGCGACAGCTCCTCGGCGGGCACGATCCACGCGATGGCGAGCGCCGGGAGGATGAAGATCGTCAACACCAGGCCCATGGCCAGGAACATCGACTTCGGGAACTCCTTGCCCGGGTTCTTCAGCGAGCTGACGTGCACGGCGTTCATCTCCATGCCCGAGTAGGACAGGAAGTTGTTCACGATGAGCACGAGGCTCGAGAGCCCGGCCCAGGCGGGCAGCAGGTTGTCCGCCGACATCGGGGCGGCCGACTCGTTGCCCTGGCCGAGGAAGACGACGCCCAGCAGGACCAGCACCACACCGGGGACGAGCGTGCCGATGATGAGGCCGCCGCTGGCCAGCCCCGCGACGCCCTTCGTGCCGCGTGCGGAGACCCACACGCCCGACCAGTAGACGACGATGATGACCGCTGCGGTCCAGACGCCGCTGCTGGCCAGCGCCGGGTTGAACACGTACGCCAGGGTGCTCGCCACGAATCCCAGCAGGCTCGGGTAGTAGAAGATCGTCATCGCGAACTGGCACCACACGGCGAGGAAGCCCGCGGGCTTGGAGATGCCCTCCGAGACCCACTTGTAGATGCCGCCCTCCCAGCCCGACGCCAGCTCGGCCGAGACCAGCGACGTCGGCAGCAGGAAGACGATCGCCGGCAGCAGGTAGAGGAAGACGCAGGCGAGCCCGTAGACGGCCATCGTGGGCGCGGCGCGGAGGCTGGCCACTGAGCTGGTGGTCATCATCGCCAAGGCGATCCACGAGATCCACTGGGTCGTGGTGGCCTTGGCGCGCGCGGCACGGACGGGAGCGCGATCAGCGGGGATGTCGGCGGTACTCACGACTCGCCTCGAGGCACGGGTGTGGTCTTCATGTGCCCGAGTGTCGCGCCGCGAGGGATCGTCTTCCTCACCCGTGGCGGGTGACCTGACGTCACTCCACGACGGCCAGGGACCGGTCCGTGGTGTTGAGCCGACGGCCGCCGGAGGGGGTCACGGTGACGATGTCCTCGATCCGCACGCCGAACCGTCCGGCCAGGTAGACGCCCGGCTCCACCGAGAAGCACATGCCCTCGACGAGAGGCTGCGCCTCGCCCTCGATCATGTAGGGCGGCTCGTGGGTCGTGGTACCGATGCCGTGCCCGGTGCGGTGGATGAACTGCTCGCCGTACCCGGCGTCGGTGATCACCCGGCGGGCAGCACGGTCGACGTCCTGGCACGCGACCCCCGGCGCCACGGCCTCGACGCCCGCCTGCTGGGCCTGCCGAACCACCTCGTGCACCTCGCGCACCAGGTCCGACGGCTCGCCGACGGACACGGTGCGGCTGGTGTCCGAGCCGTAGCCGTGCATCAGGCCGCCGAAGTCCAGGACGACGGCGTCGCCCTCCTCGATCGTCCGGTCGCCCGCCTCGTGGTGCGGGTTGGCGCCGTTCGGACCGGATCCGACGACCGTGAAGTCCACCTGCTCGTGGCCGAAGTCGCGCAGCAGCCGGGCCAGGTCGGCCGCGACCTCGGTCTCCCTCCGCCCAGCGAACCGCACGCTCAGGATCTCGCCGTACGTGGCGTCCGCGGCGGCGGCCGCGGCGTCCAGCCGGGCGAGCTCGGCCTCGTCCTTGACCGCCCGCAGCATCGGCAGCGCCTGCGTCAGCGAGCGGAACGCGACGCGGGGGACCGCATCCTGCAGGCCGAGAAGGTGCAGCGCCCATGCCGAGTCGGAGATGCCGAGAAGGCTCGACCCGCCGATCAGCGTCCCGGCCTGCGCGAACGGGTCGTCCCCGTCGGCCCAGTCGAGGAAGCGCAGGGCACTCGCCCCGTCGGCGCCCTCGGCGTCGGGACGCTCGAGCATCGGGACCATGAGCGTCGGCTCGCGCTCCGCGGTCAGCACGAGGACCGTGAGCCGTTCCGTGATCGCGGTGGGCCGGTACCCCGTGAGCCACACGAGCTCGGGGCCCGGCATCACGAGCATTCCGTCGAGTCCCGCCCGGTCCGCCTCGTCGACGGCGTGGCGCATGCGGGCGGCGTAGACGTCGGCGGTGAAGGGCTCCGGGGCGGCCGGGACGGTCATCGTCCGGTCCCCACGCCGGCCGTCGCCGAGGTCGGCAGCGTGTGGAGGGCGGCGGCGGCCGAGGCGGCGGCGTCGTCCAGCGTGCCGGCCGGGGGACGGTGCCGCTTCATCACCAGGGCCATCAGGACGCCGAGGAAGCTGAAGATCGCCATCAGCCACGCCGCGCCCGCCAGGCCGGCTGCCAGCGCATCGGCCTGGGCGGCGCCGTCGGCGGTGCGGTTCGCGATCACCGTGCCGTAGATGGTGGCCGCCAGCGCGGTGGCCACCGCGGCGCCGACGTACCGGGCCATGTTGGAGACGCCGGAGGCGCCACCCACCTGGCTCTGGGGCACCGAGGCCGTCGCGGCGGACGAGGCCGGGCCGTTCGACAGGCCCATGCCGACCGCGATGAGCACCAGGGGCAGCAGGAACGCCATGTACTCCCAGGAGGCGTCCGTGAAGCCCACGATGACGAAGCCGATCGTGGTGAGGAGGAACCCGACGCCGATGGTCTGCCGACCCCCGAATCTCGCGGCCAGCTTGGGCACGAGCGGAGCGACGACCACGAGACCGATCGTGGCGGGCAGCGTGGCCAGGCCGGCCTCGAGAGGGCTGAAGTTCAAGGTGGCGGGGTCCTGGAAGTACAGGCTCAGCAGGTACATCAGGCCGTTGATCGTGCCGGCACCGATCAGGATCGCGATCGTCGAGCCGACGAGGACCCGGTTGCGCAGCAGCGCGAGGTCGAGCAGAGGGACGGCGACGCGGCCCTCGACGACGATGAACGCGTAGCCCGCGGCGATCGAGAGGGCGAAGCAGCCCAGCGTGGCGGCGGACAGCCAGCCCCAGTCGCCGCTCTTGGTGAACGCGAAGATGAGCGGCGTCAGCGTGGCGGCGATCAGCACCGTGCCGGCGTAGTCGATCGACCGTGGCCGGTCGGGGTCCCGCGACTCGCCCACGGTCAGGAAGGTCAGCACCATGCAGACCACGGCGACGACGGCATCGATCCAGAACAGCCCCTGCCACCCCGTGAAGTCGACGAGGAGCCCGCCGAGCAGGGGTCCGGCCGCCGCACCCACGGCGGCCGCCGCCCCCCACAGGGACACGGCTCTCAGCTGTTGCTCGCCGTCGTTGGCGACCGACAGCAGGCTCAGGCCACAGGCGAGGATCGTCGCGCCCGCCGCGCCCTGGATGACCCGGCCCGCGATGACCATCCCGCCGGACTGGGCGAGCGCGATCATGACGCAGGAGACCACGAACAGCAGCAGGCCCAGCTGGAAGACCCGCTTGCGGCCGAAGACGTCGCCCAGCGAGCCGGACGTGACGATCACGGCGGCGCCGACGAGCGAGTAGCCGGTGACGGCCCACTGCAGGTCGGTGACCGACATGCCGGTGTCCTCGGAGATGGCGGGCAGCAGGATGCTGACCGCGGACGTGTTCGCGTTCACCACGAGGGTCGAGATGCAGGTGGCGGCGAGCACTCCGCCTGCGCGGGTGCTCACGGCAGCTCGGTTGTCCATCGGGCTCTCTTCCGTCAGGGTTCGCGGGGCTCGAAGTGCCCCAGGGTGTCGTCCCCGGCCTCCACCACGCCGTAGCTGGACTCGGGGATCGGGTTCCACGCCCCGGCGAGATCGCCGAGCGGCTCCGAGACGACCACGCGTGTCTCGTCGTCGAGGCCGGCGAAGACGGGATTCTCGGGGTAGAGCTCACGCAGGGCCGAGAGGGCCGAGCTGACGTAGAGGGTGCGGCTCTGGCCCACCGTCGAGTAGCGGAAGCCCCAGAGGCGTTCGCCGTCGGTGGTCGCGACGGTCATCTGCATCGCGTCGGGCACCCCGTGCCGGCGGGCGACGGCCTCGACGAAGCCGACCATGCGCTCCACGGCCGCGACGGGATCCTCGCGCAGGCCGAACGTGAGGGCCAGGAAGAACATGACCTCGGAGTCGGTCGACCCGGCCATCGCCGGGTACAGCTGCGGATCGACGGCGAGCACGAGGTCGCGCTTCAGGGTGTGGAACTCCCGGATGGCCCCGTTGTGCACCCAGAGCCAGCGGTCGTACCGGAACGGGTGGCAGTTGGACTGCTGGACGGGGGTGCCGGTGCTGGCGCGGATGTGGGCCAGGAAGAGCCCCGACGACGTGGATCGCGCGAGCTCGCGCAGGTTCTCGTCCCCCCAGGCCGGCCCGACCCCACGGAAGAGGACGGGCACGTCGTTGCGGCGCGCGCCGGGCAGGGACGGCGAGTCGTCGACGCCGTACCAGCCGATCCCGAAGCCGTCGCCGTTCGTGGTCTCCACGCCCATCCGCGAGTGCTGACTCTGGTCGATCAGCGAGTGCACGGGCTTGTAGAGCAGCTCCTCCAACAGGATGGGACTGCCCGAGTACGCCAACCAGCGACACATGGCAGCCTCCTTGGGAACGCCTCGGTCTCCTCGGCAGCGTGTGCCACGGTGGCGGCGTACCGCCTCATCCCACGAGGATGAGGCGGCCTCCGTGGGCGGTATCCACGATGAGTCCATGCTCACGGTCGGCGTGGAGGAGGAGTTCCTGCTCCTCGATCCCGCCGGGGCGGTCGTCGCTGCCGCGACCGACGTCGTGCGCGACGTCGCCGACGACCGGGTGAAGCCCGAGCTGATGACCTACCAGGTCGAGACGGCCACCGACGTGTGCACCGATCTCACGGCGCTCGCGAGCGAGCTGGTCGACCTCCGGCGGCGGGTCGCGTCGGCGTGCGACGCGGTCGGCGTGCGCCTGGCGGCGTTGGGCGTGCCGCCGGTCGGCGAGCCCGGCCTCGAGTTCGTGACGGACTCGCCCCGGTACCGCGACCTCGCCACCCGGTTCCCCGATGCCGCGGCGGTCGCGGGGACGTGTGCCTGCCAGATCCACGTGGGTGTGCCCGACCGCGACCTGGCCGTACGGGTCCTGGCACGGCTGCGGCGGTGGCTGCCGACCCTGTTCTCCCTCGGCACGAACTCCCCGGTGTCGGGCGGCCGCGACACCGGGTGGAGCAGCACCCGGTACGTCCGGCAGCTGAGCTGGCCGACCTTCGGCCCGCCCGGGTCCTGGACCAGCACCGACGCCTACGACGCGTCGGTCGCGGAGCTGGTCGACCACGGTGACGCGCTCGACCTGCGCAGCGTCTACCACCTGGCGCGGCTGTCACCGCGCTACCCGACGATCGAGATCCGCGTCGCGGACACGTGCCTGGACACCGCCGACACCGCGATGCTCGCGGGGATCTGCCGCGCCCTCGTGAAGGTCCTGGCCTCCGACATCGAGGCCGGACGACCCGACCTGCCGGTCTCGGACCCGGCGCTGCGGTCGGCCCTGCTGGCCGTCGCGGTGCACGGACGGCCACCCACCACCGGGCCCGAGGAGGTCACCCGCGCCGTCGTGGTCACCCGGCTGCTGCGGACGATCCTGCCGGGCATCGGAAGCTCCGCGGAGACCGACCTCGTGGTGGCGGGGCTCGAGCGCGTCCACCGGTGCGGCACCGGGGCGCAGCGTCAACGGCGGCTCCTCGCATCGACGGGGGACTACAGTCGCTTCGTCGACGCCGTGACGGCGGCCACGATCGGGGACGGAGCGACACGATGACCGAGGACCGCAGGAGCCATGGGAACCGCATGCGGCTGGCCCAGCGCCTCGCCGACCTGCACCCCTCGGGCATGATCCACGGCGCCCTCGTCATGGGTGCGACCCTCGCGTTGCTGAGCCACAAGACGGCGGCCGAGGTGAGCCTGCTCGGCGCCGGTGGCGTCCTGACGATCTACTGGCTGTCCCACGCGTACACGCACGCGCTGGGGCGGGGGATGGACGGGGACCCCGACCACCTGGCGCTGCGACTGGTCCGGAGCACCCGCCACGAGGCGCCGGTGTTCTGGGGCGGGCTGCCCCCACTCGTGGTCTGCGCGGTGGTGCTGGCGCTGGGCGGCGAGGTCGCGACCGCGATGCTGGCCGGCCTGTGGGTCACCGTGGTGCTGATGGCGGGCTACGGCTACCTCGCCGCGCACCAGGCCGGGGTGTCGGGCTGGCGGGCCGGCGCCGAGACAGCATTCGCCGCGCTGCTGGGCCTGTTCATGGTCGCGCTCAACACCCTGCTGCACTGACCGGTCGGACCGCCGGGAAGGGTCAGGCCCGCGCGGTGCGCCGGCTGCGGAGCACCAGCTTCACGATCTCCTCGATGACCACGAGCGTGGCGGCGAGACCGATGCACGTGCACCACTGCTCGAACGTCATCGCCGTGGTGCCGAAGATGCGCTGGAGGAAGTCCAGCGACGTGATGAGGATGATCGCGATCAGCGCGATGCCGTACCGGCGCAGCTGCGTCACCGCGGGGACGGCGTCGCGGTCGAAGATCGTGTTCTCCTGGTCGCGGCTCAGCAGCGCACCGGCCAGGTGGAACAGCGAGAGCGTCGTCAGCAGCATCGTCGCGCCCAGCAGGGCGTCCTCCCAGTCGGCGCCGATCTGGTAGGCGGCGAGCGATCCGGCCGTCATCACGGCGCCCTGGATGCACAGCCGGATCCAGTTCGCCCGCGACAGCACCGGCGCACCGACGGGTCGCGGCGGGCGGGCCATCAGCCCCCGCGCCGGCTGGTCGAAGCCGAGCGCGATCGCCAGCGGGATGTCCACGACCATGTTCAGCCACAGGATCTGCAGCGGGTTCAGGGGAGCGCCGTCGGCGATGCCGATGACTCCGGCGACGAGGAACACCGCGATGTAGGCCACGAGCGTCGACATCTGGAAGCGCAGGTACTTGAGCAGGTTGTCGTACAGCGTGCGGCCGTACGAGACCGCCTCGACGATCGTGGCGAAGTTGTCGTCGGTGAGGATCATGACGGCGGCCTCCTTCGAGACCTCCGTGCCGGTGATCCCCATGGCGACGCCGATGTCGGCCGTCTTCAGCGCGGGAGCGTCGTTGACTCCGTCGCCCGTCATGGCGACGACCTCGCCCTTCTGCTGCAGCATGCGGACGAGTCGCACCTTGTCCTCGGGCGCCACGCGGGCGACCACGCCGATATCGTCCAGGCGGCCCATCAGCTCCTCGTCCGACATCGCCGCGAACTCCGCCCCGGTCACGGCCTCGCCGGTGATGCCGAGCTCCTTCGCGATCGCCGCCGCGGTGGAAGCGTGGTCACCGGTGATCATCCGCACGCGGATGCCGGCGTCGCGACACTCGGCGATCGCGGCCTTCGCCTCGGCCCGCGGCGGGTCGACGATGCCGACCATCGCGAGCAGCGTCAGGTCGTGCACGTGCTGGATGAGGTCGCCACCGGCGCGCACGACACCCGGATCGAGATCGCGCTGCGCGACGACCATGACCCGCTCGCCGGCAGCGGCGATCCGGTCGTTCGCCTCGAGCGCGAGGTGACGGTTGTCGTCGGTGATCGGCACCACGGATCCGTCCGGACGGCGCAGGGTGGTGGCCCGGTCGATCAGCACGTCCGGGGCGCCCTTGACGTAGCAGCGCACCACGGCCGAGCCGTCGTCGGCGGTCATCTCGTGGAAGGTCGCCATGAACTTGTACTCGGAGTCGAACGGGACCTCGGCGACGCGCGGGTGGGCCGCGCGGGTCTCGGTGATGTCGAGGCCGCCCTTCGCTCCCAGCACGATCAGCGCGCCCTCGGTGGGGTCGCCGATGAGGCTGTCCCCGTCGAGGACCGCGTCGGCGCACAGCACCATCGGCAGCAGGTAGGGGGCGAGGTCGAACGCGCCGCTGCCGACGTGGCTGATCTCGCCCGTGGTCGCGTATCCCTCGCCCGACACGGTGTACCGGTGGTGGCCGGGAATGACCAGCTCGCGGGCCGTCATCTTGTTGAGGGTCAGCGTGCCGGTCTTGTCCGAGCAGATCGCCGAGGTCGAGCCCAGCGTCTCCACGGCGGGGAGGCGTTTGACGATGGCGTGGCGGTTGGCGATCTCGCGCGTGCCCATCGAGAGCAGGGCCGTCACGACGGCGGGCAGGCCCGTCGGAATGGCGGCCACCGCCAGCGCGACGCCGGTGATGAACAGGGTGTCGAACGACTCCCCGCGGGCCAGGCCCAGCAGCAGGACGAGCACGAGAGCGATGCCGGCGATGCCCGCGATGATCTTCGACAGCGAGTCGAGCTGCTTCTGCAGAGGCGTCTTGCCGATCGAGGTCCCGGCCAGCAGGTTGGCGATGTGGCCGATCTCGGTGGCCATCCCCGTGGAGGTGACGATGAACTCGCCGCGCCCGCGGGTGACGGCCGTGTTCATGTAGACCATGCAGGTCCGATCACCGAGGGGCACGTCGGTGCCCTCGACCGGGCGGTCGGACTTGCCGACCGGGAGGCTCTCGCCCGTGAGGGCGGCCTCCTCGATCTCCAGCGTCGCGGCCAGGGACACCCGTCCGTCCGCAGGGATGCGGTCGCCGGCCTCGACCAGGACGATGTCGCCAGGGACCAGCTGCTCGGCTTCGACCTCGATCGCGCGATCGTCACGGCGGACCCGGGCGATCGTCTTCATCATCTGCGACAGGGCCTTGACGCTCGCCTCGGCCTTGGCCTCCTGGCGCAGCCCGATCACGGCGTTGAACACCGTGAGACCCGCGAGCACCACCGTGGTCCCGGTCTCCTGGGTGACGATCTGGTTGATGAGAGCCGCGGCGAGCAGGATCACCTGCATGAAGTCCTGGTACTGCCTCAGGAAGGCCCGCCATCCCGGCTCGGCCGTTCCCTCGTCCAACCGGTTCGGGCCGACGCGATCGAGGCGGGCCGCGGCCTCCTGCTCGCTCAGTCCCGTGGCCGGGACGACGCCCAGCGCCAGCGCCACGCGGGAGGCCTCGGCTCCGACCGGATCGAGGTCAGTGGGCAGCAGGTCGGTCGTCGTGCGCTGATCCGTGGTCATGGGGTCCTCCCGTCGCCGCGAACGAGGTCGCGGGGCTGCACCGTTCGCCCGAGCATGGGGGCGGCGCCTGCCCGGCGCCTCACCCGCGACGGGTGAGGGCGCCGCGGCAGGACCGGCTACGCGTTGCGCAGCTCGTCACCGTGCACGATGACGGCCCAGATCACCAGGAGGCTGATCGTGACCATCAGGACCGACCAGAACGGGTAGGCGGCCATGAAGGCGAAGTTCACGATGACACTCAGCATGGCCACCAGGACCGCCACGATGCGGGCCCAGGTGGCGCCTGACATCAGCGAGAGGCCCGCGAGCGCGACGATGATGCCCCCGATCAGGTGGGCCCAGCCCCAGGCGGTGTAGTCGGCGTTGACGACGAGGCCGCTGCTGGCGACGACGAAGTACTCGTCCTTGAACAGGGCAACGAGGCCGGTGATCGCGTGCAGGACGCCCAGCAGCAGGAGCATGAACGCGGCGAAGTAGACCCAACCGGCCCAGCCGGAGACGGACGACGGCTGGACGGTCTGGTAGTCGGAGGAGGGGGTGGTTGCGGGCCCGGCGGGCTCTGCGGTGCGGGACATGATGGTGCCTTTCTGGTGAGGCTTCCTCCAGTCTTGGAGCCTGCACGAACCGCCTGCCTCACCCCTCACGGATGATCCGCTCACCGGCCCATGGGCGCTTGCATGGCAGGAAGGACCACACGGCCCCCGGCCGGAAGGTCGCCACCGACGTGACAAGGACGCAGCGACATGACCACAGCGCGCACGACCCCACGCAGCTCCGGGGGAGCAGCCTTCGGCCTCATCGCATTCGCCGCGGTGATGATGATCATCATGGGCATCTTCCACGTCTACATGGGGATCGTGGCCCTCGCGAAGAGCGAGTTCTACGTCAAGGTGCCGGACTACGTCCTCGAGGTCGACGCCTCGACGTGGGGCTGGATCCACCTGATCGCCGGCGTGATCATCGTCCTCGCCGGCTTCGGGATCTTCTCCGGGAAGGGCTGGGCGCGCGGCGTCGGCATCGCCCTGGCGGCCCTCAGCATGCTCGTGAACTTCGCGTTCATCCCGTACTACCCGATCTGGTCGCTGCTCGTGATCGCGATCGACGTGCTGATCATCTGGGCGCTCGTGGACCGGGGGACCGAGTTCGGACCACGGAACGACTCCTCCCGCGGCCTGATGTGAGGGACGGCAGAACCACGACCGCACGGAGGCCCGCATGAGCATCGATGGCGACCCGGGCTCCCGGGTGTCCGGCCGGACCGTCTCCGGCGTCCTGACGCTCGTCGTCGGTTTGGCTGCGCTCACGATCGTGCTCGGCGGAGTGCACGCCGTCTCCGGCCTGGTCGGACCCGTCTTCCTGGCGTTGGTGCTCACGGTCACCGTGCACCCGATCCGCCGGCGCCTGGAGAGGACCCGGCTGCCCGAGTGGGCGGTCTCACTCGTGATGCTCCTGTCGGCCTACCTGCTCATCGTGCTGATCACCCTGGCGCTGATCGTGTCGGTGGCCCAGCTGGCCGCCCTGCTGCCGCAGTACACCGCCGACATCACCTCGACCATCGACGATGCCCTGTCGGCCCTGGGAAAGCTCGGGGTCGACCAGGAGCAGATCGACCAGGTCGTCAGCGCCATGGACCCGTCGCGGCTCGTCGATCTCGTGGGATCGCTGCTCGCCGGCACGCTCGGTGCCCTGACCGACGTGTTCTTCCTCTTCACGGTCCTGCTGTTCATGGCGTTCGACACCAACGGCGCCCGGGAGAACCTGAGGATCCTCGGGTCGCGCTTCGGCGATCTCGTCGAGGCGCTGGCGCACTTCGCCCGCGGCACGCGCACCTACATGGCGGTGGCGGCGATCTTCGGGCTCATCGTGGCGGTGATCGACGGCGCTGCGCTCTACGCCATCGGGGTGCCCGGCGCCTTCGTGTGGGCCGTCCTGGCCTTCGTCACGAACTTCATCCCGAACATCGGCTTCGTCATCGGCCTCGTCCCACCCGCGGTCATCGCGCTGCTGGAGGACGGGCCGGGCCTCATGCTCGCCGTGATCGCCATCTACTGCGTCGTGAACTTCGTGATCCAGTCGATCATCCAGCCGCGGATCGTGGGGGAGAGCGTCGGACTGTCGCCGACGCTGACGTTCCTGTCGCTCGTCTTCTGGGCCTGGCTGCTCGGGCCGGTCGGGGCGTTGCTGGCGGTTCCGCTCAGCCTCCTGATGAAGGCCCTGCTGGTGGAGGCCGATCCCCGACTGTCGTGGGCGCTGCCGCTGATCTCGGGGCACCCGTCTCCTCGGGACGACGGCGAGCATGAGCCACGGGGCTGACGAAGACGGCTCGCCGCTAGCCGGCGTGCTGGAACGTCGCGTGGACGCGGTCATCAGCCGTCTGCCCGGGTGGGCCAAGGGACCGGTGGACTGGTTCCTCTCGTTGTGGATCGGGCGGACGCTGCTGCGGGTGGCCGGCGCGTGCGTGCGTGTCGAGATCTTCGACCGGGCCATGACGATCGCGGCGCAGTTCTTCAGCTCGATCCTGCCGCTGCTCATCGTCGCGGTGACGTTCCTGGGAGCCGGGTCCGACCAGATCTCCGACGTCATCGGGGCGACGGGATCGTCCGAGGAGCTGATCGACGAGGCCGTGCGCGGCTCGAGCGAGGCCGCCTTCGGGGTGGCCGGCGCGCTGCTCGTCCTGGTCTCGGCCACGAGCCTGTCCCGCGCGCTGACCCGCGCGTTCGCCGTGGTCTGGGAGGTCGACCGGCCACGGATGACCCTGCGTTCGACGTGGCGGTGGTTCGCCGTCGTCATGGTCCTGCTCATGGCCGTGGTCGTCGTGCAGAACCTGACCCAGCGCGCCGGGGTGTTCCCGCCGCGGTTCCTGTGGCCCGCGGCGCTCTCGCTGGCCACCGACGTGCTCGTCGCGGTCTTCGTGCCCTGGGTGCTGCTGGCCGGCCGGGTGGCCGCGCGGTGGATGGTTCCGGGAGCCGTGGTCTTCGGCCTCGTGATGATGGTGGTCCGGCCCGCCGCCGACGTGTGGCTGCCGTGGGCCCTCGACGTCAGCGCCGAGCGGTACGGACCCATCGGCATGGCATTCACGTACCTGGCGTGGCTCTACATCGTGGCCTTCGTCTTCATCGGGACCGCGGTGATCGGCCAGGTGGTCGTGAGCGACCGCGGCCGCGCCGGGATCTGGCTGCGCGGTGACCACGGACTCACCCAGGAAGCATGATGCCCGCCGCCACGGACACCGCAAGACTCGCTGGAGCGGAAGGAAGTTCCCGATGACCCAGGACACCGTGCAGGAATCCCATGCGCCCCTCGAGCCCCGAAGGCCGGACGACACGTCGCGAAGCCGCTCGGTGGCCGCCGTGCTGTGCCTCGTGCTCGCCGCGGTGCTCACCACGCCCGCGGCGATCGCCTACTGGGGCCAGCGCACGCTGAACGACGCCGAACGGTACGTCGAGACCGTGGGCCCGCTCGTCCAGTCGCCCGAGGTCCAGGAGGTGCTCGCCACCCGGGTGACGACCGCGATCACCGACCAGGTCGACGTCGAGAGCCTGCTCGAACAGGCCTTCGCGGGCCTCGCAGACGAGGCACCGCGGCTCGAGCTCCTGGCAGCGCCCCTCTCCGCCGCTGTCAACGGGGCCATCGAGCGACAGGTCCGCGCGTTCCTGGCGTCCGACGCCTTCGAGGACATCTGGATGCGCCTGAACATCCGCGCGCAGCAGGCGTTCCAGCGGATCCTCGAGGGTCGCGACGGGGGAGCGGTGTCGTTGCAGGGTGACGACGTCGTCCTGGACGTCTCCGAGGTGATCGACGAGGTCAAGGCGCGGCTCGTCGACCGGGGCATCACCTTCGTCGAGAACGCGCCGATCCCCGAGACCGACCGGCAGATCGTTCTGATGGAGGCACCTCGCGTGCAGCAGCTGCGGACGATCTACGCCTTCAGCGATCCGGTGGCGCGCTGGGCGCTGCCGGTCGTCGGTGCCCTGTACCTCGGCGCCATCGTCCTCGCCCGGCGCCGGCCGCGCATGACCGTCGCCGTCGGTGTCGCCATCGCGGTGAACGCGTTCGTGCTGGCGATCGCGCTCGCCATCGGCAAGCAGCTGTTCGCCGACGCACTCGCGGAGACCTCGTTCGGGCCGGCGAGCACCGCGTTCTACGAGACCCTGTCCGCCTACCTCGAGCAGGGGCGCCAGGTCGTCCTGCTGCTCGGCCTGACCCTGGTGGTCGCCGGCTGGTTCGCCGGGACGACCCGCTCCGGGATCGCCGTGCGTCGAGCGGTCGGTGGTGGCCTGGAGCATGCCGGGGCCACGGTCCTGGGAGAGCGGCTCGGCCTCGGCTGGCGCTGGGTGACCGACAACGTCGCGTGGCTCCGGGTCGTGGCCGTCGGCCTCGCCGTGATCGTGCTGGCGTGGGGGAACGAGATCTCACCGGAGCGGTGGTGGTGGTCCCTCGCGCTGGCCCTCGTGCTGCTGGCCGTGCTGCAGGTCCTGGCGGGTGCCGGGCGCGTGGTCAGGCCGCAGGATCCGGCCGCTCGTCCCGGGCCGACAGTCCCCGCTTAGCCGCCGAGGCGAAGATCCTCACGACGGCGCCGAGGACGACGAGGTCGAGGATCATCTGCACGGTAACCGCGATGCGCATCGCCTCTGAGTGCGCCACGATGTCGCCGAAGCCGACCGTGACGAAAGTCGAGACGGTGAAGTAGAGGGCATCGGTGCGGTCGAGCTGCTGGCTGAACGCGTCCGGGTCGCCCAGCGACGCCGACAGGTACCCGCGGGCGAACATCAGCAGGAAGACCGGGATCGCCAGCGATAGGGCCTCCACGGCACGGATCACCGGAAAATCGGACCGCACGATGATGGGCACCTGGATTGCCACGACCGCGGCGAAGATGCCCAGCGAGGCCAGGAACCAGGGCAGGTCGGTACCGTCCTCGCGCGCCGGCAGCAGGTAATAGGCCGTGACGAGCACCGTCACGGCCACGACGACCCGCACCGTGGCTCGCCGGACGAGGGCCCAGGCCTCGCGTCGCGCGGGGTCAGGCCGTGGTCGGATCATGGCTCACATCTGAGCGAGGATCCGTGCCTTCTGTGCGGCGAACTCCTCGTCCGTCAGCGTGCCGGCCTCGTGGAGACGGCCCAGGTCGCTCAGCAGGGCGATCGGGTCGTTCGCGGCGGGGGCGGGAGCGGCTTGCGGGGGCGGGGGAGGGGCGGCCTCGTAGGCGGGCTGCGCCTCCGCCGCCCAGCGTGACGCCTGCCGGCGTGACACGCGGTTCGAGACGGCGGTGGCCGTCCCGGCGATGGCCGCCGTTCGGGCGACGCCCCTGATGAGTCCTGGCATGGTCCTGCTCCGTTCGAATGGGTGGGTCGGTGGTGTCAGCTGGCGGCTTCGGCAGCGTCCAGCGCCTCGGCGATGTCGTCCAGCGGGATGAACCCCGCGGCGACCAGTTCGGCGCCACTGCGCCGCAGGGCACTCACGAAGGACGCGGCCCAGCGGTTCTCGTAGAGCAGGACCGCCGCGGCGCTGCCCGGGGTGAGGACGTTGCCCGCCTCGCGGAGGTCGTCCTCGCCCAGCAGGTCCGAGGAGGCTCCCTCGAAGATGGCCAGGTCGAGCTCGCCGTCACCGTCGAGGTCGGCGATCGCCAAGGCGTTGATCGTGCCGTCCTCCGCCTTCATCACGAAGGCCAGGTCCAGGACCCGGATGGTCCCGCGTTCGGTGAGCGCGACCAGCTCGCGCAGGCCCTCGCCGGTCATCTTCGCGCCGGGATACTCCACGACCAGGTAGCCGACCGGTCCCCATTCGACCTCGTCCATGACGATGCCGCCTTCCCTTGTGACTGAAGGACGCGCGGTGGTGCGCGTCCCGATCACGGTAGGAGCCGCGCCCCCACCCGGGCCTCATCCTGCGGGGACGAACCGGGACCCGCACGCGGCGCCGGCCCCATCACGAACTCATCTGGTCGTGACGATGAGGAGCAGTGGTGCGACGGGCCAGACTGCATCCAGGAGAGCACCGGTCTGGAGGTCGGCTCATGACGAAGGAACGCCCGCACAGGCAGGTGTTCGAGGTCCGGATCGAGGGCAGCGTTCCCGACGACGTCCTGCTCGAGCTGACGGACATCCAGGTCGTCACCCGCGAGCTGCGCACCTCGGTGCGCGCCAGCATCCGCGACCAGGCCGAGCTGCACGGCTTCCTCGCGCTCCTGCGCACGTACGGGCTGGAGGTCGTCGAGGTGCGGCGGATCGTCGTCCCCGAGCAGGGCTCCGGCGAGGACCAGACGGAGGGGGAACAGTCATGACCGACCGCGAGGCGCCTGTCATGGAGTTCGAGCTGACGATCGACGGAGGACTGGGTCCCGTCCTGCAGAACGCGCTCGGGCCCGAGTGCGAGACACGCACCCGCACGTACACGACGCTCCTCGCGGAATCGACCACCGACCTCGGGACCCTGATGGCAGCGCTGCACGAGCACGGTCTACGGATCGAGTCCGTCTTCGTCGTGGGGCCGCCCGCCGCTACTCTCTGAGCATGACTGGAGACCCGGCAGCGTCCGGGGCGGGGGTCAGCCGCAGCACGATCATCGAGGCCGCACGTGCGGGGTCCTACCGGGTCGTCGGAATAACCGCCCCGGCCGGCTACGGCAAGTCCGTCCTCCTGTCCCAGTGGGCCGCAGCCGAGCGCCGCGTCGTCGCGACCGTGAGGCTCGACCGCTCCGACGATGACGTGGAGCAGCTGCTGGGCGTCCTGGCGACCGCGTTCTTCGACGCGGTGCGCACGCCCGAGTCGTCCCGGACGACCACGGCACCCGGTGCCTGGGTGGTCGGGGCCCACCGGCTCGCCGCGGCGATGAGCGCCTGTCGTCGACCCTTCGTGCTCTTCGTCGACGACGTCCACGTGCTGCGGTCGCCCTCGTGCCAGGAGGTCCTGCGCATGGTGGTCGCGGCGGTGCCCTCGGGCTCGCAGGTCGTCACGGCGAGCCGTCACTCGCAGCCCCACCTGTCGCGGCTGCGGGCCGGCGGAGACGCCGCGGAGCTCACCAGCGTCCAACTGGCGTTCGGCCCCCGCGAGTCACGCGCGCTCTTCTCGCACGCGGGCGTCGAGCTCGACCGGGAGGAGGCCGAGCGTCTCGTCGTCGCCACCGAGGGGTGGCCGGCGGGCATCGCCCTCGCCGCGCACGGGGGACTGCCTTCTCCCTCGGCCGTCCGTGGCGACCACCGGGCCGTCGCGGACTACTTCGAGGCCGAGGTCCTGGCCCCGCTGACTCCGGCGCTCCGCGAGTTCCTGCGACGGTCCGCGATCCTCGACCGCCTGGGCGGGGGCGTCTGCGATGCCGTTCTCGGGCGCCGGGACTCGGCCGCACGACTGCGCGAGGTCGAGTCCGCCGTCCTGTTCGTCACGCCCGTCGGTCCGGGCCGGAGCTGGTACCGCCATCACCGGCTCTTCCAGCAGTTCCTCGTCGCCGAGCTGCAGCGCGAGGACACCGAGGTCGTCAGGGACCTGCACGGTCGCGCGGCCGACTGGTTCGAGCGGTCCGGAGCCCCGGAGGTCGCCGTCGAGCACCTGCTGGCCACCGACGACCACGACCGCACCGTCGAGCTCGTGGCCGGGATCGCACCCGCCGCGCTGGAGGCGGGTGAGATCGCCACCGTCCAGCACTGGCTCACCGCGCTCGGGGACGACCTGATCGCCGCCCATTCGCGACTCGCCGCCGTCCAGGGCTGGGTCGCGACCCTGACCGGACGTCCCGCCGCCGCCGAACGGTGGCTGGCCCACCTCGACGGACAGACGCCAGATGCGGAACGGGCCCCGGAGGTCGCCATCCTGCGCTCGGCGATGTGCCCCGACGGCCCGGACCGCGCCCTGAAGGACGCCCGACTCGCCGTGCAGGGCTTCGAACGATGGAGCGGCCGACGCACGGTGGCACTCGCGCTGTGCGGCGAGGCCCACCTGCTGCTCGGCGAGTCCGACGAGGCCGTGGAGTGCCTGGAGCGGGCAGCGCTCGAAGCGCAGGAGGAAGGCCGCCACGACGTGGTGATGGGGACGCGGGCGACCCTCGCTTGGATCGCGATGGACCGCGGCGCCTGGGACGAGGGCGCCGACGACGTGCGCGGCTGTCTCGCGGCACTCGCGGCGATGCGGTCGGCGCTGCATCCCTGGGCCCTGCTCGCCCACGCTGCGTCAGCGCGGGGGCACCTGCGCCGCGGCGACTCGGCGTCCGCGCTCCGGGACCTCGCGTCGGCGGTCGCCGCGCGAGGGGTGAGCACCTACGCCCGGCCGTTCCCGGCGGTGAAGGGCCGCCTGGAGGCCGCGAAGCTGCTCTGGGCCACGGGGGACCACGCGGGCGCTCGCGCCTTGGTGCGCGAGCTCCACGACATCTTCCGGGAGCGCCCCGACCTGGGTGTCCTGCGTGCCGAGTTCGACGGGTTCATCGAGATGATGCAGGGCGGACCCGAGCCGGGTCGCGACACCGTCACCGCCCCGTTGACACCGGCGGAGCTGCGCGTCCTGCCGTACCTCCAGACGCACCTGACCATCGCCCAGATCGGTGAGCGGCTGTTCGTGTCCCGCAACACGGCGAACTCCGAGATCGCCTCGATCTATCGCAAGCTCGGGGTCTCGAGTCGTGGCGACGCGGTCGCGAGGGCGACCGTGCTCGGCCTGCTCAGCCAGTGACGCACCTCATCAAACCCAGGCATCACACGGGCTTCATACGATTCGTGTGATCTGACGCCGAACCGCGGTCACTAGCGTGCTTGCAGGGGAGGCGAAAGCTATGGTGTCACGTCCTTCGAACGACCCGTCCGATCAAGATCCGCCTCGGTACCCTTCCTCCTACGGGGGCTGGCCCGGGATCCCCGAACGCCCGCGCCAGTTCGTCTCCCGGCCACGACTGCTCGACCGGTTCGACAGCGATCCGGCTGCCCCGCTGACCCTCGTCAGTGCGCCCGCGGGGACGGGCAAGACCGGCCTGGTTGCCGACTGGGCCTCGACCCGCGCGCCCGGACGGCTGGAATGGATCACCTTCGATCCAGGTGACGTGCTGTGGCCGTCGTTCATCGAGGCCCTCGAGCGGCTGGGAATCGTGTCTCCTCCGTCATCATCGCCCTCCGGCGACGCGGGCCTGGATCCACACCTGCGTCGCGACCTGGCCCTCGCGATCGCCTCCGCGTCCGATCCGGTCACCCTCGTGGTCGACGGCTACGAGGTGAGCTCGTCGAGCGTCGCCACCGACCTCGACTTCCTGCTGCGACACTCCGGGCATCGTCTGCGTCTGGTGCTGCTGACCCGGTCCGATCCCGTCCTGCCGCTGTACCGGTACCGGCTGGAAGAGTCGATGACCGAGATCAGGATGGCCGATCTCGCCCTGGACGACACTGAGGCCGCCGGGCTCCTGGGCCAGATGGGCGTGACCCTCACGAGCGAGTCGGTGCACGAGCTCAACGCGCGGACGCGCGGCTGGGTCACCGGCATGCGCTTCGCGGGAAGGCTGCTGCTCGACCACGACGACCCGGACGCCGACATCGGCCAGGTGATGGGGGAGAGCGGCAGCATCGCGGAGTACCTCATGGGCGAGGTCCTGGCCGATCTGTCGTCCCGTGACCTGGACCTGCTGATGGCGCTGAGCGTGCCCGACGTCATCGAGCCGGGGCTGGCTCACACCCTGGCCGGCGACGGCGCCGACCGGGCACTGTCGTCGCTCGCGCACGTGAACGTCTTCCTCGAACCCGTGCCCGACCATCCCGAGCACTACCGCTTCCACCCGTTCCTGCGAGACCTGCTGCGGGCCGAGCTGGGCTACCGGTCGCCGGAGACCTGGACGCTCCTCCAGGGCAGGGCCGCGCGGTGGTACGCCGCGCGGGGGACGCTCGCGACGGCGGCTCGCCACCACGCGTCGATCGAGGCGTGGGAGGACGTCGCCCGACTCGTGGCCGACCACGATGCCTGGGCGGAGCTGCTCCTGGCCGACCCGACCCACCCGCTCGTCCAGGTCATGCTCGCCGTGCCGGCCGACGTCGAGGCACCCGCGGCCGTCCTGGTCCGTGCGACGCTCGCGCTGGCCGAGCGGGACGAGGAGCGGTTCGACGCCGAGATGCTCCGGTTCGCCGTCGAGGGCGGACCGCGTCTGGAACCCGACCTGGAGCGAGCACGCGCACTGCTGCTCGCCCTCCGCGGTCGTGAGATCGCCGACCCGGCCCAGGCACGCGTCCTGGCCGACACCGCGGAGGAGGCGAAGCGGGACCACACGCGTCGCGACTCGGCGCTCGTGCCGCTCGCGCTCGCGACCAAGGGCATCGCCCAGGTCCGTCAGGGGCTCACGGCGGACGCGCGGTTCAGTCTTCGCGCGGGCGCCGTGGCCGCCGATCGCAGTGGCTCGGCGCCGCTGATGGTCGAGTGCCTCGGGCTGCTGGCGCTCGTGTCGTGCTGCGAGGGAGATCTGGGCCCTGCCTCGTCCGCTGCGGCGCACGCGGTCCGTGCGGCCCGCGAGGCCGGCCTCGCCGTCGAGGACCGGTCCGCGGCAGCGGAGATCGCGCTGGCCTGGGTCGCCGTCGAGCACTTCGACCTGCGCGCGGCCACCGATCACCTCCAGGCGGCCGAGTCCTCGCGCTCCGTCCTGTCCGATCCCGCCTCGCGGACGCTCCTCGCGCTCGTGAGGTCGAGGCTCCGCGCCGCTCAGGGCGACCGAGGTGCCGCCATCAGTGGCGTCACCGCCGCCCTCGACGGACTCCCGGATGCCGATCGCTGGCTCGCCGCGCGCCTGCGCGTCGAGCTCGCTGCGTGGCTCGTCGCCCGGGGCGACGAGCAGTCCGCCCGGGACGCGGTGGAGGGCGTGGACGAGCCCTCGGTCTCCGCTGCCCTCGCGCTTCTGCGGGCGCAGGTGGACCTCGCCGCGGGCCACGACGTGTGCGCGGCCGTCGCGATGGCGGAGGCGCGCGACCCCGCAGCCCCCGTCGCCGTTCGCGTCGCCGCGTCACTCGCGGAGTGCGCACGGCTGCTGCGTGGCGGAGCCGGAGCGCAGGCCCAGCGGGCGGTGACGGAGGCGTTGGTCCTCGCCCGCCCGATCACCCTCCGGCGGCCCTTCCACGAGGCCCCGGCGCCGGTGCGCCAGCTCGTGCTCCAGGACCGACAGCTCGCTGCGGCGCACGCCTGGCTCTTCGATCGGTCCGGCGCGCCGATGAACCGTCCAACGACCCGTCGGCCGTCGGAACCGGTCGAGCGGACCGCGCCGGTGGAACAGCTGACCGAGAAGGAGACGGAGGTCCTGGGCCACCTCGCCGCGCTCCTCACGACGGAGGAGATCGCCGCGGAGATGTACATCTCGGTGAACACCGTGCGGACCCACGTCCGGAACATCCTGCGCAAGCTCGGCGTCTCCCGCCGCAACGCCGCGGTCCGCATCGCTCGCGAGCTCGAGCTGCTCCCGCGCTGACTCCGATCCTCCCTCGAGGTCACCTGCTCACTGCCGCGCCAGCACGATGCGCAGCATCTCCTCGGGGGAGAGGTGATGGTCCGCGTCCTGGGCGTCCTCGCCGACCGCGATCTCCACCCAGTGCACCTCGCCGCTGAAGTGGTTCGGCACGGGATAGTCGTCGGCCACCAGCGCACCGTCCTCGCGTCCGACATCGCACGTGTCGTCCGCGGAGAAGATCATCGCGGCGGTGGCGTCGACCCTGCCCTCGCCGACCTCCTCCCCGTTCACGTACAGGCGAACGGTGCCGCCCTTGCCCAGGCCCGGACCCTCGTAGTCGAACTCCATCCGCACCTGGTGACGCCCGGCGGACAACCTCGTCTCGCTGCCGACGTAGAAGCGATGGATGCCGAACAGGTTGTAGCAGTACCGCAGGCAGCCGTCCTTCACGTACAGGGTCCAGCCGCCGATGCTGCCACCCTGGGCGATGATCACGCCGTGGGCGTCGTCCTCCACCGTGACCTCGGCCGTGACGGCGTGGGACGCGTTCTTGATGCTGACCACCGAGTGCTCGGAGAGACGTCCCATCCCGGCGTAGAGCCGCTGACGGTTGCCGCGGACGAGCTGGGGCCGGCCGCTCACCTCCGGCGACAGGCGCTCCGCTGCTCGATCGTCCAGCGGCAGCACCTGGTGGCGCACCGCCTCGATGAGGAAGAGTCGTTGCAGCTCGTGCAGCTTCTCGGGGTGCGTCTGTGCCAAATCCTCGCTCTGGGTCCAGTCGGTGTTCGTGTCGTAGAGCTCCCAGACGTCGTCGTCGAAGGCGGGCACGTCCTCGCCGATCAGCAGCCACGGGGTCTTGTGCCGCGTGACGGCGGTCCACCCGCGGTGGTAGACCCCGCGGTTGCCGAACATCTCGAAGTACTGGGTCTCGTGCCGGTCCGCGGCGGTCTCGTCGTCGAACGAGTACCGCATGGAGACCCCCTCCATCGGCGTCTGCTGCACGCCGTGGACGAAGGTGGGCTCGGCCAGCCCGGCCGCCTCGAGGATGGTCGGGGCGACGTCGATGACGTGGGCGAACTGGGAGCGCACGGCTCCGGCGGCCGTGAACCCGCGCGGCCAGTGCACGATCGCTCCGTTGCGCGTGCCGCCGAAGTGCGAGGCGACCTGCTTGGTCCACTGGTACGGGGTGTCCATCGCGTGGGCCCACCCCACCGAGTAGTGGCTGTAGGAGTCGGGGCCGCCGAAGTCCGCCAGCTTCGACATGAGGAACTCCGGTGTCTCCAGCGCGGCCGCACCGTTGAAGTTGATCATCTCGTTGTAGGTGCCGTTCATGGTTCCCTCGGCCGAGGCGCCGTTGTCTCCGATGATGTAGTAGATCAGCGTGTCCTCGAACACCTCGAGGTCCTCGAGCGCGTCCAGGAGCCGGCCGACGTGGTGATCGGTGAACTCGAGGAAGGCGGCGTAGACCTCCATCTGGCGGCGCAGCACCGGCTTGAGCTCGTCGGGCATCTCGTCCCACGAGGGAATCTCGGCCGGGCGGGGCGTGAGCTGCGCGTCGGCGGGGATGACGCCGATCTGCTTCTGCTGCGCGAAGATCTCCTCGCGCAGGACGTCCCAGCCCGCGTCGAAGCGCCCGGCGTACTTGTCGATCCACTCGGCGGGCACGTGGTGAGGAGCATGCGTGGCGCCCGGGGCGAAGTAGGCGAAGAACGGCTTGTCGGGCATGAGCGACTTCTGCCGCCGCATCCACCCGATCGCCTTGTCGGTCATGTCGCCCATGAGGTGGTAGCCGTCCTCAGGTGTGCGATCGGGCTCCACGGGGGTCGTGCCCTCGTAGAGCGCCGGGTAGAACTGGTGCGCCTCCCCGCCGATGAACCCGTAGAAGTACTCGAAGCCGCTTCCCGTGGGCCAGTTGTCGAACGGGCCGAGCGGGCTCGTCTCCCACACCGGGACCTCGTGGCACTTCCCGAACTGGGCCGTGGAGTAGCCGTTGAGCTTGAGGATCTCCGCCAGGGGCGCACAGGTGTTGGGACGACGCGAGTCGTAGCCCGGCGCCGAGGTCGCGATCTCGGTGATGCCGCCCATGCCCACCGTGTGGTGGTTCCGGCCACTGAGCAGCGCGGCGCGGGTCGGTGAGCACAGGGCCGTCGTGTGGAACCGGTTGTACTTCAGCCCCGCCGCGGCGAGGCGTTCGGCATGAGGCGTCGCGATGACGCCTCCGAAGGCGCTCGAGGCACCGAACCCGACGTCGTCGATCAGCACGACGAGCACGTTCGGTGCGCCGCTCGGCGGGCGGATCGGCCTGATGGGCTCGTGGCGCGTGTCCGGGTCCTTGGCGTCGTAGGTCACCAGCCCGACGGGTGCCCGATCCGGCACCGGCAGCACATCGCGTCGCGTCGCGTCGTCATTCGCAGGCATGGGCAGACCCGTTCGTCGGGGACCACCCGAGGGCGGCGGTCGATGACTGCCATCGTGTCCCCGCAGGACCGGGGTCTCGTCATCCACCTGGGATGATTCGGCGCTTCCGTCGGCGTCCGAGGATGGCGCACATGACCCACGAAGGCCTCGCACCCTGCTGCGTCCCGGGACTTCCGGGGGCGTCCGCGAAGCACCGCGACGTCGAGCTGCTCCCACCCGTCGTGGGTCCTCGGGGCGTGCGGCAGGTCAGGGTCCCGGGCGGCGTGACGTCGATGGGTGACCCGTTCGGCGACGGGGACCCGAACGACGGCGAGACGCCCGTCCACGCGGTGCGGCTGCACGACTTCTCGATGGACGCCACCGCCGTGACCAACGACGCCTTCGCGGAGTTCGTCGACGCCACCGGCCATGTCACCGACGCCGAGGACCTGGGGCTGTCCGCGGTGTTCGAAACGTCGTTCGCGGGCGACCCGCGCGACGTGCTGGGGCGCGCGGCCCACACACCGTGGTGGCTGGTCGTGGAGGGAGCCACCTGGCGTGCACCGGAGGGTCCCGGCTCCGATCTCTCCGACCGCGGCGACCACCCCGTCGTCCAGGTCTCGTGGAACGACGCGCGCGCCTATGCCGCGTGGGCCGGGAAGCGACTTCCGAGCGAGGCCGAGTGGGAGTACGCGGCGCGCGGTGGGACGGAGGGCCGGCGGTACCCGTGGGGTGACGAGCTGAAGCCGAGCGGCGAGTGGAGGTGCAACATCTGGCAGGGCGTCTTCCCGTCGATCAACCACGGTGACGACGGCCACCTGGCCACGGCGCCGGCAGCGGCCTTCGAGCCGAACGGGTACGGACTGCACCAGATGGTGGGCAACGTCTGGGAGTGGTGCGCCGACTGGTTCGACGCGCGTTACTACGAGGAGTCGCCCCCGACCTCACCGACGGGACCCGTGTCCGGGACGGCCCGGGTCATGCGTGGCGGGTCCTTCCTCTGCCACGACTCCTACTGCAATCGCTACCGCGTGGCCGCACGCTCTCGCAACACCCCGGACTCGGCGTCCGGCAACCTGGGCTTCCGCTGTGCCAGCCGCGCCGAGGGGCCCGAGTCGCCCTAGAGTCGAGCCGTGAGCCTCGCACTGCCTCCCGTCGGTTTCGGAACGTACAAGCTCAACGGCCTGAGCGGCGTGGACGCGGTCGTCTCCGCGCTGCACACCGGCTACCGCCTGCTGGACTCGGCGATGAACTACGAGAACGAGGGCGCCGTCGGCACCGCCGTCCGCCGCTCCGGCGTCGACCGTGACGAGGTCGTCGTCACCTCGAAGCTGCCCGGTCGGCACCACGCGTACGACCTCGCGGTGACGTCCATCGAGGAGAGCGTCCTGCGCACGGGCCTGGACCACCTCGACCTCCACCTCATCCACTGGCCCAACCCGTCGCGCGGCCTCTACGTCGAGGCGTGGCAGGCGCTGGTCGACGCGCAGCAGCGCGGTCTCGTGTTCCACATCGGCGTCTGCAACTTCCTGCCCGAGCACCTCGACCGGCTCGAGCGGGAGACCGGAGTCCTGCCCGCGGTGAACCAGATCGAGCTGCACCCCTACTTCCCCCAGGTCGACGCCCTGGCGCACCACCGGGAGCGAGGGATCGTCACCCAGGCGTGGAGCCCTCTGGGCCGCAAGAGCGACCTGCTCGAGAACCCGGTGGTCGTCGACGTCGCCCGCCAGCACGGGATCACCCCGGCGGAGGCCGTGCTCGCCTGGCACGCCGCGGTGGGCACGGTGCCGTTGCCGAAGGCCTCGTCGGTCGAGCGGCAGCGGCAGAACCTGGCCGCCGTGGAGCTCGAGCTCGACAGGGCTGCGGTGGAGCGGCTGACGGCGCTGGGCCGTCCCGACGGGCGCCTGTTCGACGGGGATCCCGCCACCCGCGTCGAGGACTAAACGGGACCCACACCATGACGACGCCACGCGCCGTGATGCTGGTCGTCCTGGCCGCCGTGCTGGTGCGACTGCCGTTCCTCGCGGTCCTGCCCGGACCGGACGAGGCGGGCCTGCTCCTGGTCGGCGGTCAGTGGGGCCCCGGGGACTCGCTGTACGGCGACTTCTGGGTCGACCGGCCTCCGCTGCTGATCGCGTGGGCCGAGCTCGCGGCACGCACCGGGGGAGTCGTGACCCTGCGCCTCGTGGGTCTGGTGGCGGTCGTCCTGACGGTGGTGGCGTGCGCAGCCGCCGCGGGCCGCCTGGCCGGCCCTCGCGCCGCGCGCTGGGCCGCGGTCACGGCGGCGATCCTCACGGTGAGCCCCTGGCTCGGCGCCGAGCGGGTCAACGGCGAGCTGCTCGCCGCCCCGTGGATCGCCGCGGGAATCTACGCAGCGGTGCGCGCCGTGCAGGAGCCCGGACCGCGCTG
Source organism: Aeromicrobium sp. UBA7512 (assembly GCF_002476985.1). Classification (NCBI taxonomy): domain Bacteria; kingdom Bacillati; phylum Actinomycetota; class Actinomycetes; order Propionibacteriales; family Nocardioidaceae; genus Aeromicrobium; species Aeromicrobium sp. UBA7512. The sequence continues at coordinate 541,641 of NZ_DLNK01000003.1, forward strand.
GGCGCTCGCCACTGGAGCAGCGCTCGCGGGTGCCGTCCTCACGAAGCAGAACCACGCCGACGGCGCGGTCTTCGCACTGGTCCTGCTGGTCCTGACCGTCACGGCGGGAGGTCTCCGAGCCCGCGAGGCCGTGCGACTGGCCGCCTGGGCCCTCGCCGGTGCCGTCCTGCTGGCCGTGACTGCGGTCCTGGCCGCGTGGGCCCGTGGCACGGACCCGGTCCAGCTCTTCGACGCGCTCTTCGCGTTCCGCCTCCGAGCCGCCGACGTGATGGCCAACGAACCTCCGGGCGCCACGGGCGGCCGACCGGCCGAGATGCTGGGCCGCGCCGCACTCGGAGGTCAGCTGATCCTCGTCCTCGGCGTCCTCCTGGCTGCGCTCGCCGACCGCTTCCGGTCACCCGCAGCACTCGCCGCCGCGGCGGCCACCGCGTTCGGCTGCCTCTCGGTGCTCGCCGGTGGGAGCTGGTGGAACCACTACCTCGTCGAGCTGGCCGCACCCGTCGCCGTCGGAACCGGCTTGATCGCGGCTCGCACCAGGATCGTCGTGCCCGCCGTCCTCGGTTACTCCGCGGTGGCCACGGTGATCGGCGCGATCGTCGTGCTGCCGGCCGTCGACACGGTGGACGGACGCGTCGGGGCCGGCCGGATGATCGCCGCGTCCGCCGAGGTCGGCGACACGGTCGTCAGCGCGTGGGGCCGCCCGGACCTCGTCCTGGCCTCAGGGCTCGACTCTCCCTATGCCCATCTGTGGAGCCTGCCGGTGCGCACCGACGACTCCGCGCTCGAGGAGTTCTCCCGCGTCGTCTCCGGCGACGACGCACCGACGTGGCTCGTGATGAACGGGTCGCTGAAGGGCTGGGGGATCACCAGCGGTGCCGCGGATCGGATCGTCGACCGGAGGTACCGCCGCCTCACCGGCGTCTGCGGACTCGACGTGTTGCTGCGCCGCGACGTCCAGCGGGTCACACCGACCGTGCCGGACGACGTTCGCTGCGAGCCGCCCACGGTGCTGCGCTGACGCGAGTCACGTGTCGAGACGTCGGTCCAGCCACGTCAGGGCGGCCAGGCACACCAGGACCAGCAGGGCGATGCCCGCACAGGCGATCGCCACGTCAGCGCCTCCCGAGGTCGCGACGTCCAGGAACGGGTACGGGTACCAGCCGGTCGTCCACCCGACCACGAGCGTCACCACCAGCCACACGACGGGCCAGGCGAAGGCCACGAGGGTCGCGTGACGATCGATGCGGCCGCGCGGCCCGAACACGACCCAGCCGACGACGGCCAGGGCCGGCACCGCCAGATGCAGCAGGCGATCGGCCACGAGGCTCGCGCCTTCGAGCTCCAGCAGCGGACGCAGCAGGAAGAAGTGCACGAGTCCCGTGACCGTGATGCCCATGACGCCGGCGAGGCGCAGCGCACGCCACCACCGACCGTCGGCCCGAGGGTCGCGCACCAGGGCGAGCACCGACACGAGGACCAGCAGGTTGCTCTGGATCGTGAAGTACGCGGCAAAGCGCGCGAGTCGGACAGGCAGGTCCGGGCGCTCGGTCTCGACCAGGACGGACGCGCCGCTGAAAACCAGTCCCAGCTGGAGGAGCAGTGCCACCAGAGCGGTCGCGGCGGTCAGTCCGTGCCAGGCGCGCGGCAGCGCGACGGATGGTGCGAATCGCGTTGCGTCCACCGGGGGTCCCTCGCTCTCGGTCTGCGGCGCCGAGGCCGAGTGGACCGTCGGTGCTCACGCTTCGGCCCTGAGTCTGGCAAAGCGCCGAGGCAGTCGTGCCTCCGGGATGAGCCCAACCGCATGACGATCCGGGACCGACCACCCATGATGTTCAGGTGACGTCCGAACCCGTGGTCCGCGCGACAGCCCTGACGAGAGTCTTCGACGACCGCGTCGCCGTCTCCGATCTCGACCTCGTCGTGGGGAGGGGTCGGGTGCTCGGTGTCCTCGGGCCGAACGGTTCGGGCAAGTCGACGACCGTGCGGATGCTGACCGGCCTGCTCCGGCCCACCTCGGGCACCGTGGAGCTCTTCGGCGAGGCCGTGACTCCCGAGTCGGCGCCGCGACTGCGTGCGCGGATCGGCGTCCAGACCGAGGCCAATCTCTACCACCGGCTGACCGTCGCGGAGAACCTGCGCACGTGGGGTGCGCTGCACGGACTCGGTCCTTCCGTCACCGAGCGGCGTCTGTCCGAGGTGCTCGAGGTCGTCGGCCTCTCCGACCGCCGTGACAGTCCCGTCGGCTCGCTCAGCAAGGGCCTGCGTCAGAAGGCCAAGATCGCGCGGGCCCTGCTGCCGGGGCCGGAGCTGATCTTCCTCGACGAGCCGACCGCGGGCCTGGACCCCGAAGCGGCCCTCGACGTGCTGGGTCACCTCGCGAAGCTCCGCGCCGACGGGGACACGACGATCGTCCTGTGCACCCACCAGCTGCACGGCTTGGAGCAGCTGTGCGACGACGTGGTCATGCTCGACCGCGGGCGCATCGTGGCGGCGGGCGAGGTCACCGAGCTCGTGGCCTCGCACTGGCCCGACCGCGAGTACGTCATCCGCGTGTCGGAGCGCGAGATCGCCGAGCGGGTCGTCGCCGGGCTCAGGGCGGAGGGAGTCGCCGTGCCCGATCCCGAGAGCACGGCGCCCTCGCTGCACGACCTCTACTTCGCGCTGCTGGCGGGGGAGGAGGCGTGAACGCCGGCCGGGTCCGCGCGCTCGTGACGAAGGACTGGATCGAGCTGCGCCGCAACCGCCAGACCCTCCTGCCCATCGTGATGCTGCCGATCGTCTTCGCGCTGGTGCTGCCCGCCACGCTGATCGCGGCCACGAGCCGCCCCGAGGCCCTGGCACGGCTCGACTTCCTCACCTCCTACCTCGACGGCCTGCCGCCCCACGTGGCCGCCGACCCGACCCGTGCGGTCGTCGAGTACTTCATGGCGCCGATCTTCCTGATGATCCCCGTCGTGATCGCGACGGTGCTGGCCACCGCGGCGTTCGTGGGGGAGAAGGAGCGCGACACGCTCGAGGGCCTGCTCTTCACGCCGCTCACCGACCGCGAGCTCGTGATCGGCAAGATCCTCGTCTCGTGGGTGCCCGCGGTGCTGGTGACCTGGCTGTCCACCGCGCTGTTCACCGTGGTCGTCTCCGCGTCCGCCCGCCCCTGGCAGCACGGCTGGTCCTTCCCGACCGGTACGTGGCTCGCGCTCGTCGGCGTGATCGCCCCGCTGGTGTCGTTCTTCGCCATCGGCTGCATCGTCCTGATCTCGCACCGCGCCTCGACGCTGCAGGGCGCCCAGGCCGTCGCCGGACTGCTCGTGCTGCCCGTGATCATCCTGATCATGTCGCAGGCGGCGGGGGCCCTGGCCTTCGACGGGCGGGTCGTCGTGGTGGTCGGCTTGCTCTCCGTGGTGGGCGATCTCGTGGTCTTCCACCTCGCCGTCCGTCGCTTCGACCGGGACCGCGTGGTCACGCGACTGTGACCCTTTCGTGGTGTGGCATTCCCCACAGGGCCCGCCGGAGGATGGCACCGAAGGCGCGGTAGGGTCGCGGTAATCTCCGGGATCGTGCCGTCGGAAATGTCCGTCGGCACGGGACGGAACATCGACGGGACCGGACCGGCCGGCGGGCTGGTCCAGGAGAGGAACAGGCAGACCGATGGTCGACGTGGACAAGGTCCTGGACGAGGCGGGGTTGAAGAACCCCCACGTCCATGAGTTCGTGAAGCACTGGGCGGGGGTCACCCAGCCCGATCGCATCGAGGTCGTCAGCGCCAGCGATGACGCGCGGCTCCTCCAGGAGGCGCTCGAGGCAGGCGAGCTCGAGCCGGCCGGTGAAGGTCTCTACTACTCGCAGAGCTACCACAAGGACACGGCACGCTCCGAGGAGCGGACGATCGTCGCCACCAGCGACCCGGCGGACCAGGGCGTCTACAACAACTGGCGTCACGCCGACGAGATCAAGCCCGTCGTCATCGGCAACATGACGGGTGCCTCGCAGGGCAAGACGATGTACGTCATCCCCTACCTGATGGCCGCGCCCGGCTCGCCGCTGGAGGCCTACGCCGCCGGCATCGAGCTGACGGACAACCGCAACGTCGTGCTCCAGATGATCCGCATGGCTCGCGTGGGCGTCGACCTGTTCGAGAACCTGAACGACCCCGAGAGCTTCGTGCGCGCCGTGCACGTCACGGGCGACCTGGAGAACCTCGGCCAGGGCACCCCCGACGACAAGCGCTACTTCGTGACCGTCGCCGACGAGCGCACGATCCTGCACTTCGGCTCGTCCTACGGCGGCAACGCGCTGCTGGGCAAGATCGCCCACGGCCTGCGCCAGGCGAACTGGGACGGCTGGGCCTCGCGCAAGTTCCTCGCCGAGCAGTACATGCTCATCGCGATCCAGGACAAGGAGACCGGCAAGAAGTACCACATCGCCGGCGGCTTCCCGAGCGCCTCGGGCAAGACGAACCTCGCCATGATGGTGGCCCCGGGCGTGCTCGGCGACCGCTACTACGTCGAGTTCTTCGGCGACGACATCGCGTGGCTGTGGGTCGGCGACGACGGCAAGCTCTACGGCATGAACCCCGAGTTCGGTGTGTTCGGCGTGGCGATCGACACCAACGCGATCACCAACCCGAACGCGCTCGCCGCGGTCCGCGAGGGCACCGGCGCCATCTTCACCAACACGGCGTACAACGTGAACACCCACGAGACCTGGTGGGAGGGCAAGTCGCCCGACTACCCCGAGGACGTCGAGGGCTGGCGCGACTGGAAGGGCCACCTCATCTCCGAGCGTCCGGCCGACGAGCAGCGCTCGAAGGCCCACGTGTGGGCCCACCCGAACTGCCGCTTCACGTCGACGATGACGAACGTCCCGAATGAGTCGCCCGACTACAACGACCCGGCGGGCGTGCCGATCGACGGCATCATCTACGGCGGCCGTACGCGCGACCGCGAGCCGCTGATCCGCGCGATCGAGGACCCGGCCGAGGGCGTCTACGACGGCCTGACGCTGGGTGCCGAGGCCACCGCCGCGGCCGAGGGCGTGGCCGGCCAGCTGCGCTACGACCCGATGTCGATGCGTCCGTTCCTGGCGCTGCCCGAGGGCCGCTACGCCCAGCACTGGCTCGACATCCTCGACCAGGTCACCGACAAGCCGCTGTTCGCCCACGTGAACTGGTTCCAGCGTGACGCCGACGGCGGCTACCTGTGGCCCGGCTACAGCGAGAACCTGCGCGCCCTGCTGTGGATGATGGACTTCCGCGAGGGCCGTGTCACCGGCACGAAGACCCCCGTCGGCGTCGTCCCCACGAAGGACGAGCTGAACCTCGAGGGCCTGGAGATCGACGACGCCACCCTCGACCAGCTCCTGTCGATCGACGTCGACCGCTGGAAGCAGGAGATCGGCCTGCGCGAGGAGCACCTCAAGCAGTTCGGCGGACTGCCCGAGCGCATCTGGGAGGCGCACCGTCGCGTCGCCCAGGACCTCGACGAGGCCTGACGCACCGAACGGAGGGGCCTCACCGCATTGCGGTGGGGCCCTTTCGTCATGCCGGTCGCGGCCGCTCGGCCCGGACCACCAGCGCGACCCCCACGACGACGATCGCGCCGCCGGTGACGATCGCGCCGGTGAGCGGCTCGGCGAGGATGAGGGCGCCGAGCAGCACCGCGACCACGGGGTTCACGTAGGCGTAGGTCGACACGAGCGAGAGCGGCGCGTTCTGCAGCAGCCACACGTACGCCGAGTAGGCGACGATCGACCCGAACACCACGAGGTACCCCAGCGCGATCCACGACGACGTCGAGGCATCGCCGAAGTCACCCAGGCGCTCTCCGCTCACCGTGCCGATCACCAGGAGCGCGATCGCGGCGGCCAGCATCTCCCACACCGTGGCGACGAACGGGTTCGCCGGCATCGGCATCCGCTGGGACATGAACGAGCCGACCGACCAGCTCAGCGAGGCACCGACGATGATCAGGATCCCGGCGGTCGTGCCGCCGGCGCCGCCACCGGGGAGCACGAGCACGGCGAGACCGACGAATCCGACCAGGACCCCGGCCCACGTGAGCAGCCGCGGGCGGGCGCCACTGGCGAAGCGGAGCAGGATCAGCCAGAGGGGAACCATCGCGACGAGCAGCGCCGCGATCCCCGAGGGCACTGTCCGCTCGCCGAGCACCACGCCGCCGTTGCCGCCGCCGAGCAGGAGGACGCCCACGATGGCCGCTCCCCGCAGCTCCCGCGGGCGGACCCGCAGCACCCGCGGACCCGACCGGAGGGCCAGGAACGTCCCCATCAGCACGGCGGCCGTCAGGAAGCGGGCTCCCGCCGAGATCAGCGGGGGCATGTCCTCGACCACGACCCGGATCCCCAGGTACGTCGATCCCCACGCGACGTAGACCACCCCGAGCGCACACCACAGGGCGGCGGGGGAGACGTCGGCTCGCTGGGTGGTGGTCGGCTGCGTTGTCATGACCGTCCTGTCCTCGTGGTCCTGACATCCATCCAACCGCGACGCTCCGACAGATCTCCAGCGCTTGAGCGCCATCACCCGCAGGGATCCGGCCAAACCTCCGCGACGGTCAGGCGGTCGGCAGCGACCAGGCGTTGCCGCCCTCGGCCTTGAGCCCCAGGGCGCGGGCGCGCTTGGCGACCCAGGCCTGCTCGGCCTTCTTCAGCGAGCCGAGCTCGAAGCGCGTGCCCCAGCCGAAGGGCGAGGTGCCGGGGATGTCGACGAGCGTGCCCTCGGGACCGCGCTGGATCTGGCCCACGATGTCGCGGTACCCGGCACGGAACTCCAGCGGCTCGTCGAACTTGCCGCGGAAGTCTGCCGCGAGGCGCTTGGCCCGCTTGGCCACGTCGCAGCGCAGCATCGTGTCGCCGGTGGCGCACAGGACGCCGCGGGGGACCTGCCCGTTGCTGTAGCCGCCCCAGCCCTTGCCGGCGCCGCTGTTGGTCAGGTACTGAACTAGCACCGGCATCGGGTCGATGAACTTGCCGTCGACCTGGATCTCGAAGTGCAGGTGCGGGCCCGTGGAGTTGCCACGGGAGCCGACCAGGGCGATCTCGTCGCCGGCGTTGACGGTCTGACCGTCCTGCACGAGCACCTTGGAGGAGTGCGCGTAGCGCTCGGCCGTGCCGTCGGGGTGCGACACCGTGACGAGCGTGCCGGCCCAGCCGATCTCCTCCAGCTTCACGACGCCGCCGCGCGAGGCGTAGATCGGGGTGCCGGCGGGTGCGGCGAGGTCCTGGCCGGTGTGGGTGGACTGCCACATGCTGCCGCCCATGCCGAAGCCGGCCGAGATCGAGTACGTGCCCTGCTTGAGCGGGAAGGTCCAGCCCTGGCGAGTGGCCGCGGTGGCCTTCGTGGCGTTGCAGATGGTGGTGGGGGAGGAGGCGGTGCCCTTCGGAGGCGTGTTGCGGCCCGTGCCCAGCGCGGGGCGGGTGATGGCGTAGGGCTTCTCCGGAACGCTCGAGACGCCCACCTGGCCGCGGGTGGCCGGAGCGTCGATCATGCGGCCGCCGCCGATGTAGACGCCCACGTGGTGGATGCCGGAGGCCTTGTTCGCCGAGAAGACCAGGTCGCCCCGGAGCATCTGCGCCTTCCGGACCTTGACCGTGCGGGCGTACAGCTGGGCCGGGGTGCCGCTGAGGTCGTAGCCGCCCTCGACCTGCAGCAGGCCGCCGCAGCTCCAGGCGCCCGAGGCGTTCCTGGCCGCGTAGTCGTCGCCGATCCGGCCGACCAGCGCGTTGATCATGCGGATGGTCTGGGCGGGCAGCACCTCGACGGTGGTGGAGCCGACCGTGGCCCTGCCGACGCCGCGCGTGGCCTTGAGGCGTCCCGCCGGCGGGGCCTTGACGCCGAGCCGGGTCAGCTGCCGGGTGTAGCGCTTCCACGCCGTGGTGGAGGCGGTGTTCCAGGACTCCTGCTCGACGCGGGTCTGGGGCAGGCCCGCGGGCGTGGACGAGGCGCCGAGGCCGAGCTGCTTCGCGATCTTGCCGACCTGCTTGAGCTGACGGGCCGCGCTGGCCTCGGCCTTCTCCGCGATCTTCGTGGCGCGGTCGGCGCGGGCCTGGAGCACCTGGGCCGCGTCGAACGCCCGCTTCGCGTCGCCGAGGTGTCCCTCCTGGGCCTCGGTGACCTGCTCGGTGCTGAAGATCCCGGTGATGAGGTCCTCGGGGTTCTCCGCCGCCGCGAGCGCCGTGAGCTTCTGGGCGAAGGGGTCGCCGCTCGGCGACATCGCGTACTCGACCACCTGCGCCACGTAGGCGCGGGCGATGGTGCGCTGCCGGTCGGCGTCGCGCTGGCGCTCGACGGCTTCCTTGCGGCGGTCCTCGGCCACGCTGAGGTTGGCCTCGTAGCGCAGGGCGAGGGTGGTCAGCTCGGTGACGGCGCTCGGCGCGATCGCGAGCGGATCGGGGACGTCCAGCGAGGGCGTGGAGCCGCTCGGGCCGGTGGTCGGGGACGGCGTGGGGTCGACGGCGTGAGCGGCGGTCGGCAGCGCCAGAGCGGCGAGCGTGACCGTCACTGTCGCGATGACCCGAGTCAGACGCACGTGTGACACCTCCACGGGTGAGTGAACCACGTGCCCCAACCTCCTGTTCACACAATCCCCATCAGTCACTCTGGTCGTGCCATCGACTCTGGTCCCGAAGGGCCAGAAACCCTCCGAACAACCGCCGGATAGGCTGAAGGAGTGCGTCTGACTTCTCTTGTGCTCCTCGTCACTGCGGTCATCCTCGGATGGTCGGTGCCTGCCCGAGCGCACACGTCCCTGATCTCCTCGGACCCCACGGACGGAGCTCGCCTGGAGGCCGTCCCCGAGCGAGTCGTGCTGACCTTCACCGAGAACCTGCGGGAGCCGTCGGAGGTGGGCGTGAGCGTCGACGGGAAGGCCGTCGATGCCGAGGTGCAGGTCGACGGTCCGCGAGTCGTCGTCACGCCGTCGAGTGAAGCACCCGATGGCGCGTACGAGGTCAATTATCGCGTCGTCTCGGTAGATGGCCACCCCATCATCGGAACCACCCGCTTCACGGTCACCGACCCCGACGCCGTCGCCAACGAGGCGCCGGCCGACGAGGGAACCCCCACGACCGTTCCCTCCGAGGAGATCTCGGCCGATCCCGCCGATCCCGCCGAGACCTCGGCCGACGCGAAGGACGACTCGGTGTGGTCCTCGCCGCTGGTGCTCGGCGCCCTCGTGGTCGTCGTGGTGCTCGCCATCGGCGGCGCCACCGTGCTCCGCCGCCGCTCGACGTCGTCCGACGATGACCGTCCCTGACCGCCCGGGTCTCCCGTTCGCCGCTGCGGTCGGCGGCCTGGGCCTGGTCGCGCTCGTCGCTGTCGTCGTCCTGAGCGGCGCCAGCCCGCAGCCCGTGCCCGTGGGCCTGCCCGACCCCGGGCCGGTCGTCGGATGGGCCATCCCGATCTCCCGCTTCCTGTCGAACCTGCTCGCCACCGCCACGGTCGGCTTCCTGCTGGTGGCCGTGGTGCTGCTGCCCTCGGGCGACCGGCTCGAGGGTCTCTCGGTGCAGGCGGTGCGGATCGCGTCGCGCACCGCGTGGGGCTGGCTCGTCGCGTCGCTGGTCTTCTACTGGGCCAACGTCGCCGATCTCTACGCCCGCCCGATGCACGACGTGGGCATCGGCCAGCTGTGGGACTTCGCCTCGGTCTTCGCCACCGGCCGCGGTCTGCTCGCGCAGGCGCTCGCAGCGCTCGTCGTGGCGCTGTGGACCTCCTGGACCTTCTCGGTGCGCCAGCTCGCCATCTGCGTGGGCGTGGCGCTGCTGGGCATCTCCGCGGTCGGGCTCACCGGGCACTCGGCCTCGTCCGGCTCGCACATGCTCGCGACCGCCAGCCTCGTGCTGCACCTGGTCGGCGTCGTGCTGTGGGTGGGCGGCCTGATCGCCCTGGGCTGGGTGGCGCTGCGCCGCAGCCGACGCCTCGAGGACGCCGTGGCCCGCTACTCGACCCTCGCCGCATGGTGCTTCGTCGTGGTCGCGGTCTCGGGCGTGGTGAGCGCCTCGGTCAACCTCGGCTCGCTCGGGGGACTGGACTCCACGTACGGGGTCCTGGTGATCCTGAAGGCCGTCGCGCTCATCGGGCTCGGGGCCATCGGCGTGGCCCAGCGGCGGCGGCTGCGCTCGCGAGGCGCGGGCTTCGCGCGCTTCGCGATCCTCGAGGTCGCCCTGATGACCGTGACGTTCGCGCTGGCGGTAGTCCTCGGCCGCACCGCCACCCCGGTGGGGGAGGACGTGCTCACCACCCCGGCCGAGCTCCTGCTGGGCCGCTCCCTGCCGCCCGAGCCGACGGTGACACGGATCCTGTTCGGCTTCTACCCCGACGGCATCGGCCTGGCCGTGGTCGGCTTCGGCACGGCGCTCTACGTCGCCGGCCTGCTGGTGATGCGCCGTCGCAACGACTCCTGGCCCGTCGGCCGCACGATCAGCTGGTTCCTCGGCCTGACCATCGTCGCGTGGGCGACGTTCGGCGGGCTGGGCCAGTACTCGAGCGTCGCCTTCAGCCTGCACATGGTGTCGCACATGATGCTGTCGATGGTGGCGCCGATCTTCCTGGTGCTCGGCGCCCCGATGACCCTCGCCCTGCGCACGCTGCCCGGCCCCCGCCGCCCCGGCGAGCACTCGCCCCGGTCGCTGCTGCGCGACGCCCTCCACTCGCGGGTCTCCCGCTTCTACACGAACCCGATCGTGGCGGCCGTGATCTTCCTGGGCACGCTCTACGCCGTCTACTACACCGGCCTGTTCGAGTCGATGATGCGCTCGCACACGGGTCACGCCTTCATGGAGCTGCACTTCCTGCTCTCGGGCTTCCTGTTCTACTACGTGATCATCGGCGTGGACCCCTCGCCGGTGCGGCTCAGCCCGCTGGCCCGATTCGGCGTGCTGATGCTCTCGGTGCCGTTCCACGCCTTCTTCTCCGTGGCGCTGATGTCCTCGAACGTCGTCATCGCGGAGTCGTACTACCAGGCGCTCGAGCGTCCCTACCTCACCGATCTCGCCCAGGACCAGTACCTCGGCGGCGGCATCGCGTGGGCGATGGGGGAGATCCCGCTCCTGCTGGTCATCGGCGCGATCTTCGTCCAGTGGTTCCGGTCGGACTCGCGCGAGGCCACCCGGTCGGACCGTGCCGCCGACCGCGACGACGACGCGGCCCTCGAGCAGTACAACGCCTACCTCGCCGGCCTGCGCGACGACGCCTCGCGTCGCTGACGCACCCCGGACACACCACTGCCCGGTCACCGCGAGGTGACCGGGCAGTCGTGTGGTTCGCCCCGACCGGGGCAGCGGGTCAGAAGAGGATCTGGCCGCCGCTGGTGGCCGCGGTGAAGCGCTCCTGGGCGTCGGCCCAGTTCGCGATGTTCCAGAACGCCTTGACGTAGTCGCCCTTGACGTTGAGGTAGTCGAGGTAGAACGCGTGCTCCCACATGTCGAGCTGGGAGATCGGGATCAGCGTCGCCGGGATGTTGGACTGCTGGTCGTAGAGCTGGACGATGACCAGCCGCTGACCCAGCGTGTCCCACGCGGTGATGGCCCAACCCGAGCCCTGGATGCCGAGGGCGACCTGCTCGAACTGCGCCCGGTAGGCATCGAACGAGCCGAAGTTGTCCTCGATGGCAGCAGACAGCTCACCGGTCGGCTTGTCGCCACCGTCCGGGGAGAGGTTCTTCCAGAAGATGGAGTGGTTGATGTGACCGCCGAGGTTGAACGCGAGGTTCTTCTCCAGCAGGTTGATCGTGCCGAACTCCTGGACCGAACGCGCTTCCTCGAGCTTCTCGAGGGCGGTGTTGAGGCCGTTGACGTAGTTCTGGTGGTGCTTGCTGTGGTGCAGCTCCATGATCTTGCCGGAGATGTGGGGATCCAGTGCCCCGTAGTCGTAGGGCAGATCGGGCAGGGTGTAGTCGGCCACGCGTCCTCCTGGTCGTTGTGAGTGAAGTCCTCGTTGGGTACAAGCCTCAGTCTGTCAGTTGTGTTCCCCGAGGCAAGGTCGGCCCGGATCGCGGGACCCTCGCCGGTAGGCTGTGGCCGTGGCAGGCAAGCGCGTTCGCCGGATCGAGGGCGAGGAGGAGATCGGGGTCGCTGCGACCTCCGAGGCCGACTCGCGCTCCGAGCGAGCCGATCCGGCGCCCGCGCCGGTGGAACCGTCGCCCGAGGCGCGCCCCGCGCCGCTGCCGAAGGCCGCGCAGGAGCCCACGCCCGAGAAGCCCTCGCTCAGCGGCGAGCTGTTCACGGTGCCGAACCTGCTGAGCGCCATCCGGATCCTGCTGGTGCCCGTCTTCCTGTGGCTCGTGCTCGTCCCCGAGGCCGACCTGCTCGCCATCGGCGTGCTCGTCGTCTCGGGCATCACCGACTACCTCGACGGCAAGATCGCCCGCGCCACCGGCAAGACCACGCGGCTCGGCGCGGTCCTGGATCCCGTGGCCGACCGGCTCTACATCCTCGCGGTCGTCGTCGGCCTGGGCCTGCGCGACATCATCCCGTGGTGGCTCGCCGTGATCCTGCCGCTGCGCGACGTGGTCCTGTTCTCCCTCGTGCCGTTCTTGCGCACGCGCGGCTTCAGCGCCCTGCCGGTGCACTTCCTGGGCAAGGCCGCCACCGCCGGACTGCTCTACGCCTTCCCGCTGCTGCTGCTCGGCGACGGTGACGGCGCGGTGGCCAACCTCGCGCGCGTCTTCGGCTGGGCGTTCACCATCTGGGGCGTCAGCCTCTACTGGTGGGCGGGCATCCTGTACGCCGTGCAGGTGCGGCGGCTGCTGGCCTCGACCCCCCGGTCGCGATGAGCGAGCGGACCGACGAGGCCTCCTCCGTCCGGGAGGCCGAGTCGATCCTCGACCGGCTCGCGGCCACGGCGCTCGACGACGACTACTACGCCGCCCACGACACCGCGCCCGGCCAGGTCTCGAAGCTGCTCGCCGGAGTCGCCGTGGCGGTCTTCGCACTCATGATCACCGTGGCTGCCGTCCAGACCCGCATCGACCGGCCGGCCACCGAGGTCGAGCGCAACGCCCTGATCGAGAACATCCGCGTGCGCGAGGACCTCGTCGCGAGCAAGCAGGAGACCGTCGAGGGGCTGCAGGGCGAGATCGCCGACCTCCAGGCCGAGTCCGTCGTCGACGGTCCCGGCACGGAGGCGCTGCGCGTCGCGGCCGGGTCCACGGCGGTCGTCGGCCCGGGCATCGAGCTCACGGTGGAGTCGTCCGCCAACGAGGACCGGCCCGGCGGCGAGCTCTCCGACAGCGACGTCCAGCTCATCGTGAACGGCCTGTGGCTGGCCGGCGCCGAGGCGGTGGCCGTCGGCGGGCACCGGCTCACGTCGACGTCGGCGATCCGCTCGGCGGGCGAGGCGATCACCGTGAACTACCGATCGGTCACCGAACCCGTCGTGATCGAGGCGATCGGCGACCAGGAGACCCTCGAGAACCAGTGGGAGCAGGGGCCGTCGGGCCGCTACCTGGCCGCGCGTGCCGAAGCCGATGGCATCAGGTTCGCCGTGCGAGGATCAGACGATGTCGAGCTGCCCGCTGCCCCTGAGTCGCGGCTGAGGGTCTCGGCCGAACCCCTGAGGAGGAGCGCTTCGTGATCCCGGTCATCGGTCTCGTGGTGGGTGTCACGATCGGCCTCGTGCTGCAGCCCACGGTGCCCACCGCGCTCCAGCCGTACGTGCCGATCGCCATCATCGCCGCGCTCGACGCCGTGCTCGGAGCCGCGCGCGCGTTCCTCGAGGGTCGCTTCGACGACCGCGTCTTCGTGGTCTCCTTCGTGTCGAACGTGGCCATCGCGTCGCTCATGGTGTTCCTGGGCGACCAGCTGGGCGTGGGCTCGCAGCTGTCCACCGGCGTCATCGTCGTCCTGGGCATCCGGATCTTCGCCAACTCCGCTGCCATCCGCAGGCTGATCTTCCATGCGTGACCTCCGCAGCCGCTCGGCCTGGATCGTGGCGCTCCTCGTGGGCCTGCTGGCCTTCACCATGACGGTGCAGTGGAGCCAGGACGACGAGACCGACGACTTCAGCGGTGTGCGTGGCGTCGAGCTGGCCGAGCTGCTCAAGTCGCTCGACGCGACGAACACGCGCCTGTCGCAGCAGATCGAGACCCTGCGTGGGTCCCGCGACGACCTGCGCGACTCCAGCGAGAGCTCCGCCGAGGCCCGCAAGGCCGCGGTCGAGCGCGCCAACTCCCTGGCGATCCTCGCCGGCAGCGTCGGTGCCGAGGGATCGGGCATCGAGATCTCGATCACCGCTCCGGCGGGCGCGGTCACCGCCTCGGTCCTGCTCGACGCGGTGCAGGAGATGCGTGACGCCGGCGCCGAGGTCATCGCCCTGAACGGCGTGGCCCGCGTGGTGGCCCAGACCTGGTTCCTCGACGACGACGCCGGGGTCCGCGTCAGCGGCCGCGTGCTCAAGCCCCCGTACGTGATGGAGGTGATCGGCGACCCCGAGACGCTCGCCGACGCCGTCACCTTCCGCGGCGGGCTCGCCGATCGCGTCGAGAGCCGCGGGGGAGACGTCTCGGTCGAGAAGCGCCAGCGCCTGCGTGTGACCGCTGTGGCTGACGCCCCCGAGCCCCAGTACGCTCGACCCGCGAACGACTGATCGCCTGAAGATGGAGGACGACCATGATTCCTGAGGACCTGTTCTACAGCGCCGAGCACGAGTGGGTGCGCGTCGAGGGCGACGTCGCCATCATCGGCATCACCGACTTCGCGCAGGACCAGCTCGGCGACATCGTGTACGTCGACCTGCCCGCCGAGGGCGACTCCGTGGACGGCGGCACCGTCGTCGGCGAGCTGGAGTCCACCAAGTCGGTCTCCGACGTCTTCACGCCGGTCTCCGGCGAGGTCATCGCCCGCAACGACGCGCTCGAGGCGACCCCCGAGGTGATCAACTCCGATCCCTACGGCGAGGGGTGGCTCCTGAAGGTCCGCACGAGCGAGGACGACGTCACGTCGGGCCTGCTCACGGCCGAGGCGTACTCGGCTCTGGTGACCGGCTGACCGGTCGGGTCGCGGGTGTTAGGTTTGGGGTCGAAGGAACTTTGAACCCCCACTTGAGCAAACCTTCAAGCTCTACTTGAGACGGAGTTGATCGCGGTGACGACGCCGGACGGTTTCGATGAGACGAACTTCATCCCGGTCATCGACGCCGACACCGAGGAGATGTCGGCCGGCGACGTGTTCGCGGTCGAGAACCTGCAGGTCGGCAACGCGATGCTCCTCGTGCAGCGCGGCCCCGACGCCGGCTCGCGCTTCCTGCTCGACCAGGACGTCGTCTCGGCCGGGCGCCACCCCTCGAGCGACATCTTCCTCGACGACATCAGCGTCTCCCGCCGTCACGCGACCTTCTCGCGGCGCGGGAGCGGGTATGTCGTCACCGACCTGGGCAGCCTGAACGGCACCTACGTCAACCGCGACCGGATCGACGGGGACATCCCGCTCGCGGGCGGCGACGAGGTGCAGCTCGGCAAGTACCGCCTCATCTACTTCCCCGGCACCGTGGCCTCCGAAGGTGGTCAGTGACCACGAGTGAGGCCGGGCGCGAACCGCTGCTCGGCATCTCCCAGGTGATCGCCGAGCTCTCCGGCGAGTTCCCCGACATCTCGCAGAGCCGCATCCGCTACTACGACGAGCAGGGTCTCGTCGAGCCGCGCCGCACGCCCTCCGGCTACCGCAAGTTCAGCTACGGCGACGTCGAGCGGCTGCGATTCGTGCTGCGCATGCAGAAGGACCGGTACTGGCCGCTGAGCCACATCCGGCAGGTCCTCGACCAGATGGACTCCGGCGAGGTGCCCGACACCGAGCTGCGCGCCACCCTGCGCGTGCCGCAGGTGACGCTCGCCGCCGACGGCACGCCCACGCCGCAGTCGGTCACCGAGGGCGGCGGGGCCACCCGCATGACCCGCGAGGAGCTGATGGACGCCGCCGGGATCGACGCGCAGACCCTCGACCAGGTCGAGGAGTTCGAGCTGATCCGTCGCCGCCCCAACCAGCGGTACTACGACACCGACGACCTCGTCGTCGCGTCCCTCGTGGGCCAGCTGGCCGAGCTGGGTCTCGAGCCGCGGCACCTGCGTGGCTTCCGCAGCGCCGCCGATCGCGAGCTGGGCCTGCTCGACCAGGTCGTCCCGCCGGCCACCCGCCAGCAGTCCGGTGCCGCCGCCAACCTCGCCGAGCTGGCCGCGCTCAACGTGCGTCTGCACACGGTGCTCGTGCGCGCCGGCCTGCGTTCCTGACAGGGAGGTCGCCGTGCGCGAACTCGACATCGTCGGAGTCCGGGTGGAGATGCCCACCAACCAGCCGCTGGTGCTGCTGCGCGAACGCGAGGGCACGCGCTACCTGCCGATCTGGGTCGGCGCGATCGAGGCCTCGGCCATCGCCTTCGCCCAGCAGGGCACCGTGGCCCCGCGGCCCCCGACACACGCCCTGATGGCCTCGATCATCGAGGGCCTCGGCGACGAGCTGACCGAGGTGCGGATCGTCGACGTGCGCGACGGCGTCTTCTACGCCGAGCTGGCCTTCGCCGGGGGAGCGGTCGTCGACGCCCGCCCGTCCGACTCGATCGCGCTGGCCCTGCGCACGGGGGTCCGGGTGGTGTGTGCCGAGGACGTGCTCGACGTCGCCGGCTTCGCACAGACACCCGACGAGGACGAGCAGGTCCAGCAGTTCCGTGAGTTCCTCGACCACGTCGATCCCGAGGACTTCGAGAAGCCTTCAAGTGAGGGTTGAGACTTTTTACCCGCCGACACGCGTGGCGGTGCGTGCGTCGAGAGACTCTCACGTCTAACTTGAGGGTACGCAAGACCACAGTGGTGTGGTTCTCTTGTTGTGGGAGGCCGGTCCACCGGCCGCCAGGAAGGCGTGAACATGATCGAACCTCGTGACGAGGCAGCGGAGGCGCAGGCACACGCCAGCGCCCAGGGCCTGCTGTTCGACGACGACCTCGCGCCCATGCCCCAGGACACGGGGTTCCGCGGTCCGACCGCGTGCAACGCCGCCGGCATCACCTACCGCCAGCTCGACTACTGGGCCCGCACCGGCCTGGTCGAGCCCACGGTCCGCTCGGCCACCGGCTCGGGCACCGCGCGCCTGTACTCCTTCAAGGACATCCTGCTGCTCAAGATCATCAAGCGTCTCCTCGACGCCGGTGTCTCGCTCCAGCAGATCCGCACCGCGATCGACCACCTCCGCGAGCGCGGCACCGAGGACCTCACGCAGGTCACCCTCATGAGCGACGGCGCCAGCGTCTACGAGTGCCGCTCCGCCACCGAGATCGTCGACCTGCTCCAGGGCGGTCAGGGCGTCTTCGGCATCGCCATCGGCGGGGTGTGGAAGGAGATCGAGGGCTCGCTCCACGAGCTGCCCACCGAGCGCGCCGAGGCCGACGTCCCCGTCGCCGGCGACGAGCTGTCGCAGCGCCGCGCCCGCAAGGCCAACTGACGGACGCTCCGCCCGCCCCGACATCGCTCGGGGTAGGCTGGTCACGCCGTTCGACCCGTACGGGAGAGTCCCGTCCCAGGGCGCCGAAGGGGCAATTCCTCCCCGGAACCTCTCAGGCCACAGGACCGTACGTCACAGGCGACTCTGAAGGCGTGCCACCGGCACGACGACAGAGGGGGAGGGCCTTGTCGTCGAGCCCTCGGAGCCCCGCCCATGTCGCAGTCGGTCCCCACGCCCCAGTCCGCCCGCCAGCCCGCCACCCGCTTCGTCGACCGTCACATCGGTCCGCGCGCGTCCGACCAGGCCGCGATGCTGCAGCGGCTGGGCTACGACAGCCTCGACGCCCTGATGCAGGCCGCGGTGCCGTCGGGCATCCGCTCGGTCCTCGACGGGCTGCCGGCAGCCGCCAGCGAGACCGAGGCCACCGCCCGCCTGCGTGAGCTGGCCGACCGCAACACCCCGGGCGTCTCGATGATCGGCCTGGGCTACCACCCCACCACGACCCCGGCGGTCATCCGCCGCAACGTGCTGGAGGATCCCGCCTGGTACACCGCCTACACGCCCTACCAGCCGGAGATCTCCCAGGGCCGACTCGAGGCGCTGCTCGCGTTCCAGACGATGGTGGAGGACCTCGCCGGTCTGCCCACCGCGAACGCGTCGCTGCTCGACGAGGGCACCGCCGCGGCCGAGGCGCTCACCCTCGTGCGCCGCGCGGATCGCAAGCGCACCGACCTGCCGGTCGTGGTCGACGACGGACTCCTGCCCCAGACCCTCGCCGTCCTGCACACGCGGGCCGAGGCGGTCGGGCTGCCGCTCGTGGAGGCCGACCTGCGCGAGGGCCTGCCCGAGGGCGACTTCAGCGGCGTCATCATCGCCTACCAGCGGGCCGACGGCACGGTCATCGACCTGGCGCCGGTGATCGACGCGGTCAAATCGGCCGGGGCGCTCGCCGTGGTCGTCACCGACCCGTTGGCCCAGGTCCTGCTGCGCTCGCCGGGCAGCCTCGGCGCCGACGTGGTGGTGGGCTCGACCCAGCGCTTCGGCGTCCCGATGTTCTACGGCGGCCCACACGCCGGCTTCATGGCGGTGCGCTCTGGGCTCGAGCGCCACCTGCCCGGCCGCCTCGTGGGCGTCTCGGTGGACTCGGCCGGGCGTCCGGCCTACCGCCTCGCGCTGCAGACGCGGGAGCAGCACATCCGCCGCGAGAAGGCCACGTCCAACATCTGCACCGCCCAGGTGCTGCTGGCGGTCACGGCTGCGATGTACGCGGTCTACCACGGCGCCGAGGGCCTCCGCGAGATCGCGACGCAGGTGAACGGCCGCGCGTCGCGCCTGGCCGCCGGCCTGCGTGCCGCGGGCGTCGAGGTCGTCTCCGACCGCTTCTTCGACACCGTCACGGCCGTCGTGCCGGGGCGGGCCGCCGAGGTCGTCGCCGCGGCGCGCGAGTCCGAGATCCACCTGTGGCGCTTCGACGACGACCGCGTCGGCATCGCCGTCTCCGAGCCCACGACCGACGCGCACCTCGAGGCCGTGCTCGCGGCGTTCGGCGCCGGGAGCCTGCCCGACGAGGCCGACGCCTCGCTCGAGCCGGCCTGGCTGCGCGACGACGAAATCCTGACCCACCCGGTGTTCGTGGAGCACCGCAGCGAGACCCAGATGCTGCGTTACCTGCGCCGGCTCAGCGACCGTGACTACGCACTCGACCGCGGCATGATCCCGCTGGGCAGCTGCACGATGAAGCTGAACTCCACCACCGAGATGGAGCCGATCAGCTGGCCCGGCTTCGCCGACCTGCACCCGTTCGTCCCGGCGCAGGACGCCGCGGGCATGATCGAGCTGGTCGAGACGCTGGAGTCGTGGCTGGCCACCGTCACGGGCTACGCCGCCGTCTCGGTGCAGCCCAATGCCGGCTCGCAGGGTGAGTTCGCCGGGCTGCTGGCGATCCGCGAGTACCACCGCAGCCGCGGCGAGGAGGCCCGCGACGTCTGCCTCATCCCCAGCTCGGCTCACGGCACGAACGCGGCCTCGGCGGTGATGGCGGGCATGCGCGTCGTGATCGTCAAGGCCACCGACGCCGGGGAGGTCGACCTCGACGACCTGCGTGCGCAGTGCGAGACCCACGCCGACGACCTCGCCGCCATCATGGTGACCTACCCCTCGACGCACGGCGTGTACGAGCACGGCATCAGCGAGCTGTGCGACATCGTCCACGAGCACGGCGGCCAGGTGTACGTCGACGGCGCCAACCTCAACGCGCTGCTGGGCCACGCCCGCCCCGGCGACTTCGGCGGCGACGTGTCGCACCTGAACCTGCACAAGACCTTCTGCATCCCGCACGGTGGCGGTGGACCGGGTGTCGGCCCGGTGGCCGTGGGCGAGCACCTCGTGCCGTTCCTGCCCAAGCACCCCTTCCACCCCGACGCCGACCGCCGGCAGGCCGCGGGCACCATCAGCGCCGCTCCGTACGGCTCGGCTGGCATCCTGCCGATCCCGTTCGCGTACGTGGCGATGATGGGCGCCGACGGCCTCACCGACGCCACGTCGGTGGCCGTGCTCGCGGCCAACTACGTGGCTGCGCGGCTCGGCGAGGCGTTCCCGGTGCTCTACTCGGGCGACCACGGCCTCGTGGCCCACGAGTGCATCCTCGACCTGCGCGAGATCACGAAGAACGCGGGACTGAGCATCGACGACGTCGCCAAGCGGCTCATCGACTACGGGTTCCATGCGCCGACCATGAGCTTCCCGGTGGCCGGCACGCTCATGGTGGAGCCGACCGAGTCCGAGGACCTGGCCGAGCTCGACCGCTTCTGCGAGGCGATGCTGGCGATCCGCTCCGAGATCGACCGGGTCGCGGCGGGGGAGTACGACGCCACGGACAACCCGCTGGTCAGCGCCCCGCACGCCGCTCACGAGCTGGTGGACTGGACGCACCCGTACCCCGTCGCCGAGGGCGTGTTCCCGGCCGGCACGACGCAGGACAAGTACTGGCCGCCGGTGGGTCGGATCGACAACGCCTACGGCGACCGGAACCTGGTCTGCTCCTGCCCGCCGATCGAGGCGTTCGCCTGATCGGTCCACCAGCGCACCACGCGGTCGACGACGGGTCCGGGGTGCTTCGCCCACAGCACGTGGTGGGTGGAGCCGCCCTCGGGCACGAGGTCGCGGGTGTACTCCCAGCTCGTCAGGGCCGACTTGTCGACAAGTGTCCGCTCGAACCGGTGGGCGGCCGCCTCGATGGAGAAGCCGTCGCCGGCCAGGTGCACGGCCAGCGTCGGCAGCGTGATGCGGCGCTGCACCGGGTAGGGCGGGCGACCGGTGCGGACGACGCGTGCCCACTCGCGCATCAGCGTGCGCGCACCGGGACCGCCGAACCACGGCTTCGGCACGTATCCCCGGACGAGGCCGACCACCGGCACCGTGAGCGCCATCGCCGCGAGCGGCAGCCCGATCCGGGGGTAGTGGCGGAAGTGGGGGAGGGACACGCCCACGAGCACCATCGCGTCGGCCGGACGGGGGCCGATCTGGACCGCACCGCCGAGCTGGCCGCCCAGGCTGTGTCCGAACAGCACGACCGGCCGGTCGGGGTGCTCGATCCGGGCCGCATCGATGGCGGCCTGGGTGTCGGCGATCTCGTCGGCGTACGACCAGTCGTGGCGGCGCGACGCGCGGGGAAGGTCGCGCTCGAAGCCTCGCCGGGGCAGGGTGCGCGCCTCCCAGCCGCGTTCGCGGAAGGCAGCCTCGAGGGGGCCGTAGAAGGACGAGGGGACCGCCATCGCGGGCGAGATCAGGACGACCGGGGTGCTCACCGGACCATCCTGCCAGCGTGAAAGACTCACGTCTGACATGCCTGACGCCCTGGTCTACGTGACCTCCGCCGCCGCCCTCGCCGCCGCCGTGTTCGCGGGCTGGCACACGGCGAGGTCGTACCGCTTCAGCAACCCGCTCTTCTACGCCGTCGCGGTCGTCGAGGTCCTGCTCCTGGCCTGCCTCGTCTGGGGGATCGTGGCCGTCACCGGCACCGACCGCGACGTCGAGAAGGCGCTGTACGTGTCGTACCTGGCCACGACCGTGCTCATCCCGCCCGCCTCGGTGCTGTGGGGGATCGGCGACAAGACCCGCTGGGGCACCGGTGTGGTCGCGGTGGCGATGTTCACGGTGTCGGTCATGCTGATCCGTACGCACCAGATCTGGGTGGGACATGGCTGAGCACGACTCCGACACACAGCACGGGTTCGGACGCGCCCTCGTGGCGGTCTACGCCGTCTTCGCCGTGGCCGCCACGGCGCGGTCGGTCTACCAGCTCGTGACGAAAGCCGACGAGGCCCCGGTCGCCTACGCGCTGTCGGCCGTCGCCGGTGTCGTCTACGGCATCGCGACGTGGGCGCTGGCCACCGGCAACCGCCGGGTCGCCACGGCGGCGATCGGCTTCGAGCTGGTCGGCGTGCTCGGTGTCGGCCTGCTGAGCATCGTGGACTCCGAGCTGTTCCCCGACCAGACGGTGTGGTCGGGCTTCGGCGCCGGCTACGGCTTCATCCCGCTCGTGCTGCCCTTCGTCGGCCTGTGGTGGCTGCGCCGCACCCGGGGAAGGTGAGAGCCCCGTGCGCTCATACCGCGCGGGGCTGATCCCATTGAAACCCGCCTCGTGCCCGAATCCCGGCAGCGACACGGTCTGATGGAAAGTCGCGCGTACGAGTTCCGCTCGGTCTGGGACGTCGCCGAGCCGCCCGAGCGGCTCTGGCGCACCCTGGAGCAGTTCCTGGAGCAGGACGACCCGCTGCCGTGGTGGGACGCGGTGAGCGTGACCGCCCACCGCGGCGAGGAGATCGATCTCGTGGCGCGCAGCGCCTTCGGCTACCGGCTGCGCTTCACGGTGCACGACCTCGACCTGCAGCCCACCACCACGATGCGGTTCCGCTCGCGCGGCGACCTCGACGGGTCGGCCCACCTGGACTTCGCGTCGGGTCGCCCGGGGCGGACCCTGCTGACCATCGACTGGCACGTGGACACCACCGCGCCGTGGATGCTGCGCTCGGAGCGGGTGCTGCGCCCGGCGTTCGTGCTGGCGCACGGCCTGGTCATGAGGTCGGGAGAGCGGCGACTGAACCGGTGGTTGCGGCAGCGAGGCTGACGACGTCGCCGATCACGGTGATGGCCGGGGCCTGCGCGTGGGCGGCGCGGTCGGCGATCGTGCCGAGGGTGGCGATCGTGGTGCGCTGGTCGGGGGCGAAGCCGCGCTCGACGACGGCGGCGGGCGTGTGCGGGTCGTGCCCCGCCGCGATGAGCTCCTCGGCCGTGCTGCGCAGCCGCTTGACGCCCATCAGGAGCACCAGGGTGTGGTCGCCGCGTCGCGGCAGCTCGCCGACGGCCTCGTGCCCGGTGAGCACCGAGAAGCCGCGCGCGACACCGCGATGGGTGACGGGGATGCCCGCCGCCGCGGCCACCGCGATCGCCGACGTGACCCCGGGGACCACCTCGACCTCGACCCCGGCCGCGCGGCACGCGAGGAGCTCCTCGCCACCGCGCCCGAAGACGTAGGGGTCGCCGCCCTTGAGCCGCACGACGACCTTGCCCTGCTGGGCGCGGTCGACGAGGAGCTCGTTGATCCGCTCCTGCGGGATGGGGTGGTGGTCGGGCTGCTTGCCGACGTCGATCACCTCGACGTCGGGAGCGAGCTCGGCCAGGACGGACTGCGGGGCGAGCCGGTCGAACACGACGACGTCGGCCTCCGCGAGCAGGCGCCGGCCCCGCGTGGTGAGCAGGCCGGGATCACCGGGGCCGGCGCCGACGAGCGCGACGAGCCCCTTCGCGTGGGTGCGGTGGCGCAGCGGGAGGTCGCCGGTCTGCAGTGCCGTGGCCACCGCGTCGCGCAGGGCCGCGGCACGGCCTGCGTCGCCACCGCCGCTGACGGCGATCGTGATGTCGTCGACACGGGCCACCGCGGGGGTCCAGGCCGTGGCGCGCCCCGGGTCGCCGCCCTTGAGGCAGAAGATGCGCGCCGCCTCGGCGTCGTCCGCGACGAGGTCGTCGACCGGCGGGACGTCGGTGGCGGTCTGCACCAGCCAGGCACCGTCGAGGTCGCCCGTGCGGTAGGGCCGCTCGTGCCACGTGATCGTGCCGCGGCCGATCGCCGAGGCGAGCGAGTCCGAGACGGCGGGGGAGACCACGTGGACGTCGGCGCCGGCCTCGAGGAGGGAGAAGGCGCGGCGGGTCGCGACGTGACCTCCGCCGACCACGACCACGCGGCGACCGGCGATCCTCAGGCCGAGGGGGAAGGTGCTCACGTGTGCAGGCCGCACTCCGACTTGTCCAGGCCGGCCCAGCGGCCGGCCCGGGGGTCCTCACCGGGCGCCACACGGCGCGTGCAGGGCGCGCAGCCGATCGACGGGTAGCCGTCGTTCAGCAGGGGGTTGAGGATCACGTCGTGCTCGTTCGCGTAGTCGAGGACCTGGTCGAAGGACCAGTCGGCCAGCGGGTTGATCTTCACCAGGCTGTTCTTCTCGTCCCACGTGACGAACGGCGTGTCGGCGCGCAGCGGGCTGTCGTCGCGGCGGACGCCGGTGATCCAGGCCTCGTAGCCGCCGAGCGTCTCAGTGAGCGGCTCGACCTTGCGCAGCTGGCAGCACAGCGCCGGGTCACGCTCGAAGAGGCGCTCGCCGTACTGGGCGTCCTGCTCGGCGACGCTCTGGCGCGGCATGACGTCGACGATCGTGAGCTGCATCGACGACTCGACCGCGTCACGGGTGCCGACGGTCTCGGCGAAGTGATAGCCCGTCTCGAGGAAGAGCGTGTCGACCCAGGGGATGTGACGTGCGACAACATGCGGCAGCACGGCGTCGGCCATCGAGCAGGCCACGGCGGTCAGGTGCCCGAACTCCTCGGCGACCCACGCCAGCAGGGCATCGGTCTCGCCGTCGGCGAACCGCGTCGAGGCCTGCAACGCGAGGGCACGCAGCTCGTCAGGGGAGCGCCGCGGGCGCTCCGCCCGGGCTGCCAGGTGCTCGCTGCGTTCGCGGTCGTGGGCCAGCTGGCGCTCGCGCCGTTCGGCCAGGGTCGGGCTGCTCACCCCTCCAACCTAGTTCGCCGCCGTGCACGACTCCCACTCGTCCAACATGCGAACATCGCCAACTCACGGCAAGGTGGAGTCGAACCTAACGAAGGGAGTCACCCCCATGTGGGACACCATTTTGTGGATTGCTGCGGTGATCATCGCGATCTTCGGCATCATCCGTCTCGTCCAGCGCGACTTCGTGATGGGCGCAGTGCTCATCGTCATCGCTCTGCTGGTCGGGCCGGGCGGCGTGAGCCTCTTCACGTAACAGACGCCTAAGGTGGCGACATGGTTCGCTATCTCGACATTCATCCCGTCGACCCGCAGCAACGCACCGTCCAACAAGCGGTCGCGTTGCTGCGGGGAGGCGGGATGATCGCTTATCCCACCGATTCGGGCTACGCCCTCGGCGCGCAGGTCGGCAACGCCGAGGCCCTGCAGCGCATCCGGTCCATCCGTGACCTCGACGACAAGCACCACTTCACCCTCGTCTGCCGCGACTTCGCCCAGCTGGGCCAGTTCGTCCACGTGGACAACGCCGTGTTCCGCGCCATCAAGGCCGCGACCCCCGGCCCCTACACCTTCATCCTCCCCGGCACCCTCGAGGTGCCCAAGCGCCTGCTGCAGGCGAAGAAGAAGACCGTCGGCGTCCGGATCTCCGACCACCGGATCACCCGGGCCCTCGTCGAGGAGCTCGGCGAGCCGATCCTGAGCTCGACGCTGATCCTGCCCGGTGAAACCGAGGCGATGACCCAGGCCTGGCAGATCGGCGAGGAGCTGGGCGACCGCGTGGACGCCATCGTCGACTCCGGCGAGGAGGTCATCCCGCAGCCCACCACGGTCGTCGACCTCTCCGAGGGCTACGCCGAGGTCATCCGCGTCGGCGCAGGCGATCCCACGCCCTTCGAATAGGTCCCGGTCCGGCCGGGTCCTCCGGGGGCTGTGCGAGGCGCTCGCGGGCCCGGGCCGCGCGCCGCTCATGCCAGGCGGCCGCCTCGACCTCGATGTCGCGCAGCGCGGTGACCACCGGCGGGCCGCCCTGCAGCTGGCGTCGTGCGGCGACGATCCGGCGGTTGAACTCCTCCACGGCCTCGCGCACCGCCCGCTCCGACCTGAGCCCGTCGAGCTCGTCGCGCAGCACGGCGTCGTCCTTGCGCAACTGGAGCGCCTCGGGCAGCACGCCCGTGATGTTCTCGCGCTCGATGAACCGCTTCAGCCACCAGTCGGGCTCGGCCGCGGTGTCGATGTGGGGGAGAGGCTTCCCGGCGAGCGGCAGGTCGTCGAACTCGCCGCGCGCCATCGCGGCGCGGATCTGCTGGTCGACCCAGAGGGTCTGGTCCTCCGGACGCCGTCGGGGCGGGGGAGGGGAGTCGTCCTCGGACTCGTCCGTACCCGCCGTGTCAGCGTCCGGTTCCAGGCGGTACCGGGCGGCGCGGCGGCGGGCGTCGTCGTTCATCGGCTCAGCGGGGGTTCCTGATCCCCAGCACCTGGTGCGACGTGCAGGCCATGACGAGCGCGATGATCCAGCCCACGACCGTCCATCCCAACAGCAGGTTGAGCCAGAAGATGGCGCCGGTGTTGGACTTGCCGCGCGTGGCGGCGATCGCCCACGGCAACATGTAGCCGGCCGTGGCGATGGCGATGATCCAGCCGAACACCGTCTGGAACGGTCGGCCGCGCTGGTCGGTGATCAGGTCGTTCACGGTCCCAGCCTACGACTGAACGGCCAGTGCCACGAGGATTCGATCGCCCTCCGAGCATCCAGCGGCCTGCCGGACCGACTTCTTGATCGGCAGGATGAACGAGCGCAGCTCCTTGCTGGGGAAGACCGAGGTGCTCCAGGTCTGGGACCCCACGGTCACCTCGACCTTGACCGAGCCGAACCCGGCACGCACGGGAGTGCGGTCGTCGATGTCGTCGGCCACGTCCTCCGGCAGCGTGACGAAGTGCCACGCCCCGTCCTCGCGCCAGCGCCAGAGCGTCGCCTCGAACTCGTACACGGCACGAGCCTGCCCGATGACGGTGTCAGAAGGCGAACAGGGCGATCGGGTCGCTGGTCGGCTCTGTCGTGTCCGGGTCCTCCTCGACCGTCACGCCCGCGGCGGACGCCGTGAGCGCATCGCCCTCGAGCAGGACCGTGTTGTCCGGCCCCTCGGGCATCGTCGCGGCCTTGACCATCTCGTCGCCCTGCTGGAGCCAGACCACGTAGGAGTGACCCTCCGGGGCCGCGGGCATGTCGTGCGTGACGAGCACGGCGCGCTTCTCGGCGGCGGAGCGCACGACGGTGGCGCTCGCGCCGTCGTCGAACGTCTGGGTCACCCGCTGTGCCTGCGGGTCATCGAGGACACGGTCGGTCGCGGTGACGACCTGCGAGGTCTCGTCGTTCCAGGGCTGCGTGATCGCGACGCCGACACCGGCGGCCAGGACCACGGCGGACGCGGCGGCCACGAGCAGCAGGCGAGGGTCGAAGCGGGGCCGGCGGGAACGCCTAACCGGCTCGGGGGGCAGCTGACGCACCTCGGTGATGGCGGCGAGCACGGACTGGCGCAGCGCCGGGGGCGGCTCCTCCAGGCTGAGCTCGGTCAGCACGGCCGCCGTCTCGCGGAGGCTGGCCACCTCGGCCTGGCAGGCCTCGCAGCCGGCCATGTGCCGTTCGAAGCTCTCACGCTCGGCGTCGGTGACGGCGTCGAGAGCATAGGCGCCGGACAGCGCGTGCACGTCGCTCATCTTTCTGCTCCCATCGCGTCACGAAGTCTGATCAGGCCGTCCCGGATGCGGGACTTCGCCGTGCCCACGGGCACGTCCAGCATCGTGGCGACCTCGGTGTGTGTACAACCTCTGAAGTAGGCCAGGTCGATGGCCTCCCTCTGCGTCTCGGTGAGGCCGGCCAGGGCCCGGCGGACGCGCTGGGCGTCCAACCGGGCCTCGACCATCTCACTCGTCGAATCATGCGCCACCGCGACGTCCCGCAGGACGTGCTGCGTGTCGCGTGCCGTGGCGGCCTCCGCGCTGCGGACCCGATCCACCGCCCGGCGGTGCGCGATCGTCATGAGCCAGCTCAGGGCGGACCCGCGAGCGGGGTCGAACCGTGCTGCCTGCCGCCACACCTCGAGGTAGACCTCCTGCGTGACCTCCTCGCTCTGGGCGCGGTCCCGCACGATCCGCCGGACGAGTCCGTGGATGCGCGCGGAGGTCTCGTCGTACAGCGTGGCGAAGGCGGCTTCGTCGCCGCGTCCGCACCGCCTCAGGGTGTCGGCCAGCGCCTCGGGCGGCGACTCTTCGCCGCCCGAGGGCACTGCTCGCAGGTGGTTCACCGGAGTTGTCCCGTCAGTCGCAGGTCAGGGCATCAGGACGGAGTCGACGACGTAGACCTTGGCGTTCGCCGTGTCGACGTTGCCGCAGATCACGGCCGCCTCGCCCACGGTGAACTCCTCGCCGGAACCCTCCACGGTGATCGTGTCACCCGCGAGGGTCTCGTGCTCGCCGGCCACGTCCTCGGGCGCCAGCTGGCCCTCGACGACGTGGTGCGTCAGCACCTTGGTCAGCGCGTCCTTGTCGGCCAGCAGGGCGTCCAGGTCGGCGGCGGGGATCTTGGCGAACGCGTCGTCGGTCGGCGCGAACACCGTCAGGGCCTCGGCGCTGTTCAGCGTGTCCACGAGGTCGGCGGCGGTGACGGCCTTGACCAGCGTGGTGAGCAGGGGGTTGTTGGACGCGGCGGTCGCGACCGGGTCGTCGGCCATGCCGTCGACGGAGCCCTCACCCTCGGTGGGGACGGCGGAGCAGCCGGGGCCGAACGGGCCGGTCATCGCCTCGGCGGCCATCGACTCGGACGCGGAGGGCGTCGTCGACTCGCTGCTGCTGGAGTCGTCGCCACTGCTGCTGCAGGCGGCCAGACCGACGCACATGAAGGCGGCGGCAGCGGCGGCTGCGGTACGGCGGGGGAGCAAGCGGTTCATGATCGTGCCTCTCATTGGGTGACGAAGTTGTCAGTCATTCGGTGCCGGGGCGCATCCGGATGGGTCGATTCATGTGACCTGGACCACGATCTGCTGGTATCCGCTGGAACCGTCGGGAAAAGGCGCCGCTCGCTTCTCGGTCTGGACCTCCCCGTCGAGGCTCTTGGCACGCACGGTGAGCGTGTGGCGGCCGGGCTCGGCGTCCCAGAGCAGGTACCACTGGCGCCAGTAGTCGACGCCGGCATCGGGGCCGAACTCCGCGGGCTCCCAGTCGCCGTCGTCCACCTTGACCTCGACGGCGCCCACGCCGCGACCCTGAGCCCACGCGACGCCGCCAACGACGACGCGACCCGCGCCGACGGGTTTCAGCGCGGCGGGCGTGTCGATGCGCGACGAGATCTTGATCGGCCCGTCGATGGCCCAGTCGCGGTCGGTCCAGTAGGCCGACTTCTTCTCGTAGGTCGTGACGGTGAGCCGTGTGAGCCACTTCGTGGCGCCGACGTACCCGTAGAGCCCCGGAGTCACCAGGCGGGCCGGGAAGCCGTGGTCGCGGGGGAGCGCCTCACCGTTCATGGCGACCGCCACGATCATGTCCCGGCCGTCCTGGGCGGCCGCCAGGGGAGTGCTGATCGTGAAGCCGTCGACGGCCGTGCTCAGGATCTGGTCGGCACCGGCCCGCACCCCCGCCCGCTCGAGCAGATCGGACACCCGGACCCCCAACCAGCGGGCCGCACCGACGTACGGGCCGCCGACCTCGTTGGAGACGCATGTCAGGGTGATGTCGCACTCGACGAGCGGGAGCTCGAGCAGCTCGTCGAAGGTCAGCTCGTAGGGTCGGTCGACCATGCCGTCGATCCGCAGGGTCCAGGTCTCGTGGTCGACCACGGGGACCGTCAGGTTGATGTCGACCCGGTAGAAGTCGTCGCGGTCCGTGCGGAACGACGAGATGCCGCGGTACTGCGCCTCGAGTCCACGGGGGAGGGGCGGCAGGGGCTTGCGAGCGCGAGGGAACACGATGTTGGTGACGTCGCGGGCGCGCACCGTGAGCCACTGGCCCACCGATCCGACGACCACCGCGGCACCCACGATCGCTCCGGTCCCGATCAGGAGGCGTCGTCGGCCGGGGCCGTCCGCGACCTCGTCGGGCTCGTCGGGCCCAGGGGAGAGCCAGCGCAGGACGACGATGGCGACGATCGCGGTCACGGCGGCTGGCAGCACGTCGACGGGGCGAGCCGCGGGGCGGGCCAGCGCGGCCCAGCCCGCAGCGGCCACGAGGCCGAGCACGACGGCGGCGCCGGCGATGAACGACCGGCGGGCCAGCAGGCCGCCGAGCGCCGCGAGCAGCAGTGTCACGACGAGCACCGTTCCGAGCAGGATCGGCTTGTCGGCGGTGCCGAACCGCTCGATGGCGAACTGCTTGAGGGCTGTCGGTGTCCGGTCGATCACCGCGCTCCCGACGGAGAGCACGGGGGAGGCGGCCGGCGCGATCAGTGCGGCGGCGAGGTGCCCGGCGGCGAGCCCCGCCAGGGCTGCGGTCAGCCCCGAGGTGACTCCCGAGACGGCTTCGTGGCGATTCATGGAAGGGGTTCGTTGCGGAGCGCCGAACGGATGGGACCCGAACATGAGAGCACTCTCATGTTTCGTTCACCTCCGGCTCACTTCGGCTCTGCACGATGGGGTCATCACGTACCGAACGAAGGAGCGCACGATGAAGACCAAGACCCTCGCCCTCGCCCTGACCGGCGGCGTCCTGCTGGCCGGACTGCCCGCGATGGCCTCCGCGGATGACGACGACAACCGCAACATCAGCCGCAAGGGCAGCTTCACGGTGAAGAAGAACCGCGACATCGACGGCAACATCAGCATCCGCAAGGGCAACCTCGTGGTCAACGGCGACGTCGACGGGAACCTCACGGTGCGCCACGGCAACATCATCATCCGAGGTGACGTGGACGGCAACGTCCGCCAGCTCGGTCGCGGCTCCGTCACGGTCACGCCCTCCGGCTCCGTCGACGGCAACATCACCGAGCGCGACAGCGGCAACCTGACCGTCGCGGGCGACGTGGACGGCACGGTCACCGAACTCCACAGCGGCCACGTCCGCATCTACCGCGCGGCGGAGATCGACGGCAGCGTCCGTGAGCGCGGCGCCGGCCACCTGCTGATCTGGCGTGGCGCGGACGTCGAGGGCTCGCTCAGCGAGGGTGGCGCTGGTCGCCTCGTGCGCCGCTGACCGACCTCAGCCCGGAACGGCCCCTGGAGCACCCGCTCCGGGGGCCGTCCGCGTCTCGGGAGGGTCACTCACCCGGAGGCCGGCTTGAGCCGTGCGGCGGGCAGCCACCCGGTGTGGACGACACCGTCCGGCGAGGCCCACGTGCACAGCGCCTCCCAGCCCTTCACCACGGGTCGCCACTCCACGAGCACCCCGGGATACACCGCGGGCGCGTGCTGGACGGTCGACAGGTTGACCCAGACGTGCTGGGGCCGGATGCGAGGCGGGGGAGTCACGGCCGGAGGGTCCAGCGCCGACAAGCGGTCGCCGTACCTCCGGTTGTGACCCATGGGACCACTGTAGAACGGGTGTTCGACGTACGGCCCGTTTGGGCTGTATCAGCGGTCGATGTGGCGTGCCCATGCGAAGCAGAACAGGCCGAACGCCGCGAAACCGGCGCCGACGAGGGCGATCACGACGGGCCCGAACGGCTGGTCCAGCACGGTGAGCAGCGCCTCGTCGATGCCGCCGGACTTGTCCGGCTCGTGGGTGATCGCGGCGTAGCCGAAGAGCGCGGCGACGCCCAGGACCGCGGCACCCTTGGCGACGTAGCCGATCTTGCCCAGCCAGACGTAGGCCGAGCCGACGCGGCCGCTGGCGCCGCCGGCCTCGATGTCCTTGAGGAAGCGCTCGGTCAGACCCTTGTAGATGAGGTAGACACCGACGGCGGCGATCCCGAGGGCCACGAGCCCCACGAGCGCCTGGCCGAGGGGAAGGTCCATCAGCTTGGCGCTGAACGACGCGGTGCCGTCCTTCTTCGAGGAGCTCGACCCGGTGACGACCTTGAAGGCGCTGAACGCGATGACGGCGTACAGGACCGCCTTGCCCAGGCTCGTCACCCGCTTGCGCAGTCGCTTCGGGTCGTCCTCCTGGCGGTGTCCCACGGCGGCCTCGATCGCCTGCCACACCGCGAGCAGCACCATGCCGAGGCCCACGGCCCACACGATCGGCTCGCCGAAGGGCTGCTGGGCGAGCTCACGGACGGCCCCGGTGCTGTCGGCCTTGTTCTCGCGGTCGCCGAACGCGAGCTGGAGGGTGAGCCAGCCCATCATCAGGTGCACGATGCCGAACGCCACCAGTCCGGCACGTGCCACGTAGTCCAGCGCGGGATGGTCGTCCACCGCGCGCGCGGTGGATTTGGCTGATCGGGGGGTCATGGGCCGAGCCTAGGGCGTCAGGGGCGGTGCGGCCCGTTCACGACGACCGCGCTCGTTCAGCCGCCGAGGATCCGACGCGCGAGGGTCTCGACGAGCGCGTCGACGTCTGCCGTCTCGTCGAGCGGGACGGTCAGCCGGTCGAACACCAAGCCGTCGATCGCGTAGTGGAACAGGGCGATGTCCGAAGCGTCACCGGGCAGGCCCATGGACGTGTTGAACTCGACGTCGGCGGCCAGGCCGTCGCGGCGCCAGCTCGTCAGCGCCTCGGCCACATGGGGGCGGCGCGTGGCCTCCAGGCGCAGCTCGAACAGCGCGATCATGACGTCGGACTCCGCCGTCAGCCGGTGGACGATGTCCTTCAGGTAGTCCGTGAACAGGTCGATGCCCGGGGTGCGCCGCGCGAGCTCCGCGTGGATCTCGGGATCGGGGGAGAGGCGCTCGCCGATGCGCACGAGGATCGCGGCGATGATGTCGTCGCGCGAGGCGAAGTAGTTCGACGCCGTGCCCTTCGGCACGCCGGCCTCGAGGTCGATCGCCCGGTGCGTCAGGCCTCGGGAGCCCTGCTGCGCGAGGACGCTCACGGCGGCGTCGGCCAGGAGCGTGCGGCGCTCGACATTGCGGACCATGGCCTCAGGGTATCGCTACCACGACGGGCGTCGTGGTACGTTTCAACCACAACATCCGTAGTGAATGGAGAGATGATGCGCGAGCTCGTCTACTACGTCGCCGTCTCGATCGACGGCTTCATCGCCGAACCCGACGGTGCCTTCGACGCCTTCCCGGTGACCGGCGATCACGCCGCCGTCCTCACGAGCGACTTCGCGGACGCCGTTCCGTCGGGATTCCTCGAGGCGCTCGGGATCGCGCCGCCACGCACCCGGTTCGACACGGTGATCCAGGGGAGCAGGAGCTACCAGATCGCCCTCGACGAGGGCATTCAGAACCCGTACGCCCACCTGCGCGAGTACGTGGCGACCCGCTCCGGGGCCACGCCGCCGGACGGCGTCACCTACACGGCCGACGCGCTGGCCACGATCCGGGAGCTGAAGCAGGAGGACGGCCTGGGCATCTACCTGTGCGGTGGCGGCGAGCTCGCCGGCTCGCTGCTGTCCGAGATCGATCGACTGGTGCTCAAGCGGTATCCGATCGTCCTCGGTGACGGCATCCGCCTGTTCGGCGGCGCCGACCCGACGGTCGCGCCGTTCGACCTCGTCAGCACGCGACGGTTCGAGTCCGGCCTGGTGATCGAGGAGTACCTGCGGTCCACGTGAGGGGAGCCTGCCTCTTCCGCGGGCCGCCTCGTGCATAACTGACATAATGTGCATTATCGGACAATCGTGCAGAGCGACGACAGATCTGTCGGAGCGTGTTCCTACGGTCGTTCCATGTCCACTCACGAGTACTCCACGCGCCTGGCGTGGAATGGGTCCACGGGCGACGGCTACCGGGCGTACGACCGGACGCACGACGTCGAGCTCGCCGGCGGAACGCTGCCGGTGAGCGCCGATGCCTCGTTCCGCGGCGACGCCAGCATGACGAACCCCGAGCAGCTGCTGCTCGCCGCTGCCAGCTCGTGCCAGCTGCTGTCGTTCCTGGCGGTCGCCGCGCTGGCCGAGATCGAGGTCCTGGCCTACGAGGACGACGCGACCGCCGTGATGCCGCAGGCCGCAGCGTCCATGCGCATCACCGAGGTCGTGCTGCGACCCCGGATCACGGCCCGCGCCACGGACGAGGCCACCGTGGAGCGGCTGGTCGAGGCGGCGCACCGGCACTGCTTCATCGCCAACACCCTGAACGCCACCGTCCGCATCGAGCCCACGATCGAGCTGGTCGCGTGATGCGCGACATCGCCATCGTGGCCCGTGACGGTGCGGCATCGCTGGAGCGCATCGGTGCGGTCCTGGGTGCCGCCGGCGTCGACCTCCTCGGCGGCGGAATGTGGGAGCGGACGGCGCACTACCTCGTCGCGGATGCTGACGCGGCCGCCCGTGCCCTGGCGGAAGCTGACATCGACGTGATCGCGGTCAGCGAGGTGCTGCTGGTCCCCCTCGAGGCCGACGTCCCCGGCGCGCTCGGACGACTCATGCGACAGCTCGACGTCGCCGGCGTCCGGCTCGACGTCCAGTACACCGATCACGACGGACGCAAGGTCCTCGTCGTCGACGATCGTTCCCGCGCCGCCCGCGCCCTGGGGCTGGCCGACGGACCCGACCCTGCCTAGCCTGCCGGCCGCTCGAAGATCGTCTCCAGCCCGTCCACGTCGTCCCACTGCTCGCCGACCTCGCGGAAGCCGTACTGGTCGAGCAGAGCCCTGGATGCGAGGTTGTCCGGAGTGACCGTCGCGCGGACGACGTGTACCCCTGGATGGGCGTTCGCGATCGTCAGCATCACCTGCAGGGCCGACCGTGCGTAGCCACGCCGACGGCGCGTCGGATCGATCCGGTAACCGATCTCGACCATGCCGCGCTGGTCCGGCGCTCCGTGGAAGCCGGCCACGCCGGCGACGTCGCCGGAGCGACCATCGACGATCAGGCGGGTCACCCACGCGTGGTCGTCGGGACTCGCGAGGAGTTGCGCACTGCGTATCTTCCAGAGCCAGAGACAGTCGGGTCCCGTGACGTACGGACCGAGCTCCAGCTCGGCGAGCCGCTCGGCCGACTCACCGTCGCCGCGCGCCAGCGCGTCCAGCACGGGCAACGGGATCCGTACGAGGCTCACCTGCCGCGGTGACGACCCGGGATCCGTCCACGTCGCCTCGATCGACGTCAGGTCGCCCGTCATCCCTCGTCGACCAGGGCCGACCACAGGTGGCCGTCGGGATCGGCGAACGTACCGGTGTAGCCCCAGGGCTGCCGGGTTGCCTCGGTGACGATCTCGGCGCCCGCGGATCGCGCCCGCTGCAGCAGCGCGTCGACGTCGGACTCCGATCGCACCGACAGCGTGAACACGCACTCGTGCTGCCCCGCGGCCGCCACGGGACGGCCGCCGATCGCCCACCCGAATCCCCCGGTCGGCACCAGCATCACGCTCACCGTCTCCGACAGTGCGAGCTGCAGGGGCTCCGGGACGCCGTCGTCGGCCAGCTCGCCCGGCGCCTCGAATCCCAGGACGTCGCGGTAGAAGTCGCGCGACGTCGGACGGTCGGCAATGGGCAGGCCGATGACGATGCTGTGCGGAGTCATGAGGTCTAGCGTGGCACTCATGAGCAGTCGACTGGAAGCCCTTGTCATCGACGCCAGCGAGCCGGCGAGGCTCGCCACCTTCTGGGGCCGGGTCCTCGACCGTGAGGTCGTCGACACCCACGACGAGGGGGTGCTCACGCTGCCCTCCCCCGACGCCCTCGGGTTCGCCATCGACATCCAGCCCACGCGGCACCCCAAGACCCTCCCCAACCGGATGCACTTCGACCTCACGAGCGCGTCGTTCGACGACCAGGAGGCGATGGTCGCGCGCGCCGTGGAGCTCGGTGCCCGTCACCTCGACATCGGCCAGGGCGCGGACGCCGAGCACGTCGTCCTCGAGGATCCGGAGGGCAACGAGTTCTGCGTCATCGAGCCCGGCAACAAGTTCCTGGCCGGCTGCGGCACGATCGGCGCCCTGTCGTGCGACGGCACCCGCGAGGTCGGACTGTTCTGGCAGGCGGCCCTGGACTGGCTGCTCGTGTGGGACGAGGACGAGGAGACGGCGATCCAGTCACCTCACGGCGGCACCAAGATCTCGTGGGGTGGTCCCCCGCTGCTGGAGAAGCCACCCAAGAACCGCTGGCACTTCGACCTGCGCCCGACGGGCGACCAGCAGGCCGAGGTCGAGCGACTCGAGCGACTCGGCGCGACCCGCACCGACATCGGTCAGGGCACGGTGGACTGGGTGGTCATGCGCGATCCCGACGACAACGAGTTCTGCGTCCTGTCCTCAGCCAGCCGCAGGTGAGGTCGTGGCGATGAACCGGGCCAGGACGTCGGCGAAGCGGTCGGGGTCGTCGAGGTGCGGGAAGTGCCCGGCGCCCTCGAACAGCTCGACCTGACAGCCCGGCACCGACTCCTGGGCCTTGATCGCGTGCCAGGCGGGGATCATCCGGTCCCTGCTCCCCCAGACCAGCAGCACCGGGATCGGGCCCACGTCCCCGAGGTGGTCGTGCGCGCTGACCGTCTGGCCGCCGGGGTCGACCACCGCACGGGTCGTCGCCAGGAACGCCTTGCGGCTCTCCTTGTCGCCGAGCGACGTGAAGCCGCGCCAGATGGCGCCGACGTCGGCGCCGGGCTTCCAGCCGATCCTGGCCGCAGCGCGCCCGGCGGACTCCACCTTGCCGAGCACCCAGCCGGAGGCGACGACGCTCAGCACGTGTTCCGCGCCCGGCAGCGTCGCGGCGCGCAGCAGCGGGCTCACCTCGCGGCCGAGCCCGCCGCTGGCCACGAGGACGAGACGCTCGACCCGATCGGGGAACAGGTAGTAGAACTGCATCGCGATGCCACCGCCGAGCGAGTGGCCCACCACCGTGACGGTGTCGACACCGA
Organism: Aeromicrobium sp. UBA7512; assembly: GCF_002476985.1. Classification (NCBI taxonomy): domain Bacteria; kingdom Bacillati; phylum Actinomycetota; class Actinomycetes; order Propionibacteriales; family Nocardioidaceae; genus Aeromicrobium; species Aeromicrobium sp. UBA7512. The sequence continues at coordinate 578,021 of NZ_DLNK01000003.1, forward strand.
GCCGGTCGAGCAGGTCACGCAGCGTCGCCGCGTGCGAGCTCAGCGAGTAGTCCCCCATCGGCTTCGCCGAGGCGCCGTGCCCGAAGAGGTCCGGGACGATCACCCGCTGGGTGTCGTCGATCCGGTTCACGAGGTGCACCCAGTTGTGCTGGGAGCCCAGGATCCCGTGGATGAACAGGACCACGGGTCCGTCGCCCCGGTCGAGGTACGACAGCTCGTGGCCGTGCAGGACCATCGTCCGCGCTGAGGTGGACACGGGCAGCCTCCTGATCCTCGTCGGGTGTTACTCCACGGTAGCCCCGCCGGGGGTCTCCCGCGGCCCGACCGGCTTGACCCACCGGCTCCACTCCCCCTGCGGCGCATGACCCGCCGCTCGCCAGACCGCGGCTCCTGCCTCGTTCCCGTCCAGGACCATCGCGTCGAGACGGCTCGCGCCGAGATCGATGAGTCGCTCCTCGGCGTGCCGCAGCAGCCGCCGCGCGATGCCGCGTCCCCTCACGTCCCTCCCGACCGCGAGTCGGTAGAGATGCGCCCGCCAGCCGTCCCAGCCCGCGATCACGGTGCCGACGATCCGGTCATCCACATCGGCCACGATCAGCGCCGCGGGATCGCGCGCGAGCAGCCGCTCCACCGCCACCTCGGAGTCCTGGGGACGCGACGCGTTCTCCGCCGATCCTGACCAGAACTCCAGCAGCTCCCCCACGTCGGCGGGTCGTGCCTGACGCACCACGAGATCACCGTCGACGATCGTCAGCGGCTGCTCGGCGAACGTCGGTGCCTCGAAGCCCTCCACCTGAGCTCGCACGACCTCGTCGGTGAGCCGGTAGTCGTCCGGACCGGTGTCCCGCCGCTGACGGACGCGGTCCAACGCTGTCGACATGTCGACCGGCAGGTGGACGGTCTCAGCCGCGACACCGAGTTCCGCGACGAGCCCGCGGTAGGCGTCCCGCAGCGCGCGCGTCGCGAACGAGAGGTCGACCACCACGTCACGGCCGGCGCGCACTGCCTCGGCGAGGCGGGCTTCCAGCTCGTCCTCGATCCCGGGCAACAGCTCGGGCGGCGCCGGCAGCGCCCTCACGCCGCGGCGCCACGTCTCGACGTCGAAGCACAGGCGAACCCAGCCGTCGGCCTCGAGGCGGCGGGCGTACATGGACTTGCCCGACCCGGCCACGCCGCACAGGAGGATCACGGCCACGGGCGTCGGGTCCTGTCTGCCGGGAACATGACAAGGGGAAGGCGTTCGTCCTTCCCTTCTCAACGTACCGCTCGTCAGTCGGTCGAGCCGAACTTCCGCAGCACCGCGGCCAGTGCCGAGAGCGTCACGACGACCCCGCCGTAGACCATCGCGGTGGGCGTGAGACCGAACTCACCGACCGCGAACCCCGCGATGACCGCCGGCACGCCGAAGGCGACGTAGCTCGCCACGAAGACGGCGGCGAACAGCTCGCCCCGGCGTTCGGGCGGTGCCAACGGCGTGACCGAGCGCATGATGCCCATGAAGGAGGCCCCGAAGCCCGTGCCCGCGAACACGGCGGCCGCGAGGAACCAGGGCAGGCTGCCGGCGGCGAGGGCCACGAGGGTGAGGGCCGTGCCGACCGCGAGGGTGGTGGTGCCGTACAGCGTGATGCGACGGCCGGTCCACCCACGGGCGACGAAGCACATCGCGGCGCCCGCGCCGTTGATCGCGGTGATGGCCAGACCTTGCATGACGTGGCTGTCGCCGCCGAGCTCCTGGGCGACCAACGGGGCGCCGAGCGAGAGGTAGAAGCCGCTCGTGGCCCACCCGGCGACGAGGGCGGGAAGCGCCCGGAGGAAGGCGGCGCGGGCCTCGGGAGGCACGCCGACGTTCGGTCGGAGCGAGGCCCAGACACCCGATCGCCGGGCCGACGTCTCGGGCGCCACCCACACCAGGAGCGCCATCAGCACGAACACGCCGGTGAGCACGCCGAAGATCGCGGTGAACGGATCCTCGTCCACGTACTCGAGGACGAGACCCGCGATCAGGCCTCCCGCGGCGAGTCCGGCCAGCGGCGTGACCGAGTTCGCGATCGCGCCCCAGCCCGGGTGGCTCACGGGCTCGAGGTCGACGACCGCCGCGGACATCGAGGACATCAGGAGGCCGGCGCCGAATCCCTGGACGATGCGTGCGGTGATGAGAAGACCGACGCTCTCGGCCTGCCAGAACGCGGTCATGCTGACCGCCAGGACGAGGAGTCCGGCGGTCATGACCGGCCGCCGGCCGAGGTGGTCCGACAGGGATCCGGTGAGCAGCAGCGTCACCAGCATCGACACGGCGTAGACCGCGAAGATCAGCGTCATCGTGACCGAGGAGAAGCCGATGCGCTCCTGCAGCACCGGGTAGAACGGTGAGGGAGCGCTGGCGCCGATCAGGAAGACCGTCAGTGCGACCAGGACGACGACGAAGCCCACCTGACGGCGGACCGGGGTCCGTTCGGTGGGAAGCGCTCGCATGATGAGGCCGAGTGTAGGACAGGTCACACCTGGCCCCAGCAGCCCCACCTTCCGACGATCAGGAGCCGACGTAGGCCGCCAGGTGCTCTCCGGTGAGCGTGGGGCGCTGGGCCACGAGGTCGGCCGGGGTGCCCTCGAAGACGACCCGGCCACCGTCGTGACCGGCGCCCGGACCCAGATCGATGATCCAGTCAGCGTGCGCCATCACGGCCTGGTGGTGCTCGATCACGATGACGGACTTGCCTGCCTCGACGAGGCGGTCGAGCAGGCCGAGCAGCTGCTGGACATCGGCGAGGTGCAGGCCGGAGGTGGGCTCGTCGAGGACGTAGGTGCCGCCCTTCTCCCCCATGTGCGTGGCCAGCTTGATCCGCTGGCGCTCGCCGCCGGACAGGGTGGACAGCGGCTGGCCCAGTGTGAGGTAGCCCAGGCCCACGTCCTCGAGGCGGGCGAGGATCCTCGCGGCGGCGGCGACGTTGACGCCGTCCTTGGCGAAGAACGCGTGCGCCTCGGCCACCGGCATCGCCAGCACCTCGCTGATGTCGCGCCCACCCAGCTTGTACTCGAGCACGGCGGCGTCGAAGCGACGGCCCTCGCACACCTCGCACGGCGACTCCACGGTGGCCAGGATGCCGAGGTCGGTGAAGACGACGCCGACGCCGTTGCAGTTCGGGCAGGCTCCCTCGGAGTTGGCCGAGAAGAGCGCGGGCTTGACGCCGTTCTCCTTCGCGAACGCCTTGCGGATCGGATCGAGCAGGCCGGTGTAGGTGGCGGGATTGCTGCGTCGCGACCCGCGGATCGCGCCCTGGTCGATCGCGACGACATCGTCGTTCCTGGCGACCGAGCCGTGGATGAGCGAGCTCTTGCCCGACCCGGCGACGCCCGTGACGACCACGAGGACGCCGAGCGGGATGTCGACGTCGACGTCCTGCAGGTTGTGCGAGTTCGCACCGCGCACCTCGAGCTGGCCCGTGGGGGTGCGCACCGAGTCCTTGAGGGAGGCCCGGTCGTCGATGTGGCGCCCCGTGACGGTGTCACTCGCGCGCAGGCCGTCGAAGGTGCCCTCGAACATGATCTGGCCACCGCCGCTGCCGGCCGCTGGACCGAGGTCGACGACGTGGTCGGCGATCGCGATGGCCTCGGGCTTGTGCTCGACCACCAGGACGGTGTTGCCCTTGTCGCGCAGCTGCAGCAGCAGCTCGTTCATCCGGTCGATGTCGTGCGGGTGCAGCCCCACCGTGGGCTCGTCGAACACGTACGTCACGTCGGTGAGCGACGATCCGAGGTGTCGGATCATCTTGGTGCGCTGGGCCTCGCCGCCGGACAACGTGCCCGCCGGCCGGTCGAGCGACAGGTAGCCCAGGCCGATCTGGACGAACGAGTCGAGCGTGTCGCCCAGCACCGACAGCAGCGGCGCCACCGACGGCTCGTCGAGCTCGCGCACCCAGGCCGCGAGGTCGGTGATCTGCATGGCGCAGGCGTCGGCGATGCTGATGCCCTTGACCTTGGAGGACCGTGCGCCCTCGTTCAGGCGCGTGCCGTCGCACTCGGGACAGGTCTGGAATGTGATCGCCCGGTCGACGAACGCGCGGATGTGCGGCTGCATCGCCTCGCGGTCCTTCGACAGCATCGACTTCTGGATCTTCGGGATCAGCCCCTCGAACGTGATGTTGACGCCCTCGACCTTGATCTTGGTCGGCTCCTTGTAGAGCAGGGCGTCGAGCTGCTTCTTCGTGAAGTCCTTGATCGGCTTGTCACCGGGGAAGAAGTCTCCGTTGCGGTAGATCCGGCCGTACCAGCCCTCCATCGAGTAGCCCGGGATCGTCAGCGCGCCCTCGGCGAGCGACTTCGTCTCGTCGTAGAGGGCGGTGAGGTCGAAGTCCGACACCGCTCCCCTGCCCTCGCAGCGCGGGCACATGCCACCGGTGATCGAGAACTCGCGACGCTCCTTCACCGTGCGGCCGCCGGTCTCGAACGAGACGGCGCCGGCGCCGCTGACGGACGCCACGTTGAAGGAGAACGCCTGGGGCGAGCCGACGTGGGGCTCGCCGAGGCGGCTGAACAGGATCCGGAGCATGGCGTTCGCGTCGGTGGCCGTGCCGACCGTGGAGCGCGGATCGGAGCCCATGCGCTCCTGGTCGACGAGGATCGCGGTGGTGAGACCGTCGAGGACGTCGACGTCGGGACGGGCCATCGTGGGCATGAAGCCCTGCACGAACGAGCTGTAGGTCTCGTTGATCAGGCGCTGGGACTCCGCGGCGATGGTGCCGAAGACCAAGGAGCTCTTGCCCGAGCCCGAGACGCCGGTGAACACCGTGAGGCGCCGCTTCGGCAGCTCGACGCTGACATCCTTGAGGTTGTTGACCCTGGCGCCGTGGACGCGGATCAGGTCGTGCGTGTCGGCCGGATGACTCATGCGGAAGGTCCTCTCCTGTTCCCTCGCAGAACCTATACCGTGGCCCGGACGAGATTCGACGAACTTTTTCGTGAAGGCTGTCGATCTCGGCCGACGCCGTTCGACGTCAGGGTGAGAGGACGCAAGGTGCGTCCGGTGAGAGGACCGAAATCATGAGGAAGTACATGCTGATCATGCGGACCACCGACGAGGCCCTCGCGGCGTCGAAGGAGATGGACTTCGAGGAGATCATCAACGCGATGGGCGCGTACAACGAGGCGCTCATGAACGCGGGCGTGATGGCCGGGGGCGACGGCCTCTCCGACCCGTCGGAGGGCTTCGTGGTGGACTTCTCCGCCGAGGAGCCGATCGTCACGGACGGTCCCTACGGCGAGACGCACGAGCTGTTCAACGGCTTCTGGGTCCTGCAGGTCGCCTCGCGCGAGGAGGCCGTCGAGTGGGCCAAGCGCTGCCCGCTGGGCCCCGGGTCGAAGCTGGAGGTGCGTCGCATCACCGACGAGTCCGACTTCGAGGACTTCGCCGACAACGAGTACGTGCAGAAGGAGGCCGGCTGGCGCGAGCAGCTCGGCAACGCCTGACATGGACGATCTCGCCGCGACCCTCGATGCCGTCTGGCGCATCGAGGGCCCGCGGGTCGTCGCCACCTTGGCTCGCGTGACCGGCGATCTCTCCGAGGCCGAGGACCTGGCCCAGGACGCGGTCGCCGAGGCATTGCGCGTGTGGCCCGAGTCGGGCGTGCCGCGCAACCCCGGTGCCTGGCTCACCACGGTGGCCCGGCGCCGGGCGGTCGACGGCTGGCGGCGCAGGGCGGCGCTCGACGAGCGTCACCGGACGATGGCCCACCAGCTCGACCAGGAGGACGACGCGGCGTGGGAGCCGATCGAGGACGACCTGCTGCGCCTCGTCTTCACCGCCTGTCACCCCGTGCTCGCGCGGGAGGCCCAGGTCGCACTGACCCTGCGCGTCGTGGCCGGACTCTCCACCACGGAGATCGCGCGCCTGCTGCTGTCCACCGTCCCGGCGGTCCAGCAGCGCATCGTCCGAGCCAAGCGGACCCTCAGCGAGGCGCGTGTGCCGTTCGAGGTGCCCGACCACACCGAGTGGTCCACCCGGCTCTCGGCGGTGCTCACCGTGATCTACCTGCTCTACACCGAGGGCTACGCCGCGAGTGCCGGCGACCGCTGGGTCCGCCGCGACCTCGCCCAGGAGGCGCTGCGCCTGGGCCGCGTCGTCAGCCGCCTGCTCCCCCGCGAGCCCGAGATCATGGCCTCGTCGCGCTGATGGAGCTGCAGTCGTCGCGCTTCGCGGCTCGCACGGACCGCCTCGGGGATCCGGTGACGCTCGCCCACCAGGACCGCCGGCTCTGGGACCGGTCGCAGATCGCCCGAGGCGTCGAGGCGCTCGAGCGGGTCGACGACCTGGGCCGCGGCCGGGGGCCCTACGCGTTGCAGGCCGCCATCGCGGCGTGCCACGCCACAGCGCCGTCGTTCGCCGCCACGGACTGGGAGCGGATCCTCGTGCTCTACGACGCGCTCGCCGCGCTCGTCCCCGGACCCGTCGTCCGGCTGAACCGCGCCGCGGCGCTCTCGATGACCGAGGGCGGCCTGGAGCCCGCGCTGGCCGAGATCGACCGGATCGACGCCGAGGGCACGCTCGCGCGCAGCCACCTCGTCGCCAGCACGCGCGCCGATCTGCTGCTGAGGCTCGGCCGCACCGCCGAGGCACGCGGCCAGTTCATCGCGGCGGCCGAGCTCGCGGGCAACGACCTCGAGCGGGCCTGGCTGCAGGCGCGCGCCGCGTCGCTGGAGTTCGGCCCCTCCTGATCAGGTCCGGTCAGCCACGGTCCATCACGGTGCAGAGGCAGGCCTTGTTGCCCTCGACGTCCTCCAGCACGACGAAGGACGGCGACTCCGAATCGTCGAAGACGCGCCCGCCCGCGGCCACGCCGGCCTCGATCCGGGACGGCAGCTGGCCCACCGGGATCCAGATGTCGAGGTGGAAGCACATCGGCGGGACCTCGGTGCGCTCCTCGGTGGGCTGGAACCACAGCAGCGGCACCTGGCCCGTGTCGTCGGTGACCTGCTCACCGTCGTAGGCGTTCGCGTCGCCCGTCAGCATCGCGGCCCAGAACGGGCCGATGGCGTCCTTGTCCTGGGCGTTGAGCGCGATCTCGACGATGGCCAGGCGCGCCGGGTCGGACTCGAACCCTCGCTCCCCCGCCAGGTCGCTGATCGTGCGCGCGAGGTCGAGGTCGCGGTCGGTGATCCCACCGGAGTCGTGACTGATCAGCGTGATGTCGACGTGCGTGTAGGTGAGCTTCACGTCCGGGTGGTGGTTCGCCGCCTCGGCCGCGGCACCGATGTCCACGACGAACTCCAGGCCCTGCGCGAAGTCGCCGGTGCGGAACCGGGCGTGCAGGCTGTGGACGAGGGGGCGCCAGTCATCCAGGCCGGCGGCGATGATCGTCGGGACGTCGAGCGTGCTCATGAGGACAGCATCGACCCGGGTCGCGATCAGCGCCAGCCCAGTGCCGGAGCCACGCGCGTCAGCAGGCTCTCGATCACGTGGGCGTTGTAGTCGACCCCGAGCTGGTTCGGGACGGTGAGCAGCAGCGTGTCGGCAGCCGCGATCGCCTCGTCCTCGGCGAGCTCCTTCACCAGCACGTCGGGCTCGGCCGCGTAGGAGCGGCCGAAGCGCGCCGAGCCGCCGTCGAGGAAGCCGACCTGGTCGGTGCTGCGCGACTCGTGCCCGAAGTAGGCCCGGTCGCGGTCGGACACCAGCGGGAAGATGCTGCGGCTGACCGAGACGCGGGGCTCGCGCTCGTGACCGGCCGCCTTCCACGCGTCGCGGAAGCGCTGGATCTGCTCGGCCTGGAGCTGGTGGAACGGCACGCCCGTGTCCTCGGTGAGCAGCGTCGAGCTCATCAGGTTCATGCCCTGCTCGGCGGTCCACTCGGCGGTCGCGCGCGAGCCGGCGCCCCACCAGATGCGGTCGCGCAGCCCGGGCGAGTGCGGCTCCAGCGGGAGCGGGCCCGGAGGGTTCGGGAACATCGGCCGCGGGTTCGGCTCGGCGAAGCCCTCCCCCTTGAGCACCTCCATGAGCACCTGCGTGTGGCCGCGGGCCATGTCGGCGTCGCTCATGCCCTCGGGCGGCTCGAAGCCGAAGTACCGGTAGCCGGCGACGACCTGCTCCGGTGATCCCCGGCTGATGCCCAGCTGGAGCCTGCCGCCGGAGATGAGGTCGGCGGCGGCGGCGTTCTCGGCGAAATACAGCGGGTTCTCGTACCGCATGTCGATGACGCCGGTGCCCAGCTCGATGCGGCTCGTGCGAGCGGCCGCGGCGGCGAGCAGCGGGAAGGGCGAGGCCAGCTGGCGGGCGAAGTGGTGCACGCGGAAGTAGGCCCCGTCAGCGCCCAGCTCCTCGGCTGCGACGGCGAGGTCGATCGACTGCAGGAGCGTGTCCCGGGCCGAGCGGGTCGCCGACTGGGGCGAGTCGGACCAGTGCCCGAACGACAGGAAGCCGATGTTCTTCATGTCGGGGTCAACGCTGCGCGGCGCCAATCATTCCGCGATGAGCTGTCATTCCGCGATGACCAGCAGGTCCCCGATCTCGCAATCGAGAGCCTCGCAGATCGCGGTGAGGGTGGTGAACCGGATCGCGCGGGCGCGGTCGTTCTTCAGCACCGACAGGTTGACCACCGTGACGCCGACGATCTCGGCCAGCCGAGTGAGGGTCATTCCCCGGTCCGCCAGCAGCTCGTCGAGCCGGCAGTGCACCCGGTGCTCGTCGTCCTCCGGTGGCATCAGATCAGACCCTCGGCGTCCCGCTGCATCCGCTCCCCCGCGTGGAACGCCGCGGCAAGGCTGCCCACGACGATCGCGATGAAGAGGTACATCAGGGAGAACTGCATCGTCACGGAGACGTCGGCCGCCTGGGGCGAGACCGTGGCCAGCGCTCCATTGCTGGCCATGGTCCTGGCCAGGGAGCTCAGCATCCAGCCACCGACGATCAGCAACGACGTCGCGGTGACCAGTCGGGTGTTGGTCCGGCTGAAGAACACGCCCCCGGCGAGGTTCCGGCACAGCCAGGAGATGCACACCATGACGCCGATGACGGCCAGGGCCGGGACGACCACGGCGGCGATCGCCGAGACGTAGCTGGCCGGTGCCAGGTCCGAGACGCGGATCGTGGCATGGTCCAGGTCGACGCGCACCGGCTCGGTCAGCCCGGTGATCCCGATCGGCTGCTGCTGGCTCTCGAAGTAGACCTCGACCGGGACGTCGCGGTTCGGCAGGATCTCCACGACCCGGCGCGCCGCGTCGATCGCCGTGCCCACGATGACCGCGGCCGCGAGGGCCACGGCGAGCCACAGGTCCGAACGGGTGGCGGTGCCGAAGGGCGCTTTCATGAAAGACCTCGCATCATATCGTTTGTCGATGTTATCGAAACACGATATGTGAGCCGCGTCAAACCTCCGGCGCCCCACGGCCCGTGCCTGACATGATTTCGCCATGGCCGTCACCCGACTCGTCGCCACGACCGACGCCGAGGCGCTCGCCGACGTCCTGCGCCGCAATCGCCGCGCCATGGCCGCGCTGGAGCCGAAGCGTCCCGAGGTCTACTTCACGGAGAAGGGACAGCGCGCGATCATCCAGGACGCGCTCCGCCGGTACGAGGAGGGCGTGTCGTTCCCGCGGGTGATCCTCGGCCCCGACGACTCCGTGGTGGGCCGGGTCAACCTCAACGAGATCGTCCGCGGCCCCTCGATGAAGGGCGTGCTGGGCTACTACGTCGACGAGGCGCACCAGGGCCAGGGGCTGGCCAGCGCCGCCGTCGACGAGATCGTGCAACTCGCGTTCGTGCGGCTCGGCCTGCACCGGATCGAGGCCGGCACGCGCCTGGACAACCACTCCAGCCAGCGCGTCCTGGAGAAGAACGGCTTCGTGCGCTTCGGCGTGGCGCGCGACTACCTGCGCCTCGCGGGGACGTGGCACGACCACGTCCTCTACGAGCGCATCTTCGGCGACTGACCTAGCGTCGGGGCATGAAGACGATCGGCCGGATCCTGCTCGGCGGCATGCTGGCATTCGCCGGCATCGGCCACCTGACCTTCGCCCGCGACGAGTTCGACGCGCAGGTGCCGAACAGCATCCCCCTCGACGAGGAGTTCGTGGTCGTCGTGTCCGGCATCGTGGAGATTGCGCTGGGTGCCGCGCTCATGGCGATCCCCCGGCACCGACGGGTGATCGGTCTGGTGGCCGCCGCGTTCTTCGTCGCCGTCTTCCCGGGGAACGTCTCGCAGTACCTGAACGGGGTCGATGCCTTCGGCCTCGACAGCGACCGAGCCCGCCTGGCCCGGCTGTTCTTCCAGCCGGTGCTCGTGGTGTGGGCGCTGTGGTCGACCGATGCGCTCGAGCTGGTCAAAGAACGCCGGCGACGCGGAACTGCACGCTGATCCTGGGTCCCACGGCACGTGCGGTCTTGAGGATCGCGTGCTCCCACGTGCGCTGGCAGCTGCCGCCCATGACCGAGAGGTCGCCGTGGCCGAGGCTGAAACCGGTCTGCGGGCCTCCCCCGGCGGGCCGGAGGCTGAGCTTGCGCTCGGCGCCCAGCGACAGGATGGCCACCATCGTGTCCTCGGTGCGGCTGCGGCCGATGCGGTCGCCGTGCCAGGCCACCGAGTCGTTCCCGTCGCGGTAGAAGCACAGGCCGGCCGTCACGAACGGCTCGCCGAGCTCGTCGGCGTAGTGCGCGGACAGCGCATCGCGCGCCTCCTCCAGCGCAGGATGGGGCAGCGGGCGCCGCGGGCCGTAGAAGCACAGCAGCCGGGGAACGTCGACGACGCGCTCGTACATCTCCCGCCGCTCCTCGCGCCAGGGCACTTCCGTGCGCAGCGTCTCGAACAGCTCGTCCGAGCCGCTCACCCATCCCGGCAGCGTGTCGACCCAGGCGCCGTCGGACAATGGGTGGCGCTGCACGCGATCGAGCGGGCCGACACGCACGCCCGCGTCACCGTCGAGCAGGGATCCTTGGAACCACATGCCTATACATTACGCGGTTTTCCCGAACACGTGTTCCACTCGGCGGCGTGTCACGCGTGGACGGCGCCCCAGAACGCCTCGAGGTACTCCGGCGGCTCGGGCGTGCCCAGACCCTGCCGCGTGAGCAGGACGCCTCCGACGCCCGACACCGGGTCGACCCACAGGCTGGTGCCGGTGCCGCCGTCCCAGCCGAAGCGGCCCGCGTGCGAGCCGGGGTACCGCGAGCCGAGGTCCACACCCACCCCGAGCCCCCAGGTGAGGTTCGGCTCGAGGAACTCCCGGGCCATGGCGCGAGCCGGCTCGACCACGGAGTCGGTGGTGAGCGCCGCGAACGACGCCCGCGAGATGACCCGTCCCCGAGGCCCGCGGCCCTCGCGCAGGAGCATCTGCGCGAACTTCGCCAGGTCGCCGGCGCTCGAGAGCAGCCCGGTGGCGCCCGACCGGAACACCGGGACGTTCATGAGCCTCGGGTCGCCGGTGGGAGCCACCTCCACGAAGTCGCCCCGCCGGTTCGGGAACCAGGCCGACGGCACCCGGTCGACGTCGTTCATCGGCACCGCGTAGCCCGTGTGGTCCATGTCGAGGGGCGCGAAGACCTTGTCCCGCAGCAGGAGATCGAGCCGCCGCCGGGTGGCCCTCTCGATGAGCACCGTGAGGACGTCGTAGGAGTACTGGTACATCCAGCCCTCCCCCGGCTGGTGCGCCATCGGCAGCGCGCCCGCCAGCTCGGCCCAGCGGTCCGGGCGCACCACGGGAGGCTCCCAGCCCGAACCGAGCTCGCGCGCGTCGAACTCCCGCGCGAGGGGGTCGTCCGGCGCCGCCTTCATGTCCCAGCCGAGCCCGGATCCCATCGCCAGGACGTCTCGCACGGTGGTCGGCCGAGCGGCCGGCACGGTGTCGGTGAGGGCCCCTCCGCGCTCCCGCAGGACGCGACGGTCCGCGAACTCCGGCAGCCAGGCGTCGATCGCGTCGTCGAGGGCGAAGACGCCCTCGTCCACGAGCCGCAGGGCCAGCACGCCGACGATCGGCTTCGTGATCGAGGCGATGCGGAAGATCGTGTCGTGGCCGAGCGGTCCCGCGGACCCGATCTGGACGGTCTGGCGCGGGCCGGAGATCGTGGCCCAGGTGAGGCCGGGGACGGCCATCCGCGTGGCGACGTCGCGCATGGTCCCGGCGACGCGGTCGAGGCTCATCGGGGACTCAGGCGTCCAGCACGCCGGTGCGCGACGTGATGACGGGCTCGCTCGACCAGGGGAAGTTGATCCACTTGTCGGTGCGTCGCCAGGCGTAGTCGGGCGCGAGGATCGTGCGCGGCTTCTCGTAGATGACGGCGGAGCGCACCTCCCCCGCGTGCTCCGAGCAGACGCGCGCCACGAGCTCGAGGGTCTTCCCGCTGTCCGCCACGTCGTCGACGACCAGCACCGACAGGTCGTTCAGCTCGGCGAGGTCGAGGAAGGGCGGCAGCAGCGTGGGCTCGTCGCGCGTGGTGCCGACTCCGGTGTAGAACTCGACGTTCATCGTGAACAGGTTCTTGCAGTCCAGCGCGTAGGCCACGGACCCGGCCGGGATCAGCCCGCCGCGGGCGATGCCCAGGACGATGTCGGGCGCGAAGCCGGAGTCGGCCACCGACTGCGCCAGCTCGCGGACCGCCGTGCCGTAGGTGTGCCAGGTCAGGATCTCGCGGTCGTCCATGCGCCCATCGTGGCACGATGACGAACATGGACGTCACCCGTTTCGGGCACGCCGCCGTCCTCGTCGAGGCCGCCGGGACCCGCATCCTCATCGACCCGGGCGCCTTCAGCGTCCCGGCCACCTTCGCGCTGACGGACCTCGATGCCGTCGTCGTCACGCACCAGCACGCCGACCACGTCGACCGCGACCGGATCGGCGATCTCGTCGCGGCGAACCCGCGGGCGAGGCTGCTGGCGGAGCCGGAGACGGCCGCCGAGCTGGACGGCTTCGAGCCCACGGGCGCCGACGCGTCCTTCGAGGTCGGCGGGCTCACCCTCACCGGAGTGGGCTCGCGTCACGCCGAGATCCTGCCCGCGCTCCCCCGGGTCGGGAACGTCGGCGTCCTCGTCACGGCCGAGGGCGAGCCGACGCTGTTCCATCCGGGCGACACGTACGAGTACCGGCCGAGCGGCGTCGACATCCTCGCGCTCCCGCTGTCGGCGCCGTGGGCGAAGGTCAGTGAGACCGTGGAGTTCCTGCGCGCGGTGGCGCCCCGCACCGCCTTCCCGATCCACGACTGCACGATCTCCGAGGTCGCGTACGGGATCTACTGGACCCACGTCGAGGGCCACGGCGGCGTCGCCGACCTCCAGCGGCTCCCCCAGGACGGCGCCCTGACGCGCTGATCGGCGCGGTGTCGACACCCACACCGTGTCGACACTCACCTTGGCCAGACTGGCTTTATCTCACAACTGATATACGCTGGAGCATATGACCCAGAGCGACTCCTACCTCGCCCGGATCGGCACCCTGATCCGCGACGCGCGCCAGCACTCCGGCCTCACCCAGGCACAGCTGGCCACCGAGCTGAAGACCAGCCAGAGTGCCATCAACCGCATCGAGAAGGGCCAGCAGAACCTCACGCTGGACACCTTGGCCCGCATCGGGTCGGCCCTCGACTCCGAGCTCGTGAGCGTCGCGCCGGTCGCCGGCCCGAGCCACCTGCGCGTCAAGGGGGGCACCACCCTCTCGGGGAGCATCGACGTCAAGTCGAGCAAGAACGCCGGCGTCGCGCTGCTCTGCGCGGCCCTGCTGAACACCGGCACCACCGTGCTGCGCAAGGTCGCCCGCATCGAGGAGGTCAACCGCCTGCTCGAGGTGCTGGAGTCGATCGGCGTCCGCACCACCTGGCTCAACGAGCAGAACGACCTCCAGCTCGTCGTCCCCGAGCGCCTCGACCTCGCCCGGATGGACGCCGACGCGGCCCGTCGCACCCGCAGCATCATCATGTTCCTCGGTCCGCTGATGCACCGGGTCGACGAGTTCGAGCTCCCCTATGCGGGCGGCTGCGACCTCGGTACCCGCACCGTCGAGCCGCACATGACCGCCCTGCGGCCGTTCGGCCTCAAGGTCCTGGCCACCGAGGGCAGCTACCACGCCTCCGCCGCACGCGGCGTCTCCCCCGAGCGCCCGATCGTGCTCACCGAGCGCGGTGACACCGTCACCGAGAACGCCCTGCTGGCTGCGGCGCGCTACGAGGGCACCACCGTGATCCGCAACGCCAGCCCGAACTACATGGTCCAGGACCTGTGCTTCTTCCTGGAGCGGCTCGGCGTCCAGATCGAGGGCATCGGCACCACGACGCTGCGCGTCACCGGCAAGCGCGACATCCGCGGCGACGTCGAGTACGCGCCCAGCGAGGACCCGATCGAGGCGATGAGCCTGATCACCGCCGCGATCGTCACCGGCTCCGAGATCACCGTGCGGCGCGTGCCGATCGAGTTCATGGAGATCGAGCTCGCCCTGCTCGAGGAGATGGGCTTCGCCTACGACCGCTCCGCCGAGTACCTCGCCGAGAACGGCCAGACGCGGCTCGTCGACATCACCACCTACCCGTCCACGTTGCGGGCCCCGATCGACAAGATCCACCCGATGCCGTTCCCCGGCCTCAACATCGACAACCTGCCCTTCTTCGCCGTCATCGCGGCGACCGCCGAGGGCCAGACGATGCTGCACGACTGGGTCTACGAGAACCGCGCGATCTACCTGACCGAGCTGAACAAGCTCGGCGGCAAGGTCAAGCTGCTCGACCCGCACCGCGTGCTGATCGACGGTCCCACGCACTGGAGCGGTGCCGAGCTGGTGTGCCCGCCCGCCCTGCGACCCGCGGTGGTCATCCTCATCGCGATGCTCGCCGCCAAGGGCACGTCGGTGCTGCGGAGCGTCTACGTCATCAACCGCGGCTACGAGGACCTGGCGATGCGACTCAACGCCCTCGGCGCCGAGATCGAGACCTTCCGCGACATCTGACGGGTTCCGCGCACCTGCCTCCTCCGCCCTCACAGGTGCCCTAGGTTGGTCGCGTGAGGACACCGCCGTACCTCGAGCCGGCCCCGCCGATCGCCTTCGCGCACCGCGGGGGCGCCACCGTCGAGGAGAACCTCGGGATCGAGAACTCGCTCGCCGCGTTCACCCATGCCTACGACCTCGGCTACCGCTACATGGAGACCGACGTGCGCTGCAGCCGCGACGGTGTCGTGTACGCGTGCCACGACGCGAAGCTCGACCGGCTGCTCGGCCGGGACACCGCGCTCGCCGACCTGACGTCGGCCGAGATCGACGAGGCCCTGCTCGGCGACCGTGAGCCGATCGTGCGGCTGCAGACCCTCGTCGAGGCGCTCCCCGAGGCCCGCTGGAACATCGACGTCAAGGCCGACGACGCCGTGGACGCCACCACCGACCTCGTCGACCGGCTGGGCATCCTCGACCGCATCTGCCTCGCGTCGTTCTCCCACGCCCGCCTCGTGCGCATGCGGGCGCGGCTCCCCCACGTCGTCACGTCGGCGTCCTCGCGCGAGGTCGCCCGAATGGTGCTCACCGGGCGGGTCCCGGCGGCACCGCTGATCTTCCAGGTGCCGGTCCGCCACGGTCGCGCCCGCGTGATGACACCGCGCTTCCTGAGCCGGGCCCACCGCGCCGGCAAGTTCGTGCACGTGTGGACGGTCGACGAGCCCTCCGAGATGCACCGCCTCGCCGACCTCGGCGTCGACGGGATCATGGCCGACCGCACCGACCTGCTCAGGCAGGTGCTCCAGGAGCGCGGCCAGTGGAAGGAGCCCGCATGAGCGACGAGATCGTGGCCACCCGGCGTGATCGGGGACGTGTCGTCGCTTGGGGGCTCTGGGACTGGGGCTCCGCGGCGTTCAACGCCGTGATCGTCACCTTCATCTTCTCGGTCTACCTGGTCGACGGCGTCGGCGACGACGTCCCCGGTCCCTTCCGGGCGGCCACCTGGCTCGGACTCTCGAGCGCGGCCGGGGCCGTGCTGATCGCCGTGATCGCGCCGGCGCTCGGCCGCCGGACCGACGCCGGCGGCGCGCGCAAGAAGAGCCTCTTCTGGCTCACCCTCGCGGTCGTCGTCATCACTGCGTCGCTGTTCTTCGTCGAGAACGACTGGCACTTCCTGTGGCTCGGCCTCACGCTCATGGCCGCGGGCTCCGTGATCTTCGAGCTCACCCAGGTCCCGTACTTCGCGATGATGCGCCAGGTCTCCACGCCGGACGACGTCGGGCGGGTCTCCGGCTTCGGCTGGGCCATGGGGTACTTCGGCGGCATCGTCCTGCTGCTGATCTGCTACTTCGGCTTCGTCACCGGCGACGGCGACACCCGCGGCATCTTCGGCGTCTCGTCGGAGAACGGGCTGAACATCCGCGTCATCGCCCTCGTCGCTGCCGTCTGGTTCCTGGTCTTCGCCATCCCGCTGTTCCTGAAGGTCCCCGAGCTGCCCGCCACCGCGAACGAGGACTCCCCCAAGGTCGGCATCCTCGACTCCTACCGCGGAATCTGGAACGACGTGACCACCATGTGGCGCGACGACCGCGACACCCTGAAGTTCCTCATCGCCAGCGCCTTCTTCCGCGACGGCCTGGCGGGGGTGTTCGCGTACGGCGCCGTGCTCGCGGTGTCCGTGTACGGCATCACGAAGGACGACGTGATCCTGTTCGGCGTCGCCGCCAACGTCATCTCCGCCGCCGGCGCCCTGCTCGCGGGCCGGTACGACGACCGGATCGGGCCGCGCGCGGTGATCGTGTTCTCGCTCGCCTCGATGCTCGTGTGCGGCGTCATCCTGCTGTTCGTCGAGGGTCCCCGGATGTTCTGGATCTTCGGTCTCGGCCTGTGCCTGTTCGTCGGCCCGGCCCAGTCGGCCTCGCGCACCTACCTGACCCGCATCACCGTGCCGGGCCGCGAGGGTCAGAACTTCGGGCTCTACGCGATGACCGGCCGCGCCGTCTCCTTCATGGCCCCGCTGGCGTTCGCCCTGACGATCTGGGCCGGCAACCTCCTGCTGGGCACCACGACGGATCGCTGGGGCATCTTCGGCATCATGATCATCCTGGCCCTGGGGCTCGTCCTGCTGCTGCGGGTGCCCGCAAACATCGAGGACCGTGCGAGGAGCCTCACGCGCTGACGGGGCGAAACGTCGCTCTCAGGGGAATCTCACGGATCTGGCGTACGTTGGAATGGACGGACACCACCTGAAGGGGGACCGACCATGGCAGAACGAGCCCTGCGCGGAGCGCGGCTGGGAGCCCAGAGCTTCGAGGACGAGCGCGGAGTCGAGATGGCACCGCGGCAGCAGATCGAATACGTGTGCGCCGACGGCCACACGTTCACGGTGACGATGTCGGAAGAGGCCGAGGTCCCGGCCGAGTGGGAAGACCCGAAGACCGGCCAGATGGGACGTCGCGTCGGCGGCGCCGAGCCGGACCGCAAGGAGGAGAAGCCCGTGCGCACGCACTGGGACATGCTCCTCGAGCGGCGTTCGGAGGAAGAGCTGGAGGAGATCCTCACCGAGCGGCTGGAGATGCTGCGCGGTGGCGAGATCGGCCCGCCGCACCTGCACCGCAAGAGCAAGTCGCGGAAGAAGTCCGTCAGCGCCTGAACGGATTCATCCGCTGGAGGCCCCACACGGTAACCCGTGTGAGGGCCTCTTTCACGATGTCGAGGCTCATCTTCGACTGACCGTGCACCCGCTCGACGAAGGTGATGGGCACCTCGGCGACCGCGAGGCCGGCCCTGCGGGTCTGGCGCGTCATGTCGATCTGGAAGCAGTAGCCCTGCGACTCCACGGCATCGAGGTCGATCGCCTCGAGCGTCTCGCGGCGGAACGCGCGGAAGCCGGCCGTGGCGTCCTTGACGCCGAGATCGAGCATCAGCCGGGCGTAGAGCGAGGCCCCGCGCGAGAGCGCCTCGCGACGCTTGGGCCAGTTCACGACCGAGCCGCCGGGCACCCAGCGCGAGCCGAGCGTGAGCGGCGCACCGGCGCGCGCCGAGTCGAGCAGCTTGCCGAGGTCCTCGGGACGGTGGGAACCGTCGGCGTCCATCTCCACGAGCACGTCGTAGTCACGCTCGAGGCCCCACGCGAACCCGGCACGGTAGGCGGCGCCGAGGCCCTCCTTGCCCTGCCGGTGCAGGACGTGCACCCGGGGGTCGGCCTCGGCCAGCTTGTCGGCGATCTCGCCGGTGCCGTCGGGCGAGTTGTCGTCGGCGACCAGGATCTCGACCTCGGGCTGCTGCTCCAGGACCCGGTCGGTGATCCAGCCGACGTTGTCCGCCTCGTTGTAGGTCGGGATGATGACCAGCGTCTTCACGGCCGCTCCGTTCGTAACTTCCATTTACCGAGGGCCCATCCTGCCACGGACATGACGTAGATCACCATGGTCCATCCAGATCCCCAGCGCGTGGCGGGCGTCGTGCCGTGCGCGGCCTGCACCTCGGCGACCACGGTGGCGGGCTCCTTGACCGGCGCCCTGCCCTCCACGCGGCCGTGAGGATCGACGATCCCCGAGATGCCGTTGGTGGACGCGACGGTCACCCAGCGTCCCGTCTCGATCGCGCGCAGGCGGGAGATCGCCCACTGCTGCTGCGGCTGCACGCCGCGCCCGAAGTCCATGAAGCTGGCGTTGCTGGTCTGCACGGCCAGCACCTCGGCGCCGAGGTCGACGGCGCCGTGCACCGCGCCGTCGTAGGCGATGTCCCAGCAGATCGTCAGCCCGATCGTGAGGCCGTCGAGCGTCATCGCGCCCGCCTCGTCGCCGGCCACGATGTCGCGCGGGATGTCGCGGTCGAACCGCGGCACGAGCGAGCCCAGCTGGGCGCGGAACGGCACGTACTCGCCGTACGGCACCGGGTACTGCTTCAGGTACAGGTCGTCTCTCGGGCCGTTCTCGTCGACCAGGACGGACGCGTTGTAGGCGGTGTCGTCGGTGGGCCCGTCGAGGATCGCGCCCACCAGGATCGGCGCGCCGAGCCGCCGCGACAGCGCGATGACCTCCTCGCGGGCGTACTCGTTGGAGCGGACGTCGAGGTCGGACCCGTTCTCCGGCCAGATGACCACGTCAACCGGCTGGTCGATCCGCTCGGTCTCGGCCACCTGGAGGCGGAAGATCGCCGCGCGGGGCCACTGCAGGAAGGGCCCCGGGGTGTTGCCCTGGACGACCGCCAAGGTCTTGGTCTCTCCCCCGTCGGCGATGCCGATGGGCAGCACCGCGCCGATGGCCGGGATCGCGATCGCGGCCACCAGCACGAGGGCGCGTCGCTCGGTGACAGCGACCACGAGCAGTCCGGCCAGCAGGGCCATCAGCCACGACGTGGCGGGCAGGGCGACGAGCCGCACCCAGCCCTCGAGCGGCGTGTCGATGGCGGTGTGCGCGAGGCGCCCCCACGGGAACCCGCTCAGCGGGAACGCGCCGCGGACCTGCTCGCCCGCGGTCCACACCGCCGCCGCCCAGACGGGCCAGTACGGCGCCCAGACGGCCACACGCAAGACCCACGTGATCAGGGCCAGGAAGAGCGCCTCGATCGCCACGAGGGTCACCCAGGCCCACGGGTCCACGGCGTTCATCCACCAGATCAGCGGCCCCATGAACGCCAGGCCGAACACGAACCCGACCGCCAGCACCCGGCCCACCGAGTCGTCGCGCAGCGTGCGCACGAGGTACAGGTACCCGGCGACGGTGACCACCATCAGGCCCGGGAGCGCGAGCGGCTCGAAGGCCGCCGCCGACGCGACGCCGAGGAAGGCGGCCGCGAGGAGCCGTCTCACAGCCGGACGAGATCGCGCGAAGTGTCGTTGAGGACCTCGATGCCGTCCTCGGTGCAGACCACGATGTCCTCGATGCGGGCACCCCACTGGCCCTCGACGTAGATCCCCGGCTCGATCGAGAACGCCATCCCGGGCTCGAGCTCGAGGGTGTTCCCCTCGACGATGTAGGGCTCCTCGTGGGTCTCCTGGCCGATGCCGTGGCCGGTGCGGTGGATGAACAGGTGGCCGTAGCCCGCGTCCGCGATGACCTGGCGACCGACGGCGTCGACGGACTCGGCGGTGACGCCCGGACGCGCGTACTCGCGCTGGACCTGCTGGGCGCGCTGGAGCACCGCGAGCATCGCGATGTAGCCCGGGTCGGGCTCGCCGCCGGCGACGTAGTTGCGGGTGGAGTCCGAGCAGTAGCCGGCGGCGGTGGTGCCACCGATGTCGACCACCACCGGCTCGCCCGCCCCGATGACCCGGTCGGAGACCTCGTGGTGGGGCGACGCGCCGTTCGGGCCCGAGCCGACGATCACGAAGTCGACCTGCTCGTGGCCCTCCTCGACGATGGCGCGCGCGATGTCGGCCCCGACCTCGCGCTCGGTGCGGCCGGGACGCAGCCACTCCCCCATGCGGGAATGGACGCGGTCGATCGCGGCACCGGCCTCGCGCAGCGCGTCGACCTCCGCGGGCTCCTTGACGGTGCGCAGCGCGGACACCAGCTCGCCGCCGAGCACGAACCCGGACTCGGGCAGCGCCTCCTGGAGGGCGAACACGCGCGAGGCCCACATCTGGTCGTCGACCGCCACCACGTCGGGCGACCCGAGCAGCTCGGCCACGAGCGCGTACGGGTCGTCGGTCTCGGACCAGGTGACGATCGGCATGCTCACGCCCGCGGCCTCGGCGGCCGCGCGCTCGAGGCCGGGCACCACGAGGTGGGAGCCCAGCTGGGTCACCACGAGGCAGGTCAGACGTTCCAGGGGCTTGGCGGCATAGCCGGTCAGGTAACGCAGGTCGGCCCCCGGGGTCACGAGGAGGGCGTCGATGCCCTGGTGTCCGGCGAGCAGGCGGGCGCGGTCGAGGCGTTCAGTCACAGCACGAGGTTACCTAGCGCTCCCGACGATCCTGTGTGAACGTAGGGCCTATCTGCTCCACACCCTTAAGGATCGGGGGATCCATGAAGAAGGCAGTCATCGCCGCATCCGCGGCCATCCTCACGGCAGGACTCGTCACCGCGTCACCCGCGGTGGCCAAGTCCGGCCCGACGGCACCCCAAGGTCAGGCCACCAAGCTGACCAAGGCGGTCACCGTCAACGGCATTCTGAAGCACCTCCGCCAGTTCCAGGCCATCGCGAACGCGAACGGCGGGAACCGGGCGTCCGGCCTCCCCGGCTACGACGCCTCGGCCGCCTACGTGGCGCGCGAGCTGAAGAAGGCCGGCTACGACGTCACGGTCCAGGAGTTCACGTTCCCGTTCTTCCAGGAGCTCACTCCCGCGACGCTCACCGTGGGCGGGGAGTCGATCGAGACCTCCGTGTTCACGTACTCCTCGAGCGGCAGCGTGACCGGACCGATCATCCCGACCAACGACGTCCAGATCCCACCGGGCCCCGAGGCGGGGAGCAGCAACTCGGGCTGTGAGGCGGCCGACTTCGATCCGGCTCCGGCCGAGGACGCGATCGCGCTCGTCCAGCGCGGCACGTGCGACTTCGCCGTGAAGGTCGACAACGCCGTGGCCGCGGGCTACGACGCGGTGCTCGTCTTCAACGAGGGCCAGCCGGGCCGGACCGACGTGGTCGCCGGCACCCTCGGCACGCCGAAGACCGTCCCCGTGTCGGGCCTCAGCTTCGAGCAGGGCGCGGAGTTCGTCGCGGCCGGCACCCCCACGGGCACGCTGACCACCGACGTCGAGTCCGACCTCGAGCGGAGCACCTACAACGTGATCGCGGACGTGCCGCAGTCGGTGCTGAAGAAGATCAAGAACCCGGACCAGGTCGTCGTCGTCGGTGCACACATCGACAGCGTGGCCGAGGGGCCGGGCATCAACGACAACGGCTCCGGCTCAGCCACGACCCTCGAGATCGCCAAGCAGCTGAGCAGCACCGGCGTCTACAAGGGACTCCAGCGTCCTGTTCGCTTCGCCTTCTGGGGTGCGGAAGAACTGAGCCTGCTCGGCGCGGAGCACTACGTCGCCAACCTCCCCGAGGACGAGCTGTCGCGGATCTACGCCAACCTGAACTTCGACATGATCGGCTCGCCGAACTACGCGCGGTTCGTGTACGACGGCGATGGGTCCGACTCGGATCCCGGCCCGGCCGGGTCCGGTGAGATCGAGAAGGTCTTCACGGACTACTTCGACAGCAAGGGTCTGGCCAGCGAGCCCACGGCCTTCGACGGACGGTCGGACTACGGCCCGTTCATCGCGGTCGGCATCCCGGCCGGTGGCCTGTTCACCGGTGCTGAAGGGGTCAAGACGCCCGAGCAGGTCGCGCTCTACGGCGGCACCGCCGGCGTGGC
This sequence comes from Aeromicrobium sp. UBA7512, assembly GCF_002476985.1. Lineage (NCBI taxonomy): Bacteria > Bacillati > Actinomycetota > Actinomycetes > Propionibacteriales > Nocardioidaceae > Aeromicrobium > Aeromicrobium sp. UBA7512. The sequence continues at coordinate 600,222 of NZ_DLNK01000003.1, forward strand.
GTACGACAAGTGCTACCACCAGGCGTGTGACGACATGACGAACGTCAACGTCAACGCGTTGAACGAGATGGGCGACGCCGCGGCCTTCGCGGTGGCGACGCTCGGACTCTCCAAGGCCGGTCTCTACCCCGACGGCAGCCGCAAGGCGGCCAAGCAGGGTCAGGCCAAGGTCCGCGGAAAGGTGCCCGGCACCCTCGCTCAGCGCTGATCACCACGTGTCGTCCCCGTCACCGGTCCCGGTGGCGGGGACGACGCACGTTCGCAGCGGTGTCCGTCGGGCGTGCCATCATGACGCCATGTCCTCGCGACTGCTCCTCCTCGACACGGCCAGCCTCTACTTCCGCGCCTTCTACGGCGTGCCCGATTCGATCAGGGCCGCCGACGGGCGGCCCGTGAACGCCGTGCGCGGGATGCTCGACTTTCTCGCCACGCTGCAGGACCGGTACGAGCCGGAGGCCGTCGTGGCCGCGTGGGACGACGACTGGCGGCCGGCGTGGCGCGTCGAGCTGCTCGACACGTACAAGACCCACCGCGTCGCCGACCCGGAGGCTGGCATCGAGGAGACGCCCGACCTGTTGGCGCACCAGGTCCCGCTCATCGCCGAGGCGCTCACGCTGGCCGGCGCCACGGTGGTCGGTGCGCCAGAGGCCGAGGCCGACGACGTGATCGGCACCCTCGTGAACCGCTGGGAGACCGGGATCGACGTGGTCACCGGCGACCGCGACCTGTTCCAGCTCGTCGACGACGCCCGCGACGTCCGCGTCCTCTACACGGCGCGAGGTGTCGGCAAGCACGACGTCGTGAACGCCGCGTGGGTCCGCGAGAAGTACGGCGTCGAGCCCCAGCAGTACGTCGACTTCGCGGTGATGCGCGGTGACGCCTCCGACGGGCTGCCCGGCGTCAAGGGCATCGGCGACAAGACCGCCGCGGCGCTGCTGAACGAGTACGCGGACCTCGACGGCATCCGGGCCGCCGCCGCGGATCCGTCGTCCTCCCTGCGCCCACGGATCCGCCAGTCGCTCCTGGACAGCTCGGACTACATCGACGCGGCGGTCCGGGTGGTCACGGTGCGCCCCGACCTCGACCTGGACGATCCCGTGACCGGCGTGATCGACGAGGCCGCCCTGCGTGCCTTCGGCGAGCAGTGGAACGTGGCCGGCCCCGTCGACCGGTTGCTCGCGTCCGTCAGGACGTGACGCTCGAGTAGGCCACCACGCCGGTACGGAGCTCGTCGAGCGCCGACCGCGCGGTGTCGCGCAGCGGTCCCGGGCCGGCCGCGTCGGCGATCTGGGCCACGGTGTCGATGAGCTGCTTCATCGCGCGCACGAAGTCGCCCGCGGCCATCTCGGCCGAGCCCAGCACGAGATCGAGGCTGGTGCCCTCGCACCACATCCAGACCGCGTACGCGAACCCGAAGTCGGGCCGGCGCAGGAACGACAGCCGGTGCTCGCGCTCGAGCTGGTCGAGCTGGAGCCACAGCAGCCCCATCGACTCGGCGGCCTGGGCCACGGCCTTCGTCGGGAAGCGCGGCGGCGGTGCCTCGTCGGAGTTGCGCGCCGCGTACGTGAGCCCGCTCGCGACCGCGGCGAACTCGGCGGGCGACAGGGCGCCCCACACGTCGTGGCGCAGCGACTCGCTGACCACGAGGTCGGACTCGCCGTAGATGCGCTGCAGGCGCCGGCCCTCGGGCGTGACATCGTCGCCGTTCAGGTAGCCGAGCGAGTCCAGCACCTCGCACACGCGGTCGAACTGGCGCGCGACGCTGTTCGTCCGCTGCTCCACGCGGCGGCGCATGCTGTCGGTCTCGCGATCGAGCTTGAGCGCGCGCTCCGCCCAGCGGGCGTGTGCCTCGCGGTCGGGGCACGCGTGACAGGGGTGGTCGCGCAGCTCGCGCCGCAGCTCGGCGATCCGCGGGTCCTCCGCGGTCGGTCCCTCGCGGTACGCCACGGGGTACTCGGCCAGGTGCCCCGCGCGGTTGCGCAGGGACGACGCGAGGTCGCGCCGCGACTGGGCGTCGCGCGGGTTGAACGACTTCGGGATCCGCATCTGCATGAGCGGGTCGACCGGAGTGGGGAAGTCCACGACCGCCAGTCGGCGCGCGTGGCGGTTGGCGGTCAGCACCATCGGGCGCGGGCCCTCGCGGTTGCCGGTGTCGGGATCGAGCACCACGGCCAGCCCGGAGAACTTGCCGGCCGGGACGTTGATGACGTCGCCCCGCTTGAGCCGCGTGAGGGACTCCATCGCCTCCTCGCGCTTGGCGGCGCGGCGCGACTTCGACCCGGCGGACTCCAGCTCGCCGATGCGGCGACGGATGCCCATGTACTCCATGAAGTCGCCGCGCTCGCAGCTGACGGACTCGCGGTAGCCCTCGATCGCCTCGTCGGCCTTGCGCACCTTGCGGGCGAGACCGACGACGGCGCGGTCGGCCTGGAACTGGGCGAACGACATCTCGAGCAGCTCGCGGGCCCTGCCGCGTCCCACCTGGTGCACGAGGTTGACCGCCATGTTGTACGACGGGCGGAACGAGGAGTTGAGCGGATACGTGCGCGTCGAGGCGAGGCCGGCCACGTGGCGCGCGTCCAGGCCGGGCTGCCACAGCACCACGCCGTGGCCCTCGACGTCGATGCCGCGGCGTCCGGCCCGTCCGGTGAGCTGGGTGTACTCCCCCGGCGTGACGTCGACGTGGTTCTCGCCGTTCCACTTCGTGAGCCGGTCGATCACCACGGAGCGTGCGGGCATGTTGATGCCCAGCGCGAGCGTCTCGGTGGCGAACACGACCTTCACGAGGCCGGCGCTGAACAGGTCCTCCACGCACTCCTTGAAGGTCGGCAGCATGCCGGCGTGGTGCGCGGCGATGCCCCGGCCGATGCCCTCGCGGAACTCGTGGAAGCCCAGCACGGCGAGGTCGTCCTCGGGCAGGTGCGCGCAGGCCGCGTCGACGTGCTCGTGGATCGCCTCGCGCTCCTCCTGCGACGTGAGGATGAGGCGCGCGGCGAGGCACTGCTCGACCGCCGTGGCGCAGCCGGCACGGCTGAAGATGAAGACGATCGCCGGCAGCAGGCCCTCGGACTCCAGCTTGAGGACGATGTCGATGCGGTCGGGCGTGCGGTGGCGGCTGCGCGGGCGGCGACCGCCCTTCTGCGGGCGGCGCGAGCGGTTCTTGGCGAACGCACGGTTCCACTGCGCGTCGTCGCGGGCCATCTGCTCGAGGGTGTGGTTCACCTCGGTGGAGTTCGGCTCGAACAGGTCGAACATCTTGCGGCCCACCAGCACGTGCTGGTGCAGCGGCACGGGCCGCTTCTCCTCCACGATCGTCACCGTCTCGCCGCGCACCTCGTGCAGCCAGGCGCCGAACTCCTCGACGTTGGAGACGGTGGCCGACAGCGACACGATCGAGACCGACGGGGGCAGGCCGATGATGACCTCCTCCCACACGGCGCCGCGGAACCGGTCGGCGAGGTAGTGGACCTCGTCCATGACGACGTGGCCGAGGTTGGTCAGCGTCGAGGATCCGGCGTAGATCATGTTGCGCAGCACCTCGGTCGTCATGACGACGATGGGCGCCTCACCGTTGATCGTGTTGTCGCCGGTCAGCAGGCCCACGTTCTCGGCGCCGTACCGATCCGCGAAGTCGCTGAACTTCTGGTTCGAGAGGGCCTTGATCGGGGTGGTGTAGAAGCACTTGCGCCCCGTGGCCAGCGACAGGTGGACGGCGAACTCGCCGACGAGCGTCTTGCCCGAGCCGGTGGGCGCCGCCACGAGCACGCCGTGGCCGTCCTCGAGAGCCTCGCAGGCGCGCACCTGGAAGTCGTCGAGCCCGAACGGGTAGAGGTCCCGGAAGGCTGCGACGTGCGGGTGCTTCTGGTCCTTGCGGAATCGGGCGTACTGCTCGGCCGGGGTGGACATGTCCCCAGCCTACGGAGGATCAGTCGTCGAGGCCTCGGGGAGCGTCGAGTGTCGACGCCTCTTCGTCGTCGACCTGCTCGTCCGAACGACCGCGCCGACGGTCGGTGACGCGCGCGATGATCTCCGAGATGAAGTACAGGACGCTCATCGGGATGGCGAGGAACAGGAACGTCACGGGATCCACGGTGGGCGTGGCGATCGCCGCGAACACGAAGATGCCGATGATGATCCAGGGGCGCGCCCGGATCAGCTGCGCACCGCTCACGGCACCGATGCGGTTGAGGATCACGACCACCACGGGGATCTGCGCGCCGATGCCGAACAGCAGGATCATGCGCGTGGCGAAGCTGAGGTAGTCGGCCCCGTTCAGCAGGTTGGTCCAGCCCTCGGGGGCGAAGCCGACGAGCAGCTCGATCGCCTTCGGGAAGGTCCAGTAGCCGATCCACGCGCCGCCGAGGAACAGCGGCAGGCACGTGGCGGTGAGCAGCAGCGCGGCACGCTTCTCGTGGCGGTGCAGCGCCGGCAGGACGAAGGCCCACAGCTGCCACAGCCACACGGGGCTGGAGAGCACGAGTCCGGCGATGACGCTGGTCTTGAGCTGGAACTGGAACGCGCCACCGATCCCGCTGATGACGAGCTCGGTGTCGATGCCCTCGTCCTCGAGGGTGGGACGGACCTGCTCGTACGGCGCGGTCAGCCAGTCGAGGATCTCGGGATAGAAGTACCAGGCGACGCCGACGCCGACGACGATGGCGGCCAACGCCTTCACCAGGCGGGAGCGCAGCTCGGCGAGGTGGTCGAAGAGCGGCATCTCGCCGCCGGGGGCGGACTCACGTCCGGCCCGACCGAATCCCAGGGCCACCCGGGTCAGCGCGTGGGGTCGTCGCGGCGTTCGGTGGCGGCCGGGTCGATCGTGCGAGGAGTCTCGGCCTGCTTCTCCTCCTGCTCGCTCTCGCGGATCTCGGACTTGAAGATGCGCAGGGCGCGGCCTGAGCCGCGAGCGAGTTCGGGAAGCTTGCGACCGCCGAACAGCAGAATCACGATCCCCAGGATGATGAGGATCTCCGTGGCACCGAGATTGGGCATGTCAGGCTCCTTGATCGGAAGTGACTCCATCGTACGCGGCCAGTGCTGAGCGGGCGGCGTCCCGTACCTCGGAGGAGAACTTCCCCGGCTCCACGACCCGCATCCGCCCGCCCGCGCGCATCACCACGCGGCGCAGCCATGCCGGATCGCTGCCGAACAGCCGCGCCCGCACGGCGCCGTCGGGCCGCTGCTCCACGACGTCCATCCGGTACTGGCCGAGCAGCCAGTCGGCGCCGGGCTCGATCTCGACGAGCACCGAGGGCGTGTGGGGTCCCTGCGGGAAGAGGTCCTCGAGCCGCGTGCGCTCGTCGGCGTCGGTGGTGACCGGCGCGTCGAGCACCGCGGCGGCGACGATGCGGTCCACGCGGAACAGCCGGTCGGCCTCCACCTTGTGGCACCACGCGGAGAGGTAGCGGTGCCCGTCCTGCGTGAAGGCGCGGTGCGGGTCGACCACCCGCTCGGTCTGCTCGTCGCGGGTCTCGTTGGCGTAGACCATGTGCAGCTGGCGCTTGCCGGCCAGGGCCTCGGCCACCGCGGCCTGGACGGCGGGGTCGACCTCGGGCAGCAGGACGTCCACCGGGGTGTCGACCTCGGTCCCGGCGGCCTCAGCGAGCTTCGCCAGCGCCGAGTCGATGAGGGCGGCCTGGTCGCCCGCGGCGGACTGGCGCAGCGTGCGCAGGGCCACCATCAGCGCGGCAGCCTCGCTGCGCGAGATCCGCAGCGGGCGCGCCATGAACTCGGCGTCGCGGATGTAGACGACACCCTCGTCCTGCAGCGCCGTGACGTCGAAGTCGATCAGCTCGCCGTGGTACTCGCCCCAGCCCGTGAGCATCATGATCTCGAGCTCGCGCTGGGCCTGGGCGGGCTTGATCTTGAACTCGCGGGCGAGGTCGGCCAGCGGGATGCCCTGGTTGCTCTGCAGGTACGGCACCATCGCCAGCATCCGGACGACCTGCTTCAGCGACGGGTTCACGCGTGCACCTCCGCGACGGTGCGCAGTCTCGTGACGACGGCGTCGCGCAGCTCGGGCGGCGACACGACGATCGCGTCGGCGCCGTAGGACGCGATCTCGTCGGCGAGGTCGCCGACCACCGCGTAGGCGACCTCGACCTCGTCGGTGGCGTCGTCGAGCCGGTCGACGCGCACGGCGTGACGGCGCAGCGACTGGGCCCGGCCGGCGCTGACCCTCAGGACGGCGGTGGCGTCGGGCTCGGGCGGGTGGAGGGCGCGTGCGACCTTCTTCAGGTCGACGTCGTCGGGCACCTCGTACTCCCCCGGCTCGCCGTCGGGCAGCACGGCCCCGACGATCCGCGACAGCCGGAAGAGGCGCGGTCGCTGGCGGTCGCGGTCGAAGCCGCCCACGTACCAGTGCTCACGGAACGAGGTCATGCTCCACGGCTCGAGGTGGCGCACCGAGGTCTCGCCGCCGGGGCGGCGGTACTCGAACGCGATCGGCATCCGGCGGCCCGTGGCGTCGAAGACGGCATCGAACGCGGGCTCCTCGGCGCGCAAGCGCGCCTCGGTCATCCGCAGGACCGACGGGTCGAAGTCGTGGCCGATCGCCTTGAGCTTGGCCAGCGCCGTGGTGGTCTCGGCGGCCATGCCGGCGTGGTCCCACAGCTGGCCGGCCAGGCCGATCACGGCGGCCTCCTCGACGGTGAGGTCGATCTGGGGCAGCTCCACCTCGGCGCGCAGCAGCCGGTAGCCGGTGACGCCGCCGAGCGCGTCGAACGTGCCCGTCTCGATCTCGAGGCCGAGGTCGCGCAGCTCCTGCTTGTCGCGCTCGAACTTGCGCTCGAACGCCACGTCGTTGTCCTCGCGGTACTCCGCGATGGAGGAACGGATCTGTTCCTTCGTCAGGTACTGGCTGGTGGCCAAGAGGGTGAAGACGAGGTTCATCAACCGTTCGGTCTTCCGCTGGGCCATGAGCGAAAGACTAGCTGGCGTCGAGCAGGTCCACGACGAAGATCAGCGGCCCGTCGGGCTGGCCGTTCTTCTTCGCGTCCTTCCCGTACGCGTCGTCGGACGAGCAGGTGACGACGACGCGGCTGCCGATCGTGTGGCCGGGGATCTGGTCGCTCCAGCACGGGATGGCCGAGCCCTCGGCGATCGAGATCTGGCGCGGGCCCGTGGCCCAGGACTGGTCGAAGACCTTGCCGTCGGGGTACTGCTGGCCGACGTACTGCACGCTGAGCGTGGCGCCCTTGGCGACCTTCTCGCCGCCGCCCATGATCAGGACGGCCGAGTCGGACTTCTTCACCTCGGCGGGCGTCTTCTTGGTCTTGGCGAACTTCGCCGGGCGCTTGTCCTTGTCGTACGTCAGCTTCGGCAGCGAGGCGGGGGCCTTCATGGCCTTGCCGCTGGCCTCGGTGGGCACCTTGGAGACCAGGTCGAAGAGGAACACCATCGTGTCGTCCTTCTCCAGGCCGAGCGAGTCGGCGCTCTGCAGGAGGGACACGCCGTCCTTGGCCGGCACCGAGACGAGGACGCGCGAGCCGATGTCCTGGCCCACGAGCCCCTTGTAGAAGCCCGGCAGCGCCGTCTTCTCGTTCAGGGTGAGCGTCATCGGGGTCTCGTTCTCGAAAGAGTTGTCGAACTCCTTGCCCGTGCGCCCGTTGACCGCGACGTAGTTGATCTTGATCGTGTCGCCGTCGGCCACCTCGTCGCCGCCACCCTCGGAGACGACGCGGGACTCGGTCTTCTCGGTGGTGTAGTCCTGCTCGACCGTGACCTTCGGCGTGCTGCCCTTGGAGACCTCGATCCCGTCGAGGTCGGTGCCGCCGCCACAGCCGGCGAGAACGAAGGATGCGGTGGCCATGGCGGTCACGAGAGCGGTACGACGCACGGTGAGGTTCCTCCTGGGGATCGATGCCGTGGCCACACTAACGGCCGATCCCAAGGAACGTCTGAGAGTCACATGGAGTCGATGAGGCGCTGGACGCGGTCGTCCTCGGAGCGGAACGGGTCCTTGCACAGCACGGTGCGCTGGGCCTGGTCGTTGAGCTTCAGGTGGACCCAGTCCACGGTGAAGTCGCGACGCCGTTCCTGCGCCCTGGCGATGAAGTCACCGCGCAGGCGGGCCCGCGTGGTCTGCGGCGGGACCGACTTGGCGGTGAAGACGTCGAGGTCCTTCGTGACGCGCGCGACCGACCCCTTGCTCTCGAGCAGGTAGAACAGCCCCCGGTCGCGGCGGATGTCGTGGTACGCCAGGTCGAGCTGGGCGATGCGCGGATCGGCCCACGAGAGCCCGCGCTGCGTGCGGTAGCGGTCGAGGAGCCGGTACTTGATGACCCAGTCGATCTCGCGCTCGATGAGGCTGAGGTCCTCGCTCTCCACCGCCTTCAGCGTGCGCTCCCACAGGTCCATCGTGCGATCGATCGTGGGGGTGCGCAGGCCGTTGCGGTCGATGAAGTCGGCGGCCTTGGCGAAGTACTCGGCCTGGATCTCCAGGGCCGAGAGCTCGCGGCCGTTGGCCAGCTGCACCTTGCGTCGTCCGGTCATGTCGTGCGAGATCTCGCGGATCGCCCGGATCGGGTTCTCCAGCGTGAGGTCGCGCATCGTGACGCCGCCCTCGATCATCCGCAGCACGAGGTCGGTGGTGGCCACCTTGAGCATCGTGGTGGTCTCGCTCATGTTCGAGTCGCCCACGATCACGTGCAGCCGGCGGAACCGCTCGGCGTCGGCGTGTGGCTCGTCGCGGGTGTTGATGATCGGCCGCGACCGGGTGGTGGCGCTGGAGACGCCCTCCCAGATGTGCTCGGCGCGCTGGCTGACGCTGAAGACCGTGCCGCGCGGCGTCTGCTGGACCTTGCCCGCGCCGCAGATGATCTGGCGCGAGACGAGGAACGGGATCAGGACGTCGGCCAGGCGGCTGAACTCGCCGCCGCGGCTCACGAGGTAGTTCTCGTGGCAGCCGTAGGAGTTGCCGGCCGAGTCGGTGTTGTTCTTGAACAGGTAGATGTCGCCCTCGACGCCGTCCTCGGCGAGGCGCTGCTGCGCGTCGAGCATGAGGCCCTCGAGGATGCGCTCCCCCGCCCGGTCGTGCGTGACGAGGTCGACGATGTCGTCGCACTCGGGCGTCGCGTACTCGGGGTGGCTGCCGACGTCGAGGTAGAGCCGGGCGCCGTTGCGCAGGAACACGTTGCTGCTGCGCCCCCAGGAGACGACCCGCCGGAACAGGTAGCGCGCGACCTCGTCGGGAGACAGGCGGCGATGGCCGTGGAACGAGCAGGTGACGCCGTACTCGTTCTCGATCCCGAAGATCCGCCGGTCCATGCCGACAGCCTAGTCCCGCACGCCGCACGTGCACGCGATCCTGGCGGCCGCGGTGTGGTGCCTGCCACATTGGCTCTTCCCAAACGGGTCACGAGAGGCGCACGATGTCAGGAGTCCGTCCACGGGGGCACGGACCACCGGACTTCGGCCCGGTTCTCTGAGGAGCACCATGACCACTCATCGATCTCCGCGCAGGACCGGCCTCTGGCTGGTCGGCGCGACCACGTTGGCGTTGACCGCGTCCGGGCTGGCGTTCAGCTCGAGCTCCGTGTCGGCCGCTCCCCCACCGGCGCCGTCCGGTGGCGCGGCGGCCGTCGCCCCGGGCTACATCAACTACGTCGCACCGCGTGCCGAGATCTCGTCCACCCCCGACCGGGCGGTGGAGCTCAAGGGCAAGCGCGTGTCGAAGCAGTCGGTCCAGAAGCAGCAGAAGGCCCTCATCAAGGCCAAGCAGGTCGACCGCAAGCACAGCCAGGGCAACCCGGCGGCAGCGCGTCAGCTGGCCCGCGTCGAGGCGGAGTCGCTGCGCACGGGCCGCAGTCCCAAGGAGGTCCGGGACCGGCGGTTCAAGCAGGCCAAGAGCACGCAGCAGGCGAAGCTCCTCACGATCCTCGTCGAGTTCAACGAGCAGGCGAACGACGACTTCACCGGCAGCTACGTGCCCGACGGCTACGGCTCGGACACCTGCGTGCCGGGCAACGTGCAGAACGGGCCCACCCACAACCAGATCCCGAACCCGGCGAACAGCGACCTCGAGGACAACAACTCCATGTGGGTGAAGGACTTCTCGCCCGCGCACTACAACGCGATGCTCTACTCGAAGAAGGGCATCACCCAGCGGGTGCGCACCGACCTGCGCGGCCCTGACGGCCGCCGCGGCATCGACATCTCCGGCTACACGATGAAGAACATGTACGAGGAGATGTCCAAGGGCGCGTACACCGTCGGCGGAGCGGCGACGCCATGGGTCACCGTGGACCGCTCCGAGGCGTACTACGGCGCCACGGTCTGCCACCAGGACGAGAACGGCGACTGGGTCTACGGCGCGGTCCAGGACATGCAGGGCCACCCCGACAACCCGCTCGGTGCTGGCCAGCTGCCCATCGACGCGGTGGCGGCGCTCGCGAAGGCGCAGCCGAACTTCCCCTGGGCCGACTACGACACCGAGGACCAGGGCGACACCGACGGCGACGGCAACCTGCTCGAGCCCGACGGCGTGATCGACCACGTGGTCCTGGTGCACGCCGGCGAGGACAAGTCCGGCGGTGGCGGTGCCGAAGGTCCGTACGCGCTCTGGGCGCACTCGTCGGCGGTCGCCGGCGGCGCCCCGGTGCCCGGCACGAACCTGCGGCTGTCGAACTACATCGTCCAGCCCGAGGACTCCGGCGTCGGCGTGTTCGCGCACGAGTACGGCCACGACCTCGGTCTGCCCGATCTGTACGACACCGCCAGTGGCGGCGACTCCGACGTGGACTTCTGGGACCTGATGTCCTCCGGCTCGCACTCGGGCCCGATCTTCCAGTCGATGCCCACCCACATGGGCATCTGGGACAAGTGGATCCTCGGCTGGGCCGATCCCCTCGAGATCGACCCCGGCGACCGCGCCAGGACGGTCAAGGTCGGTCAGACCAGCCGGACGCCCAAGGGCTCCGAGGACGGCATCAAGATCAACCTGCCGGACAAGATCGTCACGCGGGCCACCCCGCACAGCGGCGACAACATGTGGTGGGGCAACAACGACCAGAACTGGGCGATGAACTCGCTGTCGCGCACGATCGACGTGCCCGACGCCGCGGACGCCCGCTTCTGGATGTGGAACAACTACGTCATCGAGCAGGACTGGGACTTCGGCTTCGTCGAGGTCTCCACCGACGGCGGCGCGACGTGGACCCCGCAGAAGGTCTACGACGAGGCCGGCGAGGAGGTCACCACGCCCGACGACTACCCGGATCCCAACGGGAACCTGGCCACCTTCGGCAACCGCAGGTACGGCCTCACCGGGACGAGCGACGGCTGGCGTCACGACTACATCGACCTCAGTGCCTGGGCGGGCGACACCATCCAGGTCCGGCTGATGCAGTCGACCGACGCGGCGTTCACCGAGCGCGGCTGGTTCGCCGACGACTTCTCGGTCACCGGCGGCGGGGCCACCACCTTCACCGACGACGTCGAGAGCGGCCTCAACGGCTGGACCGCCACGATCGACTCGTGGGTGGCCGGTGAGGCACGCGGTGCCGGCTGGGTCATCGACAGCGGCACCACGTCCAACGCGCAGTACTACATGGTGGAGTGGCGCAACCTCGACGGCTTCGACAAGGGCCTGAAGTACGCCTACGACACGACGTACCAGAAGCTCGGCGAGGACGGCGCCTGGAAGGTCGAGAAGATCCGGTACAACGCGCCCGGTGCCCTCGTCTGGTACCGCGACACGTCGTACGGCGACGCCAACCACGTGCTGAACAACCTCACGGACCTGCCCAGCACGGGCGCCAAGGGCGGCCTGCTCATCGTCGACAGCCACTTCGACCCGCTCCGCCGGACCGGGGCGAACGCGGCCAACGACACGAGCACGCTGAAGAACCTGCCCTCGCGTCCGCAGTCGTCGAACGCGGCGTTCAACCTGTTCGGCAGCTACGCGTTCCGCGAGTGCACCACGCAGCCGGACTTCACGAACGAGGCGTGCAACCGCTTCGGCTCGCAGCGCGCGGTGCGGTCGTTCACCGACGACCGGGGCTGGTACCCCGGCATCGAGGTGCGGGGCAGCAGCCTGTTCTACCGCGACGCTGACGCCTCCACGGTGGTGCCGTCGGTGGGCAACGCCCCGTACAGCACGCGGGTCGTCGACGAGAACGGCGCGCCGCGGACGGACCTGTACGGCACGGACGTCGGACTGGCGACGCCGCTCGGCTCGGGCAACCCCGAGGACGACGGCGTCGGCTACGGCACCGGCGTCAGTGTGCAGAAGTCGTTCCGCGGGAACATGGAGGCCCTGCTGAGGATCACACCGCCCACGGCGCCGTAGCCGAGAGGCGAGCGGGTCTCGATACACCCGCTCGTTCCTCGCGGGCACTCGACCACCGGCAGTCCCGGTGATCGAGTGCCCGGGGTCGTGCCGGCAAGGCGACGAACGGTCTCGATACACACGCTCGTTCCTCGCCGGCGGTCCCGGTGATCGAGTGCCCGGCGAGGAGCGAGACGGGTGTATCGAGATCAGGCTGGAGCCGGGGAAGCGTCAGCCGAGGAGTTCGGCGACCTGCGCCTGGCCGAGCCGCTTGAACTTGCGGGGCTGGCTGCGGGTGCGGTCGAGGACCGCGACCTCGAGGTCGTCCGGGGCGATCGTGCGGGCGGGCTCGGTGTCGTTGCCCAGGGCCGTGAGCGCGAGCCGCAGCGCCTCGGCGAGCGGCAGGTCGGGCTGGTAGTGCGCGCCGAGGTGCTCCTCGACCTTGTCGCTCTGGCCGCCCATCACGCCGTAGGCGGGCACGTCGGCCACGGAGCCGTCGTAGGTGAGCCGGTAGATCTGGTCGCCGGCGGGCGTCGCGCCCACCTCGGCGACGAAGATCTCCACCTCGTAGGGCTTCTCTCCCCCGCTGGAGAAGATGGTGCCCAGCGTCTGCGCGTACGCGTTGGCCAGTCCGCGGCCCGTGACGTCGCTGCGGTCGTAGGAGTAGCCGCGCATGTCGGCCAGTCGCACGCCGGCGATGCGCAGGTTCTCGAACTCGTTGTAGCGGCCCACGGCGGCGAAGCCGATGCGGTCGTAGATCTCGCTGATCTTGTGCAGCGCGCGCGAGGGGTTCTCGGCGACGAAGACGATGCCGTCGGCGTAGCGGACGACCGCGACGCTGCGGCCCCGGGCGATGCCCTTGCGGGCGAAGTCCGCCCGGTCCTTCATCAGCTGCTCGGGCGAGACGTAGAAGGGGGTGGTCATGGCGCTCCTAGGTCAGCGGGGCGGACGGGCCGTCGGGCGACTGCATGCGCCCGCCGATCACGACGTCGGCGATGGCAGCGGTCTTGGACTCGTCCCACGCACGGTAGCCGTCTGCGGTGATGACCGAGACCAGCGGGAAGATCCGTCGGGTGAGGTCGGGTCCGCCGGTGGCGGTGTCGTCGTCGGCCGCGTCGTAGAGCGCCTGGATCACGGCGGTGACGGCGTCGGTCTCGGACATGCCCGTGCGGTAGAGCTTCTTGAGCGAGCCGCGGGCGAACGTGGAGCCCGAGCCCACCGAGTGGAAGGTGCGCTCCTCGTTCTTGTTGCCGGTGACGTCGAACGCGAAGATGCGGCCGCACTGCGCCTGGAGGTCGTAGGCCGCGAACAGCGGCACGACCGCGAGCCCCTGCATGGCCATGCCGAGGTTGCCGCGGATGAGCGTGGCGAGCCGGTTGGCCTTGCCGTCGGTGGAGAGCGTCGTGCCCTCGATCTTCTCGTAGTGCTCGAGCTCGACCTGGAACAGGCGCGTCATCTCCACCGCGATGCCGGCGGTGCCCGCGATGCCCACGCAGCTGAACTCGTCGGTCGGGAAGACCTTCTGGATGTCGCGCTGGGCGATGACGTTGCCCATCGTCGCGCGGCGGTCGCCGCCCATGACGACTCCCCCGTCGAACGTGGCGGCGACGATCGTGGTGCCGTGCGTCACGTCGAGCCCGGAGACAGAACCCACGGCGGCGTTCGGGAGCAGGTCAGGAGCCTGCGTGGCGAGGAACTCGGTGAACGAGGAGGATCCGACGGCGCGGAAGCCTCCATCGAGCATCACTGCCCGCCCTTCTGGACAAAGCTGCGCACGAACTCCTCGGCATTCTCCTCGAGGACGTCGTCGATCTCGTCGAGGATGGAGTCGACGTCGTCGTCGAGCTTCTCCTTGTGCTCGGTGTCGACAGCGGGAGTCTCGACCTGCTCCTCGTCGACGTCGCTCTTGCGGGTCGTCTTGTGCTGTTGCTCGGCCATGTCTCCACCCTATCCACTAGCGGCCCGTGATGGCCCTGAAGAGCTCTGCGGCGGACTCGACGCGTCCGAAGAGTCCGTCGACGTGTTCGGCGGTGCCCTTGAGGGGCTCCATCGTGGGCACCCGCTGCAGCGAGTCGTGCCCGGGCAGGTCGAAGATCACCGAGTCCCACGACGCGGCGGCGATGTCGGACGAGAAGCGCTGCAGGCAGCGGCCCCGGAAGTAGGCGCGCGTGTCGTGCGGCGGCTCGGTGACGGCCTCCTCGATCGTGGCGTCGTCGAGGAGTCGCTCCATGCGGCCACCGGCCACCAGCCGGTGGTAGAGCCCTCGCTCGGGGCGCACGTCGTGGTACTGCAGGTCGATCAGGTGCAGCTTCGCGTGGTCCCACTCGAGGCCGTCGCGCTCGCGGTACTGCTCCAGCAGCGCGAGCTTGGCCACCCAGTCGAGCTCGCGGACGAGGTTCATGGGGTCGTCGGCCAGGCGCGTGAGGACCGACTCCCACTTCTCCAGCACGTCGAGGGTCTGCGGGTCGTCGTCGCCCTGGCTCTCGACGAACTTCTTGGCGTGCTCGAGGTAGTGGCCCTGGAGGTCGAGGCCGGTGATGGTGCGGCCGTCGGCCAGCTTCACCGCCGTGCGCAGGGTGGGGTCGTAGGAGATCTGGTGCAGGGCCCGCACGGGGTCGGCCAGCTCGAGCGGCTCGGGCAGCGCGTCGGCCTCGATCATCGCCAGCACGAGTGAGGCGGTGCCGTGCTTGAGGTAGATGGACGTCTCCGAGAGGTTCGCGTCACCGATGATCACGTGCAGGCGGCGGTACTTCTTCGGGTCGGCGTGCGGCTCGTCGCGGGTGTTGATGATCGGCCGCTTGAGCGTCGTCTCGAGGCCGACCTCGACCTCGAAGTAGTCCGAGCGCTGGCTGATCTGGAAGGCGTGGACGCTGCCGTCCTGGTTCTGGCCGACCCGGCCCGCGCCGGTGATGATCTGGCGGCCGACGAAGAAGGGCGTCAGCTGGCGCACGATCGACAGGAACGGGACGTCGCGGCGCATGAGGTAGTTCTCGTGCGAGCCGTAGGCCGCGCCCTTGTTGTCGACGTTGTTCTTGTAGAGCATGATCGGCGCCACGCCGGGCACCCGGGCCGCCAGCTGCGCACCGCGCAGCATGACCAGCTCACCGGCCTTCTCCCAGCGCACCACGTCGAGCGGGCTGGTGACCTCGGGGCTGGAGTACTCGGGGTGCGCGTGGTCGACGTAGAGCCGCGCCCCGTTCGTGAGGATGATGTTGGCCAGGCCCATGTCCTCGTCGGTGAGCTGCGAGGGGTCGGCCACGTCGCGGCCGAGGTCGAACCCGCGCGCGTCGCGCAGTGGGCTCTCCTCCTCGTAGTCCCAGCGGGCCCGGCGTGTGAGCCCGTTGGCCGCGGCGTAGGAGTTGACGACGTGGGTGGCCGCCACCATGGGGTTGGCCAGGGGCTGTCCCTGCACGGCGATGCCGTACTCGACCTCGGACCCTTGCACTCGTCGGACGCTCACGCCTTCACCCTACGCGGCACGGCCCCGTGATCCCGGGTCTCCGAACGCGGCGGACACGGCGGACACGGCCGACACGGCCGACCGCGGCCCCCGCCTCCACTTTTGTGACGCCGTTCGGTTGCTGAGGCCGGCCGAGGCCGATTCGCGTCACAAAAGTGGGGTGGGACGCGGGACGCCCACCGGCCCATGTCGTCGCCAAGCTCCCATGGCGACCGGGCGGTCGCTGACGTACCCGCCGATCACCACTTCCGGAGCGTCGTACGAGCTCTGCTCGCGGGCTGACAAGGAGCCAAGATCCACCGAGCCGTACCTCGTCGAGTACTCCGCATCGAGCAGAGCTGACAGGCTCTGAACATCATCGTGTTCGCGGGGGACGATGCGCAGTTCGAGGTCTGTGCGTCCGGCTCCTGCAGACGTCACGGCAGGGGCCGTTCGGCGGGCGATCCGGAAGCGTGCGATTCCCTGGTCGCCTCCGAGTCAGAGGATCTTGCCGAGGTGCACCGAGTCGTCGTACTCCGCGTAGAAGCCGAAGGCGGGCACGTCCACGTAGCCCGCCGAGCGGTACAGCGCGATGGCCTCGGGCTGCTCGGTGCCGGTCTCCAGGACGAGGCGCGTGATGCCCTGGCGGGCGGCGCTGCGCTCCAGCTCGTCGAGCACCTGGCGCGAGAGGCCCTGTCCGCGGTGCGAGTCGAGCACGAACATGCGCTTGATCTCGCCGTCGGTGTCGCCATTCGGGCCACCGCGGCGCCAGCCGCCCATCGCCACGGGGATCTCGTCCACGTAGCCGATGAAGAAGATCCCGTTGGGGTGGTCGAACTCCTCAGGGGCCATCGGCGAGGAGTCGCCCACCTCGCTGGCGTATCGCCGGACGTACTCGGCCTGGACCAGCTCGGTCAGCTTCACGGCGTCCGGGTGGTCATAGCGGACCACGCGCAATTCGAGTGTCAGAGGTACTGTCCCGTGTTCGCGACCGTGTCGATCGATCGACCCGGCTCATTGCCGCCCTTGCCCGTGATGAGCGTGCGGATGAAGACGATCCGCTCACCCTTCTTGCCCGAGATCCGCGCCCAGTCGTCGGGGTTGGTCGTGTTGGGCAGGTCCTCGTTCTCCTTGAACTCGTCGACGCACGCCTGGAGCATGTGCTGGACCCGCAGGCCCTTGCTCTGGTGGTCGAGGAAGTCCTTGATCGCCATCTTCTTCGCGCGATCGACGATGTTCTGGATCATCGCGCCGGAGTTGAAGTCCTTGAAGTACAGGACCTCCTTGTCGCCACCGGCGTAGGTGACCTCGAGGAACTGGTTCTCCTCGCTCTCGGTGTACATCCGCTCGACGGTGCGCTGGATCATCCCGTGGACGCAGGCCGTGCGGTCGCCGCCCCACTCGCGCAGGTCGTCCTCGTGCAGCGGCAGCGTCGTGGTGAGGTACTTGCTGAAGATGTCGCGGGCGGCCTCGGCATCGGGGCGCTCGATCTTGATCTTCACGTCGAGGCGGCCCGGACGCAGGATCGCCGGGTCGATCATGTCCTCGCGGTTCGAGGCACCGATCACCAGGACGTTCTCCAGGCCCTCGACGCCGTCGATCTCGCTCAGCAGCTGCGGCACGATCGTGTTCTCCACGTCGGACGAGACACCCGAGCCGCGGGTGCGGAACAGGGAGTCCATCTCGTCGAAGAAGACGATGACCGGGGTGCCCTCGCTGGCCTTCTCGCGCGCCCGCTGGAACACGAGGCGGATGTGCCGCTCGGTCTCGCCGACGTACTTGTTCAGCAGCTCGGGGCCCTTGATGTTGAGGAAGTAGGAGCGACCCTCCTCCCCCGTGCGCTCGCTGACCTTCTTGGCCAGGCTTGCGGCGACCGCCTTGGCGATCATCGTCTTGCCGCAGCCGGGCGGGCCGTAGAGCAGGATGCCCTTCGGCGGCTTCAGCTCGTGCTCGACGAAGACCTCGGGGTAGAGATAGGGCAGCTCGACGGCGTCCTTGATGATCTCGACCTGGTTGCCCAGTCCGCCGATGCTCGTGTAGTCGATGTCCGGGACCTCCTCGAGGACCAGCTCCTCGACCTCGGACTTCGGGATGCGCTCGTAGACGTAGCCGGCGCGGCTGTCGAGCAGCAGCGAGTCGCCCGCGCGCAGACGCTGGCCCGCGAGGACGTCGGCCAGGCGCACGACCTTCTCCTCGTCGGCATTGCCCAGGACGAGGGCGCGCTCGCCGTCGGCCATGAGCTCCTTGAGCATCACGACCTCGCCGACCTGCTCGAACTCCAGGGCGGCGACGACGTTCATGGCCTCGTTGAGGATGACCTCCTGGCCCTTGCGCAGGCCGGTCTTGTCGACCGCGGGGCTTACGTTGACCCGCAGCTTGCGGCCGCCGGTCATCACGTCGACCGAGTCGTCCTCGTTCAGCTTGAGGAAGGTGCCGAAGCCCGTGGGCGGCTGGGCGAGGCGGTCGACCTCCTCCTTGAGCGCCACGATCTGGTCGCGGGCCTCACGCAGTGTGGACGTGAGGCGCTCGTTCTGGGCGGCCGTGCTGGCCAGGCGCGCCTCGACGTCGGCGAGGCGGGCCTCGGCGTACCTGTCGGTGTACTCGCTACCGGTCATGTGACACCTCCTGGAGGGGTTGCTATGACCCTACCCGGCGACGACGTCCTCACCAGTCCATCTCGGAACGATCGTGTTGCGATCCGGTTGCGTCAGTCCACGTCGGCCGGTCGCGGGCCCACGTAGTCGGGTCCGTAGGCGCCGGGAGCGGGTCGTCGCGTCTTGGGCATCGGCCGCTGCCCGGGGGCGAGTCGGCGGGCCGTGACCAAGAAGGCGGTGTGCCCGTTCATCTTGTGGTTCGGCCGGACCGCCAGGCCCTCGAGGTGCCAGTCGCGCACGAGCGTCTCCCACGCGTGCGGCTCGGTGAAGCCCGCCGACTCGCGCAGCGTCTCGACGAACCGCGACAGCTGCGTGGTGGTGGCGACGTAGCCGCAGACGATGCCGCCGGGCACCAGCCGCTCGAGCGCGAGCGGGATGCAGGTCCAGGGGTCGACCATGTCGAGGATGATGCGGTCGACCTCGGGTCCGTCGGCCGCGTCGCGCAGGTCGCCGACGGTGAGGGTCCAGGTGTCGGGCACGCCGTGGAGCGCCTGCTCCACGTTGGCGCGGGCCTTCTCGGCGAAGTCCTCACGCAGCTCGTGCGACTCGAGGTGCCCCTCGGGTCCGATGGCGCGCAGGAGGTAGGACGTGAGGCTGCCCGAGCCGGCGCCGGCCTCGATGACGCGCGCGCCGGGAAAGATGTCGGCCTGGACGAGGATCTGCGCCGCGTCCTTGGGGTAGATGATCGCGGCGCCGCGCGGCATCGAGACGACGTACTCGAACAGCAGCGGGCGGAACACCTGGTAGGGGAACTCCAGCGACGTCTCGACGACGATGCCCTCGGGGCGGCCGATGATGTCGTCGTGCCGGACCTGGCCCTTCTTGGTGCTGAACTCCTTGCCGGCGACGAGCTGGATGTTGTGTTTGCGGCCCTTGGGATCGGAGAGGCGGATCCATTCGCCCTCGACGAAGGGTCCGGTGCGTTGGTGGTTCATCCGGCTTCACGATAGGCGCGGTCCACCGAGGACGCGAAGAGGGTTCCCACCACGGTCCCCCGGCCGTCCACCAGCGCGTAGGCGTTGGCGGGGTTCTCGGCCATCGCGACCAGCAGGTCGCGGCCCTTGAGGTCGACCGAGATCGGCACGGCGCCGGTCGGCGGAGGCTCCGGACGCATCAGCTGCTCGGCTCTCAGAGCGCCGATTCGCGCGAGCGCGACACCTTGGCGCAGGGCGTAGGAGGCGCCCTGCCAGAGGAAGAGCGCGACGGCCAGCAGCAGCAGCGCGCGGCCGATGGCGAAGGTGTCCTCGCCGAACAGCATCGAGACCGCGATGGCCATGAGCACCAGGGCGGCGGCGCGACCGATCCAGCCGGCCACGCGGACGCCCTTCGCCTCGCTGCCCGTGGTGGCCCAGATCAGGGCGCGCAGCACGCGACCACCGTCGAGCGGCAGGCCCGGCAGCATGTTGAAGACCGCGATCAGCAGGTTGATGAAGCCCACGGACCACAGCACCGAGTACGTGGCGCCGGAGGTGATCTGCGCGCCCCACAGTGCCGCGAGACCGAGGACGAAGGAGGCCAGCGGGCCGACGATCGAGGTGACGAGCTCCTGCCACGGGTGGCGCGAGTCGCCCTCGATGCGGGTCTCGCCGCCGAGCAGGTGCAGCTCCACCGAGGAGACGCTCATGCCGAACCACAGGGCCGCCGCGAGGTGCGCCAGCTCGTGCAGGAGCACCGACACGTAGAGGCTCAGGACGAAGACGACGGCGGTCAGGTAGGGGTTGGGTCCCGCGCCGAGGGAGTCGAACTGCGGCGCGAAGACGATCACCAAGATGACGCCCATCACCAGCAAGGAGGGGCGCACGACGATGTCCGCGCCCGCGATGCGCGCGATGCGCCAACCGCCACTCATGGGTACAACCTACTGGCGCCGTGGCGGGCAGCCGGGACTTCGTCCGCAGTCGCGGACGTCGTGTTCACTCCGGTCCGCGGTCGGCGAGCCGGGCCAGGTCGGCCACGCTGAGGTGGGTGAGGCTGGTGACGATCGTGCGGCGGGGCGCCTCCGGCACGTTCACGGCGTGCGGCACGGCCACGACGTGGCAGCCGGCCGCGTTCGCGGATGCGGCACCCGTGCGCGAGTCCTCGATCGCGACGCAGTCGGCGGCCTCCACGCCGAGCAGCCGCGCGGCCGTCAGGTAGGGCTCGGGGTGCGGCTTGCCGTGGGTGACGCTGTCCCCCGTGACGACGGCGTCGAACCCGAGGGCCTCGACGACCGGCTCGGCGATGTAGGCGTACGACATGGTGACGAGCGCCTGGGGCACACCGGCCTCGCGCAGCGCGGTGATCAGCTCGACGGCGCCCGGCCGCCAGTCCTGCTTCTCGCGCAGGCCGGCCGCGACCCGCCCGCCGAGCCAGTCGGTGATCTCCTCGGGCGCCATGTCGGTCCCGATGCGCCGCTTGATGTAGACGGCCGCCTCGCGCAGGTCGCTGCCCACGAGCGTGAGCGCGTCCTCCTCGGTCCACACGGCGTCGTGCTGCGCGGCGAGCTCGTACTCGCCGTTGATCCACAGCGGCTCGGTGTCGACGATCGTGCCGTCCATGTCCCATAGGACGGCTTTCGGGTGCTTCCAGGGCGCATTCATGCTCTGACCTGCAGTTTCTCGAGAATTGGCGGCACTCAACATGGCTTCAAAACCGTCCGATGCGACTATCCATGCGACTATCCACCCTAGATCGGGGCCCCACGGCATAGAAATCCGGCGTGGCGCACGTCCCGCGTCCAGGTGCTTTCAGCACCGCAGGAAGGGTCCCGGCGCGCACCTGTCGGGTATGACGAACCACACCATCGCAGCCCCGATCCGCACCTGGGCCGAACTCCTGGACACCGACCGCGAGGTGCTGAACCGCACCGAGGTCGCCACCTTGCTCGACGTCGACCCGCGCACCATCGACCGGGCCATCGAGGACGGCACGATCAGCGTCGTCCGCCTCGGCCGTCGGCTCCTCATCCCCCGGCGCCCCTTCCTCGCCGCCTTCGGCGTCGACCCGACGAGTCGACCATCTTCGGAAGTCTCCTCATGAGCCCGCGCGCCAAGCCGACCTCCGCTCGCCCGCGACGCGAGAAGGGCACCGGCTCCATCAGCACGTACCCGACCAAGTCCGGTCCGCGGTGGCGCTACGAAATACAGGTCCCCGTCGAACCGGGCCACCCCGAGGCCGGCACCCGCACCCACACCTGCGCCGGGTTCGCCAGCTACGAGGACGCCGACGAGGCCCTCACCTTGGTGCGCGCCGACGTGATCCGCAAGATCCCCCAGGCCGTCGGCCGCGACACCTTCAGCCCATATGCGCGACGGTGGCTCGACGGGCACTCCGTCGGCAACGGCACCCGGATGTACATCCAGCGGGTCATCGACGCGATGGATCCGTACATTGGCCACCTGCAGCTGACCGACATCCGTCCCACCGATCTCGCTGCGGCGTACCGCGGCCTGGAGCGCGGCACGAAGCAACCGCCCTCGCCGAAACGCCCCCGCAAGGGGCTCGCGACCTCGACCGTCGCCAGATACGCAAACTGGGTTAACACGATCTTCCTCGCGGCTCTCGACGAAGGCCTGATCGTCAAGAACCCCGCGAACTCCAAACACGCGGGACGTCCCAAGGGCGAAACAGCCAAACGCGTCAAGCCGTTCGTGATCTGGAACGTCGAGCAGCTGACCCGATTCTGCGCCTGGGCGCTGGCCGAGGACGAGGCTCGCGCCACCGAGTGGGTGCTCCTCGCGCGGACCGGCATGCGATCGGGCGAGTTGCTCGGTCTGCGGTGGGGCGACATCGACTTCACCAAGAGGCAACTGCGGATCGAACGCGCCCTCCACTACGACGAGACCCTCCCCGCGGGGGAGCGCTACGTCATTGGCCCGGTGAAGTGCGGACGGCCTCGCACGATCACCTTCGATGCCACGTGCGAGCACCTGCTCCAAGCGTGGCGCCGCGAACTGCCCGGCCTGCTCACTGGCGACGGCAACGTGACACCCCTGCACGGCCTCCGCAGCGGTGACCCGGTGTTCCCGTCCCGACCGGGACGTGCGGCGACCCAGTCGGGCCTGCACTCGGCCTTCCTGAGAGTCCAGAAGCTCTATCGCGACGCTCACCCGACGCACGACCTTCCGACACTGAACGTGCACGAGCTGCGCCACACCCATGCGTCGCTGCTGTTCGAGGCCGTCCAGTCGGTGAAGGTCGTCCAGGAACGACTGGGCCACGCCAGCGCACAG
The DNA here is from genome assembly GCF_002476985.1 of Aeromicrobium sp. UBA7512. NCBI lineage: Bacteria > Bacillati > Actinomycetota > Actinomycetes > Propionibacteriales > Nocardioidaceae > Aeromicrobium > Aeromicrobium sp. UBA7512. Next base: position 622,794 of record NZ_DLNK01000003.1, read on the forward strand.
GTCACCTTGAACACATACGCGCATCTTCTCCACGACGCGCAGAGCCGCGCGGCAGCTGCGCTCGAAGACCTACTGGGCGGATCCGGTCGGCCTGATCAACGCGACACCCGCTTATGAGCGTCGCTGCGTGGTGGGCACGCAGGACCGCGTGAGAACGCGCTGCAGAGGTTGCTGGCTGATCGGTGCTGACTGTCGCATGAGTAGTCAGACGCGAACACGATTGACGAGGTCGATGCGTTGGGTCGCTGTGAACCGCAAACACTAGGATCGGCTTAGGACGCATCTGCTATCGAGCCCTCTCGTGCGGGCCTCTAACGAAACGTGGGAAAGGCACCTGAGCACCTCGTATTCTCGTTAGTCTCGCGGGGTGAACCGACGGATACTGGCTGCGGTGCTGGTGTTGCTGGCCTTGGCAAGCGGATGCAGCTCGATCAGCGATGTCATGTACCCGCCGGACCCGCCAGGCCCGACCTGTCACTTCGGCACGTATTCGGACGACGCCGACAGGCGACTGCCTGAATGTCCCCGCCCGACCGGGTCCGCCCCGTTGACCGACATTGAAGTCGAGCGACAGTGGGAAGAAGGCGAGCGCGAGCGCGCAGAGCAGGAGCGGTCGTGGCGCGAGGAATCCTCCCAAGCTGAAGGCACCTGCGCGGACGTCACCTCATTCGACGACAATTGGGACAACGACATGCTCTGCACCCGCGCCGATGGGACGAAGTTCTACACGGACTACGCCGGCGCTGACGAGTTCCTGGCGGACTGGTGACACGACAGCTCCGCCGGAGCCTGGACTTACGAGTCGAGTTTGTCTGAGGCCTAGAACACTTCGAATAGAAGTGCTGAAAGCACGGGACATCGCCGGGAGACTGATTCGAACGGGCACACGTGGGGCAGGACCTGTCCCGGTCTGACCGATTTTGATTCTCACCAGTTGATCGCCGGGATGCGGCGGAGGGCGGCTTCGAGGTCTTCCAAGCGGATCCGGATCTGGCCGGCCGCAGTGGTAAGCCGGGACCGTCCGTCACTGATCCGCCTGCGGACGGTCTTGGTGGAGACCGAGAGGATCTCCCGCGGCTTCTTCCAAGCTCACGTACACCGGCAGCTTCTTCTTCGTCGTGGCCATCGTGGAACTCCGTCACGTCGTGATTGCGGGATCTCGCAGTAGGCCGGACGCGTGTCCTTGGTCACTTGACGACCAGACCTGGCCTCGCGAGGGCTCCCTTGTGAGGTGCTCCCCCGGGCACGCCGGTAATCGGCGCAGACCACACGAACACACCTGTTCGACAGGAGACGTACCGTCTCGGGTTGAGCAGGAGGCCGACGATGAGGATCACGGTCAGTTCGCACGACGAACTGCTGGCGGCAGTGCCGCACATGTTCGGCTTCACGCCGCACGAATCGCTGGTGCTGTATCCGTTCGCGCCGGGGTTGCCTCGGGTGCGCGCGTCGACCTGCCGACGTCACAGGTGGCACGCGACGACGTGTGGGAGTCCCTGAAGGTCCCCTTCGGACGTCACGCGCGGCCAGGCTCCTCGGTTGCGATCATCTGCCTCACGACAGACCGGTCCAACGCTGAGAGCGCGAGTGAGGACTTGCGGAGCCGGCTGGAATCCATAGACGTCTCGTCCCCGCTTCGGCTGTGGGCCGACGACAACCAGTGGTACGACCTCGAGAGTCACGAGTCCGGCCAGCGCACCGAAGCAGCGCGCACCCGGATCGACGCACAGATGGTCGCCGCCGGGCACGCGCTCCCCATCGCCAGCCGCAGCGCCATGGCCGCCTCACTCGTCGGTGACCGAGATCCGATCGCGCGTCTCATCCCGGCGGCACGGACGGCCTCCGCGGCGAGCAATCCTCCGGCCGAGCACGCATGGGCAATCGAGCGCTTGTACCGGGTCCATGCCGACGGCAACAAGCTCAATGATCTCGACGCCGCCCGGATGCTCCTGGCGGTCACATCTGTCCCGGTTCGCGACGACGTCTGGGAGAGCATCAACCGAAGGACGGCTCAGTCACACGTGGCGCTGTGGACCAACCTCACCCGGCGGGCTCCCGATGACGTGCGAGCGGCACCTGCGACCCTGCTGAGCTTCGCCAGCTGGATCGGCGGCGACGGAGCCAAAGCGTGGTGCGCTCTCGAGCAGGTCCCCAACGCACAGGAATATCCGATGGCCCGACTCATGACCGCCACGCTGACCGCCGGCATGAATCCGGGCGAGTGGGAGGCGCAGACAGCGCGTCTGCACGACGTCAACGAGATGGCCCGAGACTTGGCGCGTGCTCTGCAAGCGCCTCAGGGCCCGTCCGACCGGTCAGCACCCGAGATGTGATCCGGATGCCCATCAATCGGTCCTACCGCCGTCACAGCCGGCACAGCGCTCTCGAGCGCCGCCTCAGCCGCCTTACCCGACTCGTCACCGCGCCGCCCTGGAGATCCCCACCAACGCGGGTTGACATCGTCGAATCCAAGGTCGAGTTCGATCACGACCAGGAAGGATGAGTGCAAGAACGCGCGATCGCGCTACAAACACAGCGGGTCACATGTTGCGCTGAGCCGGATCATTGGGCAGCGCGCTGGCGCTGAAACAGCGCACGCTCTACCTTCGTCGGGTCGTCCGCAAACGGTTCCTGTCTCGCCAGCGCAGACAACAGCGACAGGTAGTACTGACCTGTAACCGGTTTCCCGGACACCGAGTCTGAGGCGATGATCGTCTCGGAGAGGAGTCCGCTATGCCAGCACCGACGAAGGATCCGGAGTTTCGTCGTCGGGCGGTTGAGCTTGCCCGGTTGCGGGAGAAGCCGATCGCGCAGATTGCGAGGAATTTGGGGATTGCCGAGTCCGGGCTTCGCCGGTGGGTGGCCCCGGAGGGCGCGCCCCTCAACGGAGGCGCGCCCTCAAGACCAGAGAGCGAGACTAGCTACGGCCCCTCTGGGGCGTTAACGGCATACGCCAAGCTTTCTTCGAGTCTCGTGCGATTCGCGAGACTCCTGAGTGGCATCGAGAGGACCACCTCGGCTGCTGTCTGGGTAATGTCGAGCAATTCACACAACAACCTCTCTGCCGACTCCTCGGACCCAGCTTGCTCAACGACTGAACTAACCTCCGCCCAACGGTCGAGCGCTGAAAGCATTGCTGTGTAGACGTCGATCCTCGTCTGTCGCTGGTTGTGCATTCGGTCTCGATTCATTGTCAGAACACCGGATCTTGCCCGTTGGCATCGTACTTAAAGGTCGCGCCACGGAACGAAAAGTCCTTGGCTTCATACTTCACCCCGGCCGGGTCGATGCGAAGGTGAATGTCGTTGTGATAGCTCTCGTTGCGGATTCCTCCGAATCTCTTCATATCCGTGGGTATGTTGATAGTCATCGTTGGGTAGCCGAGCGTGTTCAGCCAGTCGCAGTACGACCAAGTAGAGACAGTCGTGTCCGCACCCCAGTTCTGTCGTCGGAGGCGGCAGCGTCCCTCCTTGACCTGGATTCCGGGCCCCTTGAGGACGCGTACTGAGGCATCGAGTGAGAGTTCTCCGCTGGTTGTCATGCTCAGCAGCTTGACCTCAGTTTTCGCCGCGGCGCGCTTGCATCCACACCCGCCACTTCGAGCCTCCCAGTGGCGATACTTCACAGTCCTGCTCACGAAGGGGCTCGCGCCAGCCATCAGCACCACCTGAGGCGAAGTGCCCGCACCTGCCCCTTGTGAGCCGCCGTTGAGATCCGGGTGGATCTCGGGATCTTCAGATGAGTTCGCCGGGAGGCCGTTCGTGATGAGATCAACGAGTCGCGCCTGAATTGGGTCATTCATCGACTCTCCCCGCGCCTGCACGTAGGCCGGCCGGAGGCCTCCCGGAGATCGCCGACCTCCTGCGGGAGTGGATCGATCTCAACGCGACCTCCAGCAGCGCCGCGGTGATCAACCGTTGGAACATCCCGGCCCTCGGTGACGGCACCCGACCCTGCGACATCGTCGACGCGATCGACACCTCCGACACCGCGGCAGCGAACGAGCTCACGCTGGCCCTCTTGCACCAGTTCCAGAACGGCCAGGCCCTCGCCGGTCGCATCCTGCTCCAGGAGTTCATGCCCAACCTCTGGCGCATGAAGGCGTCACCAGGCGCGGACAGCCAGCGCGACAGGCTCCAGCTGGTTATCACCGAGTTCTGGGCCATCATCAGCTCCTACCCCACCGGCCGCGGTGACAGGAGTGTGGGAGGACGCATCGTGCTGGACACGCTCAACGCCGTCACCCGCATCAAGAGCCGCGTCCAGCGCCAACCCGACGAGGTCCCAGTCGAGGAAGTGGTCCTGACCTCCGTGGCGGGGCAGCGCAGCGAACCCCACACCGGCGGCCTCGAGGACCTCCTCGACCTCGAGGCGCTCGTCGCGTGGGCACGACGCAACGAGATCTTGGACCACACCGACGCCACGCTCCTGTTGACTGCCCTCGGCACGAACGATCACGTGATGAACATCCGAGCCGCGTGTGCCGCCACCGGACTGTCCAACGACGCCGCCAGACGCCGCGTCACCCGCTCCCGAGCCCGCCTCGTCGAAGCCGCACAGCGCGAGCTGCAGCGCGGCACTCTGCACGTCCTGCGTGAGCCCGCGACCGCCGGACACACAGTCCAGACCGCCTGACCTGACCCCCGAATCGGGCTCCGCCGAATGGCTCGCCATGCTTACGAAGGGTTCTATGCGCGGTGCATGGGTCAGAGCAGCGCTACCCAATCCACACTCAGCGCGTGGTGATGAACTTCCGTACGACAAGAGCGCCCCATCGTTCCACTCACGCGAGCAATGACCTCCTCGTCGCGCAACAGTCGATCGGGCACATCCTGGCGCGCCGCGTCCTCGGGGAACCATCCCGCGCGCCGATCACGTCACCGTTCTTCAGCATGACCGTCCGGGTCGGACCGGTGGTCGACTCAACCCGCGTGCCATCGGAGTTGTAGGTGATGATCGTCCAACAACGGCTCGGTGCTGGAGGCCCGATCTTCTCTGAAGTCCCACACGCCACCGATTCGAGTCGACAACTCGATTCCAGGTTAGGCCGATTCCGTGCATTCGCGCAGGCGTCCGAGCCTGTGTAGGTACTCGCGAATGACATGCAATTCGTCCGAATCGAGCACTTCCGATGTGGCCCACTGTCGCAGGACTAGTTCCACACCGCGCGCTCTTTGCCGGAGTTCTTCCTCGTGCTCGAAGACTAGAGGTGGGTACCAGCGAGCCGGCCGGTAACTACGATCCTCTTCACCAAGGCAATGAGGTGATCGGGCGGCAAGGATCAGGCTCGCAGCTGCGTAACCCACGCAGGCGGGAGCAAGACCAGTGCTCGCAACCGATCGAGGCAGTTCTGCACCAACGCAAGCCGCGCTCAATAGTCGCTCGACCTCCATCACCGATGCTGCGTCGTCGAGTTCGAACGCGAAGTCGGCCGCGTAATCATTACCAAACGGAGAATATGACCAGATACCCATGATCGGAAGCTACTCATTCCGTGATTGCAGGCGGCAAGAACCACCGGCCCCGCGATTCGGAAGCCAGCGCACGCAGAACTTCGCGAGGCGCTGGATACGCCGGCCCTATGATGCGAACACTCGCGGAAGAGTGGGCGAGCTTACGTAATCCATCAACTCGCCCGCAGTTCTCGAGGACCACCTTCTGGAGCTCTTTCCCAAGGACCCAATCGTCAAAATCACCTGTCGCAGAGACTGATTCGAGCGTAAGGGAATCCAACAGCGGGGTACGAATACTGTCGACATGGAACTCCTTGGCGCCGTGAACGTGCAGATTCTGAAGTTCAGGCAGGGCTGGGATCGACGACACTGCTGCGGCACTAGCGAGTGTCAGCCGCTTCAATCGAGTCGGCAAAGCCTCTACGCACTCGGCCGTTGGGTGGTCAATAAAAAGGTCAGCGAGCTTGGGAGCTCCCAGCACGCTGCTCCATTCGCTTCGGCTTTGACCAGCAAATGAGGTGAGTGCCGGCAGCGCACCGAGTTGGACTGGAAATCGGGGGCGAGCCTGAATCACGTCGATTGATTCGATCGCTTCCGCCTGCGCAAGAACGGAGAGGTCCCGGCACCTGGAATCTGTGACAAGTAAGCTCCGCAACCGGTCGATAACTGGCTCAAGGAAGGCCAACGAATCCATCTCTTCCGGCATCGCCAAGATCTCGACATCCAGTTTCTTGGCGAAGCGAGAGCGCGAAGCAAGCCGAAGCGGCACCCGGCCTTTGATGCGGAGCGTCATGTCATCTCCTGTGACGACCAGGAAGCAGATGCTGGCGGTTCTTCCCGATCGGATTCACCTTGTTATCGAGCTTTCTGATCCCGCCACGCCTGTTGATCTCAATTTGCTCGCGCACTTCCCGCTGTGTCTTCCCGCCTCGAACACGCTTAACCCGAGCGCGGTTCTCGCCTGACTCTTGGTTACCTTCCCGGACTTGGCGTGTTGAGACAAGCGCTTTCCGACGTTCGACGATTGCCCGACGTACTTGCCACCCGTACTGGTTCGCACGCGTCAACGTGAATCGCCCCGGGTTTCGTGGAGGCTCGGTTACTTGGTTCCGGCCCCTGCTGGGGTCGGGGTTTCAACGTAGTGCGTGATGCCCTGGAGCGACCAGTGGTTCGCTTCGAACTCGGCGGGTGGGACCTGCCGTAGTTCGCCGTGCAGGCGCCTGTGGTTGAACCAGTCGACGTATTCGGCGACGGCGAGCTCGACGTCGCCGACCGACTTCCAGCCGCCCTTGGGACGCATGATCGGGTTGCGAATGCACTCGGCCTTGAACAGCGAGTTGAACGCCTCGGCCATCGCGTTGTCGTAGCTGTCGCCTTTGCTGCCGACGGAGGCGACGGCGTCGGCTTCGGCGAGACGTTCGGTGTAGCGGATCGCGCGGTATTGGACTCCACGATCGGAATGATGGGTCAGCCCGCCGACGCTCTGGCCGGTCCGCTGCCGTTCCCAAAGGCCCATGTCGAGGGCGTCCAGGGCCAGGTCGGTGCGCAGCGATGTCGAGACCTGCCAGCCCACGACCTTCCTGCTGAACACGTCGATCACGAACGCTGCGTAGGTCCAGCCGGCGTGCGTGCGGACGTAGGTCAGATCGGCGACCCACAACTGGTTCGGTGCCGCAGCGACGAACTTGCGGCTCACCAGATCCTCCGGCCGTTCGGTCTCAGCACCGTCACCGATCGTGGTCTTGCGGGACTTCTCCCGCCTGATCCCGCGCAGACCCTCGGCGCGCATCAGCCGCTCGACGGTGCACCGAGCAACCGTGATTCCCTCACGGTTCAGCGCGGCGTGGACCTTCCTGGCGCCGTAGACGCCCAGGTTGGCCCGGTGCACGACCTTGATGTCCTCAACCAGCTCGGCATCACGCACCGAGCGCTGCGAGAGCGGCCTGATCTTGGCCGCGTAGTAGCCACTCGGGGCGATCTGGACGCCGGCGTTCTTCAGCACGGCGCAGATCGGCTCGACCCCGACCTCGCGCCCATCGACCACGTCGTGGCGATGGGCGTCGAGGTAGGCCACTACCTGCTGGTGGGGCGGTCGAGCTCCGCCGCGAAGAAAGCCGACGCCGTCCTCAAAATGTGATTAGCCCGTCGCAACTCGCGGTTCTCCCGCTCCAACTCGGCCAGCCGCTGCGCATCGCCAGTCGTGGTGCCCGGCCGGACCCCACCGTCGATCTCGGCCTGGCGGACCCAGTTCCTCAACGTCTCTGGATGCATGCCGAGCTGTTCAGCCACTCGGGTGATCGCACCCGACTTCGTCTCCGGATCCGCCCGGAGCTCGACCGCCATCCTCGTGGCACGCTCACGCAACTCGTCGGGGTACTTCCTCGGTGCTGCCATAACTCTCATCCTCCATGGATTGAGAGCCTCCATCAGACCCGGGGCGATTCAACCAGTCGGTGCAGCAGGCTCTACTCCGCTGGGATCAACGTGGGCTTTCTATCGGCTGCGCCATAAATGTCGCGCATTGCTCGATTCCATTCCTGGATCGCGCGCTCACGCGCGGAAAGTTCATTCGCAAATGCGGACGGAGCTCCTGTATCGATCGCTGTGATGAGATGCCTACTCGCCTCGGCGAATCCGGCCATGGCGTCCCTCATGCGATCGGCTACTCCATCCAACTGCTTGATGCTGTCAAGTGAGTCTGGAGGGCCGATTTCCTTGGTGTTGAAGGAGCTGAGTAGTCGATCGAAGGCGTCCCTAGCCGCGATCGCGTTCTGTGCAGCGACCACTGGCCCACCGCCGCTCGCGTGGACCTTGTCGGCGTTGCCGACGTACAGGTTGACTAGGCCCGGCACCGACTCGCCGAGAACTCGATCGATTTTTTTCGCGTATGCCTGTGCATCGTGCCTTAACTTCTTCTTGGCCGCTCGAGCGTCTTTGGCCTTCTGTTTGGCCTCTTCCTGAGCCAACTTCTCCTTCTCAGCGGCATCTTTCTCCCTCTCAGCGGCCTTCTCGGACTGCTCGAGAGCGAAGGGCGAATCAGACGGAATGCGATCGAGGACTTCCTTGTCGTCTTGGTTGCCGACTGACAGCTCGACTTTCGTACCCGTATCCACCTTGGCAGTCCCGGCAGCTGGGTTCTGCGACACGACGACCCAGTTACGGTCCAAGAAGATGGTGTCTTCCTTCCCTAGGACGTCGACATCCTCGAACTCATCCACATCCAGCTTTTCCAGCGCACGGTGTGCATCGTCCAATCGCATGCCGACAACGTTGGGCATGGTGATGGTCGGCCCACAAGCGGTGAGGGTGGAGACCAACATCGCAAGCGAAGCCAGCACTGCAGCCCTGCGAGCGATAGCCATCCGACGCGGGCGAGCAGGAGTCGAAAGTAGAACTCGTTTCAGCACCGACTCATCCTAGAGTTCGTCTGCGTGAAGCGCCCCGGGTTTGGTGCCGCTGGTCCGCTCCGTCCGTAACCCCGCTCTTGCGCGCCCATCGGGCTGATCCCGCCCGCGGAGTTCGAGGCCAACCACTGGGCCGGTATCACCGCCCGGCACTACCCTGAGACAACCGTCCCGATCGGGGCTGGTTCCAAATAACCGCGCCGCCAAGAAACCCGGGGCGTTTCAGTACGTACCAATGCACGACTCAAGCGGTACGTCCGATCGGGTCACCCAGCGCGCGAGGTGAGGAGTTCCACTGCGGCCATGTACGCCGAAGAAGTAGGTCCTCATACAGACATGCTTCAGTGCAGCCTTGGAGATCGGCGACCAGGTCAACTCAGACCCTCGGTCGAGAGCTACGGCGGCGGGAAGTCTCGGGTCGTCAGCCTTCCTCCGAGGGGTCGGCGCCCCGGGCGACGGGCGAGTCACGGGCACTCACCGGCGGACGCACTGCCGCCCTTTCGATCGATGCCAACCGAAAGGACGGCAGCCGCTCAGGAGCTGAACTGGAATCGCCAGCCGGTCTTCCGAAAGTGCCGGCACGTGTTGTCCTGGCACTCGTAGAGCTTCTTGCCGGTGGCGTTGAGGTCCTTGACGTACCGCATCACGTATCCGCACTCGGGGCACTTGTGGCTCATGGGGTTCTCCTTCGTGTGCCGGCTGCCCGGGTGGCAGCCGGTTCGCTCACCTCACCGATCCCGTGTCCTCCACATCGCGAGCCGACGGGATTCGAGATTCCCCGCATGGGAGGTTGCCGATCAAGTAACCTGCCCGCGAGACTCCACACCCGAGGGGACGGTCAGTGCAACCGATGAAACAAGCGCTCGTCGTGGGAATCGGCGACTACTCGGACCTTCCTACACTGCCCGGGGCGATCACCGATGCGACCAAGATCGCTCAGCTCCTCCAGGGAAGCGACGGAGATGTCGCAGGCGAGGTCGTCTGGCACCTCGACGAGGAGTCACTCCTCGTCGACGGCGTAGAGAGTCCCGCCGGTCACCGGGTCACCGTCCGACAACTCAACCGGGCCATCGGGACCTTCTTCGACGAGAGCCGGTTCGACCCCGACTCCCGGGTCGATCTCCTCTTCTACTTCTCCGGTCATGCTGTCCAACACACCAGGACGCTGGTCAAGCTGCAGGCCTTTGACGGCGACTCCTACTCCTTCGGCGATCTCATGGAGCTGGTTGAAGGGCTGCGTTCGCCGAATCGGACCGTCACCATCATTCTCGACTGCTGCATGTCGGGAGCACTCGGCGCCAATCCGTTCGTCCCGCGCCAGGCTCTCCTGTTGGAGAATGTCTCGATCCTGAGCGCGACGCGTTCGGGCGAGCTGGCCAAGGAAGATCCGCGGCGGGGCGGACTCTTCTCCCAACAGCTACGCGGTGGGCTTGAGGGAGCCGCTGCGGACCTGCTCGGCAACATCACTCCCATGGGCCTGTACGCGTATGCCTCGAGCGCGATGGGCGACGTCGACCAGACCCCCACCTTCAAGTCGCACGTCGTGGAGCCGCCGCTCATCCGCAAGGTCGAGCCTCGCGTTCCCCTCGCCAGCTTGCGACAGCTCCACACGATCTTCCGCAAGGCGAGTTCCCGCGTGACGTTGACTCCTTCTCACGAGGGCCTCGCGCAGTCACGTCTCGACGATCCTCACGACACCGCGTACCTGACCGCCCCGGACGACGAGGACTACGGGGCGAACAACCGTCACGACGAGAAGCGCCAGCCCTTCACCGGCAGCAGGAAGCAGATCGAGAACGACCACCTGAAGGCGTACCGGAACGCCAACCTCCTCAAGACGCAGGACGACCGTGACTTCTGGTTCCTGGCCATGGAACCGAATCCAGCGAAGAGCAACGTCTGGCTCACGGAACTCGGACGCTACTACTGGCGGCTGGCGAAAGCCGGCCTCCTCCCGGAGGAGTGAGCATGCCACGACTGGTCGACGTCTGGCGAGAAGCCTGGACCGGGATCGGAGGCCCGTATAGCGAGGTCCATCGGATCCTCTCCACGCGGACCGCGGGAGCCCGCGTCGCCTTTACCCCCTCCCCACGCGCCGTGCGGTCGCTCTTTCCTGCGGTATTCGATCGCGACCTCGACCCGGCGCTGAAGGTGCCTGCGCAACACCGTGGTTTGAAGTACGTCAAGGCGTTCACGCCGATCGGGGAACCGGACGCCCGCCGGATTCTGGACGCCGTGGAGGTCCAGGCGCCGCTGCTGCGGCGAACAGCGGCGTTCGTGACGGTCGTCGATCCTCTCGTCACCGCGGAGTCCTTGGGCGTCCGGGACAAGCGGGAGGCGCTCCTGCGTCTCTGCTACGAGTGGGCTCGGCTCAACGACACGATGACCCCCGAGCTGGCGCACGCGCTCCTGTGCGAACTCGACCAGCTCCCGAGCATCGCCGGCGTGACCGCGCTGTTGCGTGAATCGGAGGCGGTCAGGAAGCTGGAGGACCATCTCGAGCAGGCCGCCGCCACCGCACACGCCACGTCCGTCAGCGGCGGCACACCCGCCGGAAGGAGCCCTACCGGTTGGGAGGCCCTCGCGGGCTTCCTGAACGACCCCGACCTCGCCACCAGATTCGTCGGCGAGGCTCCGGATGCGCCGCCCCGGACACTGACGGACGCGACACTCTCCCGTTGGGACGCGGCCCGTGCCATCGACACCACCGCATTGGGCGGCCGCGCGGCCGCACTGGGACTCTCCCATACGTCCCCGCCTCCCCCACCCGTGCTTCGCAGCGCCTCGGAGGCATCGGCCACCGCCGAGGAGCTCACCACCCTTCACCTCGACACCAGCGTCGAGGATCGGCTGACAATGGCCCTCAACACCTCCCGGGAGAACCGGAGGGGCCTGCCGAGCGTCTTCGAGCTCCTCGAGGAGGAGTGCGAGCGAGCAGTGCAGCCGCTCGGCCTCAAGGATCCGATCTCGCGCACGGTCGTGGCACTGGGCAGCCTGCTCGCCTTTGATCTCGACACCGATCGTGACGAGTCGTCCTCGGCGTACCGGGAGTACGTGAAGCGCATGCCCCATCTGACCCGCCAAGCTCACACCATCATTCGCCGGTGGCGACGTGCCCGCCGCGAAAGGTATGCCACCGCAGGCCTGCCGGGAGTCATCGCGCGCCAGGGCGGAGACCTCACCGCGCCGTACCTGCGACTGCTCTGGAAGCGCGTTCACAACCACGAGGTGCGCCGCTCCAACGACTACTCCTCCCCCGACACCGCGTGGAGTCTCCTCAGTGGCATCGCACGAACGCTCACGGAGCGGCTCGACCATGCGTCCGCGACCGCGCCCCTTGAGAGACCTCTCGAAGCGCACAGCGACACACCCCGCCGGGGATCGGCAGGAATGGCCGAGTACGCCGCCGGCGACACCGTGCTCCTGTCGATCGAGTTGTCCACCATCCGCGAAAAGGTCGGAATCGACCAGGAGACGTTCGCAGCGTTCTTCAGCGGCTTCGACCTCAACGACGAGGACACCCGGGCGACGTGGACACGCTGGTGCGAGACAGCCGGGAGCCGACTCCCCCTGCGGGCGGTCGCCGACTGGCTCGACCAGCATGCGCCAGCGCGATAGGTGCCGGCCGGGATCGGTAAACACACGGAGACAAAGACCGTGAAGACAGATGGAGATTGACATGAGTGCGCAACCCGAGACAAGGGGCGAGGTCTCGATTCGGCTCGGCGAGGATGAGTTGGTCACCATCTCACCACCCACGCCCCGGCCCGCCCCGGTGGATACCGCGTCCATTCCGGCCGCCGGCGGCGTGCTGTTCGTCGACGTCACCCGACCGGAGCAGGCACCTCACGCGATCCTCCACGACTCTTTCGTGGCTCAGGCGTGGCTCGCGGGTGTCTACGGCACCGTCGTCGCCGAAGCCGTGGAGGCCTTGGTCGACGAGGCTGAGCATGCCGAGCCGGTGAGGGTGGCAGTTGCTCGCGGTGCCTTGACCGACGCCGTCGAACGCCTCGCCGTCGGCTTCTGGCTGCATCGGTGGTGGCCATCCGGCGCACCGGCGATCCCCGACATCGATGAACGCATCCTCGAGATCGAGATCGCCGCCAACGCTTGGGTCGCGGAGGCGGTGTTCGTCGCCACCGACGCTATCGAGGCGCTCCTGGCGCCCCATACCGAATTCCTCACGAGCCAGGTTCAGGCGTTACGGTCCATGGCGGGTAAGGGCGCCGAACTCGACCTCGGCGTGCTGGAGTCCGCCTTACGGGCCACCGTCGACCTCGTCGAGGACACGGTTCTCGGATACCACGAGTGCGCGACGCTCCTCGCGACCATCGAGTCCGAGAACAGTGCCGTCGACGACGCGATGGGCGCCGTGCAGTGGGACTCGCTGGTCGCCGACCTTTGGGACCAGTTTGTCGAGGGTCTCGCCGCGACCCGGACCGAGCTCACCCTCGCCTCCAGAGGGCAGAGCGGAACCGCCATCTCCGACGTCCTGCGCCGTGGCGTCACGACGGTGGACGAACTCCAGGTAGGCCCTCGCACCGTCGCAGCACGCGCCGGGAACGTGACGTGGCAGCTCATTGCAGACGGGAGCGGCGGCGCGACCCTGACGATTCGCGTCGCTGCCGCTCCCCAACACCCGCAGGACTCGGACACTCCGTTGCTCGCGCGGGTCTACCTCAGCGCCGTCCCCGAGGTGTTCAGCCTCTGGTACGACGCCGGCTGGCGCGCCTTCGTGGGAACCCACCGCTGGCCCACCATCCCGGACTCCGACCCTCGGATCGACATCTTCGACCCCGCCTACGCCGTACGACCGCGACTCAGCGAGCAGGGTCGCACGGAGGCCGCCGCCGACCGGGCCCGGCGGGAGGAGATCATCGTGTCGCGGCGCGACGCCGCGAACTCGCGCGTGTTCATCGCCGAACGGGCCGCCTGGGATGACGCCGATGAGTGAGACGGCACTGCCCCCGACTACGACCGGGCGGGGTGAGGCCGACCCCACGCCTCGCGACGCTGCTGTCTTCATCGACGTCGAGAACCTCTTCAAGCCGTTCCGCCAAGAGATCGACTTCGCCGAGAGCGGTTGGCACGATTCGCGCGAGCCGGTGTGGAACCGATCGGTGGCCGCCGCCCAAGACGCAGCATCGCGAATGCTGCCGCTGGGCGCGCGGTTCGAGGACTGGCACCGGAAGGGCCCGGACGTCGCGGACCGGCTGGTGCGGTGGTTCGCGTTGGCCGGCTTCACCGTCCGGGAGAACCATGGGCGGACCTACGGCTACATCGCCGACAACGGGGTGGAGTCCGCTTGGAAGACCTTCGTCAACAAGCACAACTGGAGCCACGTCCTCACCCAGCAGGGCGCGGACCGCGCGGACCGCGCGATCATCAGGGACGTGCAGTTGTTCGCTCGGGAAGACCTTACGTGGTACTTCATCGGCTCCCAGGACCAGAAGCTGGTCCTGGCCGAAAGCGTGGCGGCACTGCGTGGGCATCCGGGCAAGCGGATCGCGGCCATCTTGTTCGAGTGGAGCCCCCGCCTGCGCGAGGCCTTCCGCACCAAGGAATCCCTGCGCGGCGTCAGCATGCGCCTGAACTTCTGGAAGATGTACCAGGCTGTTCTGGAGGCCGAAAAGGCCGCCCCGGCCCCCCACCGCCGGCGCCGGCGCCGCCCGACAGCTGGGCAAAAGTTCAACACGGCCGACAGCGTCAAACGTGCGCTTGCGCGGGCCGAGCAGTGGGCAGGCCTTCCCGACGCGGAGGCCGAGGCCGCAGTTCGAGCGCTGATCCGCACGTCAGGCCAGGTGTCCGCGCTTCGCATCAGCGCTCGCCGCCAGCTCGACGCGCTCGCGACGCTCCCGGACCCCGACCAGCGCACGCGACTCGCCGATCTGGTCGGACAACAGTTCCAGGAGCGGCTCGACGAGCTGGTCGACCGTGACTCAGGCCCGCGGGGCAGCGCATGACGACCATCGGGGTCACCGGCCATATGGGACTCACGGCGGCGACGCGCGTCGCCGTGTCCGCCGAGCTCGCGGGCCGGCTCGCCGACGTTCCCGGACCTCTCGTGGGGTACACGTCCCTGGCACCCGGCGCCGACCAGATCTTCGCTTGGTCGGTGCTGGCGGCGGGCGGCTCGGTGGTGTTCGTACCGCCCTGCGAGGAGATCGAGTCGACGATCCCCGAGGCCAACCTCCGGCAATTCCGGGCTGCCCAGTCCGCCGCCTCCGAGATCATCCCACCCGCGCACGTCCTGCCGAGTGAGCAGGCGTTCTTCGATGCGGGGAGGTACATCGCCGAGCACGTCGACCTGCTCGTCGCCGTCTGGGACGGCGGACCGTCCGGAGGGCTTGGCGGGACCGCCGACATCGTCGAGATCCGTGAGTCCTCCGGACGGCCCTGGCTGCGCGTCTGGCCGGCCGCTGCGTCCCGCGGCTGACGATCAGCCGTCGGAACCGTCGGCGTGCGCGGCCCGGGTGGCCGCCTCGATACCGGCCAGCACGGCGGCATCGCCGGCCGCATCCAGCTTCTCGAACCACAGGCTCACGGCGTGGGACAGCATCCGCTGAACGCGCGGCAGCGCCGCCACCAGCTGATCAGCGGTCGGCAAGCTGTCGGGCGCGCCGACCAGGCCCTGGTGGGCGAAGACCACGCTGGTGGTGCGCTGCAGCAGCGAGACCGAGACCCCCTTGGCCCGCAAGGTCACCTCGTTGGCGACCTCCAGCAACTGAGCACGGTCGCCCTCGGACGGTGCTGCGTAGAGGGCGTAGACGTGGAGGAACTCGGGGTCATGCGGAGCTGTGTTGGCGATGACGAACCGGCCCGCCTGCGTGACGACCAGGAGATCGCCGTCAGGGGCTTCCTCGAGGTCCCATCCGAGCCGCGCGGTGGCGGTGTCGAGGTAGCGAGTCGTCCACATGGTCGGGTTGCACATCGTCGTTCTCCTGTCCCGCTCCGCCCGGCGCGGAGTGTCACCTCCTCCACCGATCCCGGCACCAGCCGGGCCAGCCGGCTAGACCGGGACGAAGTTCAGCACGACGTCGCAGACGCGCGAGAGCACCGTCCGTCGCGGTGAGGTGCTGTTCGGGTCGAACCGCACGAGCCCGTCGGGCGCTCGTTCCACGTGGGCCCGTGCCCACGCGACCGGCTCACCGACGGCCAGCTCGGCTGCGATCGCCCGCTCCAGGGCATCACTCACCGCCGCCACGTAGGCGTCGGCGGTCCGGCCCGCAGCGGCATGCACCGTCGGCGTTCCGTGCCCGTCGAAACCCAGGACGAGCAGCCGTCGAGACTCCTCGGTGGCGAGCACCGAGCGATCGAGCCCCAGCGCGTCGCCCACGACCCGGCACCGTTCCGATGTCTCGCCGTCGTCGACAGGCGGGAACACGATCAGCGTCTTCGCGAGCCGTCGATTCGCGCGGAGCTCACCGATCTCCCAGACCAGGCTGGGTGAACGCCCGGCGATCAGGATGTACGCCTGCGCCTCGTCCGCGAGGTCCCGGATCGCCTCCTCCCAGTGCTCGTCGGCGTGGTAGTCGCGGGCGGCACCCAGGGGCTGCAGCACGGTGCCGGGTTGCCCGAACGTCCGCAGCGGTCCAAACAACCACGCCGCCCACGCCACGACCTCCTCGAAGCGCACCCGCACCTCGCCGGCGAAGGTGTCGATGGCCCCGGTCAGGGCCACGGGTGGACGCACCTCGAGGGCGTCGTCCTGGAAGGACCGCAGGAGCAGGATCGGGGCCCTGGCATCCAAGCTGACCTGGCGTCGTACCAGCGGCTGCAGGAGCCGCCGCGCAAGTCGGACCGGCTCTCGACTGCGCGTCATGATGCCCAGCCCGAAGACGAGCATGGCGATGATCAGGAACGGTGTCACGGCGTCGTGTCCCGACACGACCCCGGCCACCGCCGACGCCATCATGAACACGCCGGCCACGACCACCAACGTCGAGGCTGCGCTTCCTGCCGCGACGTAGAGGACGGCCCTCCCGCCACGTGCCACGTCGGAGCGGCCGCCACGACTCCGCCACCAGGATTCGGCGAGAGTCCAGCAGCCGACGAAGAGCGTCACCACGACGGCCGACTGCCACACCTGCAACGACGGGGCAGCCAGGCTCGCCCCCAGGACCGCGGCCAGCGCCGTCCCGCGGACGACGGGGATCACGGCACTGCGTCGTTGAGCGCGTGCCAGGGCGTGGGTCAGATCCACCTGGACGCCGTGACGTCTCCCGGGGGATCTCCTGCGGTTGCGGAGCCACTCACGAGCCCCGCGGTCGGTCACCACGCTGAGCAGCCAGCCGAGCAGGACACCGCCGAGAATCAGGAGCGCCGAGACCGTGCCCCACCACACGGCGAACCCGCTGCCGATCGCGGAGGCCCCCGACGTCGACAGATCCTCCAGCAGGGGAAGTCGGTCGCGCTGCGAGCGGTAGAGCTGCTCGGCGAGCTCATCGGCCTGGGCCTTCGCCTCGGGCGTGGCCTCGGGACCTCGGACGATGACGGTCGCCACGAGACGGCCCACGGAACCTGCGTAGGCGAGGTCGAGCCCGGTGTCACTGCTCCGGTCGCCGCGGAAGCTGTCTGGCAGTCCCTCCCACGTGCCGGTGCCCTGGGCCTGCGCGAAGGCCGTCGCGGCGTCGTGGGTCCTGGCTTCGATGATGATGACGCCGAGCTGCCTGCCGTCGAGCTCGTACAGCCAACCCCTGCCATCGACGTAGAGCGCTCGATTGATCTCCGCTGCCGCGTTGTCGCCCGGGGAGATGTCGTGCGCGGTCAGGGTCATGTCGCGCACCAGTCGAGCGCCCTCGAACTCCTCGGCCAGGTCGACAGCCAGCGCGCCGAGTTCCAGGTGGGGGTCGGCGGCGACCGCACGTGGGGCGCCGACGACGACGAGCAGCAGCGCAGTTAGCGCCACGACGAGACGGGGGCGGTGGGGCGTCCTGCGGGTCAGCACGCGAGTCATCCTCGCCCACCGCGCCGGCTCCTGTGCCCGATTCGGCCCAGGAGACCCGAGGCGGTCAGCTGACGGCACGGCGCCAACCCCACCTGCGACGCCCTCGCCCCTCGCCCGTGCGCGCGCGACCGAGGGTCGGGCCGGTCAAGAGGAGGTGGTCCGCCGCGGCCCGCGGGGTGGGGCGGCTGGCCCAGGACCGGAAGGCCGCCTCGGCGCGGCGACGCAGTTCGGCCTGACGGCGGGCAGCGAACTCTGCGTCCACGGCGATGCCCATCGCGGCGATGGCGTCGGCGCGATGCCGCTCGATGTCGAGCTCCGCAGCCTGCTGGAGCCGGGCCAGCTCCTGCTCGTGTTCGGCGACAAGCTGGATGCGGTCGAGCTCCGCGTCCTTGGCGAGGAGAGCGGCCTCGTAGGCCGTCTCGGCCTGGATCTGGGCCTCGGCGCGACGGGTCTGCGCACCGGCGACGCCGTACTCGTCCAGGCTCCGGGCGACTTCCTCGTAGTCCTTGCCGCCGGGAGTGATGCGCCACAGCAGCTTGGCCATCACCGGCAGCACCTCGATGACGATGAACAGCAGGGCGATCAGCAGGTGGGTCACCATGAGGAGCGTGCTCTGCTCGCCGGCCTCCCAGAGAGCGGTGAGCTGGGCGAGCAGACCGGTGTTCCCGGTATTGGCATTCTCGACGCCGGACTCGAAGCCGGTCAACGCCCGACGGGCTTCGGCGAGCTGGGGACGAAGCGTCTCGAGCTGGCCGGAGGCCTGCGCCTGGAGCGCACCCAGCCGGTCACGGTTGGCGTCCTCGAGCCGCTTCTGCAGGGCGTTGATCTTCGTCTGGGCGTCGAGAACGGCCTGTGCGGCCTCGTCCGCCTGCGCCTTGTACAACGCCGAATTGCCGTTGGTGCCGGGCACGGCCGCGCACTTCTCGGGATGGTCGAGCTTTTCGCGCCCGCCGCCGTACGTGTCGCAGTTGTAGAGGATCGCGGCCTGGTCGGCGGCGTGCTCCAGGTCGGGAAGCTGCTCCTTCAGCTGGGCGACCTGGTCGGCCAACGCGGACGAGTCGGAGTCGGCGAAGGAGGCGGGCAGGACGCCGGCGGCGATGTTCTCCCAGTCGTCGACCTGCTGCTCGAGATCAGCGACCTGCTGCTTCTCCTGGGAATCGGCGATCCACGCCTTGTTGAGTTCGCTTTGGGTGGCTCGCATCGCCGCGAGTTCGGCGTCGATGTCGGAGGCGAACATGCGCAGCGTGAGAGGAGTCGAAACGACGATGCCGAT
The DNA here is from genome assembly GCF_002476985.1 of Aeromicrobium sp. UBA7512. Taxonomy (NCBI): domain Bacteria; kingdom Bacillati; phylum Actinomycetota; class Actinomycetes; order Propionibacteriales; family Nocardioidaceae; genus Aeromicrobium; species Aeromicrobium sp. UBA7512. The sequence continues at coordinate 641,871 of NZ_DLNK01000003.1, forward strand.
GAGCACCGCGGCCGTGAAGCGGCCCGCGACCGATGCGATGGTGGCGCCCCGGCCTCCGCCCATGCCGAGCAACATGAGCGTCCGGTCCATCCCCAGGATGACGAGCCCCCAGCAGGGTGCGATCAGCGTCGCCACGAGCCAGTGGGCGTCGAGGGCATCGTGCAGGGCGAACCACATCGACGCGGTCGCCATCGAGGCGGTCACCAGCAGGGCGATGGCGATCTGGATGAACGCGGGCCGGGCCGACGGCACGCGTTCGAGTACGGCCTCGTCGCCTCCGCCCAGCCGGACGAACGTGTCGGAGAGGTCGTTCATGGGTTCCTCCTTCGTCGGTGCGACCCCGGCGGTCACACCCCCGTCACCGATCCCGGATCGAACGGCTCGCGCCACCCTTGGAAGCTCACGCCGAGGCCAGGCCGACGAGGAGCGCGACCATGCCCACGACGACGACGATGGTGAGGGCGACCACGATGGCGACGCCGAGAGTGGCGGCGAATGCGACCACGACGAGCGCGGCCAGCGACCCGGCCACGCCCGCGAGGGCAAACAGGATGCTGACGAACATGGTGGCTCCGGACCCGCCACCCACCTCACGGAGCCCCCGGCTACGCACAGCGGCCAGCGCCAGCCCGACGGCACCGAACGCCGAGAGCCACGTCGGCCAGCCCGGATGTCCCGCCCAGGTGATCAGCGTGGTGACCGCTGGACCGTAGTCGACCACCCCGGCGAACGGCAGACCGGTGCCGATCCCACCATGGGTCCGGAACAGCAGGTAGGCGTTGCCGGCCGCGAGGACCATCAGGAGCCAGGCGATCGCGGTCACCGGGGGCGAGACCGGCTCGGCGCCTCGACGCCCGGTCGGAGCGGACACGGCCGACAGCAACGGCCGGGTCACCGGGGCGACACCCGCGACGCGGGCCGGGGGTCGCACCGGCGACGGCGCCGACACGCGCGCCACGCCGCGGTGCGAGGGCGGCCGGACCGCGGTGGGTCGTCGGGTGCGCGTCGGACGGGTCGGGCGCGGCGAGCGGCTCGAGCGGGTCTGCGTCGGACCCGCCGGAGTCGGCTGCGGAGACGGCTGGGCCGTGGGCGACGCAGGTGAGGGCTGCGCGGGGGGCGGCGACGCCGGGCCCGTCGGCTGACCTCCGAGCAGAGGCGGCGGCATGTCGCCGACGGGTGCCAGCCCGATGAGCGCATCGAGGCTGCGGAAGTCGTTGGTCATGTCACCACTTCCAGGCCGCCAGGGGGTACCAGAGGGACGCCTGCGGGGACGACGGGCAGGCACCGGCACGACGGGCCTGCAGGCGGGTCGGGCGCGCCGTCCCGAGACTCCCGGCCGGGTCGACGTGAAGGACACCGAAGACGATCGGGTCGATGCCTTCGACGGCAGCGGCGGCCAGCGCGAGCGGGGCGGCGACGATGGCGACCGGCGCGAGAGCCAGGCCCAGCAGCACCTTCGGCCCGGACTCGGCGATCGCATCGCCCGCCCGGTTGAGGGTGGTGGCCATGCGCTTGCTCGCGCCGGTCGCCGGGGTCTCGCCGACCAGCGTCGCGGTGGTGGACGCATCGCAGACCAGTCCCGTCGGTGGGATCTTCTCCAGCAGCGGCGCAACCGCCCCCTTCGGGTCGAGCTCGTGGGCGATCGCCAGCGAGTCGAAGTCGACACCCCTCGTTGCGAAGTCCTGGAGTCGTCGCTTGACGTCGCGCGGGAAGGGATACCCGCCGTCACGGGCGCGCAACGGGTCCTTGTCGTAGGGCATCACGATCCACGGGGACTGCTTGTCCAGGACTAGGAGCGGTTCCGGACTCCACGGCGCCACCCGGTAGTCGGGCAGCTCGGGGGCGCGCCTGCGGAGCGCGGCGTCGCGGGAGACGGCGAGGTCGGTCCACTGCTGGTCCGGCTTGGTGGTGAGTACGGGGAGCATGGTCACTGCCTTTCGTTGGTCGCTGTTCCTACCGTCACGACCGATCCCGCCTCCGGCTCGACGGCGGCGGGCGCCGCAGCCAGCGACTCGAGCAGGGCGTCGAGGTCCTCGGGCGGCGCGACCGCCGCCAGCGGCGTGGCGGGCGGAACCCGGTCGGGGCCGCACACGGCGCACGTGGGCTGGGACGCCGTCTTCGCCCACACCGAGGCGAAGGGTCCGTCCATCGGCGGCACGGCGACGTGCTCGAAGATGCCCCACCCGGGCACGGAGCACGACAGGTTGAGCGTGCGTCCGGCCTCCAGGAGCGGGGCGATCCAGTCGGCGAGCGGGCCGGGGGTGTCGCGGTGCAACAGTGCGAGCGCCGTGCGCGTGGCCCGCGCCGAGACCGCGGTGATGTCGGCGCCCAGAGCGGGCTCGCCGTCGAGACGACCGGTCCCGTAGTTGACGGCGCCACGGCCCTGCCCACCGGCGGTCATGCCGGTCGCACAGGCCAGGCACGCGGTCGAGGCCCCGGGCACGACGAACGCGATCTCACCCGCGTCCGCCTTCGCGAAGAGCTTGGCCGAGACGTACGGGATACCTGCGTCGTAGAGGACGTGGGAGTGCCACGCTTCCGCAGCCGGGTCGTCGGTGACCATGATCGCGAGGTCGACCTCCCCCAGCAGGTCGGCGGCGTCCTCGGCCAGCGCCGCAGCGTGTAGGGTGATCACGGCGTGGGGAGCGATCGCACTCAGCCGGGACGCGAGGGCGTCGACCTTGGCGCGTCCGACGTCGGCGTAGGCGTACGCACCGCGGGAGAGATTGGCCGCGCTCACCTCATCGGGGTCGACGAGCGTGAACGCCTCCACACCGGCGCGGACGAGCAGCTCCGCGATCGTGGAGCCCACCGAACCGCAGCCCAGGATCGCCACGTGCTTCGCGCTGCCGTCCGAGGTCGGGATGTGGTGGGAGAGCCGCGCGCCGATCCCCGCACGGGCATCGGGGAGGTCAGCCCGCGCCGCAGCGCCAACGACAGCGTGGATCGCCTCGGCCAGACGGGTTCCGAGATCGGTCGACAGATCCCACCTCGGCGCGGTGAACTCCCCCTCGCCGCAGCGGATCAGCGGGGCCGACTCGGGGTAGGACTGCGGGACCAGCAGGTCGACATGGGTGTCGCCCTCCAGTGGCACGAGCAGCCACGCCGTGCCGATGCCCTCGACCGGGACCGTGGCACCGGCGGTGAGCGTCAGGCTCGGTGCCAGTACGGCAAGGGCCGCCTCGATCGACCCGCGCAGGGGCATCACCGAGACCCGGCACGAGTCCAGCCCGTGAGTGGTGCGCCATGTGTAGGGCGCGAGGGTGCCGTGCGCCAGGTCGACGAGGTGGCCCGTTCCGAACCGCTCCGGCATGCGCAGGTCCGCGGACGCCGTCGCGACGACGATCGGGAACAGACCGGCCTCCAGGCCCGAGGCCGCGACCGAGGACGAGAACGCCTGGTGGTCGGGCAGGCTCGGCCAGGCCATGCCGCCGGGATGGGAGTGGGCGGTGCCCACGTAACGCAGCAGCGGCGAGTCGGCGATCCTCGCGTTGAGCAGTTCGCCGAGCCGCGGTGAGTGCCAGTAGCTGACCTGCTCACCGGGGACGGGGTCGACGATCACGTCGACGACCAGCCGGGTGTCGGCTGGGGCCAACAGCGCGGCCCCGCACTCCGGGGCTGGGGTGGCGAGTTCACGGTCGAGGATCGCGAGCGCCTCGTCGGTGATCTGCCACCGCGGCGCGGGCGTCCTGGCCACGGTCCGGTCGGCGATCACGGGGGTCTTCTTGGGCCTACGGGTCTTCATCGTCGGTGTCTCCTCAGGGCGTTCGGGTGTGGTCTGGTCAGGTCGGTCTCGGCGCGGTCGCACGCGGTCACTCGCGGTAGGGGAAGCGACGGCCCCGGACCACCTCGCCCATCCCGTCCGCCCACTTGGCGGCCTGGAACACGACCGCGGTCAGCGACGGGAGGCCGCCACGGGCGTTGGTCGAGAGGCACAGCACCGCTCCGCCGCGGCCGTTGGGGTACATGTGGGTGCCGTGCGCGGTGAGGTTCGGGTGCGCATGGAGGTAGGCCGGCAGGTCGACCGACCCCATCCGGCCGTCGGCGTTCCGCACGTCGAAGCGCCAGAAGTGGAAGTGGTACAAGCCGCTAGAGGGGTTGAACTCGATGAGACCCGTCAGTTCGTCCCCGTGCGACGTCGGTCGCGAGGTGAAGACCCAGCCCGCCGGGGAGTCCGCTGGCCAGTTCCGGATCTGTGAAGTGTGCTGGAGGAGCTTGAGGAGCGACCCCGCGCCGGCGGCCGCCATCGCCGTCACCTCGGCGTTCTCCGCCCGGAAGCGCTCGTCCGGCGCGGCGAACCGGTCGCGGGGCAACTCGACCTGCTGCGCCGGGCCATCGCCCTGGCCGGTGACCAACTTGCCGTCAATCATCGAGACCACCTGGCCCCCGGCCTGCTGCGCCTCCGCCGCGGACCAGTCGACCGGTCCCTGCCCGGCGAACCGGTCGGTCGGCAGCGCGACGGGCTGACTCGGCCGCTCGTCCTCCACCAGACCGTGGTCGGTCATCGTGAGCGCCGAGCCTGTCCGCGGCGCCGGGAGGAGCGCGCTCTCCTGGAGCCCGAAGATGATCGACCCCGTGTCGGGGTCAGTCATCTCCTCGAGCGTGATGATGTCCTCGTTGTCGAACTGCTGTCCCATGGGGCGTCCCTCCTGTGGTGGTTGCACCCCCTTCACCGATCCCGGCTCGCCTCGACCGACTCGACAGGTTAGGGGTCACCGGAGCGGAGGAATCGCCCGCGTTGTGGCTGTCATGTGTCGCAGGAGCCGATAACCTCGCCGTGGCCGCGTCGCATCCGACGAGATCGGAGATCCCCACCGTGGACCTGGAGTTGCCCTTCACCGTCGCCCTGAGCGGCGGCCCTTACGCTTTCGTGTCCTACGCGCACGGCGACGCGGCGCGCGTGTATCCGATCCTCGCCCAGCTCCACCGCGACGGATACGGACTCTGGTACGACGAAGGCATCGAGCCGACCGAGCAGTGGGCCGAGACCATCCCTGGCAGGATCGACGGATCCAACGTGTTCATCGTGTTCGGCTCCACCATTTCGTCCAGTCGGCGAGGTGTGCGCAGCGAAGTCGACTGGGCCTACAAGCACAACGCCACCATCGTCGTCGTCCAGCTCGATGACACCATCCCGATGTTCCTGGACTTCTTGAGCGGCGATGAAGAAAAGATCCTCGTATCGCAGGGATCACGTGACGACGTGCTCACGAAGCTGCGAGAAGCGCTGGAGAAGTACGGCGTGCACCCCGATCCCGACCGTGTGACTCCTCCCCCGCCAGCTGCAACGCCTCGGTCGAAGGCTGGGATGCCCCGACGCCAGAAGCCGAAGCATCACCAGTCGGTGGCCGACACGTTCGCCGACCGTATTCCCGAGAGCGAGGCGCTGCGGGCATCGGTGGAGCACCAGCTCACCCGGCTGCGCGGTGAGGCCGAGATCGTCGACGGCGAGTTCCCGAACGTCCTGGTCTTCTACGGCCACGGGGGTCGCGGTAAGACGGGGATGTCGCGGCGCATGGAGCAATGGGTCATTGGCGCCCTTCCGGAGACCAGCGAGTGGGGTCCGTGGCCGCACCCGGATGTCGTGCCCGTGCGCTGGGATTTCCACGACGCCGAGGGGGTGTTCCCCGTTCGGGACCTCCTGCTCACTCTGCGGCGCTCCCTCACGACCGTCGACCACCGCTGGACGACGTTCGACCTCGCGCTCGCGGCCTACTTCGAGACGGTTCGCGGAAACGACCGCGACCTCGGGCTCTCCGGGCCGGTGGCGGACGAGATGCTCCTCTCCCCGCAGACGATCGCCGGCCAATTGGGTATGGGCATACCGAACGCGCTGACCGCCGCCCAGGTCCGCCGCGTTCTCAGCGAGATCGACCACGCGGGACGACACCTTCCGATGTTCGAGGAGTACGACGGTCTCGCGGAACTCCTCGACGACATCACGCGCATCCCGCAGGGTTCGCAGGGCGTGAACGTCGCCGCCGACCTGCTCTACCTGCTGACCCAGGAGATCTTCTTCCTCCCCGCCGACCGGCGTCCCGCGCTCGTGGTGTTCATCGATCCGTTCGAGAAGGTCGAACGACACGGCAACCACCTGCTCGAGGCGACCATCGCCTCCTTCGTCGCACAGCTCCCCTACGCCCTGTTCGTCGTCACCGGCCGGAACCGGCTGAGCTGGGCCGATCCCCGCCGCACCGACCTGGGACTCGCGGGTCCCGCGGCGTGGCCAGGTCTCGCCGAGGACGCGACCGAGGATCCGCGCCAACACCTGCTGGGGAAGTTGAGCGACGAGGACGTCCGGCGGATCTATGAACACGCCCGACAAAGCGCCGGGTGGGACGTGTCCGACGACCTCATCGCCGAACTCTTGGCGCGCGCCGACGGCCTGCCCCTGCACATCGACGCCGTGCTTACACTGATCCAGAACCTCGAACGTGCGCAACCGGGTCGGACGTACACGAGCAGCGACCTGGGCGGCGAGTTGCCGCAGGTCGTGGTGCAACTCCTGGAGGTGCTGTCGCCGGAGGAAGCCGATGCCTTCCGGGCGGCGTGTGTGCTCCCGTCGTTCGACATCGAGCTCGCGGCAGCAGTTGGGCGGGTCGACGGCGGCGCCGTGGACCGGGCGCGCACCTACGCACTCGTGGAGCGGAACGACGAGGCTTCGATCTACCCCTACCGCGTCCATGACGAGGTACGGCGACTCGTGCAGCTCGACCGGAAGTCGGTCGGTTACTGGTCCGACAGCGACTGGCAGGAAGCCGCTGAGCGTGGCATGGCCGAGGCCGTCCGGCGCGTCAGGGCCGGCCACGAACGCGGCTCGGACGCGGCGCAGATCGAGGGCACCGCGCTGGCCCTGCGTCTCGGCTACGAGTGGGATATCTATCTACCCGGTCTCGCCAAACTGGTGAACGACGGTCCGTCCATCGCGGCGCTCGCGCGTCTGTTGCCTCAGCCTGATCCGGAGCGCAGGTCCGACGCCGCCGCACTCCTGGCCTTCGTCCACGCGATCGCACTGCCCTTCCCCGACGGGCCGGCGGCCCTGGAGGCCATCCAACCGGCCAACCCCGAGATCGGCGCCTTCGTCGATGTGTTCACCGTCTACCGACTGCGCAGCCAGGCCCGCTTCGAGGAAGCGCGAGTGAAGATGGCTGCGACCGTCGCCGCGTACCCGGGGTTCGAGGCCAAGCACCACCATCAGTACGCCGTCACCCTCCGCCACGCCCGTCGGTTCCGCGATGCCCTCGCCTACGAGGCCGAGCACCGACCCGACCTGCTGGATCGCTTCACGGTCGTCATCGAGAGGCTCCACGGGCTGGCTCCGAGCAACGCGCTCGACCTGGAGTACATCGCGCGGCAGACCTCGCGCCGGTTCACGTTGGAGTTGCAGGCGAGCGACATGGTCAACCGCGCTCGCCGTGAAGGTGTCGAGCGCGAGGAGGTCCTGTACCTGCTCCAGCGCGCGATCGACACCGGCCAGCGTTCGGATCAACGCCAGTGCCTCATCGCCCTCGGATACCTGGAACTCAAGCGCGACGCCGAGTTCGAGGCCATCCTCGAACGGATCCGGGCGCTGCAGGTCAGCTACGGCAGCCAGAACCCCGCCACCGCGCACCTCCTGGCGTTGCGCGCGATCTTCACGGGGGAGAAGGCCGACGCCCAACGTGCCGCCGATGCCTTCGTCACGAAGCGCCCGGGCTCGAGCGCGATTCCGACGGAGATGTGGCTGGAGGAGATCGGCCATCCCCAGGAGACGTTGGAGACCCAGTGGCTCATCCCTCCCGATCAGGTCCGAGCCAACTGGAGGACGCTCGCCGACGGCATCATCGCCCGCGCTCCTGAGTAGCGGCCCGATTCATCGGCGCGGCGGCTTCCAGGTGTCCTCGTAGCTCGACGAGGCTCGCGGCTGGCGCCGCTTCAGGTCGCGGATCGTGTCTTGAACGCGCTCGATGGTCTTCACGGCGAACGCCTTGTCCTGGGCGGCGGGGTACCGCTCGTACTTCGCAATGTGGTCGCGGATCGCCTTACGCTGGCCGGCGATCTTGGCCTCGGTCTTCTTCAGGTCTTCTGCCATGCCCTCACCACCGATCCCGCCTACGCGGGATCGGTGGTGAGGGCGACACATCCGCACACCAAGGAGAAGCCTGATGCCACTGTTTCCCGATCTCACCGACGAGCAACCCGTGCAGCGCCACGTCGAGTTGGAGACGCAGATCGCTGCCGTCGACAGCGAGATCGAGCGTCTCCGGGCCAGCGCGGAGCTCTCGGACCTGCACGCGATCCAGCTCCTCACCCACAGCTACCAGCAGGCGTCCGCCCGCCTGCACGAGCACCCGTTGGTGCTCGGGTGCTTGGACCACCGCGGCCCGCACTACCCCAAGAACATCCGCTACTACATCCGTTCCGGGATCAACGGCGCCGAGAACGAACTCCTGCACCGCATCGACGAGGACCGCGCCGCCGAGCGGTTCTCGACGCTCGTCATCGCGAGCGGCGACCACGCCTTCGCCGAGTTGGCGATGCGGGCCAACCACGCGGGGATGACGACGTGGCGCGTGCGCGGGAACGGCACGCAGAGCCAGGCCCTGGAAAGGGCGTGCTCACTCCACGCCCACCTCAAGGTGTCCAGGGCGGACCGCCTCCGCACCTCCCGCACGCGGCTCGCGGAGGTGGCCTGACCATGGCGCTCAAGGAGACCGCCCTCATCGGAGCCACCGTCATCACCTTGGCGGTCGGTGCGAACCAGATGCTCCTGCCCGAGAGTCCCGCCGACCATCGCGAGCAGATCAGGCAGCAGCAGGTCGAGGATCTCTCCGATGCCCACGAACGGGAGACCGACCGCATGCGCGACGCGGGCAGGAGCCACGCCGAGGCCGAGAACGCGCAGAAGAGCGTCCACGGCGAGCACCGCCCTCCTGTCCGGCTGCGGATTCCGTGATGTGGTGGCACACCGCCGGACCCGGCGACTGGGTTCGGGCCGACAAGCACATCCACGCGAGCCTCGGCGACTACCTCGTCGGCGCAGGGATCTCGCCCGGGACCCGCGGTGTCGTGGTCGAACGGCGGGGAGGGCGGGCGCTCGTCGAGTTCGGGCACGGAATCGGGGCCACGCGGGCCACCGTGCCCGTCAACAACCTCTCGGTGGTCCGCCGCGGCGGGGGCATCGACAGTTTCCACACGCGGTCACGTCGCATGGCTGTTGTTCGACTGGCCCTCGCTGCCTTCCTGCTGTTCCCTTTGGCACAGTTCGTCATCCTCCACCTGTGGGAGCACCACACGTTCGCCGGCATCGTGCCTGCGTTCGCCGAGGCCGCCGTGTGGAGCGTGGGTGACTGGCTCGGAATGCTCCTCGGGAACCCCGTGCAGACCCTCGTCTACTGCGGCTTCCTCTGGGTGCTCGCGAAGATCGCCTTCCGACGGTGAATTCGACATACTTTTCGACCACGAGCGGCAACGTCGAACCCTAGGATCGGACGGTGACCGAGCCGAGCACCACTTGGGGCGACGTCGAGGTGCACGTCACCGGCAAGGGGACGGAGATCCGCCCGGTCGGCTTCATCTCGGACCCCGCCCACCATCTGATTGCCGTTTGGGATGGGAAACCATCAGGCGGGCGCGGGGGCACTAACGACATCGTCGAACGCCGTCGAGCGAATGGGCAGCCGGTCACCATCATCTGGCCTCATGGCACGGTCAGGTCGTAGACGGGTGAGGCCTGGGAAGTCCGAGAGCGACCCGACACGAGGCAGAACGTGGTACTGGAACATCAGCTGCCTCGTCTTCCTCGCCCTTGCGCTGCTGGCGTTCCAGTCGAGCCAAGCTTGGGATGCGCCGGCCGTTCCCGATCTGGCACCGCCGTTCGACACTCCTTCGGTCGCGGCCAGCTTTCCCAGCCTTGGCGATGTCTCCGGCTCCGTCGGGGGGTCCGTGGTGCTGTACTCGGAGGGACCGCCCCAAGTGCAGGCGTTCACCTCGAACTCGGCGATGGCGCAAGACCTGCGCGCCGCAGTGGTCACCGGCGCATGGGAGCGCACGTGGGTGACGCTCGATGACAGTGTGGAAGTGCAAATCCGCGTGTACGAGGTCCGCAGGGCTGCGAGCACGTACGGCCAGACGGACCACTGCACCCAGGGCGACGAACTCTCCCTTTCCTCCGACGCGGGCCGTGCAAGGTACGAAGGATCCGGCAACGGTCGTGAGCGGTACTGCGCCAATCTCTCAGCCGGCCGCACCCGTGCCTACGTGGATCTGTCGGTCCGGGCGGCCCATTCGTCACAGGTGAATCCGCAACAGGCGCTCAGTGGCCTGCTCGACGCGATCCAGGTGAACACCTCCCCTGATGAGCCGCCCCCGGACGTCTACGGCTCCCAGCAGCGCGCAGCGATCCTTGCCGCATGGATCGTGGCGGTGCCCTTTGGCGCACTGCTGAGCGTCCTTCCGGCCTTGGTGTTCGACCGGGCTACGTATCAGCGAGCAATTTCTCACCTGTGCCGCAGGAGACTGCGAGGCCACCAAGTGGACGTCACCAAAGACGTCTCCGCCGCGGCCGCGAAGTCTCGTGCCATCGGCGCCGCACGACTTGCGGCATTGCTGTGGGCGGTGCGTCTCACCGAGGAGCTGTGGCTCGGTGTCTTCGGTTCGCTTGCGGTGGTGGTCGTCGCCTATCTTGCGACCTTGTTCGTCGAACGGCACCTGGTCAACAGGCAGGCAGGTAGGAACGTCACCACGGCCTTCACCGGACGTCGTGTCTGGTGGATCGCCACCGGCGCAGCCCTGACCATCCTGGTGATGGCGGGCGCCACGTGGTTGTGGGCTGCCGGTGCGGCAATGTCTGCCGGCGTCACGGCGCCGGGCCTTCCCGACTGGCAGGTGCGCCGGACCGGCGTGATCATGCAGTGCATCGCTGGAGCAATTCTGCTGGGTTCCCTGCTCCCGTTGGCACTCGCACGACGGATCGCGATGCGCCGCGCACCCGCACCCGAGGACGACACCCGACCTCCGATCCTCCTGCTCCGCTCCTTCGTGGACGACAAACTGCGCATGCGCTCTCGCCGTCTCGATCGCTCAGGCGTGCTGGACCAACTCGCGCTACGACGCCGGGAACGGTTCGAAGAAGTCGCTGCCGCCGCCCTGTCGAAGATCGGTCCGGTCATCGCAGTGGGAACACCCGGCCAGGCGCTCCCGCCCGGGCTCGGCGCCGTGCGCATCCAGTTGTCCCACGAAGAATGGCAGGACAAGGTCACCGAGATCGCAGAGCACACGGCGTTCCTAGCGATGACGCTAGGGCGAACCGAGAGTCTCGTCTGGGAAATACGTCAGATCCACGCCCGCGGCCAGCTCGACAAGACCTTGTTCCTTGTTCCTCCGCTGCCCAGATCCGAACGTGCCCTGCGCATCAACACCCTCGCCGACGTGTACGGGGTGCCGAGAGAATCCCTCTGGCCGAGTGCCGGATCTGTTCCCTTGGTGATCGCCTTCCCGCGCGACCACGACGAACCTCTGGTCCTCGTCGCTCGGGCTGCGGACGATCTGGCCTATGACGCAGGCATCCACCAAGCGGTGGCTACGCTGCTGCGTGCCGACGTATCGGCGCCACTGCCCATCGGGCACGCAGCGCCACGCGAGCCCACCGACGTCATTCCGATGGGAATGGCAAAGCCGCACAAGACGTGGAAGCGCGAACCGTGGGCCTGGTACCTCATCGTGAACGTGGGCGTGCTGAGTCTCGCGATCCCATTTGTGCTCGGCGGAACTGTCGGCGTTCAGGCCGACGTCGCGGCAGTCGAGCTCAACCCTGACTACTCCATCACGCACGTGCTCAGTGGAAGCGGAAATCAGCCGCTGGTGATTCTGAACGGCATCCACGCCACCCGCGTGAACTTCGAGGACTCCACCATCGAGCCGGCTTGGCAGTTCGGCGCACCAGTGGAGGAAGCCATCTTCGATGACGGCACAGTCTACTCGGCGTTGCGCGACGACGGGACAGTCCAAGCCCGCGACGCTGATTCGGGTGTCGTCCGTTGGACGAGGAGCCTTGGCGACCGAGTGCGGGGGTTGTCGGTCGCCAACGAGACGCTGTATGTCTCGCTTCCCGGCGAACGAAAGGTACTGGCCCTGGCCGCTGGCTCGGGCGAGGTCACTCAGGAGGCCGAGCTGAAGGGCCACCCATGGGATGTCCTCGCGCTGGGCAAGTTCGTCTACGTCCCGCTGATCGACCGCAACGAGCTGGTAGAACTGGACGGTAGGTCCTTCGAGGTGGACGGGCGCATTCACACCGACAGGGCACCGTCGGAAGTGACGTCGTGGGGTGGAACACCGACGGTCATCTCGCGGGCTGATCATGTCGCGGTTCGGCTCCTTCCCGGTGAGGAGACGCTGCAGGTGGTGTGGCTCGCCCGCACACAGGGTGAGGTTCTCGGCATCGGCCCGCTACTCCTGGCTGAGGGCCACGACCGGCTCACCGCCGTCCATGTCGATGGCCGGATCCAACGTTTGAACACCCTCGGCGGGCACGACGACGGGCTCGCGATCACTGGCGGCGGCGTGGTCGTCGCAGAGGACAGCATGCTCCGCCTCTTCGGGTTGTGAGCGCTACGTCGCAGGTGAATTCTGATCCTGCTGCTCCTGCCGGCGGCTGCGCGTTGCCATCAATCCGCTCGTTGATCGGGCGCTCGTGAGCGCCGGCGGAAGATGCGACCCAGCTACGGATCGTTGCTAGTGGGGATTGCCACACTTGCGGCCGATGGCAGCCTGAACCGCTACGGCGTGTCCGGAGACTCGGCTCGTTGGCTCAGCCGGTCGGCGTGAGCCCGTTCTTGCAGCGTGGTGACGTTTGTCGGCCCGGAAGAGGATTCAGGTCGTCGAGGGCCTCGTGGGGGCGCTCGTTGTTGAAGTAGTCGACCCAGTCAGGGTCCCACCCCAGGATCGTCACCAAACGCCAGCGCCTACATCGAGCCGGAGGACCTTTCCGCACTCACCTTCTGACCCACGAGGGATCACGCACCGCTACACCACTTCCCGGGACCTGACCTTGCGCGATATCGTCTGACGGCCCCGTCGCAGTGGAGCAACGGCCAATCGAAGGGCATGGTATGGCGAGCATTCGCGTGCATGAGCTGGCGAGAACGTGGCGCGTCTCGAGTTCAGTCGTACTGGAGGCGCTGCGCCGCTGCGGGTACCCCACTGCGAGCGCGTCCAGCCGGGTTCCACGGATGGATCCCGAGGAGTTGGAACGGGTCGAGAGCGCGCTGTCGCAGGTGGGAGACGTGGTCGAGGTGCAGGGCCTTCGCGCCCGCGCCCGCACCCGAGGGGACCACAAGTCCGAGGCCGGGCATCTGCACCGAGAAGCCCGGCTCCTGGCGGTCCGTGGTGACTGGGATCGCGCAGTGACCCTTGCTGAGGAGGCCCTCTACATCCGTCAGTCCCTGTCCGCAACCGAACCAGACGATGTAGGCACCCGAGGCACCGTCGCGAGCAGCATGATCGAGATCTCGCGACTTCTCACCGATCGCGACCCGCAGCGCGCACTAGACTTGACCTGGGAAGCGCTGGCCATCCGTCGGGACTTGGTCGCGGCCCGCCCGCGCGTGCGGGACTTCCAGCGCAGTCTCGCCTCCGACCTCGGTGAGGTCGCCCAGCTCCTCGCGGACCGTGGTGACTGGGATCGCGCCGTGACACTGGCGCTGGAGGCCCAGTACGCCTGGAGCGAGGCTGCCACCATCGACCCGGACTCGACGCAGGTCCGTGAGGGACTCGCGCGCAGTCTCGAACTCGTCAGCCGCCTCACGGAAGCTTCCACCGCGGGGGCGGAGGCCACCGCCACGATCGGAGCCGCGGACGTATCCCTTCCACCGGAGAATGCCGCCGCGCCCACGCCAAGCACTCTGGACGAGGGCGGACTCCGGGTCTTCATGTGCTTCGCCGAGGAGCACAAGGAGATCGCGGAGATGCTCGATGCTGCCTTGGCCGCCCGTGGAGTGCGCAGCTGGATCTACTACCGGGACATTCCGACCGGCAGGAACTATCACGTCGAGTCGACCCGAGCGATCCGCCAGGCTCGGGCGCTGGTCCTGCTCTTCTCCGAACACACCCAGAGCTCCCATCACTGCCAGGCAGAGGTGGCCATTGCCCACGGGCGACGCATGCCGATCTATCCGCTCCGCATCGACGATGCCGAGCTGGACGAGATGGAATACCCCCTGGTGCTCGCGCAGTGGAAGGGCGACCCAGATGAGCTCGTCTCCGACCTCGCCCGAGATCTGGTCAAGGGTTCCTGACCATCCCTCATTGACCTCGCCTCATGTGCTTAAGCGAACGGGGAAGCCTGCGCGAGAGGCGACCGGCCGCGCGCTTCTGGTGGATGAGGTGTGCCAAGGCCGCCCTATACTCCTCGGCGATCTCGAAGCTGTTGTCCACCCACACCTTGCCGAAGTCGACGTCCACGGCGGCGCTCAAACACGCCCAGCCTTGACCATTCAGCTCGTGCGGATCCACCTGCTCAAGCAACTCCCACAGCCGACTCCCCGGCGCCCCCAGGATTGAGAACACGACCGGTGCCGCCGCGCTGACCGACATCTCATTCAGGCAACCCGCGACCAGTGCTAACTCACTGGGCAGACCATCCGGAACCCCTAAGGCGATCAGCACAAGGAGTTGGACACGGTCCTCATCGTCGCGCACGCCCCTGGCCAGCAGTTGATGCGCGAGCAACGTGCGAGAGCGGGGGGTCGCATACCGCCACAACACGTCGGCGAACGGTTGATGCGCCGGTCGCAAACCGGCGTCTCGCGTGCTCTCGATCACTTGGTCATCAAGCATGTTGCGGGCTGTGCTCACCACGAAGCGTGCGTCTGGCACCACATCCTGCAGTGCCGCGACAAGATCGTCCTGCGACAACGCCAAGTACGAGGCACCGAGTAGGCCGAGTACGTCCGCAGCTGGTTCATGACCCAACCGCTCGCCGATGGCTTCGCACATCATGCCGAACAAGCCCTGCATGTCAGGCGGAAGCCCTTCGGCTCGTTCCGTGAGAAGCCGAGCTATGGCATCCGCCGGATGGGGTGACTCGCCGATCCGCCGAAAGTCGTCAGCGTCCAGTGTGCTCAGCACACTGACCGCCAGTCGGATCCACAGCGGAAACCGCACCTCGGAACCGAGGAGGTCTACGACCGAGGCCGGCAGGTCACGACCACTTTGTCGTGCCCACTCGCGAGCAGCCTGCTTGGCCTCGTCCGGATACAGCGGACCAAGCGCGTAGAAGGTGACGTCAGGCTCCGCCAGCATGCGCATCTGCTCTTCACTACTCGTCGTCACAAGTACACCAACCTGCGCCGGGATGTGCTCAAACCAATTCAGGGCCGTCTTCTCCCGGTCTCCCTCGACCCGATTGAGCCCGTCGAGGATGAGGCAAAAGCCGCCCACCTCGCGATGAACGCTCGTGAGGATCTCAGCCAGCCACCGGCGTGCCCCCCTCTTAGTCCGGGGTGTCGCAGGAACAGCCACGCCGGGCGCCAGCGCCAGGGCTGCCCTGATCAGCTCGCCCAGGACGTCGCCCATGACTCTGGTCTGGGAGTCGGTGCCCACGAACACCGAGACCACGGGTACGCCACGTTCTCGCAACGACCGCTCGACGGCCACCGCCACCGCCGACTTCCCGGACCCCCACGGCCCGTAGATCCCCACCCGACTAGGTGCAGGCTTGCTCAACATCCCGACGATGTCGTCAACCAGACCCACCCGCCCGACGAGCACCGGATGACGGTCCCGAACGATGCGGCGCGATGCGCGCTCGTCGTCTCCCAATGCCTCAGAAGCGTGAGCGACCAGCACCGGCAGCAGCGACTCGACCACCATGTCCTCGAACGCCATGGCCCCACCGTCGTCGATGACGACGCGCAGGTCCGCCGCCCCCGTCTCCGGTCGGTATCGAGAAGAGTACGACCGGCATACGATCCGTTCACCCTCCCGAGCGGCTTCGCGCACGTCCGCGACGAAGGTGGCCAACCGCTCCCGATCCGCGTCGCGCCAGGACTCTGGGCTTCCTTCGACTGTCGTTCTGATGAACACCGTTGCGTTCGCCTCGACGTCGGAAGGGGCCCAGAGGAAGGCGTGGCCAAACTCCAACTCCGTCACTGCCACACCCGTCACCGACCTGGTGCGAGGGATGCCTGCCAGATCCGCCACGAACCGCGCGTGCAGCGGGTCCGGCACGGTGCCGTAACGTTCTCCGATCAGCCCCACGAAGAAGGGCCGCGCACGATCCACCTCCGTCAGGCAGACGTCGAGGATTCGACGCTGCGCCTCGTCCTCCTCATCAACTGTTGTATCGACCCCCCATCTCAGGTCGATGAAGTCCACCCGGCAACCGAGGTCACGCAGCGAGGCGTTGAGCCGCTCACGAACAGGTCCGACCAGCGCATCTCGTTCGGCGTGAAAGTCATTGAACGTCGATGACACGAAGACGCGGATGGTCGGCACGGCAGCTCCAGCCCGATCGAGACGGAGCGCCAGACTAGCGTGACACCCAGCGTATGGGGACGCAGGCGAAACGCCACCACTGCGGCTGCGCCGGCGGCCTGGGCCTGGCAGTGCTAAGCGTAGAACGCACGGGCGATCGCTCGGGGCTGCTGCACGGGCGGGTGACGTTCGATCTGCCGTGTCGCAAACCCGTGCACTTGTAACTCATCGACGCTGCAATCTCATGCGAGTATCGATGCGACTATCCGTTGCGCACCGCGACGAACCAGCATGTTGCCGAAAGTGGCGTCGCGGTCGCAACGGGTCGCCTCATCGCTTCTGACCTGCGGTAACGTGGATCAGGAAGCACTCTGATGCGTCAGTGAAAAACCCGCTGGTCGTCCATGTCCCACAGGACGGCGGCGGGCAGCCGGATCTCACCGTCCGCCAGCGGCTCTGCTGACGCTGGCGTTGGGTCGGTACTCACGGACGTCCCACGGATCTCGCGAAGATCGGGTTTCGGCATGCTGACCATTCTTCCAGCGGCACACCTAGCGGCACAGTTCAGATGTCACCTATCCGTGCAGCAGACCCGGGAGCTTCACCACGACGTCCGTGAACGGTGGCCACGGCCGAGTTCGACCGTGGCCACCGTCGCATTCACATCGCGGCAGCTGCCGGCTCTCGACTGCTCAGTGCCAGCAGGTCGTTCCCGTCGACGCGGTAGGTCTCCCACACGTCCATCTGGTCGCCGCCGTGACTGACGAGGGCGCTGCGCAGGGGGTTGCTGCTGATCACCTGACCCTCCACTCGGGTGTAACCCTGGTCAACGGCGAGTCGTGCGAGTTCGGACATCAGGATCAGACCCGTGCCGTGTCCCCTGGCCTCAGGGTCCACGTAGAAGTCCTCGACGTGGATGCCTGGCGCGGCATCCCACGTCGAGTACGTGCGATACCACAGCACCATCCCGGTGACGCGCCCGTCCCGCTCAGCCACGTGGGCCCTCAGCGTGGGATCGGTTCCGAAGAGCTGGATGCGAAGGATGGGCCAGGTCATCCGACAGGATTGACCTTCGCCATGGAAATCGGCCAAGGCCTGGATCATCTCGGCCAGTTTGGGCACGTCGGCCGGGAGGGCAGGACGGACGTGGGTGGATTGGGTGCGGGGGTAGGTCATCGGGTGTCCTTTCACGGGACGGAGTAGTTGACTCCATGCTGTGTGTCGGGACATTGCCATCAATAGTCTGATGAGCCATAGGGGCTGTGCAGCAGTTGGACTCGCAGGACGAAGCGTTCGGAGTCCTCGCCCCGCGTGGGCACGCAGATCGTCGTGGCGACGGACGCATCGAGGCCCAGGGCAGTCTGCGCCTCGTGGTCGATCAGCAGCTTCGCCTGGTCAGCCTCGTCGGGCTTGAACATGGCGACAAAGACCCATGCTGAGAGTCGTCCCCATCGCACGTTGGGGAACATCATCTCCAGACGTCGGGCGACGACGAACATGGTCTCGTCCTCACGGGCTTGAGCGTCTGCTGGGAGAACGTCCACACGGACTGCGGCGTCACCGCTCGTCGTGGCAGCGCGCAGGAGGTCCATGGTCTCGCGCTGATTGAGGGTCTGTGTGGCTGGGTCGTGGCCGGCGAGGCCTCCGGAGATCGTCGGGAACGAGGACTGGCTGACGCTGGACCGCACCGGCCGCAGCATCACGACCCAATCGCTTCGACTTGTCCGCGAGGTGGGGTCGACCTTGTGAATGTGGGCGGAGGTGCGCATTCGCCCATCCAGAAGGTTGAGGTCGATCGGTTGGCCATCCTCGAACGGAAGGGGGCGACCGAGAATTTGCGTTGCGGTGAGGTCGCGTTGTGGCCGCTGTCCCGTGAGTTCGATGAGGCGATCGGCATTGCCGTTCCAGTCCTTCAGCCTGCCGAGGTGGTCGAACACGAACAGGAAGACACCGATGGAGTTGAGCAGACTGTCCGCGCGGGCTCTCGAGTTGCTCCAGTCGTCGGGGTGGCGCGCCACCCAGACAGCGAAGAGGGCGGCCAGGACGACCACGAACTGGGTCTGCTCGCTGGCTGAGACCTCCATCGCGATGATCGCGATCACCAGGACCTGGGACGTGAGTACGAAGATCCGAACGCGACGTCGAGGGTGCCGTTGACGGACGTTCAACGTCAGAATCACGCTCAGCAGCAGGGCGAAGCAGTAGGCCGCGTGGGCGATGAACGGCGCGGTGCGACGGAACTCGGCCGAGGAAAGCTCCGGGTACACCACCAAGCGGACGAACACGATCACCATCGGCTCTACGAAGAACATGATCGTCACGAGAGTGGGTATCGACCACCGACCCGACACGAGGCGCTGGGAAGCCACGAAGGCGGCGGCTGCGGCTGAGGCTGCGGCCGCGAGAATGCAGGCGTTCGCGCCGGAGTTGGAGCCGGGCTCGGCGTAGGTCCACGCAGCGCCGACCGACCAGAAGGCCGCTGCAATGCACAGGATCGCGATCGGCCGCGCGGCCGCGGAGGCGCGCACCGACAACAGAAAGCACGCAGCGACCAGAGCGACGGAGGCTGCAGCCAGATTGGCTCCGATCACCCCGTCATTGTGGCAGGCGGACCATGTTCAAACGGTGGAGCGGCCCAAACGGCACGTCGGGCTGCTTGCAAAATGACCACCGGAAGAGATGACAGCGGGGTTCGAGGCGTGCGGTCCCATCCGATGACACTGACTCCCTCTGGCGGCGACGAAACATCGGGTTCGACGCATGCACGATCACGGTCCTGCTCATTGGACCAAGGCGCTCGGGATCGGCCACACGACGGTCCCACCCGGTTACCTCGGGTGGGGCCGTTCCCTCTGATGTCGTCGTCCTTGTCCCACAGGACGGCGGCGGGCAGCTGCGCATACGACGTGACCACCTCAGCAATCATCTGCGTGTGGCGAGGAGCACGCTCAGCGCCAGGCGAACGTCGGCTGCTCGAGGTCGTCGACCCGGGTCGGGTCCCCCTCGAGTCCCAGCCGGCGGAACTGGAGCAGGACGGCTGCGGTGGGCGCATGGACGCGGTCGGTGTCCCCCAGCGGGATCTGGACCACGGGCCGGTCACTCTCCGGGATGTCCAGGAACCGCGGGGAGTCGCGTCGCAGCAGCTGGTGGAGTCCGACCCGGTAGACCGCCAGAACTTCGTCGGGCGACGGCCGCAGGTCCAGCGGTCCCCGGCCCCAGACCACGACCGGGGTGATGACGTAGCCCGAGCGCGTCGGGTAGTCGTCGAGCAGTCCGAGCACGTCGTCGCGGCCCAGCCTCACGCCGAGCTCCTCGTCCGTCTCCCGGAGCGCCGCGTCGACGGCGTCCTCCCCCTCGTCGATCCGACCGCCGGGCAGGGCCCACTGACCCGAATGCGTACGGAGGCGCCCGGAGCGCCGGCTCAGCAGGAAGGCCGCGCCACCGGAGACGTTGTCCATGCGCCCGTCGAGCTCGTGAACACCGGGTGCCGCCTCGTCCGCAGCGTCGCGGGGAGGGTCGACCCGGGCCTCGCGAGGCGCGGAGTCGACGAGGACGACGGCCACCGCCGCGTGACGCCTGCCTTCTGCGTCGGCCACTCGCCGCTCATGTCCCGCGAGGTGTGCGACGACCCGATCGCGGAGCGCGGCGTCGTACGGAACGGGCGTCGGAACTGTGAGGCTCATGGCCCCATTGTCCCGCGAGCGGGCATCAAGCCATCGAGGATCTCCGCCACGGGCACTTCGCAGGCACCGCGCCACTGCTGCCCCGCCCAGAGGTTGAGTGCCGAGGGGTCGTTCGCCGCGACCGCGGCGGCACGGAGCGGCCGGGTGAGATGGTGCAGGGCCGGATAGCCACTGGGCGCCGCTTCGTCGTGGTCGAGCACGAAGCGGTTCACCAGGGCTCTCGCCGGTCGGCCCGTGAACGCGCGGGTGAGGGTGGTCGAGGTGTACTGCGGGTCGGCGAGCGCGTTCTTGTGGAGGTCCGAGGCACCGCTCTCGGGGGCGCGGAGCACCGCGGTTCCCACCGCCACGGCGGACGCTCCCGCTGCCATGGACACGTCGACGTCCCCTGGAGTCGCGATGCCGCCGGCGGCCACGAGCGGGAGGGACACCGCCCCGGCCACCTCCTCGACGAGCTGGGACAACGGCATGTCGGCGGGCCAGGCGTCGGCGTCCCAGACACCCGAGTGCCCGCCTGCGGCGAAGCCCTGGACGACGAGTGCATCGACGCCAGCCGCGTCCGCACGACGCGCCTCCTGTGACGACGTCACGGTCTGCACGAGGACCGACCCGGCGCGGCGCAGGGCGTCGAGGACGGCTGGCGACGGGAGCCCGAACGTGAAGCTCACCACCGGGACCGGCTCGGCGACGAGCGCGGCGATCTTCGCGTCCCACGCGTCGTCGTCCTCGCACAGCGCCACAGGTGCGGCGTCGTGGAGGAGCCGCTCCGCCGTGGGCAGCAAGGAGCGCGCGTAATCGTCGTAGGCGGCTGGGGTGATCGGGTGGACGTTCGGGACGAAGAGGTTGACGCCGAACAGGTCCGTCCCGGCGTCGCGCACCTCTCGCACCTCGCGCGTCATCGCCTCGGCGCTCTTGTACCCCGCGGCGAGCTGGGCGAAGTGGCCCGCGCGGGCTGCGGCGACGACGAGGCCGGGGTTCGACGGCCCGCCCGCCATCGGCGCGACCCAGACGGGCTTGCTCCGGGCGAGGGGCGCAGGCAGACGTCGGGCAGGCGCGTGGGACATGGTCGTTCCTCTCGTCCGAGGTGCTCACCGACAGCAGCGAGCCGCTTCCAACGTAGTCACCGCGGAACATGGTCCACGTTTCGGACACCCGTCCCATTGGCGTGAAACTCTCGTAACCTACTCGTGTTTGGACACAACGGACGGAAGGCAGGTGGGCATGGGGATCATCGTCGCGTTTGCGCTGGCAGGCGGACTCGCCCAGCTCGTCGACGGCACCCTCGGCATGGGCTTCGGCGTCACCTCGGCCACCGTGCTGCTGTTCATGGGCGTCGCTCCGGTCACGGCGAGTGCCGCCACCCACGCGGCGAAGCTGCCGACGACACTGATCAGCGGCCTGTCGCACTGGCGCGAGGGCAACGTCGACACGGCGGTCCTGGTCCGTGTCGCGCTGCCGGGCGCGGTGGGCGGCTTCCTGGGCGCCGTCGTGCTCACCAACATCAGCCTCGCCTCGGCGAAGGGCTGGATGTCAGGCCTGCTGGTCTTCTTCGGCCTGGTGATCTTCGCCAGGTTCGGGCTCGGGGTGCGGCTGATCCCCACCCCCAGGAACGGCCACACGGCACGCTGGCTCTCACCGATCGGCCTGCTCGGCGGCTTCGTCGACGCCACCGGTGGCGGCGGCTGGGGCCCGGTCGTGACGCCCAGCCTGATGACCGTCACCCGCCACGAACCGCGCAAGATCGTGGGAACCGCGAATGCCGCCGAGTTCCTGGTGGCCGTCTCCGTCTCGTTCGGATTCCTCACCGGTGCCGCACAGCACGGGATCCCGTGGCTGCCCGTGATCGGCCTCGCGCTCGGCGGCATCGTCATGGCCCCGATCGCGGCGCGCCTGGCCGGTCGGCTCCCGCATGCCGCGATGGGCACGATGGTCGGCGGCCTGGTGATCCTGGTCAACTGCGTCACGATCTTCGACGCGCTGGGCGGACTGCCGAGCTGGCTCGACGCCCTGCTGATCCTGCTCGCGGTCGGCGTCACCGGCACGGTGGCCGTCAAGGCTTGGCGCCGCGAGAGGGACGAACGCAGAGCCGCGGTGCTGGTTCAGGCCTCCTGAGCCCCGCTCACCCGTCGGCGCAACAGATAGGTGTCCATCACCCAGCCGCGTGCTGTGCGGGCCTGCGCCCGGCGGCCCGCGATCTCGTCGGCAACCTCATCGAGCCGCCCGGACACCAGCTGCTCGTCGGACGAGCCGAGGTTCGCGCCCCACCAGATCCGCCAGGCCGACGGGACGGGAAGGCTCACGCATGTCAGCGAGCCGTCGAGCATGACGACGAGGTTGTCACCCTCGACGGCGTCCTCCAGCAGGCGACGCCCCGTGGTGATGGTGATCGGCCCGCCGATGGTGTTGAGCACGAGCCCGTGGCGCGCGGCGAGCAGCTGGACGCTGCTCAGGCCGGGCACCACCTCGACCGCGACGTCGACGATCCCGCGCTCGACGATGCGGTCGGCCAGCCGGATCGCCGAGTCGTAGAGGGCGGGGTCGCCCCACACGAGGATCGCGGCGTCACCGGGGTGCTCCAGCAGCGCCTCCTCGAAGGCCGCGGCGCGCGCCTCGTGCCAGTCGCGCACGGCGGCGCCGTAGTCGGTCGGGTCGGCACGGTCGCGCTCCGGATCCGGCACGTGGACGAGGCGCCACTCCCCCGTCACGTGCCGGTCGCAGATCGCCTCGCGCATGGCGATGAGGTCGGCCGTGCCCGGGTGCTGCTCGGTCTTGTCCGCGACGAGGAAGAAGTCGACCTCGTTGAGCACGCGTGCCGCCTGGGCGGTGACGAGCTCGGGGTCCCCCGGACCGAGACCGACGAGCGCGAGCCGGCGTGTCACGCGTCGTCCTCGAGGTCGCCCTCGACCTCCAGGTAGACGCGCGCCATCTCGGCCATGACCTCTGGGTCCGGCTCGTCCCACAGGCCACGGTCGGCCGCCTCGTTGAGCCGCTCGACGATCCCACGCAGCGCCCACGGGTTCGACCGGCGCATGAACTCCTGGTTCGTCTCGTCCAGGACGTACTCCTTCGCGAGCGACTCGTACATCCAGTCGTGGACGACGCCCGCGGTCGCGTCGAAGCCGAAGAGGTAGTCGACCGTGGCGGCCAGCTCGAACGCGCCCTTGTAGCCATGGCGCTGCATCGCCGAGATCCAGCGCGGGTTCACGACACGCGAGCGGAAGACGCGGTTCGTCTCCTCCTGCAGCGACCGCGTGCGCACCGCGTCGGGGGTGGTCGAGTCACCGACGTACGCCTTCGGCTCGGCGCCGGTCAGCGCGCGGACCGTGGCGATCATGCCGCCGTGGTACTGGAAGTAGTCGTCCGAGTCGGCGATGTCGTGCTCGCGCGAGTCGATGTTCTTCGCCGCGACCGCGATCCTGCGGTAGCTCGTCCGCATGTCGTCACTGGCCGCGACGCCGTCGAGCCCGCGGCCGTACGCGAAGCCACCCCACGCGGTGTAGACCTCGGCGAGGTCGGCGTCGTCGCGCCACGAGCCGGACTCCACCACCTGGAGGATGCCCGCGCCGTACGAGCCGGGCTTGGAGCCGAAGATGCGCGTCGTCGCACGGCGCTCGTCGCCGTGCTCGGCGAGGTCCTGACGCGTGTGCGCCCGGACGAAGTTCAGCTCGTCCGGCTCGTCGAGGCCTGCCACGAGCTGGACCGCGTCGTCGAGGATCTCGATGACGTGCGGGAACGCGTCGCGGAAGAACCCCGAGATGCGCACGGTGACGTCGATGCGCGGGCGACCGAGCTCCTCGAGGCCGATGACCTCGAGCCCGTTGACCCGGCGCGACGCCGGGTCCCACGTCGGCCGCACGCCCATCAGCGCGAGCACCTCGGCGATGTCGTCGCCCGACGTGCGCATCGCGGACGTGCCCCAGACCGAGAGGCCGACCGAGCGAGGGTGCTCGCCGGTGTCCTCGAGGTGGCGACTGACGAGCGACTCGGCCATCGCCTGGCCGGTGTCCCAGGCCAGTCGCGACGGCACAGCACGCGGATCGACGGTGTAGAAGTTCCGGCCCGTCGGAAGGACGTTCACGAGTCCGCGCAGCGGCGAGCCGGAGGGGCCCGCCTGGACGAAGCCGCCGTCGAGCGCGTGCAGGATGTTCGTCAGCTCGTCGGTCGTGGCCGCGAGGCGCGGTACGACCTGCTCGGCGGCGAACCGCAGGACGTCGCGGACCACCGGATCGTCGTGGAGCGTGTCGATCGCCTGCGGGTCCCAGTCCGCCTTCTCCATCGCCTCGACGAGGCCACGGGCCTGGGCCTCGACGGCGTCGACCTCGGCCATCGGGGCGTCGTCGGCGAGCCCGAGCGCTGCCCGCAGCCCCGGCAGGGCACGGTTCTGGCCGCCCCACACCTGCGTGGCGCGCAGCACCGCGAGGACGAGGTTCACGCGCCCCTCCCCCGCGGGTGCCTGGCCCAGGACGTGCAGGCCGTCGCGGATCTGGACGTCCTTGATCTCGCACAGCCAGCCGTCGACGTGCAGCAGGAAGTCGTCGAACTCCTCGTCGCCGGGTCGCTCCTCGAGGCCGAGGTCGCGGTGCATCTGGGCGGACTGCATGAGGGTCCAGATCTGTTGGCGGATCGCGGGCAGCTTGGGCGGGTCCATCGCGGCGACGTTGGCGTACTCGTCGAGCAGCTGCTCGAGCTTCGCGATGTCGCCGTAGCCCTCGGCCCGTGCCATCGGCGGGACGAGGTGGTCGACGATCGTGGCGTGGGCCCGGCGCTTGGCCTGGGCGCCCTCGCCCGGGTCGTTGACGAGGAACGGGTAGATCAGCGGCATGCTGCCGATCGCTGCGTCGGTGGCGCACGCCGCCGACAGCGCGGCGTTCTTGCCCGGCAGCCACTCCATCGAGCCGTGCTTGCCCAGGTGGACGACCGCGTCGGCACCGAAGCCCTGCTCGAGCCATCGGTAGGCCGCGAGGTAGTGGTGCGACGGGGGCATGTCCGGGTCGTGGTAGATCGCGACCGGGTTCTCGCCGAAGCCGCGCGGCGGCTGGATGAGGATCACGACGTTGCCCGCCCGCAGGGTCGCCAGGACGATGTCGCCGGCGTCATCGACGAACAGCGAGCCGGGCGCCTCGCCCCAGGTCTCCACCATCTCCTCGCGCAGCGCAGCGGGCAGGTGGGCGGTCCACCGGAGGTAGTCGTCGCGGCTGATCCGCACGTGCGACTCGCTCAGCTGGGCCTGAGTCAGCCACTCCTCGTCCTGGCCGCCGGCCTCGATGAGCGCGTGGATCAGGGCGTTGCCCGACGTCGTGTCCGGCTCCTCCCCCTCGACCGGCGGCAGCGGGTCGAGACCCGGGATCGCGCCGGGCTCACCGAGGTCGTAGCCGGCGTCGCGCAGCTGGCGGAGCAGCCGGATGGCCGACACGGGAGTGTCCAGCCCGACTGCGTTGCCGATGCGGCTGTGCTTGGTGGGGTAGGCCGACAGCACGAGGGCGACCTTGCGCTCGGCCGGCGGCACGTGGCGCAGGCGCGCGTGGTTCACCGCGATGCCGGCCACGCGGGCGCAGCGCTCGGCGTCGGTGACGTAGCGCGGCAGGCCGTCGGCATCGACCTCCTTGAAGGAGAACGGCACCGTGATGAGGCGCCCGTCGAACTCCGGGATGGCGATCTGGGTGGCGGAGTCGAGCGGGGTCACGCCGTCGTCGGACGCCTCCCACTCCGCGCGGCTGGAGGTGAGTGCGAGCGCCTGGAGGACGGGCACGTCCAGCGCCCGCAGCCGCTCGACGTCCCACGACTCGTCGTCCCCGCCGGCGCTCACCGCCGCAGGCTTCGAGCCGCCGGCGGCCAGGACCGTGACGACGATCGCGTCGAGCGTGCCGAGCTCGGCGAAGAGGTCGTCGGCCGCCGCGCGCAGCGACGAGACGTAGACCGGCACGCCGCAGGCCCGGCCGGTGGCATCGATGGCATCGGCCAGCTCGTGGGCGAAGGCGTGGTTCCCGCTGACCTCGTGGGCCCGGTAGTAGAGGATGCCGACCCGTGGCAGGTCGCTCGGCGCGGGCTGGCGGCTCACACCCCACTCCGGCAGCAGCGCCGGCGGCTCGAATCCCTCACCGGTCAGCAGCACCGTGTCGGACAGGAACGCGTGCAGCTGGCGCAGGTTCTCGGTGCCGCCCTCGGCGAGGTAGCGGTGGGCCTCGGCGCAGATGCCGATCGGCACCGTCGACAGCTCCATCAGCGCGGCGTTGGGCGTGCGCTCGCCGCCGAGCACGACGAGCGGCCGGCCGGACTGCCGGATGACCGCTGCGACGTCGCGCACGTCCTCGGGCGATCCGAGCACGCGCAGGACCACGAGATCGGCGTCGGCGGTGAGCTCGTCCCGCCTTTCGTCCGTGACGCGGGCCGGGTTGGCCCAGGTGTAGTCCGCGCCGCTGGCACGGGCCGAGAGCAGGTCGGTGTCCGACGTGGACATGAGGGCGATGCGGGTCATGGGGCTCCTTGGGTGGAGGTGGTCGGGGAGGCGGGACGCGGGTCGAGGAGGGTCATGGCTGCCACACCACGGTCAGCGCGCCGGTGATGCGATGGCGCTCGACGAAGGCCTTCACGCCGTAGACGTCGGCGACGAGCTCCTCGGTGATCACCTGGACGGGCGTCCCGGCGGCAACGACGCGGCCGTCGGCGAGGACGACGATCTCGTCGCAGTACGCCGCCGCGAGGTTGAGGTCGTGCAGCGCGGCGACGGCGGTGACCTCCGCGTCGCGGACGAGCCGCAGCACGTCCAGCTGGTGTCGGACGTCGAGGTGGTTGGTCGGCTCGTCGAGCAGCAGGACCTCGGGGTCCTGGGCCAGCGCGCGGGCGATCTGCACGCGCTGCCGCTCGCCGCCGGACAGCGTCGCGTAGGGCTGCTCGAGCCGGTCCAGGACTCCGGTCGCCGCGGCGGCGCGACGGATGGCCTCGACGTCCCGCTCCCCCACGGGCTGCCACGAGCGCCGGTGCGGGATGCGACCGAGCTCGATGACGTCACGGACCAGCGGGTCGGTGTCGGTGGCCGACTCCTGCTCGACCACGCCGACCCGCTGGGCGATCTCGCGGCGACGCAGGGACGCGAGGTCGTCGTCGCCGAGGCGGACGACGCCGGTCGTGGGCGCGCGCAGGCCCGCGAGGAGGCGGAGGAGGCTCGACTTGCCCGAGCCGTTGGGGCCGAGCAGGCCGACCATCGAGCCGGGTGCGGCCGTGATGCTGACGCCGTCGACGATCAGCCGGTCACGGACCGACCACGAGACGGTGTGAGCGGTGAGGTTCATGCCCGCGCACCCTTCCGCCGCAGCAGGATGAGGGCGAAGGCAGGGACGCCCAGCAGGGCGGTGGCGACACCGACCGGGAGCTCCTGCGGCGCGATGACGGTGCGGGCCGCGGTGTCGACCCAGACCAGGAACACGGCCCCGCTGATCGCCGCGAGCGGCAGCATCCGCCGGTGGTTGACGCCCACCATCGCCCGCGCGACGTGCGGCAGCACGAGTCCGACGAACCCGATCGCCCCCGAGGTGCTGACGATGACCGCGGTGGTCAGGGCGGTCACGACGAGCAGGATCAGTCGCGCACGGGCCACGTCGATGCCGAGCGTGGCCGCGCTGTCCTGGCCGAAGGCGAACGCGTCGAGCGTCGACGCCAACAGCAGGCACGCGATCACGGCCCCGACCACCGTCACACCGACGACCGCGACGTCGGACCAGGAGGCGCTGCCCAGCGACCCGAGCAGCCAGAAGAGGACGCCGCGCGTCTGCTCCGCGTCGGCGGAGGTGAAGACGATGAACGACGTCAGCGCCGAGAACAGCTGGGTGGCCGCGACTCCGGCTAGGACGACGCGGTCGGTGGTCCCGCCGGCCGCCGCGGCCAGGACGAGCACGAGCAGGAAGGCCCCGATGGCGCCGACGAACGCTCCGGCGGCCAGGCCCACCGCGCCCGCACCGACCCCGAGGACGACGATCGACACGGCTCCGGTCGAGGCACCGGAGGAGACACCCAGCACGAATGGGTCGGCCAGCGGGTTCCGCAGCAGGGACTGCAGGATGACGCCGCACACGGCCAGCCCGGCACCGCAGGCCGCCGCGAGCAGCGTGCGCGGCAGCCGCAGGTCCCAGACGATGCCCTCCTGGATCCGGCTCAGCCCGGACTCGCCCCCGGCCAGTCGCGACCACGCGAGGGACACGACCGACCGCGGACCCACGTCGGAGGGTCCGATCGTGACCGCGATGCAGGCCGAGGCCACCAGCAGGGCCAGCCCTGCGGAGCCCAGGAACCAGGCGCGCCGGGTCGTCGTCACCGTGAGAGGCCGAAGTCGGCCAGTGCGTCGGCGACCTGCTCCAGTCCTTCGACGGTGCGGATCGAGGGGTTCAGGGCGGCGCCGGTGAGGGCGACGTAGCGGCGGTTCCTCACCGCCGTCATCTCGCGGGTGACCGGGTTGGTCTCGAGGAACTCGATCTTGGCCTTCGCCGTCTCGGCCGTCTGGCTCTTGCGGGTGAGGTCGCCGATCACGAGGACGTCGGGGTCACGCTCCGCGACCGTCTCCCAGCCGATCTGGGGCCACTCGGACTTCGTGTCGTCGAAGACGTTCTTCAGGCCCAGGGCCCGGGTGATGATGCCGGGCCCGCCGCAGCAGCCGGCCATGTAGGGCGCCTCGCTGTTGGCGAACCAGTAGAGGACGGTGACCTCGTCCTCCGGCGCCTTCGCGGACGCTGCGGCCACCCGGTCCTGCAGGCTGGCGACGAGCTCCTCGCCCTGCGCCTCGACGTCGAGCAGCTCGGCGAGCTCGGTGACCTCCCGGTAGATCGTGTCGATCTCGAGGACGCCGGTGCGCGCGCCGTCGCCGTCGCCCTCGTTCTCCTTGCCCTCGCACTCGGCGGGCGACAGGTACGTGGGGACGCCGAGCTTCTCGAAGGCGTCCGCCGAGCCGACGCCGCCCTGGCCGAGCACGCTCGCGAACGAGGCGGTGACGAGGTCGGGCTCGGTCTGGAGCACCCGCTCCATCGAGGGCGCGCTGTCCGCGAGGCGCTCGACCTTCGCGTTGTCCTCCTCGAGGCCCTTCATGACGGGATCGGTCCAGGTGGACGTGCCGGCCATGCGGTCGGCGAGCCCGAGGGACAGCAGGATCTCGGTCGAACCTTGGTTGAGCGACACGATGCGCTCGGGAGGGGCCGTGACGGCGGTGGTGCGACCGCAGTTCTCGACCTCGCGCGGGTAGCCCGCGGCGGTCTCGGCATCGGGGGTGGCATCGCTGCTCGAGCAGGCGCTCAGCGCGAGCGCGGCACCGACGAGCAGGACGAGGGGACGACGGGATGGAGTACGCACGGACGCGGTCCTTCGAGGTCTGGGGCTCTTTCGCGAAGCCCGGTGGACCAAACGGCGGTCGCCGTGAGGGCCAGCAGGTCTTCGGACTCGGGATCGACCGGACGGAGCGCCTTCCCAGACCTCTCGGTCCAGTGGCTTCGTGCCCCGCCCGTCACCCTCACCGCTGCGCGTCAGTCCCGGACTCTCACCGGGTTCCCTGGCTCATCGCTGAGTTTGACTGGCGCCACGAACGTAGCAGCCCGTCCGCCGATGCGTCGCCAGGAGGGTGCCTGACACCATGACCGGGTGACCGGACGGACTCGACGCGACCTGTGCCCCGGCCTGCTGCGCCCGTGGATCGCCGACGACGGCGCCCTGATCCGGGTCCGCATCCCGGGCGGTGCCGTGTCGGTCGACGCCCTCGGAGGGCTCCTCGACGTCGCCCGGGACCACGGCGACGCCACGGTGCACCTGACCAGCCGTGCCAACCTGCAGGCGCGAGCGATCCCGCACGACGACGGCTGCCTGTCCGACGCCGTCGTAGACGCGGTCATGGCCACGGGCCTGATGCCCTCGACGTCGCACGAGCGCATCCGCAACGTCATGGCCTCACCGCTCACCGGACGGTCCGGCGGCAGGGCGGACCTGCGGCCCGTCGTCGAGGAGCTCGACCGCCGGCTCTGCGCCGAGCCGAGCCTCGCGGCCCTGGCCGGGCGCTTCCTGTTCGTCCTCGACGACGGGCGTGGTGACGTGCTCGACCGGGACCTCGACCTGGGACTCGTCGCCCTCGACGCGGACACCGCCCAGGTCCGTGTGGGCAGCAAATCGTGGGGGCCCGTGGTCCCCCTGCCCGCCGCCGCGGAGGCCCTCGCAGCGCTCGCCTCGCGGTTCGTCGAGCTCGCGGGAGCCCGGGCGAAGTCGCCCTGGCACGTCGACGAGCTGCCCGGCGGCGGCGCGGCGCTGCTCACCTCGCCGTCGCAGCCCCACCCCGGCACCCGGGTGAGCAGCGCTCCCCCGGACCTTGGCAGGATCGAGCAGGTCGACGGCCGCATCGCGTGGCACCTGCCGGTGCCCGACGGCCGGCTCGACGCCCGCCTGTTCGACGAGGTCCGCGCGCACGGAGCGCACCGCCTCGTGGTGACGCCGTGGCGCACCCTGATCGTCCCCGACCTGGAGAACGCATGACTCTCGCCCCACCGTCGCGCCGCTACGACTACGTCACCGACGGCGCCGCGATCTACGTCGACTCCTTCGCCACGATCCGCGCCGAGGCCGACCTGTCGCGCATCCCCGCGGACGCCGAGAAGGTGGCGGTCCGGATGATCCACGCGTGCGGTCAGACCGACCTGACCCGGGACCTCGTGATCCATCCCGGTCTGGTGTCCGCGGCCCGCTCCGCGCTGGAGTCCGGGGCCCCGATCATCACCGACGCGCACATGGTCGCCGCCGGGGTGACGCGGGCCCGGCTGCCGCGCGAGAACGACGTCCTGTGCTTCCTGCGCGACCCCGCCGTCCCGACGCTCGCGAAGGAGTGGGGCACCACGCGGTCGGCCGCCGCGGTGTCGCTCTGGACCGAGCGGCTGGACGGTGCGGTCGTCGCGTTCGGCAACGCGCCCACGGCGCTGTTCCACCTCCTTGAGACGCTCCGCGACGGAGGCCCGCGGCCGGCCGCGATCATCGGCACCCCGGTGGGCTTCATCGGCGCCGCCGAGTCGAAGCAGGCCCTGATCGACCTCGCGACCGACGATCCGGGCCTCGACGTGCCGTTCCTGGCCGTCACCGGACGCCGGGGCGGATCCGCGATGGCCGCGTCGGCGCTCAACGCCCTGGCCCAGGAGGCGGAGTGAGCGGGCGGCTGTACGGCGTCGGCGTCGGCCCCGGCGACCCCGAGCTGATCACCCTCAAGGCCGCCCGGCTCATCGGCGCGGCCGACGTGATCGTCTTCCACCAGGGCGTGGGCAAGCAGTCGAACGCGCGACGGATCGCGGCCGAGCTGATCCCGTCAGGGGTGGTCGAGGAGGCCCTCGTCTACCCCGTGACGACGCAGACGACCGAGCACCCCGGTGGCTACGCCGGGGCGATGGCCGACTTCTACGCCGAGTGCGCCGAGCGGGTGCGCGCGCACCTGGCGGCCGGCCGCGACGTCGTCGTCCTGGCCGAGGGCGATCCGATGCTCTACGGCTCGTTCATGTACCTGCACGACCGGCTCTCGCCCGACTTCGAGACCGAGGTGGTCGCCGGCGTCCCCGCGTTCGCCGCGGCCACGGCCACCACCGCGCTGCCGCTCGTGCGCCAGACCGACGTGCTGACCGTGCTGCCGGGCACGCTGCCGGAGCCCGAGCTGGCCCGCCGCCTCGCCGACACCGACGGGGCCGTGATCATGAAGCTCGGCCGGACCTTCGCGAAGGTGCGCTCCGCGCTGGAGCAGGCCGGACGCGTCGAGGGCTCCTGGTACGTCGAGCGCGCCTCGATGGACGCCGAGCGCGTCCTGCCCGTGGCGGACGTCGATCCCGAGACCGTCCCCTACTTCTCGATCGTCCTGGTGCCCGGCGACACCCGGCCCGGTGTGGCGCGGTACGACAACCCTGTCGCGGAGGCCGTCGCCCCGGCCGCGGAGGCCGAGGTCGTCGTCGTGGGACTGGGCCCGGGACCGGACCACTGGATCTCGCCCGAGGCGTCGCAGGTGCTGGCCGAGGTCGGTCACGTGATCGGGTACGGGCCCTACGTGCAGCGCGTCCCGCAGCGACCCGGGCTGGTCCGACACGCCTCCGGCAACACGGTCGAGGTCGACCGGGCCCGCGAGGCGCTCGACCTCGCCCTGGCCGGCGAGCGGGTCGCGGTGGTGTCGGGCGGCGACGCCGGGATCTTCGGGATGGCCTCGGCCGTCTTCGAGGCCGCGGAGGACCCGCGCTACGTCGACGTCTCCGTGCGTGTCGTGCCCGGCATCTCGGCCGTGCAGGCCGTCGCCGCCCGGGCCGGCGCGCCGATCGGCGCCGACTTCGCCGTCATGAGCCTCTCGGACCGGCTGAAGCCCTGGGACGTCGTGGTGCGCCGCCTGCGGGCGGTCGCCGAGGCCGGCCTCGTCCTGGCGCTCTACAACCCGCGGTCGCGGTCGCGCACCGAGCAGGTGGCGCAGGCGAAGGCCGTGCTACTGGAGCACAAGTCGCCCGACACCGTCGTGGTCGTCGGTCGCGACGTGGGCCGCGCCGAGGAGAGCCTCACGGTCACGACGCTCGGCGACCTCGATCCCGAGACCGTCGACATGAAGTGCCTGCTGCTGATCGGCGCCTCGTCGACCCGGGTCACGCCGTCCGGACGCGTCTGGAGCCCTCGCTACGTCGAGTGATCAGCCGCGAGCGCGGCGATCCCGGCTGGCCGCGTAGAGGAACGACTCGCCGCCGCGCACGTCGGGTGCCAGCGCCGGCCCGACGAGGATGACGGCGGCCTGGCGCAGACCGGCCTGCTCCACCTGGTCGCCGATGTCGCCCAGCGTGCCGCGCAGCACGAGCTGGTCGGGCTGGGTCGCCTTCGACACCACCACCACGGGGCAGTCCTGGCCGTAGTGCTCGGCCAGCTCGGCGGCCAACTCGCGCGTGCGGGTGATCCCCAGGTGCAGCGCCAGCGTGGCACCGGTCGCGGCGAAGGCGGCGAGCCGCTCGCCCTCAGGCATGGCGGTCGAGCGCGCCTGGGTGCGGGTCAGCACGACGGACTGAGCGACCTCGGGAACCGTCAGCTCGGCGCCCACGATCGCGGCCGCGGCCGCGTAGGCGGGCACCCCGGGCGTCACGTCCCACGGCACCTGCGCGGCGTCGAGCCGGCGTGCCTGCTCGTGCACGGCGGAGTACAGCGACGGGTCGCCCGAGCAGAGCCGGACGACCTCGAGGCCCTCCCCGTGTGCACTCACGAGGTGCTCCGTGATCTCGTCGAGGTCGAGGTGCTGCGTGTCGACCAGCCGGGCGCCCTCACGGCAGTGCCCCAGGACCTCGGCGTCGAGGTAGGTGCCCGCGTAGAGGCACACATCGGCGGTTTCCAGCAGGCGCACGGCGCGCAGGGTGAGGAGGTCGGCGGCACCGGGGCCGGCCCCGACGAAGTGGACGGTCATGAGTCTCCCTTGGTGACGGACCACTGGCTGACGGCGCGCGCGGGCGTCCAGCCGGTGAAGGATCCGAGCGGCTCGGCGCGCTCGACGTGCAGGCGGACGAGCTCGCCGCCGTGGCGACGGTACCGCTCGAGCAGCACGGCCTCGGTCTCGGCGGTGACGCCGTGGACGACGAGGCGGCCGCCGGGCCGCAGGGCGTCCCAGCAGCTGTCGAGGACCCCGTCGACCGTCGCTCCCCCGCCGACGAACACCGCGTCCGGCCGGTCGAGACCCTCGAGCGCCTCGGGAGCCGAGCCCTCGACGACCTGGAGCGCGGGGACTCCCAGGGCGTCGGCGTTGCCGCGGATGAGCGCGAGGCGGTCGGGTCGTGGCTCGACGGCGATCGCCCGGGCACTGGGCCAGGCGCGCATCCACTCGACGCCGATCGAGCCGCTGCCGGCGCCCACGTCCCACAGCAGCTGGCCCGGGGCCGGCGCCAGCCGGGCGAGCGCACTGGCGCGCAGGTCGCGCTTGGTGATCTGGCCGGCGTGCTCGAACGCGTCGTCAGGCAGGACTCCCCCGGCCGCCCAGCCCGGGCCGGAGCCGCGAACCTCGACGGCCAGCAGGTTGAGGCGGGGCACGTCAGTGATGTCCCAGCCTCGCGCCGTCGACGTGGCCCGCGACTCGTCGGCGCCGCCGAGGTGGCCCAGCACGACGAGCTCGGAGTCACCCCAGCCGAGGTCGGTGAGCAGCGTCGCCACGGCCGCGGGGGTGGTCTCGTCACTCGACAGCACCAGCAGGCGCCGCCCGGCGGAAAGTGCCGGAACGATGAGCCGGACGTCGCGGCCGACCACGCTGACGACCGTGACCGTCTCGGCCGGCCAGCCCATCCGCGCCCGGGCCAGCGCGACCGACGACACCTCCGGGACGACGGTGACGCGGTCCGGACCGAGCAGCTCGAGCAGCGTGGTGCCGATGCCGGAGACGAGAGGATCGCCCGACGCGAGGACGACGACCGGCTCCCGCGCCTCGTCCAGCAGGGCGGGGAGCCGCTCGCGCAACGGGGAGGGCCACGCGACCCGTTCCTGCCCTGCAACCGCAGGGATCGCGTCGAGGTGGCGCCGTCCGCCGAGCAGGGTCGCGGCAGCCCTCACGAGGTACCGCGAGGACTCCGGCAGGCCATCCCAGCCGTCGGCCCCGACTCCGACGACGGTCACGTGCGCATCCATGGTCGAGCACCCTAACCCGACGCGTCCGTTGGTCGGGCCCCCTGCCCGAGGCCCGCCGGCGGCGTCTAGGGTGTGGGCGAAGGTTCGAGGTGCCCCACGGCCGATGGCCACGGGGAGAATCTGGGAAGCCGGTGAGAATCCGGCACAGGGCCCGCTGCGGTGACTCAGGCACAGACCTGGGAAGTCCGAAGACCGGCCTCGATCCGACCCGCGACGCTGCCCGCGTCGCGGACCGTCATGGCAGATCGAGCGGGAGCCCTACATGCCAACGCAGTACCCCTTTTGTGCCGTCGTCGGCTCCGACGACATGACCCTCGCCCTCACCCTCGTCGCGATCGACCCGCTGATCGGCGGCGTCCTGGTGCGTGGCGAGAAGGGCACCGCCAAGACCACCACCGTGCGTGGACTCGCCGACGTGCTGCCGCCGGTCCGCGCCTACCGGGGTGATCGGTTCTCCATCGATCCGGCGGACCCCTCCGCCGTCTCCCCCGACGGACCGTTCGACGCCGGGACGCCCGTCGACGAGCGCCCCGTCCGGCTCGTCGAGCTGCCCGTGGGTGCGAGCGACGACCGCGTCACGGGCTCGCTGAAGCTCGACTCGGCGCTGCGCGACGGCGTGGTCGAGTTCGAGCCCGGTCTGCTGGCCCGCGCCCACCGCGGCCTGCTCTACGTCGACGAGGTCAACCTGCTGCACGACCACCTCGTCGACCTGCTGCTGGACGCCGCCGCGACCGGCCGGGTGAGCGTCGAGCGCGACGGGGTCTCGGTCGAGCACGCGTCGCGGTTCGTGCTGATCGGCACCATGAACCCCGAGGAGGGTGAGCTGCGCCCGCAGCTGCTCGACCGGTTCGGCCTGACGGTCGAGGTCTCGGCGCCGCGCGAGCCCGCGCTGCGCGTCGAGGTCGTGCGACGCCGCCTGGCGTTCGATGCCGACCCAGCCGCTTTCGCGGCCGCGTGGGCCGACGAGCAGGACGCGCTGCGCGCACGCCTCGAGTCCGCCCAGGAGCTCATGGGCGACGTCGTCCTCGACGACGACGCGCTCACGACGATCGCCGAGATCTGCGCCGCGTTCGACGTCGACGGGCTGCGGGCCGACCTCGTCACCGCGCGGACCGCCGCGGCTCACGCGGCGTGGCAGGGGCGCACCCACATCACCCGCGAGGACGTCCGCGTCGCCGCGCGGCTCGCCCTGCCGCACCGCCGCCGTCGCAACCCGTTCGACGAGCCCGGCCTCGACGAGGACCGCCTCGACGACCTGCTCGGCGACGACGAGCCCGACCCGGGACCCGACGACGACGGCCCGGGTGGTCCGGACGGTTCGGGCTCGGATTCCCCCCAGGACGGTCCCGAGGACCAGCGCCCGGCTGACGCCCCCGACGCCTCCCCGAACCAGGACGAGCAGCAGCCGCAGCCGGCCGGCGCCGGCTCGGTCGCCGCGGCCGGGGACCCCACCCGGGCGCGACTGCTCGTGGTCCGCGGCACCGGCGAGGGCCAGTCCGGGCGACGCTCCCGGGCCCGCACGCCGCAGGGCCGCGTCGTCGGCCAGCGGCCCGATGCGGCGTCCGGTCGCCTCCACCTTCCCGGCACCATCGCCGCGGCCGCCCCGCACCAGCGGAGCCGCGGCGGACTGGTCGACGGGCGGGGCCTCGCGCTCTCGCCGTCGGACCTCCGCCGCGCCGAGACGGTCGGTCAGGAGTCCAACCTCGTGCTGCTGTGCGTCGACGCCTCGGGCTCGATGGCCGCCCGGCGCCGCATGGAGCAGGTCAAGACCGCCGTGCTCTCGCTGCTGCTGGACGCCTACCGGCGCCGCGACAAGGTCGCCCTCGTGACGTTCCGTCAGCACACCGCCGAGGTCGTCCTGCCGCCCACCGGCTCGGTCGACGTGGCCTCACGCCGCCTCGCCGAGCTGCCGGCCGGCGGTCGCACCCCGCTGGCGGAGGGCCTCGAGCGCTCGGCGGAGATCCTGCGGCGCGAGGCGCTGCGCGACCCGTCCCGGCGCCCGCTGCTGGTCGTGGTCACCGACGGTCGCGCCACCTCCGGCGCCGATGCGCTCGGCCGGGCCCACCGGTCCGCCGCGCACCTGGCCGCCACCGGCCTCGACAGCGTCGTGGTCGACTGCGAGACCGGCCGCTTCCGGCTCGGCCTGGCCGCCCAGCTGGCCGGTCACCTGCGCGCCGAGCACGTCCCCCTCGGCGAGGTGACGGCCGACGGCCTGACGGATGTGGTCCACGCCGCCACCTCCTCGCGCGAGGGAGCAGCCTGATGCCGCAGGGCAAGCCGCTGACCGTGCCGGACGACGGCCTCACGACGCGGCAGCGACGGAACCGACCGCTTCTGATGGTGCACACCGGCAACGGCAAGGGGAAGTCCACCGCGGCGTTCGGGATGGCGATGCGGGCGTGGAACCAGGGCTGGGACGTCGGGGTCTTCCAGTTCGTGAAGTCGGCGAAGTGGCGCATCGGCGAGCAGACCGTGCTCGAGCGCCTCGCCCGGCTGCACGACGAGACCGGCGAGGGCGGGCCGATCGAGTGGCACAAGATGGGCTCGGGCTGGTCGTGGAGCCGCAAGGGCGGCACCGAGGCCGACCACGCTGCCGACGCGGCCGAGGGATGGGCCGAGGTCAAGCGACGGATCCACGCCGAGCGCCACCGGTTCTACGTCCTCGACGAGTTCACGTACCCGATGCAGTGGGGCTGGGTGGACGTCGACGACGTGGTCGAGACCCTCGGCAACCGTCCGGGCACCCAGCACGTCGTCGTGACGGGCCGCCGCGCCGACCCCCGGCTGGTCGAGGTGGCCGACCTGGTCACCGAGATGCAGCACGTGAAGCACCCGATGGACGTCGGGCAGAAGGGCCAGCGAGGCATCGAGTGGTGAGCCTCCCGCGCCTCGTCGTGGCGGCTCCGGCCTCCGGGCACGGCAAGACCACGGTGGCCACCGGACTCATGGCGGCGCTGGCCGGACGAGGCCTCGCCGTCTCCGGGCACAAGGTCGGCCCGGACTACATCGATCCCGGCTACCACGCGCTGGCCACGGGTCGTCCCGGTCGCAACCTCGACCCGCACCTGACGGATCCGTCGCTCATGGTGCCGCTGCTCCTGCACGGCGCCCGGGGTGCCGACGTGGCGGTGGTCGAGGGCGTGATGGGCCTGTTCGACGGACGGATCGGCGGCGACGGATTCGCCTCGACGGCCCACGTCGCGACCCTCACGGACTCCCCCGTCGTCCTCGTGGTCGACGTCTCGCACGCCTCGCGCAGCATCGGCGCGGTGGTCCACGGGATGGCCGGCTTCGATCCGACGGTGACCATCGCGGGCGTCATCCTCAACAAGGCCGGATCCCCGCGGCACGCCGCCGAGGCCGCCCGCGCCGTGGAGTCGACCGGCATCCCGGTCCTCGGAGTCCTGCACCGTGACGACGGCGTCAGCGCGCCGTCCCGCCACCTGGGGCTTGTCCCTGCCGAGGAGCGCGACGAGGCCGCCGGGGCACTGGAGCGCCTGGCCGGCCAGGTCGCGGCGCACGTGGACCTCGACGCCGTCCTTGAGCTGGCACGACACGCACCCGCGCTCGACGCGGACCCGTGGGACCCGGCCGCGCACGTCCGGCCGAGCGGCGCCGACTCTCCCGTCGTCGCGGTGGCCGCGGGCCGCGCCTTCACCTTCCGCTACGCCGAGACCACCGAGCTGCTCGAGGCAGCCGGCTGCACCGTGGTGCCGTTCGACCCGGCGCGTGACGCGCACCTCCCGGCCGGGACCCGCGGCCTCTACCTCGGCGGTGGCTTCCCCGAGGTCCACGCCGCCGCCCTGAGCGCCAACGCCAGCCTGCGGGCCCACCTGCGCGAGGCCGTGCTCGACGGCGTGCCCACCGTGGCCGAGTGCGCGGGCCTGCTCTACCTCTGCCGCAGCGTCGACGGCCACCCGATGGTCGGGGCGCTCGACGCCGACGCCGTGATGACGCCCCGCCTCACGCTCTCCTACCGGCGTCCCGCCCTGGCTTCCGACCAGCTGCTCGGCCCGGTCGGCACGACGGTCACCACGCACGAGTTCCACCGCACGACCGTCACCCCGGTCCACGGCGACCGGCCCGCCTGGACGGTGGACGACCGCGCCGTCGGCTTCTCCGGTCCGACGTTGAGCGCGTCGTACCTCCACGTGCACTGGGCCGGCCACCCCGCCCTGGCCCAGTCGTTCGCGGACGCAATGCACTCTGCTACTCCGGTCGCCTCGGCTCCGGAACCCGCTCCTCCCGTCACGGCGACGGGGGCATCGCTGCCACCCGTCACGGACCCCCTCCGTCATCACGGCGACGTCGAGGCGTCCGACGGACTGCTGGACCTGGCCGTCAACGTCAGCCGACTGCCCCGTCCCGCGTGGCTGGAGCAGGCGCTCCGCGACGGCGTGGCCGGATCGGCTTCCTATCCCGAGTCCTCCGCGGCGCACGACGCGGTGGCTCGACGTCACGGTCGTGAGGTCGACGAGGTGCTGGTCACGGCGGGTGCTGCCGAGGCGTTCTCCCTCATCGCCCGTGCGCGCCGCTGGCGGCGACCCGTCGTCGTGCATCCGCAGTTCACCGAGCCGGACGTCGCCCTGCGGGCCGCCGGTCACGTGCCGGGTCACGTCCTGTGCCGCGCCGAGGACGACTTCGCTCTCGACCCGGGCGCCGTGCCCGACGACGCCGACCTCGTGGTCGTGGGCAATCCGACGAACCCGACCGGGCGCCTGCATGCGGCGTCGACGCTGGCGTCCCTGTGCCGGCCGGGCCGCGTCGTCGTTATCGACGAGGCGTTCATGGACTTCGTGCCGGGCGAGCCGCAGACGCTCTCCTCGCGCGCCCTGCCCGGCCTGGTGGTCGTCCGGAGCCTGACGAAGCTGTGGTCGATGCCGGGGATCCGCGCCGGCTACGTGGTGGGCGACCCGGCCGTCGTCGCCGACCTGCGCGGCCAGCAGGCGCCCTGGTCCGTCGGCACGCCGGCGCTCCATGCCGTGGTCGCCACGGCAGGTCCCGACGCTGCGGCCGAGGCGGAGCGCCGCGCCCGGCTGGCCGTCCAGCACCGCCGTGTCCTCGTCGACGGACTCGCCGAGCTGAGCGTCGACGTGGTGCCCTCGGACGCTCCTTTCGTGCTGGCACGCCTCGGGCGGGGAACGCACGCACGGCTGCGCGGTGCGGGCATCGCGGTCCGACGCGCCGACACCTTCCCCGGCCTCGACGACTCGTGGGCGCGCCTCGCCGTGCGCGAGCCCGAGGCCACCCGTCACCTGCTCACCACGTTGGGAGTCCACGCCGCATGGAACTGAACGTCGCCGGGCGCTCCGTCCTCGTCCTCGATGGCAACGAGACGGTCGTCCCCACCATCGCCGGACTGCTGCGCGAGAACGCGAAGGTCACCGTCGGCGCCCCCACCGTGTGCGCCGCCATCGAGGACCTCGCCCGTCGCGGGCTCGTCGACTGGGTCCCGGAACACGCCGACGAGTCGGCCCACGAAATGGTGCTGCGCAGCGTGCCGCGCGAGGCCCCGCCGTCCCGGCCGGCGTCGGCCGGACGGGTCACGCTCGTGGGCGCCGGCCCGGGTGACCCCGGCCTGATCACCGTCGCCGGCCGCGCGGCGATCGAGTCGGCCGACGTCGTCGTCGCCGACCGACTCGCCCCGTGGGAGGCCATCGGTTGGGCGAAGCCGGATGTCGAGGTCGTCGACGTCTCCAAGATCCCCTACGGCCGCTCCACGAGCCAGGACGAGATCAACCGCGTCCTCATCGAGCACGCCCGCGCCGGTCGCCATGTCGTCCGGCTCAAGGGCGGTGACTCGTTCGTGTTCGGGCGGGGCTTCGAGGAGGTCCAGGCGTGCGCCGCGGCAGGCGTCCCGACCACGGTCGTGCCGGGCGTGACCTCCAGCGTCGCCGGCCCGGGCCTCGGCGGGATCCCGGTGACCCATCGCGGCCTCGTCCAGGGCTTCACCGTCGTCTCGGGTCATGTGCCTCCCGGACACCCCGACTCGACACTCGACTACGCCGCGCTCGCCCGCTCCGGCACGACGCTGGTCGTCCTGATGGGGGTGCGGACCCTGCCCGCCATCGTCGAGGCGCTGATCGAGGGTGGTCTCGACGAGTCGACCCCCTGCGCTCTCGTCTCCGATGCCAGCCTGCCCAGCCAGCGGGTCGTCCGCAGCACCCTGAGGGACGCCGCGGCGGACGCCGCCGCCTCCGGGATCGGTGCCCCCGCGGTCGCCGTCGTGGGCCACGTCGCCGCGCTCGAGCCGTGATCCGGTGGATGCGGCACGGCGAGTCCACCTGGAACGCCGAAGGACGCCTCCAGCACCGCAACCCGACTCCCCCGCTGACCGAGCTCGGCCGAAGCCAGGCTCGCCAGGCCGCTGAGGAGCTGCGCGGCACGACCGTCGACGTCGTGCTCAGCTCTCCCGCGCTGCGGGCACGGCAGACGGCGAGCGTCGTCGCGGACGTCCTCAGGCTCGACGTCGTGGTCGACGACCGGCTCGTCGAGATGGATCACGCCGAGACCGTCGCGCAGGTGAGGCAGCGGGTGCTGTCCCTCGTCGGCGAGCACCCCGGCGAGCTGCTCGCGGTGAGCCACGGGGACACGATCGCCGTGGCGGTGGAGCTGCTGACCGGCGACCCGTGCTCCGTCCCCGCGAACGGCCAGATCCACGTGACGGGCACTCCGTGAGCCGCTCCCTCGCCGCCGGTCTGGCGCTCGGCTTCGTCCTCGACCGTGCCCTGGGCGATCCCGCCCGCTTCCATCCCGTCGCCGGGCTGGGCCGCTGGGCTGCCGCCGTCGAGCGTCACACCTACCGGGACCACCGAGGTGCCGGAGCGCTCCACCACGTCGCCGTCACCGCACCGCTCGTCGGTGCGGCGGTGCTGGCCGAGCGCGCCTGCCGTCGCCCGTGGCAGCGCACCCTGCTGGCCGCCGCGGCGGCCTGGGCGGTCGTCGGCGGACGTTCCCTCGTCCGAGAGGGCTCGATCATCGCGGAGCAGCTCGGACGCGACGACCTGGCCGCTGCTCGGGTGCAGGTGACCCACCTCGTGGGCCGCGATCCCAGCCGACTCGACGCTGACGGGGTCGCCCGCGCGGCCACCGAGTCGCTGGCCGAGAACACGTCGGACGCCGTGGTCGCGCCCCTGCTGTGGGGAGCGGCCTTCGGCGTCCCCGGCCTCGTCGGGTACCGCGCGGTCAACACGCTGGACGCGATGGTCGGCCACCGCTCGGCGCGCTACGAGCGCTTCGGCTGGGCCAGCGCGCGGATCGACGACGTGGCCAACCTCGTTCCGTCACGAGTGTCCGCGGCCCTCGCCGTGGCGCTTGCGCCGCACGTCGCTGGGCGACCGCTGGACGCGCTGCGTGCCTGGGTCCGGGACGCGCGCCACCATCCCAGTCCCAATGCCGGTCCGGTCGAGGCGGCCTTCGCCGGCGCGCTGGGCGTGACACTCGGCGGGATCAACGACTACGCCGGTCGCGTGGAGCACCGGGCCGAGATGGGCGACGGACCCACTCCGACCGTGACCGACCTGCCGC
Organism: Aeromicrobium sp. UBA7512; assembly: GCF_002476985.1. NCBI lineage: Bacteria > Bacillati > Actinomycetota > Actinomycetes > Propionibacteriales > Nocardioidaceae > Aeromicrobium > Aeromicrobium sp. UBA7512. The sequence goes on from NZ_DLNK01000003.1 coordinate 684,149, forward strand.
GCGCCGCGCGACTCGCCACGGCGGTCGCCTGGGCCGCCGCGGCCCTCAGCGTGGGGCTTGCGCTCGCACCCAGGCCCTGGCGTCACCGGCGTCACCCACGGCCGTGACCCCCTCGGGTCCGGCCGCACGACGCACGATGACCACCGGAACACCGAGCGCGCGCGCCACGTCGAGCTTGGCCTCGGTGTGGTCGCCGCCCGAGTCCTTCGTCACCAGCACGTCGACATCGGCCATGACCGCCCGCTCGTGCTCGAGCGTGTAGGGACCGCGGCTCTGGAGCAGGGTCCAGGCGCCAGGCAGCTCGATCTCCGGCGGGTCGACCACGCGCACGACGCAGGCGTGGTCGCGCAACGGGCCGACGAACCGGGGCAGCGACTGCCGTCCGATGGTCAGGAAGGGGCGCCGGCCGAGCGTCGCGGTCACGCGGGCTGCCTCGTCGTGGTCGTCGACCCAGTGCCAGCCCGCCGCCTCGGGACGGCCGGACCATCCCGGGCGCTCGAGCCGCAGCAGCGGCACGCCCGCGGCGCGGCACGCGGCGGCCGCGTTCGCGCTGATGCCCTCCGCGAACGGATGGGTCGCGTCGACGACGACCTGCACCCGCTCGGTGCGCAGGTGCTCCGTCAGGCCATCGACGCCGCCGAAGCCACCGACCCGGACGTCACCCACCGGCAGCCGAGGCCGGGCGACACGCCCCGCGAGCGACGTCACGACGGAGTCGCCGTCCTCCACGAGCCGGCCGGCGAGGTCGCGCGCCTCCCGCGTGCCACCGAGCACGAGGACCCTCATGCGTGCGGCCCGATGACCGGGACGGACGGCGCACCCTGCTCGGCGAGGGTGAGCAGGGCGTCGACGTCGAGGTGCTTCTCGGCGAGGTCGCCCAGCAGGTCGAGGCGCGCGTCGCGGGCCGCGGCGAAGTCGACGCCGGACGCGACGAACGAGCCGCCGCGGGCCCGGGCCGCGAGATTGAGGACGGCCGTGCGCAGCTCGTCGGACTCCAGGCTGCCGTGCCACATCGTGCCGAGGACGGCACCGTCCTGAACCCCACCGAGGAAGTCCGTGGCGCCCGCGTCGCGGCTGATCCGGCCGTGGTGGATCTCGTAGCCCGCGGCGGACGCACCCAGCGCCTCGCCGCGCGGCAGCCGCAGCGTCTTCTCCGCGGCGAAGGTCGTCTCGACGGGCAGCAGCCCCAGACCCGGGACGCTGGCCGGATCACCGGCCTCGATCCCCTCGGGGTCGTGCACGTGGCGCCCCAGCATCTGGAACCCGCCGCAGATCCCCAGGACCGCGCGCCCGGACTCCGCGTGGCGGGCGATCGCCCGGTCGAGGCCTCGCGAGCGCAGCCAGGCCAGGTCGGAGATCGTCGCCCGCGTGCCGGGCAGGACGACCAGGTCCGCGTCGGCGAGGTCGTGGGGGTCGGCAGTGAACACGACGTCCACGTCGGGCTCCAGGCCGAGCGCGTCGACGTCGGTGAAGTTGCTGATCCGGGGCAGCCGCACGACGACGACCCGCAGTGCCGCGTCGCTCCCGGTGCGACGGCCCTGCAGGTCGAGGGCGTCCTCGGAGTCGAGCCACACATCAGGGCTCCACGGCAGGGTGCCGAAGACGGGACGTCCCGCCAGCTGCTCCAGCTGGCGCAGCCCCGGCGCGAGGAGCGACTCGTCCCCCCGGAACTTGTTCACGACGAAGCCGGCCACCAGCGCCTGGTCCTCGGGCTCGAGCAGCGCGACGGTGCCGTAGAACGCCGCGAACACGCCCCCACGGTCGATGTCACCGACCACCACGACGGGCATGTCGGCGTGCCGCGCCAGGCCCATGTTCACGTAGTCGCCGGCCCTCAGGTTGATCTCGGTGGGGCTGCCGGCCCCCTCGGCGACGACGAGGTCGTACCGCGACGCGAGGTCGTCGTACGCGGAGTAGGCGGCCTCGGCCAGGTGCACCCGGCCGCCGATGAACTCGCGGCTGCTGATCTCGCCGGCGGGCTCGCCCATCACGACCACGTGGCTGCGACGATCGCCCCCCGGCTTCAGCAGCACGGGGTTCATGGCCGCCTCGGGCTCGGCGCGGGCAGCCAGCGCCTGCACCCACTGCGCCCGGCCGATCTCGGCACCGTCGGCGCACACCATCGAGTTGTTCGACATGTTCTGCGCCTTGAAGGGCGCCACGCGGACGCCCCGACGGGCGAAGGCGCGGCACAGGGCGCTGGTCACCAGGCTCTTGCCGGCGTCGGAGGTCGTTCCCGCCACCATCAGCCGGGCGGTGCGGCGGGCCTGGGAGTCCACCGGACCAGTATCCCGTCCGGTTCGGTTCCGCCCTCGCCCGGGCAAGCGTGCCGCACTCTCGCCCTCCCGCGGAACCGGCAGTAGCGTCGGCGGGATGACGAACGTGCGCGAGTTCACGATCGAGGTCCCTGCGGCGACGCTCACCGACCTGCGCGAGCGACTCGAGCGGACCCGGCTCCCACGGCGCGCCGGTGCCGGCTGGGAGGCGGGCACCGACCCGGCGTATCTCGCGGAGTTCGTCTCCTCCTGGACGCACGACTTCGACTGGCGGCTCACCGAACGAGCGGTGAACCGGTTCCCCCAGAGGATCGTGCGGGCGTCGGGCACCGACGTCCACGTGCTGCACGTGCCCGCGCGAGGGACTGCTGCGCCGATTCCGCTCGTCCTGACGCACGGCTGGCCGAGCTCCTTCTTCGAGTTCCTCCCGCTGATCGGCCCGTTGACCGATCCGGCAGGCCACGGCGGTGATGCCGCGGACGCCTTCGACGTGATCATCCCGTCGCTTCCCGGATTCGGATTCTCCGAGCAGCTGCCACACGGGCCGACCGAGCCGTCACGCATCGCGGACCTCTGGGTCGAGGTCGTGGAACAGCTGGGGTACCGGTCCTTCGGCGCGTACGGCGGCGACATCGGCTCCCACGTGACGAACTTCCTCGGAGCGCACCATCGCGAGCGCGTGCTCGGCGTGTTCACCCACCACCCCAACCTCCACCCCCAGCTCGATCCGGCGCGGCCACTCTCCTCGGCCGAGCAGCGATATCTCGAGCAGCGCAGCAGCGACCTCGGTGGTCACGACGACGGCTACGCGGCGATCCAGGCCACCCGGCCGAACTCGCTCGCGGCGGGACTCTCCGACTCCCCCGCCGGCCTCGCCGGCTGGCTGATCGAGAAGTACCGCGAATGGAGCGACTGCGACGGGGACCTGGAATCGTCGATCGACCGCGGCACGCTGATGAGCATCGCCACCCTGTACTGGGTCACCAACACGATCGGCACCTCGTTCCTGCCCTATCGCGACGACGACGCGACACCGCAGCTTCCTCCGGTCACCGTCCCCGCGGGACTCATCCTCACACCGGAGGACGCCACCTATCCTCGCGAGTTCGCCGCCAGGACCTACACCGACATCCGGCTGTGGCGAGGGCCCGAGCGCGGCGGGCACTTTCTCGCCCTCGAACAGCCCGAAGGCCTCGTCCGCGACCTCCGTGACTTCTTCCGTCCGCTCCGCTCGTCAGTGCTGCGCAGCAGCTGAGGGCCGGGCGACCACTTCGATCCAGCGGATCGGCGCCTCGATCGGTCCGGGCCCGAAGTGCCGCGTCAGCGCGTCCTCGGCGATCGCCGTCGCATCCTCGACCTTCAGGGACTCGTGGTGCTCGATCGCCACCCTCAGCGGAGTGCCCTGGCAGAACGCCCGCGCGGCCTCCGCCGGGGTCGTGCGGCTCGTTCCTTCCACGGCCCGGATGGTGGCGCCCGGCATGCCCGCCTCCTCGAGGTCGTCCCGGATGCGCGGGATGTGGAAGTAGCCGTGCGGCGTCCGGCTCAGGAAGTCCACGGGGTGGTCCGGCGTCGCGGTGACGAGCGCGGCGTGGATGACCCACGGCACCTCGCTGGTCTCGATCCGGTCCCAGACGATGAAGACGAACGATCCTCCCGGCCTCAGGACACGCGCCGCCTCCCGGTATCCGCGGACACGGTCGGGGAAGAACATGGCGCCGAACTGGCACGCGACCACGTCGAAGGCGTGGTCATCGAAGGGCAGGTTCAGCGCGTCGGCCTGCTGCCACGTCACCGCCGTGTCCGTGACCGCCGCGGCGGCGGCGTCCAGCATCGGCTGGTTGAGGTCCGTGGCCGTGATCCTCGCGCCAGGGCACCTCCGCAGCAGAGCGGCGGTGAGCGCCCCGGTGCCGGCCGCGGTCTCGAGGACCTCCCCCGGCGCGAGGTCCGCGACCACGCGAGCGAGACTCTCGGCCGGCTCCTCGAAGATCATCGGCACGAGGAGCTGCTGGTAGACCTCCGGAATGCCGCCGCGGAACTGCGCGTCCCGCTCCGCCTCCGCATCGTCCATGTCTGCAACGTACGCCCGTCCCGGCGCACGTTCCAGAGGCGAAAGGCGTCCTAGCGCACCGTGATCTTCAGCGGCTTCGACGCGATCCGGAAGGTGTCGGCGTCGCCGCCCCAGATCCACTTGTACGTGTGCTCGCCCTTGGGCTGCTGGCCGAGCGTGTAGATCTTGGACTTTCCGACCTTCACGTAGAGGTTCTTGATGCGCTTGCCGTCGCGGTAGAGCGAGAGCCGCAGCGGCTTGTCGCGCCAGAGGTCGAACTCCGCATCCTTGCCGTACGTGTTGCCGATCCGCACACCGAATCGCGCCTCGCCGGGACCGGCCAGCGGCACGCCGTCCTTCACGTAGCCACGGTCGCGCAGGAACGTCGACCAGTGCACCTTCGTGACCAGCTTGACGCCCCGGACGACCTGTCCCGGCTCGGAGATCCTGACCGGCGGGAACTTCACGGTCGGGAGACGGGGCGACCAGTCCTTCGTGCCGGCCAGCGGCACCGACCCGACCGGCAGCCCGCGCAATGTGAGGATGCCGCGCTTGTCGGTGAACGCGTCGCGATTCCCCGACAGCGGCCCCGCGGCACCGTCGGCGTAGACGAGGTACTCCGGCAGCCGGTGTCCGGTGGGCGTCATGACCGTCGCGCGAAGCGTTCCCCCGCGCGCCACCGTGAACGTGCCCAACGACGTGGATCCGGCCTGCACCGTCACCGCGACCGGTCCGAGCCAGGTGTACTTCACCGGTGTGAGGTCCCAATAGTCGAACGACTCCTCCGCCGCCAGGGTGTACTGGCCGGGAACGGCGGCATCGGTGCGGAACTCGCCGGTCGCCGAGGTGACGAGGTCGATCGGAGGGGCGGAGCCGTCCGGGTCCAACCTGACCTTCATCCCCTTCACCGGGCCGCCGAGGTCATCCACGATCCGCCCGGTCACGACGGAGTCCGGAGCCTCCGCCACGGCAGGCTGAACCCCTGCTCCCACCAACGCCACCGTCATCGAGGCCGCAACGGCCGACGCCATCCAACGCATGGAACCATCCCCCCGAGCCCGACTCTCGTGCTCTCGGTCCCGAGCCTAGGCGGGCGTGTGAGAGATGTCACGGCTGTGGCTTGTGGGGAAGAACCGGCGCTCACCGGGCGTTGCACGTCGCTGTCGCCCGCGCTCGGTCGACCACCCGCAGACGTCTTCACCCAGGAGTTTCGTGACCACCACCGCCACCCAGGCACCCCCGGCTCCGAGCACCGATCGCGCCGGGCGCCTCATCGCCCTGCTCGTCGGCTCGGCGTTCGTCGTCATCCTCAACGAGACGATCATGAGCGTCGCCCTGCCCGAGCTGATGCGGGAGTTCGACGTGCCTGCCGCGACGGCTCAGTGGCTCACGACGGCGTTCCTGCTGACCATGGCCGTGGTCATCCCGATCACGGGCTTCCTGCTGACGCGCTACCCGCTCCGCCGGATCTTCATGGCGGCGATGATCTCCTTCACCGCCGGCACCCTGCTCGCGGCCCTGGCGCCCACCTTCGGGGTCCTGGTCGCGGCACGCTCGATCCAGGCGGTCGGCACGGCGCTGATGATGCCGCTGCTGATCACGACGATCCTCAACCTGGTCCCGGCAGACCGCCGCGGCCGGATGATGGGCACGGTCTCCATCGTCATCTCGGTGGCGCCTGCCGTCGGCCCCACGATCTCGGGCATCGTGCTGGACCAGCTCGACTGGCGCTGGATGTTCTGGCTCGTGCTCCCGATCGCGCTCCTCGCCCTCGGCCTGGGCGCAGCGTGGGTGCGCAACGTCACCGAGCCGGTCGACGTGCCGATCGACGCCCTCTCGGTCGTCCTGTCCGCGCTGGCGTTCGGCGGACTGATCTACGGCCTGAGCAGCATCGGCGAGGCCGCCGCGGGCGAGGTCCCGGTCCAGCCGTGGGTCCCGATCCTCGTCGGTGCCGTCGCCCTGGTCTTCTTCGTGACGCGTCAGCTCTCACTGCGCGAGCGGGCGCTGCTCGACCTGCGCACGTTCGCGCACCGCACCTTCACGATCGCGGCCGGTCTGGTCGCGGTCAGCATGATGGCGCTCTTCGGCACCCTCATCCTGCTGCCGATCTACCTGCAGTCGGTGCTCGGGCTGAGCACGCTGGAGACCGGGCTCGTCCTGCTGCCAGGCGGCCTGACGATGGGCCTGCTCGCGCCGTTCGTCGGTCGCCTCTTCGACCGGTACGGCCCGCGGCCGCTCGTGGCACCCGGGGCGGCGGTCACCTCGGTCGCCCTGTGGTCCATGGCGATGTTCGACACGAGCACCTCGCAGGGCACGGTCGTCGCCGTCCACGTGCTGATGAGCGTCGGCCTGGCGCTCATGTTCACGCCGCTGCTGACCTCGGCGCTCGGATCGCTGCCGCACCACCTGTACTCGCACGGCAGCGCGACCGTCTCCACCCTCCAGCAGGTGGCCGGCGCCGCGGGCACCGCACTCTTCGTCACCGTGATGACCCGCCGGTCCGTCGCCGAGATGGAGGCCGGCGCGTCGGTGGTCGACGCGACGGCCGCCGGCGTCCACGCCGCGCTCTTCTACGGCGGTGCGATCTCCGCGCTGGCCGTCGTGGTCGCACTGTTCGTCCGCGGCCCGAAGGCGGGCGCGGCAGCCGAGGCTCCGGCAGCCTGAGCCGGGCGTCACGTTCCACTCTGCGGCGGGTCCCGGTTACCGGGAGGGAACTACCGTAGAGTGGACGTCATCGTTCGGAACCTTCCCGAGGCCCAGGCGAGCCCGCCGCCGGCTGAAGGTTCCCAGCATCCATCGCCGATGCCCCGCTGAGGATTTCCACCCATGACCGAGTTCGTTCCGCAGTTCCGCCCCGACGCCACCGACGCCCTCACCGAGGCGATGGCGCGACGGATCCTCGTGCTCGACGGCGCGATGGGAACCGCGATCCAGCGCGACCGCCCCGACGAGGCCGGCTACCGCGGTGATCGCTTCGCCCAGTGGTCGTGCGACGTCCAGGGCAACAACGACCTCCTCACCCTGACCCAGCCCGACATCATCGAGAGCATCCACCGCGAGTACCTCGAGGCCGGCGCGGACATCATCGAGACCAACACGTTCAACGCGAACGCGATCTCCCTGCGCGACTACGACATGGTCGACCTCGCATACGAGCTGAACTACGCCTCGGCGCGACTTGCGCGCGCCGCCGCGGACGCCGTCGGGACGCCCGACCACCCGCGCTACGTGGCGGGCGCGCTGGGCCCCACCACGCGCACCGCGTCGATCTCCCCTGACGTCAACGACCCCGGCGCCCGCAACGTCACGTGGGACGAGCTCGTCGACGCCTACCTCACGGCCGCGCGCGGCCTGGTCGACGGCGGGTCCGACCTGCTCATGATCGAGACGATCTTCGACACCCTCAACGCGAAGGCCGCGATCTTCGCGGTCGAGACGCTCTTCGAGGAGACCGGTCGCCGCTGGCCCGTCGTCATCTCGGGCACCATCACCGACGCGTCCGGCCGCACCCTGTCGGGCCAGACCGTCGAGGCGTTCTGGCACTCGATCCGCCACGTGAACCCGCTGCTCGTGGGCTTGAACTGCGCGCTCGGCGCCGACGAGATGCGCCCCTACATCGCCGAGCTCTCGCGCATCGCCGACTGTCACATCTCCTGCTACCCCAACGCCGGCCTGCCCAACGCGTTCGGCGAGTACGACGAGTCGCCCGACCAGACCGCGGCGATCCTGCGCGAGTTCGCCGAGAGCGGCTTCTTCAACGTGGTCGGCGGCTGCTGCGGCACCACCCCCGCGCACATCGGCTCGATCGCCGCCACGGTCGACGGCCTGCCCCCGCGCGAGCTGCCCGAGATCGCCCCGGCGCTTCGCCTGTCGGGCCTCGAGCCCCTCACCGTCACCGAGGACTCCCTGTTCGTCAACGTCGGCGAGCGCACGAACATCACCGGCTCGGCGAAGTTCCGCAACCTCATCAAGGCCGAGGACTACCCCGCGGCCCTCGCGGTGGCACTGCAGCAGGTCGAGAACGGCGCGCAGGTCATCGACATCAACATGGACGAGGGCATGATCGACGGCGTCGCCGCGATGGACCGCTTCTGCAAGCTGATCGCGGGCGAGCCCGACATCAGCCGCGTCCCGGTCATGGTCGACTCGTCGAAGTTCGAGGTCATCGAGACCGGCCTGAAGGCCATCCAGGGCAAGTGCATCGTCAACTCGATCTCCCTCAAGGAGGGCGAGGAGCCCTTCGTCGCGCACGCCCGCCTGTGCCGCAAGTACGGCGCCGCGATCGTGGTGATGGGCTTCGACGAGGACGGCCAGGCCGACAACCTCGAGCGCCGCAAGGAGATCAGCCAGCGCGCGTACCGGATCCTGACCGAGGAGGTCGGCTTCCCGGCCGAGGACATCATCTTCGACCCGAACGTGTTCGCGGTCGCCACCGGCATCGAGGAGCACGCCGCGTACGGCCTGGACTTCATCGAGGCCACCCGCTGGATCAAGCAGAACCTGCCGGGCGCCCTCATCTCGGGCGGCGTCTCCAACGTGTCGTTCTCGTTCCGCGGCAACAACGCGGTGCGTGAGGCGATCCACGCGGTCTTCCTGTTCCACGCCATCGAGGCCGGCATGGACATGGGCATCGTCAACGCCGGCGCGCTGGTGCCCTACGACACCGTGCCCACCGAGCTGCGCAACCGCATCGAGGACGTCATCCTCAACCGTCGCGAGGACGCTGCCGAGCGACTGCTGGAGATCGCCTCCGACTACGCCGGCACCGGGGAGAAGGCCGAGGCCGCCACCGAGGAGTGGCGCGACCTGCCCGTCGGCGAGCGCATCACGCACGCCCTCGTCAAGGGCATCGACGCCCACGTCGAGTCCGACACCGAGGAGCTGCGCCAGCTGATCTCCGACCGCGGAGGCCGCCCGATCGAGGTCATCGAGGGCCCGCTCATGGACGGCATGAACGTGGTCGGCGACCTGTTCGGCGCCGGCAAGATGTTCCTGCCCCAAGTCGTGAAGTCCGCGCGCGTCATGAAGAAGGCCGTCGCCTACCTGATCCCCTACATCGAGGCTGAGAAGTCGCCCGACGACGTCAGCAACAGCAACGGCACCGTGATCATGGCCACCGTCAAGGGCGACGTCCACGACATCGGCAAGAACATCGTCGGCGTGGTCCTGCAGTGCAACAACTACGACGTCATCGACCTCGGCGTCATGGTGCCGGCGCAGAAGATCCTCGACGCCGCGCGCGAGCACAACGCCGACGTCATCGGCCTGTCCGGCCTCATCACGCCCTCGCTGGACGAGATGGAGAACTTCGCCGCCGAGATGGCCCGCCAGGAGTTCGACATCCCGCTGCTCATCGGCGGTGCCACCACGTCGCGCGCCCACACGGCCGTCAAGGTCGACCGCAAGTACCCCGGGCCGGTCGTGTGGGTGAAGGATGCGTCGCGCTCCGTGCCCGTCGTGGCCGCGCTGCTGTCGGACGAGCAGCGACCGAAGCTGATGGCCGACATCAAGACCGACTACGACGCGCTCCGCGAGCGTCACGCCTCGCGCGGCGACGCCCGCACGATCCTGCCGCTCGACGCCGCCCGCGCGGGCCAGACCCCGCTCGACTGGTCCGACTACACGCCGCCGGTCCCGGCCCAGCTGGGTGTCCAGGAGTTCGGCCCCTACCCGCTCGGGGAGCTGCGCGAGTACATCGACTGGCAGCCGTTCTTCAACGCGTGGGAGATGAAGGGCTCGTTCCCCGACATCCTCAACTCGCCCACCCACGGCGAGGCAGCGCGCAAGCTCTACGAGGACGCCAACGAGATGCTCGACCGGATGATCGACGAGGACTGGCTCACCGCCCGCGGTGTCGCCGGACTCTTCCCCGCGGCGCGCGACGGCGACAGCACGATCGTCTACACCGACGAGTCGCGCACCACGGAGCTGACGCGGTTCCACCACCTGCGCCAGCAGACCGAGCACCGTCCCGGCGTGCCGCACCGCTCGCTGGCCGACTTCGTCGCCCCGGTCGACGCCGGTGTGCCCGACTACGTGGGCGCCTTCGCGGTCACCGCCGGCCTGGGCAGTACCGAGAAGGTCAAGGAGTTCAAGGCCGACCTCGACGACTACTCCGCGATCATGGTCGAGGCCCTCGCCGACCGGCTGGCCGAGGCGTTCGCCGAGCGCCTGCACGAGCGGGTTCGCACCGAGATCTGGGGCTACTCCCCCGACGAGAAGCTCAGCAACACCGAGCTCATCAAGGAGAAGTACGACGGCATCCGGCCCGCGCCGGGCTACCCCGCCTGCCCCGAGCACACGGAGAAGAGCACCATCTGGTCGCTGCTCGACGTGGAGGCCCGCACGGGCATCGAGCTGACCGAGAGCATGGCCATGTGGCCGGGCGCCTCCGTCAGCGGCCTGTACCTCTCGCACCCGCAGTCGCAGTACTTCGTGCTGGGGCGCATCGGGCGCGACCAGGTGCAGGACTACGCCGAGCGCAAGGGCTGGACCATCGCCGAGGCTGAGCGGTGGCTGTCGCCGAACCTCGGCTACCGAACCGAGGATGAGTAGGCTGAAGGCGTGACCGATGCCGACATCCCCGTCCTGAGGAACCCGTGGATGGTGGCCGCCTTCGAGGGCTGGAACGATGCGGCCGACGCCGCCACGAGCACGGTCGACCACCTGCTCGAGGAGTGGGACGCCGAGATCTTCGCCGAGCTCGACCCCGAGGAGTTCTACGACTTCCAGGCCGTCCGCCCGGTGATCGCTCCGTCGGAGAACGGAAGCCGCGACATCGTGTGGCCCACGCCCACGCTCTACCTGGCCCATCCTCCGGGTCATGACCGCGACGTGCTGCTGCTGCGCGCCGTCGAGCCGAACTACCGCTGGCAGGCGTTCTGCGCCTCGGTGGTCGAGCTGGCCCAGGCCGCCGGCGTCCAGGAGCTGATCACCCTCGGCGCGCTGCTGGCCGACACACCCCACACCCGGCCGGTGCCCGTCACGGGCTCGACGAACGACCCCGTGCTGATGGAGCGCCTGTCGCTCGACCAGTCCCGCTACACCGGGCCGATCGGCATCACCTCGGTGCTGAGCGACGTGGCCGCGCGCGCGGGCCTGGCCACCGCGGGCATCTGGGCCGCCGTGCCGCACTACGTGGCCGAGCCGCCCTGCTACAAGGCCACGCTCGGCCTCTTGGGCGCTCTCGAGGACGCGATCGGCGTCGGCCTGCCGCAGGGCGTCCTGCGTGAGATGTCCGAGGCGTGGCAGCGCGGCGCCGACGAGCTCATGGACCAGGACGAGGACCTGCTCGACTACGTCCGCACGCTGGAGAACGAGCGCGACGCCGGCGACACGCCCGAGGCCTCCGGCGACGCGATCGCCCGCGAGTTCGAGCGCTACCTGCGCCGCCGCGGCAGCGACGACGCCTGACCCCTTCGCGGAGCCGATCTCGACACGCGCGTCGGCGACTCGATCGCCGGTGGTCGAGTAGCACGGCGAGGAACGAGCCGGCGTATCGAGACCGTCGCTGCGTCAGAGCGCGATGCCCAGCAGCGCGTCCACCGCGGTACGCATGACCCGGGGGCCGTCGACGTCGTCCCCGCGGTTCGAGGCCCAGGCGTCGACGGCGGCCAGCGCGGCAGGCGCGTCCAGGTCGTTCGACAGCGCGGTCCGCAGCTGCTCCACGAGCTCGGCGCCCGACGGGCCGGTCGAGCGGTCGGCCGCGGCGCGCCACGTGGCCAGTCGCGACTCGGCCGCGTCGATCGCGTCGCCGAACCACTCCCAGTCCTCGCGGTAGTGGTGCGCCAGCAGCGCGAGGCGGATCGCCATCGGGTCGCGACCCTCGGCGCGCAGCTTCGAGACGAGCACCAGGTTGCCCTTGGACTTGCTCATCTTCTCGCCCTCGTAGCCGACCATGCCGGCGTGGACGTAGGCGCGCGCGAAGGCCTCGCCAGTGGCCGACTCGGCCTCGGCGGCCGACATCTCGTGGTGAGGGAACACCAGGTCGGATCCCCCGCCCTGCACGTCGAACGCCGTGCCGAGGTGGTGCAGCGCGATCGCCGAGCACTCGATGTGCCAGCCCGGCCGGCCGCGGCCCAGCTCGGTGTCCCACGCCGGCTCGCCGGGCCGCTCGGCCTGCCACAGCAGGCAGTCGAGCGGGTCGCGTTTGCTCGGCCGGTCGGGGTCGCCGCCGCGCTCGGGGAAGATCTGGAGCATCGTCTCGGTGTCGAAGCCCGAGACCGTGCCGAAGCCGGCCGCGGACCGCACCTCGAAGTACAGGTCGTCGTCGACCTTGTAGACGGCGCCCGTCTTCTCCAGCCGCTTCACGAGGTCGACCACGAGCGGGATCGACTCGACCGCGCCGACGTAGTGCTCGGGCGGCAGGATGCGCAGCGCGGTCATGTCCTCGCGGAAGAGCTGCGTCTCACGCTCGGCGAGCTGGACCCAGTCGATGCCGGTGGCGGTGGCGCGCTCGAGCAGCGGGTCGTCCACATCGGTGACGTTCTGCGTGTAGTGCACGTCGAGCCCCTGGTCGAGCCAGACCCGCTGCAGCAGGTCGAACGCCAGGTACGTGTTGGCGTGACCCAGGTGCGTGGCGTCGTAGGGCGTGATGCCGCAGACGTAGAGCCGCGCGGCACCCTCGGGCGTGGAGGGGACGACCTCGCGGCGGGCGGTGTCGTGGACGTGGAGCCCTGGTCCCGATCCGAGCCCGGAGTCGGAGAGTCGAGGGATCGGCGGGCGGGACCAACTCTGCATGTCGTCGAGCCTATCGGGACCGTGAAGTCCACAATGAGCAGGTGATCATGGATTGCGCGGTGTATCTCGACGGAGTGCGCGAGGAGACCGACCGCGACCCCGAGACCCTGGACGACACGCTGGCCGACCTGTCGGGCCAGGACTTCCTCTGGATCGGCGTCAGCGACCCCACGCACGAGGAGATGGAACGCCTCGGCGGGGCCCTCGGGCTCCACCCCCTCGCGATCGAGGACACGCTGTCGCCGCACCAGCGGCCCCGCGTGGACCGCTTCAGCGACCACCTCTTCCTGTCGCTGCGGATCGTGTCGTACAGCGACGACGACATCACCACCAGCGAGGTCAACATCTGCCTCGGGCACCACTACGTGCTGACCGTCCGCCACGGCGGGCCCCAGCTCTCGGTCGCGCGTCGCCGGGCCGAGTTGGTCCCCGACCGACTCAGGCAGGGGCCGATCGCCGCCGTGCACGCCGTGGTGGACGCGATCGTGGACCGCTACGAGGACGTCGCCGCCGAGCTGGTGACCGACGTCGAGGAGGTCGAGTCCTCGGTCTTCTCGGCCGACCGTACCCGCGACTCCGCGCGCATCTACCGCCTCAAGCGCGAGACCCTCGAGTTCCGTCACGCGGTGGCTCCCCTGCGCGACCCGATCCTGCGCTTCGCCCAGGTGGCCGACCCCGAGGACCTGCGCCCCTACTTCCGCGACATCGGCGACCATCTCCAGCGCGCCCTCGACGCGATCGACTCGATCGACAGCCTGCTGTCGAACGCGCTGAACGCCCACCTCGCGCAGCTCAGCGTGCAGCAGAACGAGGACATGCGGAAGCTCACCGCCGGCGCCACGCTGTTCGCCATCCCCACCGCCGTCGCCGGGATCTACGGCATGAACTTCGAGCACATGCCAGAGCTGACCTGGACCTACGGCTACCCCGCCTGCCTCGCTGCCATGGGCGGCGCCTGCCTGTACGTCTACCGGCGCTTCAAGAAGTCCGGCTGGCTCTGAGGACGAACGATGATGCATCGCGCCCCGCTGAGGTACCCAAATGCATCATCGTTCGTCGCTGAGCGGCCCGAGGCCCGATCTTGTGGCGGTCTGGCCCCTATATGGGCCGAACCCCCACAAGATCCGTCCGTCAGGCGGCGACGGTGGCGGTGATGACGCCGGCCCACAGCAGGATCAGCACGAGGGACCCCAGCGCGACGCGGTAGATCACGAACGGCTTGTACGAGTGGTTGCTGACGTACTGGAGCAGCCAGTGGATGACCGCGAGGCCCACGACGAACGAGACGACCGTGCCGACGATCGTGGGACCGATGCCGTAGGCGTTCTCGCCGCCGGGGATGTCCTTGAGCTTGTAGACGCCGGCGCCCACGACGGCGGGGATCGCCAGCAGGAACGCGTAGCGGGTGGCCGCCTGGCGCTCGTAACCCAGGAACAGGCCCATCGAGATGGTCGCTCCGGAGCGGGAGACGCCCGGCACCAGCGCGCAGGCCTGCGCCAGGCCGAGCAGGATCGCGTCGCGGGTCCTGAGGTCGCCGATGGGCTTGGTCTTGCGCCCGATCCTCTCGGCCAGCCCGAGCACGAGGCCGAGGATGATCAGCATGCTGCCGATGAACCACAGGTTCCGGAACTCGCGGTCGATCAGGTCCTCCAGCAGCAGTCCGAGGATCACGATCGGCAGCGACCCGATGATGATGAACCAGCCCATGCGCCACTCGGGCTGCTGCCGGGCCTGCGCGCTGAAGACGCCGCGCACCCACCCCGACCCGATGGTCCAGATGTCGCGCCAGAAGTAGAGGATCACCGCCAGCTCGGTGCCGATCTGGACCACCGCCGTGTAGGCGGCGCCGGGGTCCTCCCAGCCGAGCAGCTGCGGCACGATCGCCAGGTGCGCACTGCTCGAGATCGGAAGGAATTCGGTCAGGCCCTGGACGATGCCCAGGATCACGGAGCGCAGCAGATCCACCGTGCGAGCCTACACACGAACCTTCAGGGCACCGACTAATCTCGTCGCATGCACGTGCGTCGGCTCGGGAGCTCGGGTCTCCAGGTGTCGCGGCTCGCGCTCGGGACGATGTCCTGGGGCGCGGCGGTCGACGAGTATGCGGCCGAGGAGCAGCTGCGGCTCTTCCTCGATTCCGGCGGCACCCTGCTCGACACGGCCCCCATCTACGGTGACGGCGCGTGCGAGCGGGTCATCGGCGCCCTGCTCGACAAGCACGGCGTGCGCGACGAGCTCGTGCTGGCCGGCAAGGCCGGCGTCGTCCGTCGCGACGGCAGGGTCGTCACCGACGGCTCCCTGCGCTCGCTGCTGCGCCAGCTCGACCAGTCGCTGGCCGACCTCGGCACCGACCACCTCGACCTGTGGCAGGTCCACCGCTTCGACGAGTCCGTGCCCGTCGACGAGACGATGGCCGCCCTCGACCAGGCCATGCGCTCGGGCAAGGTGCGCTACGCGGGCATCAGCAACTTCACCGGCTGGCAGACCGTGGCCGCCCAGCACGCGTTCGCGCGGCTCGGCGGCGGGGTGCCGCTGGTCAGCACGCAGGTCGAGTACTCCCTGGTGCGGCGCGAGCCCGAGATCGAGGTCATCCCGGCCGCGCAGCACGCCGGCCTCAGCATCCTGGCGTGGTCGCCGCTCGGCCGCGGCGTCCTCACGGGCAAGTACCGCGGCGGGGTCCCCGCCGACTCCCGGGCCGCGGACGCCCGCTGGGAGGCGTTCGTCGCCCCGCACCTGACTCCGTCGAAGGCCCGCGTCGTCGATGCCCTGGCCGCCGCCGCCGAGGGCCTCGGCGTGCCGATCGCGCACGTCGCGCTGGCCTGGCTGCGCGACCAGCCGCTCGTGGCGTCGGCCATCGTCGGTGCCCGCACCACCGCCCAACTGCAGGAGTCCCTCGGATCGGAGCTGCTGGAGCTCCCCTCCGAGATCGTCGCCGCACTCAGTGACGTGTCCGAAGGAGTTCGATGATCGAGTACGAGTTCTGGGACGTCTCCATCTCCCGGACCAAGTCCCGCAACGCCGTGTGCCAGTGGCTGACCCAGGCGGCCGAGTTCCAGGGTTGGGAACTCGACCGCCTGCGCAAGGACCCGACGGGTCACCGCACGGTGCGACTGCGGCGCAAGATCATCAGGATGCGCGCCACGGTCTGACGACCTGATCAGCTCGGGTCGTCCGACTCCCCGCGGGTGCGCCGCAGCTCGCGGCCCCGCTTGACGTCGGCCTCGTACTTCTTGCGGTTCTTCTCGATCACGGTCGTGTCCCGAGGAGGCAGCTGGATCTCCTCCTCGGCGGGCAAGCCCGCCTGCAGCTCGCGCCCACGCTCCAGCTCGGCGTCGAGCTCGGCGCCGAAGACCAGCGCCAGGTTCGTGATCCACAGCCACAGCAGGAACACGATGACACCGGCCAGCGAGCCGTAGGTCTTGTCGTAGTTCGAGAAGCTCGCCACGTAGAGCCCGAACAGCGCCGAGGCGATGATCCACGTGACGATCGCCACGACCGCGCCCACGCTGATCCAGCGGAAGCGCGGCTGCTTCACGTTGGGCGTGACGTAGTACAGCAGTGCCACGATCAGCACGACGACCAGCAGCATGACCGGCCACTTCGCGATGTTCCAGACCGTCACGGCCGTCTCGCCGATGCCGATCGCCTTGCCCACCGCCTCGGCGGCCGGGCCGGTGAGCACGAGGCTCAGGCCGACGAGTCCCGCGAGGATCACCGTGACGAGCGTCAGCAGCAGCATGATCGGACGCAGCTTCCAGAAGGGCCGGCCCTCGTCGATCTCGTAGATGCGGTTCATGCCCCGCGAGAACGCGTTGACGTACGCCGAGGCCGACCACAGCGCGGCCGCGAGGCCGATGATGAAGCCGAGCCCGGAGCTCTGACTCTGCCCCAGCTGCATCAGCGTGGGCTCGAGGGTGTCGGCGGCCCCCGTGGCGCCCACGTCGCGCAGCACCTGAAGGATCGCGTCCACTGTCTTCTCACTGCTGCCGACGAGACCGACGAGCGACAGCATGGCGAGCACGGCCGGGAACAGCGCCAGCACCGAGTAGTAGGTCAGCGCCGCCGCGAGGTCGGTCCCCTGGTCCTCGGAGAACTCCCGCGCGGTCTTGCGCACCACGTAGAGCCACGGCCGCTTCTTGAGGTCCTTCGGCGAACTCGGCGCGTGCTCGCCCCCGGGCTCGGCCGCCATCAGCTGCTCCGGCGCAGCGATCGCAGCACGGCGAAGGCCAGCACGAGGCACGTGACCCCGGCCGCGAGCGAGAGCACCTCCGGCCGCGGCTTGCCGTCGGGATCGATCACGGTCTCCTTGGCGGATGACGTGAACTCGTGCGCCGACTCCTTGGCCCTGCTCTTGACGTCGAACTTCGCTGCCAGCTCGTCGACCGTCTCCGCGAGGTTCTCGCGGGTCTTCTCGACCTCGTCGCGGAGGACTTCGGATTCGTGTGGTTCGGTCATGGGGTCCTCCGGTTAGTGGTCTCGGGCGTGACGGACGGCGTCCACGTCGGCCTTGACGCTCTCGACGGTCGCCTGCGGAACCGGTGCGCCGGCCTCCTGGACGCGCTTCTTGCCCAGGAGTGCCGCGATGCCGGCGATCACGAAGATCACGACGGCGACGATCAGGGCGGCCAGCCAGGCGTCGACGACGAGCGCCAGTGCCAGGATGGCTGCGGCGATCAGCACGCCGAGGCCGTACAGCGCCAGCAGCCCGCCGGCGCCGATGATCCCGGCGCCGACACCTGCCCGCTTGGCCTTGCTGCCGACCTCGATCTGCGCGAGTCGAATCTCGTCGCGCACCAGCGTCTTCAGCTCATCGCTGAGTCTGGAGATCAGCTCCGAGGTCGAGGCCGACGAGTCGCGACCGGACTCGTATTGGCTCATCGCCCGCCGACTCCGCTGTCGAAGCCCGTGCCGCCGGGCGTGCTTCCGCTCGTGCTGCCGCCGGCAGATCCGCTGGTGCTGCTCGTCGAGCCGGTGCTCGAGCCGGAGCCGCTGCTGGACCCGGGCATGTGCTCCTGCGCAGCGTGCTGCACCTTCTCCGTGGCGTCCTTGACCCGCGGGTCCTTCCACAGTCTCTGCGCCTGGCCCACGATCTGGTCGTAGCGCTCTCGTCCCGAACGCGTCCCCAGGACGTATCCGGCTGCCGCACCCACGAGGAACGTCAACTTTCCGGCCATGGTGGCCACCCCACTTTCGTCTGTGTGACTGCTTGCCACCGAGGTGTACCCAGCCGACGCGGGGGTATGCGGCCTAGGCCAGATCGAGGAACTCGTCGAAGACGCGCGTGCCGAACTGGAGCGCGTCGATCGGCACCCGCTCGTCGACTCCGTGGAAGAGGGCCGTGAAGTCGAGATCGCCGGGCAGCCGCAGCGGCGTGAAGCCGTAGGAGGTCATCCCGAGCTTGTGCCAGGCCTTCGCATCGGTGCCGCCCGACATGAGGAAGGGCGCCACGTGCGCCTCGGGGTCGTGCTTGAGCAGCGACACCGTCATCGCGTCGACGAGATCGCCCTCGAAGCCGTACTCCAGCGGGATGTCCTCGTGGTACGGCTCCACCCGGACGCCCTCGCCGACGATGTCCTGCACGCGCGAGACGAAGGTCTCGTGGTGGCCGGGCAGCGGGCGGCCGTCGACGTAGGCGACCGCCTCCCCCGGCACGACGTTGTGCTTGTACCCGGCCTGCGCCATCGTCGCGTTCGTCGAGTTCCTCAGCCCCGACCCGATCATCCGCACCGCGGGACCGAAGTGCTCCAGCAGCTCGTCGGGGGTGCCCTCGAGCCCTGTCAGCTCCCGCACCTTCTCCAGCAGCAGCTGCATCGACGGACCGGGCTCGACCGGCCACTCGTGCTCGCCGATGCGCACGAGCGCGCGGGCGAGGTGCGTGATCGCGTTGTCGTGGTTGCGCATGGAGCCGTGACCCGCCGTGCCCGTGGCCGTGAGCCGCAGCCACGCGATGCCCTTCTCGCCGGACTCCAGCAGGTACAGGCGCTTGCCGTTCACCTCGGTGGAGAAGCCGCCGACCTCGCCGATGGCCTCGGTGCAGCCCTCGAACCACTCGGGGTGCTCGGCGACGAGCCAGTGCGCGCCGAGCTGGCCGCCGGCCTCCTCGTCGGCCGTGAAGACCAGCAGGATCGGGCGGTCGGGGATCCGGCCGTCGCGCTGGCGCTCGCGCACCACTGCCAGCAGGATCGCGTCGAAGTCCTTCATGTCGACCGCGCCACGGCCCACGACGTAGTCGTCGACGATCTCGGCGGCGAACGGGTCGACCGACCAGTCGGCGGCCTGTGCCGGCACGACGTCGAGGTGACCGTGGATCACGAGCCCGGGGCGAGACGAGTCCTGGTTGCCCCAGCGAGCCAGCACCGATGCCCGGCCGGCCTCCGACTCGAGGATGGTGGACTCGATGCCGACCTCGGCGAGGCTCGCGGCGACGTACTCGGCCGCCACCCGCTCCCCCGGCCCGGACGAGTCGCCGAAGTTGGACGTGTCGATCCGGATCAGGTCACGGCAGAGGTCGACGACCTCGTTCTCGGCGGCGGTCATGCCCCCAGCCTAGTCAGGACATGAGGCGGCGGAGCACCGTCGAGACCATGAGCCGCAGCAACTGGCGGACGACCGGGTCCAGCAGCCGCGGGACACCGATCACGGTGACGTCCTCGTCCCACGTGACCACCGAGCCGGAGCCGCTCGGCTCGACCGTGATCGACGCACTCCCGCGGACGACGCGGCCCTGCTTCTGCAGGTCGGCGCGGTGCGGCGGCTCCCACCGCGTGACGTGCATCGGATCGTCGAATCCGACCGGGCCGACCGCGGTCCTGGCGGTGAATCCCTCGGGCGTGATCGTGATCGTCGTGAGGGGCACGCGATGGCGCTCCCAGTCGGTCACGCGGGCGAACGCGTCGACCGCATCGAGGTGTGACGTGTACCTCACTACCGTTCTGGGCATGGGAACAGCGTAGAGTTGAATCCATGTTCAACAAGGGCACCATGCCGTTCACCTCGGTCGCCGACGTCAAGGCGCGCCTCGCCACCGCGGGCTACCTCGCCTCCGACGCCGTCGCCACCACCGTCTTCCTGGCCAGCGAGCTGGGCAAGCCGCTGCTCGTCGAGGGTCCGGCCGGCGTCGGCAAGACCGAGCTCTCGCGCGCCGTCGCGCAGGCCTGCGGCGCCGAGCTCGTCCGCCTCCAGTGCTACGAGGGCGTCGACGAGTCCCGCGCGATCTACGAGTGGAACCACGCCAAGCAGCTGCTGCGCATCTCGGCCGGGCACGACGAGTCCTGGAGCGAGGCGAAGTCGGACATCTTCTCCGAGGAGTTCCTGCTCCCCCGCCCGCTGCTCTCGGCCATCCGCAACGACGGCCCGACGGTGCTGCTGATCGACGAGACCGACAAGGCCGACGTCGAGATCGAGGGCCTGCTGCTCGAGGTGCTCGGCGACTTCCAGATCACGATCCCCGAGCTCGGCACGGTCACGGCCACGCAGCGCCCGTTCGTGGTGCTGACGTCCAACGCCACCCGCGAGCTGTCCGAGGCCCTGCGTCGCCGCTGCCTCTTCCTGCACATCGAGTTCCCCGACGCCGACCTCGAGCGGGACATCGTGGCGCTCAAGGTGCCCGACCTCGACGACGCCCTCACCGACTCGCTCGTCCGCGTCGTGAACGCGCTGCGCGCCATGCCGCTGCGCAAGGCCCCCTCCGTCTCGGAGACGCTCGACTGGGCGCGCACGCTCGTCGCGCTCGGTGCCGACACGCTCACCACCGAGGTCGTCTCCGAGAGCCTGGGCGTCGTGCTGAAGCACCAGGACGACATCGACAAGGCCCGCACCAAGCTGGACCTGGACGCCGTGCTCTCATGAGCGAGCGCCAGCGAGCGATCATGCGACTCCTCAGGTCGATGCGTCCGTACAGTCGTTTCGCCTCGGGCGCAGTGGCATGAGCACCCAGCTCGCGACCCGGCTGGTCGAGTTCGTCGAGGCGCTGCGCGCCAAGGGCGTCAACGCCGGCCCCAGCGAGTCGATCGACGCCGCCGACGTCATGCGCGTGCTGGGGCTCGACGACCGTGACCTCCTCCGTGAGGGGCTCGCCGCCGCACTGGTGCGACGTGGCGGGCAGCGCGACGTCTTCGATCAGACCTTCGACCTGTTCTTCCCGGTCGGCGTTGGCCGGCCCGAGGCCGCGCGCGACGCCGACGAGAACCTCGACGTCCAGCAGATCCGCGAGCTCCTCCTCATGGCGCTGCTCGACCGCGACCCCCGCACCCTGGCCCAGATCGCCGAGATCGCCGTCGACGTGCTGGGCGAGGTGGGTCAGCCCGGCACCGACACGGCGGGCTGGTCGGCCTACCAGACGATCGACCGGCTCCAGCCCCAGACGCTGATCGCCGCCGCGATGGCCATGCGCCCCGGTGGAGGCAGCGGCAGCGGCGGCCAGGGCCTGGGCACCCAGTTCACCGACCGCCTCGCGCGTGACGAGGTGCGCCAAGGCGTGGAGGCCTTCCGCGAGATGGTGCAGGCCGAGGCGCGACGACGGTCGGCCGAGCTCCGCGGGCGCGAGCTCGTGGCCCGCCACGCGGTGCGCTCCTCGCGCGACCGCGTCGACTTCCTCAGCGCCAACCGCCAGCAGCTGGAGGAGCTGCGCCGCTCGGTGAAGCCGCTCGCGCGCATCCTCGCGACGCGGCTGTCCGCGCGTCGCCGCCGCCGCCGTCGCGGCAAGATCGACATGCGCCGCACCCTGCGCCGCGCGATGGGCACCGGTGGCGTGCCGATGAAGCCCGTCTTCGAGAAGCCTCGTCCGACGCGCCCCGAGCTCGTGCTGCTATGCGACGTCTCCGGCTCGGTGTCGGGATTCTCGAACTTCACGATGCTGCTCACGCAGGCGCTCAGCGCGCAGTTCAGCAAGATCCGCGTCTTCGCCTTCGTCAACGCGATGGCCGAGGTCACCGAGATCGTGCGCGACGGCGCGGTCTCCGGCGGTGGCGACATCGAGACGCGGATCCGCGCCGAGGCGCGCATCACGAAGTGGCACACGAGCAGCGACTACGGCGAGGCCTTCCTGGACTTCCAGGAGTTCTTCCTCGACGCGGTCGGCCCCCGCACGGCCGTGCTGATCCTCGGCGATGCCCGGAACAACAACCAGAATCCGCGGTTCGACGCGCTCCACGAGATCGCGATGCGCTCGCGCCGGACCTACTGGCTGAACCCCGAGCACCACACTCGGTGGGGCCTCGGCGACTCCGAGGCGCTCGCATACGCGGAGATCGTCCCGATGCACGAGTGCGCCAACGTGGATCAGCTGACGCACTTCGTGACACGATTGCTTCCTGTCTGAGCGAAGGAGGGGGCCCATGCGCTCGCTGACCCGTCTTGCGGTGCTGCCGGTCCTGGCGCTCGCGCTGGCTGCCTGCGGCTCGTCCGGGGACGACTCCCCCGGCAGCGGCTCGCCCACGTCGGCCACTCCCGCGCCCAGCCGCGGCGTCCCGGCCGGCGTCGAGGAGACGCTCGACTCCCCCGCCGGCGTGGCCGTCGGCGAGGAGGGTCAGATCCACGTGATCACCTACGGCAGCAGCACGAACCCGGCCGTGGTCAACCAGGTCAGCGCCGAGGGCCAGAAGGTGGTCGTGCAGGTCAGCCCTGAGGAGGGCCGCCCCGCGACGATGGACTACGTCCCCACCACCTCGACGTTCGAGCTCCCCGAGGGCGTCGACACGGATGAGCCCGTGACCTTCGTCCTCGGCGCGTTCGGCACCGTGGTCCTCGACGCGATCGAGCCCGGCCAGCAGGCGTGGGTCGAGCGCGCGGAATGACCCGGCTGTCCACGATCCACGCCGACATCACGACCCTCGAGGTCGACGCCGTCGTGAACGCCGCCAACTCCGCCATGCGCGGCGGGGGCGGGGTGGACGGCGCGATCCACGCCGCGGGCGGTCCGGCGGTGCTCGCCGACTGCATCGCGCGGTTCCCCGACGGACTGCCCACGGGCGACGCCGGCTGGACCACGGCCGGCGACCTCCCGGCCCGATGGATCATCCACACCGTCGGCCCGAATCGGCACGCGGGGCAGACGGACCCCGTGCTGCTGGAGTCCTGCTACCGCAGGTCCCTCGAGGTCGCGGACGAGCTGGGCGCGCGCGAGGTCGCGTTCCCGCTGGTGGGGGCCGGCGTCTACGGCTGGTCGAAGGCGGAGTCGGTGGCGGCGGCCGTGCGCGCGGTCCGCACGACCCCCACGGACGTGGAGCACGTGATCCTGGTCGGGTACGACGCGGCGGCCCAGCGGGAGATCGAGGCGGCGCTCGCGGCCGCCGGCGAACCGAGTTGACTGATCCCATGGCGACCCGACTCGTGCTGATCGCGGACACCCACCTGCCCAAGCGGGCGAAGCAGCTCCCCGCTCAGGTCTGGGAGGCCGTCGACGAAGCCGACGTCGTGTTCCACGCCGGCGACTGGGTGGACGTCGCCACGCTCGACGACCTCGAGGCGCGCGCGAAGCGGCTCGTGGCGGTCTACGGGAACAACGACCACGGCGAGCTGCGGGAGCGCCTGCCGCTCGTCGCCCGGGCCGAGATCGACGGAGTCCGGTTCGCCGTCGTGCACGAGACGGGTGCGTCGAAGGGCCGCGACACCCGGTGCAGCGCCGAGTACCCCGACGTGGACGTCCTCGTGTTCGGGCACAGCCACATCCCGTGGGACACGACCACCCCGACCGGACTCCGCCTGCTGAACCCCGGCTCCCCGACCGACCGCCGCCGCCAGCCGTTCTGCACGTACATGACAGCGGTCGCCGATGCAGGTGTCCTGAGCGACGTCGAGCTGCACGAGCTGCCACCGAGGACTCCGGCGCGAGCGCGATGACCGCGTTCCTCCTCGTGCCGAGTCCTCTCCTCGGGCCCGCCACCTGGCGGCCGGTGGAGGCCTGGCTGCACGGGAATGGCCATGCGGCCACGGTGGTGGACTTCGGTTCCGAGCCGCGCACGCCAGAGCGAGTGCTCGACGCGGCCGTCCGCGCGGCGCCAGCCGGCCCGGTCACGCTCGTCCCTCACAGCAATGCCGGTCTCTACGCTCCTCAGCTCGCCGCTCTCCTGGACGTGGAGCGCACCGTCCACGTGGACGCCGCCCTGCCTGCCGTCGACGGCGGGCAGACGCGGCTCGCGCCGGAGCAGTTCCTGGACTTCCTGCGCGACCTGGTCGAGCCGGACGGACGCCTGCCCCGGTGGACCGACTGGTGGCCAGACATCGCGGACCTGTTCCCCGACGCCGCTGCCTTCGAGGAAGTCGCGGCCGAGCAGCAGCGGCTGCCCCTCTCCTACTTCACGAGCAGCTTGCCGGTCCCCCGCGGCTGGATCGACCGCCCCGCGACGTACCTCGCGTTCGGCGACACGTACGCGGCGGAACTCCGGTTGGCCCAGGAAGCCGGCTGGCCGACGGCGACCCTCGATGGCGGGCACCTCCACCAGCTGGTCGATCCGGGCGCCGTGGGCGCGGCCATCCTGGGGCTGGTCGAACGCAACGATTCTGTCGGTGGCGCCCACTAAGTTGGGTGCATGGACCTCAACCGGGCGATCACCGCAGGCGATGCGGTGCGTCGTGCGCGGGCGATCGCCGAGTTCGAGGAATGGGAGTTCGCCGTCCACTTCCACGCCAAGCGCACCGCCGAGATCGACCGCACCGACGAGATCCTCCTGTCGAAGGACCTGGCCCGGCGCGCGGTCACCCTGGACATCGCCCAGGCGCTGCATGTCAGCGAGCAGCACGTGTGGGCCCTGGTCCACGAGGCGGCCACGCTCCGCGACAGGGCGCCGCTCGTGTGGGAGTCGTTTCGCGAGGGCGACATCGACGCGGTGCGCGTCTCGGCGATCGCGGCGACGGCGGAGAAGCTGCAGACCTCCGAGGCGCTCTCGGTGCTGGAGCGTTCCGCTCCCGACTATGCGGCCTCCCACACGATCGCCGAGCTGCGGGCCTGGCTGCGCCGGTTCCGTGCGCGGCTCGAGCCGGAGCAGGTGAGCGCCGAGGCCGCGCGCGCCACCGAGGACCGTCGCGTCTCCATCACGCACAACGACGACGGCACGTCCTGGCTCAACGCCCTACTGCCCACCGGCGTCGCCATCGTCATCGGCGACCGCTTGCGTCGCGCCGCCCGGGCCGTGCCGGCGGTCGACGCGGAGACGGGCGAGAAGGATCGCCGCACCCGCGATCAGAAGCAGGCCGACCAGCTCGTCGAGTGGCTCACCTCCTGCCTTGACCTCGCCCCCGACATGGGCATCCCGGTCACGGACTTCGTCGGCCTCACTCGCGGCCCGGGCTTCACCCTCGACGGCGAGCCCGTGGAGGCCGCATGGGTTCGTGAGCTCGCCCAGTCCGAGCACACGGTCTTCCGCCGACTGGTCCTCGACTCGATCGGTGAGGTTCTCGACACCACGGTCCTGGCCTACCGGCCACCGGAATCACTCCGGCAGGCACTGAGATGGCGCGACGGAACCTGCCGGGTCGCCGGATGCCGCGCCCCCGCGCACGAGACCGACCTCGACCATGCCAAGGCCTACGACAGCGGCGGCACCACCAGCGGATCCAACCTCCGCTGCCTGTGCCGGAAGCACCACAACATGAAGTCCCACGGTCACCTCGACGACCGCCACCTCGGTGCGCCCACCCGACACGTCGAGAACTACCTGCCCGCTCCGCCGTTCCTCATCGAACTCGACATCGTCGTCCCCCGCCGTACGGCCTGACGCGTCGCCGCTGATCGCGAGGTCGGCCGACTGAACGCGACGATGTGGGTCACGACCGGGCCTCCTGCCCGCTCGCGTCGGTGTCCTCCGCGCCGTCCTCGGGCTCCCACCGCAGCAGGTCACCGGGCTGGCATTCGAGCGCCTCGCACAGTGCAGCGAGCGTGGTGAGCCGCACCGCCTTGGCCCGCCCGTTCTTCAGCACCGCCAGGTTCGCCGGAGTGATGCCGATGCGGTCCGCGAGCGTGCCGACCGCCATCTTGCGCCGGGCCAGCATCACGTCGATGTCGACGATGATCGGCACTCAGATCACCTCGTCCAGCTCGGACTTGAGGTGCTTGGTCTCGGAGTCCAGTGCGACGGCCTGCGTGAGCAGGGCCCTCATCACGTAGACGACCAGGGCCACTCCGGCCGCGACGAGGGCGAACCCGCAGATCAGGCCGACCAGTCCGGGCGCCACCTCGTCCCCGGGCGTGGCGTGATTGGCGAAGCGCGCCCACACGGCGACGGCGAAGATCAGCACCGCCGTGGCGCTGATGGCGCAGATGACCCCGTCGACGTACCGGAACGCCGCACGCGAGAAGACCGTGCCACGTCGCACCATCGTCAGCAGCCGCCAGATGCAGACCGCGACGACCTGGAGCGTCACCACACCCAGCACCCCGATGATCACGAGCGCGACGCCGGAGGCCGTCGGCTCCTCGTCGGTGTCCCACCACAGCAGGGCCACCATCCCCGCCTGAACCACCACGGATCCCAGCAGCGCGATCGCGATCACCACGCGCAACGTTGCGATAGCCCACTTGCTCATTCTCGACTCCTTTGCGCCGCCTCTTGATCGGAACCTATCGTAACTCGATAGGTCTGGCAACGGCGTCCGGTCACGGGACGACCCGGAACTATTTTTGGAGCGCACGCTCCTTTATTGTGGGCGACATGACGATGCTCACGAACCACGACGGACCCGTATGGACGCTCAACCTCGGCGACAACGAGAACCGGTTCTCGCCGGACCTGCTCGCCCAAGCCGTGGAGGACCTTCGAGGTCTCGCGGAGGGCACCGAGCCGGCCGTGCTGGTCACGACGGGCACGGGCAAGTTCTTCTCGAACGGTCTCGACCTCGAGTGGCTCTCGCAGCACCCCGACGAGCTGAACGCCTACGTCGACCGGGTGCACGGACTCTTCGCCGCAGTGCTCACGCTGCCCGTCCCCACGATCGCCGCCATCAACGGCCACGCCTTCGGTGCCGGATCGATGCTGGCGATGGCGCACGACTTCCGGGTCATGCGTGAGGATCGGGGCTACTTCTGCTTCCCCGAGGTCGACATCCACATCCCGTTCACCGAGGGCATGGCGGCCCTCATCCAGGCGAAGGTCACACCGTCGGCCGCCGTCGAGTCCATGACCACCGGACGTCGCTACGACGGCCCTGCGGCACAGGCCTCGGGCATCGTGGACGCGGTCGCCCCGCAGGACACGCTCGTCGAGACGGCAGCAGCGCGCGTCGCACCACTAGCCGGCAAGGACCGCGCCACGCTGGGCAAGATCAAGCAGGTCATGTACGCCGCGGCCATCGAAGCGCTGAAGCCGCGGGCGAGCTGAGGATGGCACGCGGCCGCCCCAGGGAGCACCAGCCCGACGTCCTGCTCGACCACGCGCGTGCTCTCTGGGTCGAGCACGGCGCGACGGGTGTGACGATGCGCGCCCTGAGCGCCCGTGCCGGTGCCGCCAACGGCGTCATCTACAACGCCTTCGGCTCCCGCGACAACCTGCTGGCGCGGGTCTGGGTGCGCGAGGCGGTGGCGTTCCTGCGCTACCAGCGCGACCTCGTGGAAGCCACCGTGCGCGCAGACGGACCTCAGGAGGGGATCGCCGTCGCCGCCCTGTCGCTGGCGACCTACGCCCGGACCAACCCGGAGGCCTCCCGCCTCCTGCTCGCCGTCGACGCCACGGACCTCCTCACCGGCAACGTGGGGCCGGACGAGCGGAACGAGGTCGAGCGGCTCCGGCTGGAGCTCGGCGAGCTGATCACGGGTCTCGCCGAGCAACTCTGGCGACGCACCGACCGTCGAGCCGTCGCCCTGGTCAGGATCTGCGTCGTCGACCTGCCCGCGAAGCTGCTGCTCAGTGCGGACCGACTCGACAGCACGCTCGCACACCACGCGCTGCGCGAGGCCGTGCGAGGCATCACGAGCGCCGAACCGCCGGCGTGACGGCTCGTCAGGAGGTCAGCGCGTCGGTGAGCAGGGCGACGAGGGTCTCCAGCTGAACGTCGGCCGAGTCGACGACCTCCTCGTCGGAGCCGTCGAGCGCCCGGGCGGCGAGGCCCGCCTTGCTGTCGATGAGCTCGACGATCTTGGTGTCGATCGTCCGTGAGGCGATGATCCGCCACGCGGTGACGGGCTCGTCCTGGCCGATGCGGTGCACCCGGTCGATGGCCTGGGTCTGCTCCGCGTCGGTCCAGGACAGCTCGGCGAGCACCATGTCGGACGCCACCTGGAGGTTCACGCCCACGCCGGCGGCCGACAGCGAGCAGACCACGACGGCCACCTCGGGATCGTTCACGAAGGCGTCGATGCTCTTCTGCCGCGCCGACGGCGTCTGGTTGCCGCGGATCGACGAGTACCGGATGCCCCGCTTCTCGAAGGTCTTCTCGGCCACGTCCATCACGTCGACGTGCTTGGCGAAGAAGACGACCTTGCCGACGCTGTGGGCCAGCTGCGCGGTGTAGTCGGCGGCGAGCCCGGCCTTCGCCTGGCCGATGCGCCGCATCATCGCGAAGACGTTCTCCTCGGTCTTCGCCGACTCCTCCCGCTCCCGGGCGGCGATCCGGCGCACGAGGTCGTGATCGACGTCCTCGGACGGGCCGACCGAACCACGGGACTCGAGCGCCTGCTCGTACCG
This sequence comes from Aeromicrobium sp. UBA7512, assembly GCF_002476985.1. Taxonomy (NCBI): domain Bacteria; kingdom Bacillati; phylum Actinomycetota; class Actinomycetes; order Propionibacteriales; family Nocardioidaceae; genus Aeromicrobium; species Aeromicrobium sp. UBA7512. The sequence continues at coordinate 712,825 of NZ_DLNK01000003.1, forward strand.
CGAGACCAAGCGTTGGACGAGCTCACGCTCGGCAGCGCGGATCGAGCGTCCGGCCTCGTCGTCGAGCTCCACCCGGAGGTCGGCGATGCGCCGGGCCGGGATGTCGGCGGCGACCTCGACCTTGCGGCGGCGGACGATGCCCATGTCGATGACCCCGGATCGGGCCGCAGGGAAGAAACCCGGGTCGAGCGGTGTCAGTCCCGTGTCCTCGAGCGCGTGCAACAGCTCGGGGCGGGGCTTCTTCTCGTCGATCCAGCCGAGGTACTGCCAGATGGCGCGGAAGTCCTCGATGTCGTTGATCAGCGGGGTGCCGGTCAGCGCCATCAGCAACGGGCGCGTGGTGCGGGAGCGGATGCGCTCGGACAGCTGCAGGACGTGCTGCGAGCGCTGGGACGACTTGTTCTTGATGAAGTGCGCCTCGTCGAGGACCATCCCGCGGAACCCCAGGTCGCCGAGCCAGCCGACGTGCCGGTCGAGCACCTCGTAGTTGACGATGACGATGTCGGCGAAGCCGTCGATCGTGTCGCCGTCGCCCTGGATGACGGTGGACTTGTGCTGCGGGGTCCACATCGCCGCCTCGCGGGCCCAGTTGGACTTGACGACGCTCGGGACGACCACGAGCAGCGGGTAGGCGTTGGCGGCCTGTGCCGCCAGGAGCGCCTGGGCCGTCTTGCCCAGTCCGGGCTCGTCGGCCAGCAGGAAGGTTCGGTGCCCCTCGGCTGCGGCGGCGACGAGCTCGGCCTGGTGGCGCATCAGCTCCTTGCCGTCCGGCACGGGAACCGGAATCGGGTCGGGCAGGTCCATACAGGCGGCCGAGCCGCTGGAGGCGCGCTCGAACGACGAGAGCAGCGGCCCGATCAGCTCCCAGCTGGCCAGGCGACGGGGCGGCGGCGTGCGGCGCTCGACCGTCTCGAACTGTGGCGCGAGGAAGGGGTCGGCCAGCCGGCGCGAGATGACCGACTGGGGAACCACCTGGCGCCCGGCCGCGGGCGCGAGATCCTCCTCGACCGGCGGCTCCGGTTCGTCCGGGAGCTCGACGCCTGCCGCGATCAGCATGTCGCGCCTGAGCTCCTTGGCCGCATCGGACACCTCGGCGTCCTCGGCGAGCAGCGAGAGCAGCGATGAGTCCAGGGCGGCGGTCTTCGCCAGGATCGTCCCGATGCCGTCGAGTCGCTTGAGCTGTTCGGCGCGCTGGGACTCGGTCAGGGTCGTGGCGGTCTTGACGCGCGTACGCTCCTCGCGCGCCAGCAGTGCGACGGTCTGGAACTTCGTCCGGATCGAGGAGTTGGCGCGACTGCGCTGGACGCCCGCCTCGACCTCGCGCACGGCGCGGGCGAGCACCGGGATGATGCCCTCGTTCTCGACGCCACGTCCACCGCGCTGGCTTCGGGGTGCGGCCCCGGTGGAGCTTGACCGACTCCGGCCTCGTCTGGCCAAACTTCTCTCCTCTGAGTGACGTGCTGACCACTTCTCGGCGGCAGCACCACGGGACCTCTCACGAGGTCACTGCTCGGTCGCCACGCGGCTGACGAACCGAGGGAGCGGCCGCCCGAGCAGCCGCAGATCTGGGAACCAGATGAGGAGCGAGAGCCGCCGCGCCGCGGTCGGCCGACACCCACTGGTGTCCGTTGTGCCTTCGACCCAGCGCAGACCGGCTGGGCATGGAAGACGCCCTGACAGTGGCAGTTTACCCCGGTGGGCGTCCACATCCCGCGCGGGCACGCGGTGAGCCTCCGAGAGCTTGCGCGACGCTCAGACGCGGTCGTCGAGGCGGAGCAGGCCGAGGTGGGCGGCGCGAACGAGCCGACGCGGGACGCGGTGGATCCGGCCCTCGACCTCGACGGGCACGAGGTCGGCCGGGGTGGCCTTCCACGCCGAGCGGCGGTGACGGGTGTTGCTGCGGGACGTGCGGCGCTTGGGTACGGCCATGGGTGGCTCCTCAGGTAAGTGGTCGGGGTCTGCTCAGGCTGCGCGGCGGATGGGGCCGAGCCAGGACTCGAAGCCGTCCCGTGCCACCTCCCAGTACGGGCCGCGCTCGTGCATCTCGGCATCGGTCAGCACGCACGAGGCGAAGGCACGCTCGAGCTCGTCACGACCGTCGTCGATGCCGACGACGGTGATGCGGGTCAACGGCCGCCGACTGCCCCAGGTCTCGGTGGATCCCACGCTGAGCTGGCCGCCGGCGCCGTCCCACACGCAGACCTGTCCGGGCCGGCTCGGCAGCCAGAAGCACCCGCGGGACCGCCGGGGACCGCCGCCGAGCAGGGCGATCGCCTCCCGGAGCCGATCGGGGTGGAACGGGCGGTCGGACGCGAAGTCCAGCACCCAGGCCGCGTGCAGCTCACGGGTGGGCAGGGCGTCACGACGGACCTCCGTCACCCACGACTCGTTGCGGCGGTGGTCGTGCACGCCCACCTCGAGCGGACGGGCGTCGACCTGGCTGAACGACTCGGCGACGGGGACACCGGGGCGGGCGAGGGCCACGAGGACGTCGCGCTCGTCGTCGTCGAGCCCGTCCCCCACCGCGATGACGTCGGCGTACTCGACCATGGCGCAGGCCACCTCGGCGACCCCGCGGTTGTCGTCGGCACGCACGGGTAGGTCGCGCTCGCTCATGATGTCGCCACCCAGGAGGTCGTCGAGGAGTCTGTCACTGGACAGCGCCACCAACGACGCGGCGATGCGGACGTGAGGCACGTCCTCGGGTGCCCAGCCGATCACGCGGCAGACCTGCACCGCCTCGGCCGTCACGGGCAGCTGGGCGATGATCGTCTCCCAGCGCCCGTCCGCGCCCAGGCGCTCGAGCGTGGGGACGACGTCCTCACGGATCGCGCAGCTCACGCAGGCGTGCTCGACGTCGATCTCGATCCGTTCGACGATGCCGGTCACGTCACTGACGATCCGCCACAGGACCTCGCGCTCCGGATCGACGACGTGCCGCACCGAGACGGCACGAGGCAGGTCCCACTGCAGTGCGATCGCCGCGGCCGCCATGGGCTCCTCCTCGATGCCACTGATCAGGATCACCGGCACGCGGTGGAGCGACGTCATCCCTGCCGCGCCTTCAGTCGAGGATTCTGCTTGTTGATCACGTAGGTGCGACCACGTCGCCGCACGACCTGCGAGCCCGGCTGGTTCTTCAGCGACCTCAGCGAGTTGCGTACCTTCATCGACCCTCTCCTCCTTCGGTGTTCATGCCGTAGCGGCGGCGGAACCGCTCGACCCGGCCCTCGGTGTCGACCACGCGACCACGGCCCGTCCAGAACGGGTGACTCGCGCTGGAGATGTTCACGTCGACGACCGGGTAGGTCACGCCGTCGAGCTCGATGCGCTCATCGCTGGTGAGGGTCGATCGGGTCAGGTACGTCGTGTCCGACGACTTGTCCCGGAAGACCACCGGCTCGTAGCCGGGGTGGATGTCCTTCCTCACTGGCTCCTGCTAACCTCAGTTATTGATAACGATTCTCATTCTACAACATAGGAGGTCACCATGTCGCGCGTCTGTCAGGTCACCGGAGCCCAGCCAGGCTTCGGTCACCATGTCTCCCACTCGCACCGCCGGACGAAGCGGCGCTTCGACGTCAACATCCAGGCGAAGCACTACTGGGTGCCGAGCCTGAGCCGCCGCGTCACGCTGACGCTGAGCGCCCGCGGGATCAAGACGATCGACCGCCGCGGCATCGACGCGGTCGTCACCGATCTGCTGGCGCGAGGGGTGCGGATCTGATGGTCAAGCGAGGCAACGACATCCGCCCGATCGTCAAGCTCCGCTCGACGGCGGGCACGGGCTACACCTACGTCACCCCCAAGAACCGCCGCAACGATCCCGACCGGATCACGCTGCGCAAGTTCGACCCCGTCGTGCGTCAGCACGTCGACTTCCGAGAGGAACGCTGATGGCCAAGACGTCCAAGATCGTCGCCAACGAACGCCGCAAGGAGGTCGTCGCTCGCCACGCCGCGCGTCGCGCCGAGCTCAAGGAGGCGATCCGCACCGCGTCGGATCCGGCCGAGATTCGCGCCGCAGTGCGGTCGCTGGCGAGACTCCCCCGCGACGCCAGTCCGGTGCGCGTCCGCAAGCGTGACCAGACCGACGGCAGGCCGCGTGGACACATCGGCAAGGCCGGGCTCTCGCGGATCAACTTCCGCAATGCCGCGCACCGCGGCGAGCTGCCCGGGATCACCACGTCGAGCTGGTGAGCCACTCAGGTGGTCAGCGCGCGCAGGTCTCGCACAGGCCGAAGAGCTCGACCGAGTGCGTCACGTCGGCGAACCGGTGGTCCTCGGCGGCCTTCGCCGCCCAGCGCTCCACGGCGGGTCCGGCGATCTCGATCGTCAGGCCGCAGCCGCGGCACACGAGGTGATGGTGGTGGACCTCGCCGCACTTGCGGAACAGCATCTCGCCGTCGCCGTGGCGGAGGACGTCGAGCTCACCGGCCTCGGCCATGACCTGCAGATTGCGGTAGACGGTCGCCAGCCCGACCTTGTCCCCCTGGTCGCGCAGGGCGTCGTGGACCTGCTGCGCGCTGCTGAACGTCGCGCAGTCCTCCATGTATTCGCGCACGAGGCGCCGGGGCCGGCTGTTCCTGCGTCCCGCTTCGTTGGAAACCGCGGGGGCGGTGCGACTGGCCATGAGGCCGAGCCTATCTCGCAGCCCACGTCGGCTTTCTCACACCGAGGCTCCTCGAGGTGCCGTTCCGCCCAATCCCGGTAGACATGGAGCATGATCGGATTCCTCGTCGCTGGCCTCATCATCGGAGCGCTCGCTCGACTCATCAAGCCCGGTAAGCAGAACCTCGGCATCCTCGCCACGCTGGCGCTGGGGTTGGTCGGGTCCCTCATCGGCGGCCTGATCGCCCAGTTCTTCGGCACGGGAGACATCTGGGAGCTCAACGTCCTGGGCTTCGTCCTCGCGGTGATCGCTGCCGTCCTGCTCATCGGCGTCGCCGAGGGCCTGGCCGGAAAGCGCAACCACACGCGCGCCTGACCCCATCGACGCATCACCACCATCGCGGCGGGTGGCCTGAGGAGACTCGGGCCACCCGCCGCGAACTGTGTCGGCGATCGACGAGTCCTACCGGGCGCGTCCTCCCGAGATCCGGATGGAGCCAGCCAGCCGCAGGTCCTCGGAGGACGAGCCCACGTAGATCGGCACGCGCCCGTCGGGGGTGCGCCACCGGTCACGCGCCGTGTCCCAGTACGAGAACGACTGCGGATCGAGGTTCACCGTCACCCGTCGCCGCTGACCCGGACGGAGGTCGACCTTGGCCCAGCCGGCCAGCGCCTTCTCCGCCGTGTCGACGCGACGGGTGGGCAGGTTGCCCACGTAGACCTGCACCGTCTCGCTGCCACGGCGCCGCCCGACGTTCCGGACGTCCACGGAGACCTTCACGGACTTGGTCGCGCGGGCGGACCCACGCCCTCGGGTGTTCGACGAGAGCAGGAGTCGCCTGTAGTCGAACCTCGTGTAGGACAGACCGTGGCCGAAGGGGTAGCTCGGCTCGATGCCGCGCTCCTCGTAGCCGCGGTAGCCCACGAAGATCCCCTCCGAGAACTGCTGGTCGAGCCCGTCACCCGGGTACTGGTCCTCGTCACTGACCGGAGTGCTCTCCTCGTCCACCGGAATCGTCAGCGGCAGCTTGCCTGACGGGTTCACGTCTCCGAAGAGGATCCGCGCGATGGCACTGCCCTGTTCCTGACCGCCGTACCAGTTGTGCAGCACCGACCGGACGTCGTCCTCCCAGTCCGAGGTCTGCACCGCGGCGCTGGCGGTCAGCACGACGATCGTCCGTCGATTGGCGGCCGCCACCTCGCGAATCAGGTCGTCCTGGGCATTCGGCAGGTCGAGGTTGGGACGATCCCCGCCCTCACTCCCGTAGTCGCGGGCGAACACCACGGCGACGTCGGCATCGGCAGCGACCTCGGCTGCTTCGGCGATGCTGGGCTCGACGACCGACCTCGGAGGGACCCAGCCCAGCTTGAACGCCGAGCCGAAGTCCGCGCTCGCGCTGGGGCCGACGGAGAACTCGGCTCGCAGGTCGTACTCCTGGCCCGCGACGAGATCCACCTCGTACCGATGCACTCCCGGACTCGTCGGGTCGGTCGCGGTCTCGGTGGTGATGACCGGGGCGTCGTCCAGGAACAGCGTCGTCACCCCGTTCGTGGTGACGGCCAGCTCGTAGGTCCCCGTCACGGGCGCGGTCAGAGTTCCCGTCCAGCGCATGCCCGACGTGTTCTCGTTCGACTGCGCCGGGAAGTGCGGCGAGGCCGCGTTGAAGCCCTCGAACAGGAAGAACCCTCCGTAGATCCCGGCGTACGGCTCCGTGCGGTCGAGGGCGGGACTGCCCGATCTCGCCGGATTGTCGAAGTACTCGACGCGCAGGCCCGGTTCGCCGTCCAAGGCGGAGCGAAGGAAGTCCGACGGGATCGGATCCGGCCCGGGCAGGAGCGCCGCCGAGGTGACGGGCTCATTGCCCCGAGCGTGGGTCACGGTCGCTCCATCCGCGCGCTCCGTGATCCCCTCGAGCGGGCTGACGGTGTACGTCGGCAGCACCTGGCTGCTTCCTCCGCCCTGCACGGCGTGGTCTGCGTCCGCGCCGATCACGGCGATCGAGTCGAGATCGTCGTCCAGAGGGAGGGTGCGGCGGCGGTTCCGCAGGAGGACCGTGGCCTGCTCGGACACCTCCCTCGCGAAGGCCCCGTTCTCGCCCTCGGGCAGCGGACGGACTCTCGCGGGCTCGTCGAAGAGCCCCAGGCCGAACATCGGCCTCAGGATCCTCATGACCGCGTCGTTGATGCGCGACACCGGGACGTCTCCCTCGTTGACCGCCTCGACGAGCGGAGCGCAGAAGAAGCAGTCACCGCCTCCGAAGTCACCGGGCATCTCCTGGTCCATGCCACCGAGGATCGACGCGACGGTGCTGTGCGTGGCCCCGTAGTCGCTCATCACCCAGCCCTCGAACTCGAGCTGGACCTTGAGGATCTCGTTCAGGAGGTAGTCGTTCTCGCACGCGTACGTGCCGTTGACCTTGTTGAACGCGCACATTGCCGACGCGGGATCACCCTGCTTGATCGCGATGTCGAACGGGCGCGTGTAGATCTCCTGGAGCGTTCGCTCGTCGACCACCGCGTTGCCGCCGATCAGCCGGTTCTGCTCCTGCGTGTAGAGGTTGTAGTGCTTCAGGTCCGCGGCGGCGGGATTCTCCTGGATGCCGCGGATCACGGCGCCTCCCATGCGGCCCGAGATCAGCGGGTCCTCGCCGAACGCCTCGAAGGCGCGGCCGGCCTGGGCGACCCGGGCGATGTCCAGCGCCGGTGCCAGCAGCACGTTGTGCCCGGTCCGGTGCGCCTCGTCGCCTGCGCGCTCGCCGTACTCCTGGGCGAGTACCGCGTTCCAGGTCGCTGCGAGCGCCAAGGGCGAGGGCAGCTCCGTCGCCTGCTGATCGTTCACGTCGGGGTTGGCGATGCGGACTCCGGCGGGACCATCGGCCATTGTGAGGGCCGGAATGCCCAGGCGTTCGATCGGCGCGTTGTAGAAGCCGTAGTAGAAGTTGACCTCGCCGTGGAGCATGTCAATCTTCTCGGCCAGGGTCATGCGGCGCAGCAGCGCCCGCGCTCGCCGTTCGGCGCCGCGCGAGTTCGACCAGCCGGCGTCGGTCGGTGCGGCGTTCGGAAGCGCTGCGGACGTGGTCGTCCCAGCAGCCTCGGCGGTCACGGCCGCTGTCGCTCCTGATGCGAGCAAGGCAGTGGTGACGAGGCCGATCGACAGGCGCGACAGCGTGTTCTTCAAAGGTGCGTGGTACATCGGGACCCCCCGAAGTTCTCAAGACACCCCGCGGGGGTGCCTCTGAAGGGGTGCGTCACGGCCCAGGCTGGACGGTCCCCGGGTACAGGAACGCCGGGCGTCCGGCCGGGCCTGCAGTGGTGCGAATCGGATCACCTACGGTGTGCCGGTCGATTCGAGAACCGGCGCGGGGGTGGCTGTTCCAGAAGCTCGCTCACCGTCATTCGCCAGCATGCGCGCGGCCTGAAAATGCTGTCAAGATCCGAGCCTGTGGCGCCTGGGCGGTGGGACGAAGGAGTCCACCATGCGGTCCACGGCCCGAAAGCACAAAACCCCCTCACCGGCGAGAGTGAGAGGGTCCTGCAGTGTCCGAGGGGGGACTTGAACCCCCATGCCCCTAACAGGGCACTAGCACCTCAAGCTAGCGCGTCTACCAATTCCGCCACCCGGACAGGTGTGAACTTCATGCAGCACTGAACTCTAGCAAACCCCTCACGGGGCCATGAAGAAGGCCCCGGGAAGTATGAGTTCCCGGGGCCTTCAGTATCGATGGTGCGTGATGGCTGCCTTCGTGTCCGGTCGCCCGTGAGGTTCTCTCCCACGCCTGCATCACCAGGCGTCTACGTTCGGTTTGCACCGTCCGCGTGGAGGGAATCGGAGCTTCCTTCCCGCTCTCCCGGAGGAGTGCGTAGGTCATTTCTAGGCCACTGTGACCCGCGCCACAAGTGCTTTTCAGCGAGAGATTCCAAGTATTTTCGCGTCCACAGGTTCTCCACACGCGGGCGCGCTCCGGTCCACAAGCTGTCCACAGGCGTCGTCCACAGCTGTGGATCACAGGACCTGCGCCACGGCGTGGATCACGAGGCCGGCGAGGCCACCGACGACCGTGCCGTTGATGCGGATGAACTGCAGATCGCGCCCGACGTGCAGCTCGATGCGCTCCGCGGTCTCCTGCCCGTCCCAGCGCTCGACCGTCGCGGAGATGACCGTGGCGATCTCGCCGCCGTAGTGCTCCACCACGTAGGCGGCGGCGTCGCCGGCCCAGCCGTCGATCCGGGCGGCAAGCACCGGGTCGGACTGGAGCCGCTCCCCCAGCCGCTCGATCTCCTCGACGATGCGGCGGCGCAGCACCCCGTCCTCGGCCGCGAGGGCGTCGAGCAGCCCACGGCGGAACGAGTCCCAGAGCTTCACGGCCGTCGTCGCTGCCTTCGTCTGCGTGAGAATGCGCTCCTTCAGTCGCTCCGCGCGCTCCATGGCCTCGGGGTCGTGCTGCAGGTCGTCTGCCAGCTCGACGAGCCAGTGGTCCAGCGCCGCCCGGGCGTCGTGCTGCGGGTCGTCGCGGATGTCCGCCACCCAGGTCAGCACCTCACGGAACAGGCGCTCAGCGATCATCGTGTTGGCCCACTTGGGCGCCCAGTCCGGGGCGCGGGCGACGATCAGGTCGGTGATGCGGTGGGGGTGCCGCTCCAGCCAGCCGTGCAGCTCGTCAAGGCCAAGGTCGACGAGGCCGGTGTGGGCGCCCTCGTCGAGGATCTCCCCCAGCAGCTGACCGATGGCCGGGCTCAGCGGCTCCTCGAGCATGCGCGGCACGATCAGCTCGGTCACGACCGCCTGCACGTCCTCCTCCTTGACGCGGCCGAGCAGGTCGGACGCCACGCGAGCGCCCTCGTCCACGAGCCGGTGGGCGCGTCCGGGGACCCCGATCCAGTGCCCCACCCGCTCGGCCGGGCCGGCTGCGGCGATGCGGTCGCGGATCACGTCCTCGCGCAGGAAGTTGTCGGCGACGAAGTCCTGGAGGCTCGCAGCCAGCTGGTCCTTCTTCTTCGGGATCAGCGCCGTGTGAGGGATCGGCAGGCCGAGTGGATGACGGAACAGCGCCGTGACGGCGAACCAGTCGGCGATAGCGCCCACCATGGCCGCCTCGGAAGCGGCGTTCACGTAGCCCCAGGCACCGTCACGGCCGTGCGTCAGCACGAACACGATCGCCGCGAGCACGAGCAGCGACGTGGCGAGCGTCCGCATCCGCCGCAGCCCGGCGCGGCGCGCCTCGTCGTCGCCCGAGATCGGCAGCACGGGGCTCATCAGATCCGTCATGTCGCCACCCTAGGCAGGATCGCGCCCGACGATACGATCGAAGCGCCGGTCCGACGGCGGGCCGCACGACGAAGGAGTCGCCATGGCCGGTATCGACGAGCTGCGCACCCTCATCCCCGTGGACCAGATCGCCGAGCGCCTCGGTGTCGACAGGGCCACCGCCCAGCAGGGCATCGACGCGGCGCTCCCGGCACTGCTCGGCGGACTCGACGCGAACGCCAAGGACCCCGCCGGGGCCGCCTCGCTCGGCGGTGCGATCACCACGAAGGACACCTCCCTCATCGACGGCGGCGTCGACGTGGGCGCCATCGACACGGACGACGGGGAGAAGATCGTCAAGAACGTCTTCGGCGAGAAGACCGACGACGTCGCCCAGGCGCTCGGGTCGACGAGCGGGGCCCAGGACGCCGGCCTCGTGAAGAAGCTGCTGCCGATCCTCGCGCCCATCGTCATGGCCTACCTGGCCAAGCGGGTCACCGGAGGCGACCAGAAGGGCTCGGCCGGTGGTGGGATCGAGGACCTGCTCGGAGGCCTCCTCGGCGGTGGGTCCGGCTCCTCCGGCGGCCTCGAGGGCGCCCTCGGCGGCCTCCTCGGCGGGCTGCTCGGCGGCGGCAAGCGCTGAGGGTCCCTAGAATCTGGCCATGACGTTCAACGAGGGCGCGAACCTCGACACCAGCCAGGTCACCGGCGGCGGCAAGGGCGGCGCCATCGTCGGAGGCGGCATCGGCGGCCTGCTGCTGATGCTCCTGGTGGCGTTCCTCGGCGGCAACCCGCTCGACGGCGGCACGTCGTCCGGGTTCGACGTCAACCAGGTCCTCACCGGTGGCAGCGAGTCGGCCTCGATCGACGTGAGCGAGTGCAAGACCGGCGCCGACGCGAACGAGAACGACGTCTGCCGCATCATCGGCACGGTCAACAGCGCGCAGGACTACTGGACCGACGCGCTCCCGGCCGACATCAACCGCCAGTACCGCGAGGCGCAGACGGTGATCTACTCCGGCGCCACCCAGTCACCTTGCGGCACCGCGTCCAACCAGACCGGCCCGTTCTACTGCCCCTCCGACGAGCGCGTCTACATCGACGCCTCGTTCTTCGACCAGCTCAGCAGCCAGTTCGGCGCCGACGGCGGCAACCTCGCGCAGATGTACGTCGTCGCGCACGAGTACGGCCACCACGTGCAGAACATCCTCGGCATCCTCGCCAAGGGCCAGGACGGAAAGACCGGCCCGCTCAGTGGCGGCGTGCGGATCGAGCTCATGGCCGACTGCTTCGCCGGCGTCTGGGCGAACCACGCCGCCTCGACCCAGGACGCCGAGGGCAACACGCTCATCAAGCCGCTCACGCAGGCGGACATCGACTCGGCGCTGTCGGCGGCCGCGGCCGTGGGCGACGACCACATCCAGGAGGAGCTCGGCGGCGGACGGGTCAACCAGGACACGTGGACCCACGGCTCGAGCGAGTCGCGCCAGCGCTGGTTCCAGACGGGCTACGAGTCCGGCAACCTGAACTCGTGCGACACCTTCTCCACGAACGACCTGTGACCCCGTGACCCGGCGCCTGCGCGCCGAGGTCTGGATCGTCCTCGGCCTCTCCCTGGGCCAGTCGGCCGTCTACTCGGTCGCCAGCCTCGCGCGGAAGCTCAGCGAGGGCCCGTTGCGCGACTCCACGGCCACCCTCAACCCTTCGCGCGACACCGTCCCGTGGCTCGACCTGACCTACCAACTGCTGTCGATCGGCTTCGCGCTCGTCCCCGTGGCGCTCGCGCTGTACCTGCTGAGCCTGGACGACGCTCCCCCGGTGCTGCGACGCCTCGGCCTCGACGGCAGCCGACCTTGGCGCGATCTGGGGTTCGGCGCGGCCCTCGCGGCGGTGATCGGCATCCCCGGTCTCGGCGTCTACTTTGGGGGTCGCGCGCTGGGGGTCACGGCCAACATCGTCACGAGTCCCGAAGACCTCTACTGGTGGTCGGTCACGATCCTGGTCCTCTCGGCGCTGCAGAACGCGCTGCTCGAGGAGGTCATCGTCGTCGGCTACCTGATGACCCGCCTCAAGCAGTTCGGCTGGGGCCTGCCCGCGATCATCGCCACCTCGGCCCTGCTGCGGGGCAGCTACCACCTCTACCAGGGCTTCGGGCAGTTCGTCGGCAACGTCGCGATGGGCGTCGTGTTCGCCTGGTGGTTCCACCGCACCGGCCGCGTCATGCCGCTCGTCATCGCGCACACGATCCTCGACGTCGTCGCCTTCGTCGGGTACGCCCTCTTCGCCGACGCCATCGGCCTGCGGTGAGAATGGGAGCGATGAAGCTCGAGTTCGATCCCGCCCTCCCGATCGCCGCACGGCACGACGAGATCCGCGACGCACTGCGCGACCACCAGGTGGTCGTGATCGCCGGCGAGACCGGATCGGGCAAGACGACGCAGCTGCCGAAGATCGCCGCCGAGCTCGGCCGGACGAAGATCGCCCACACCCAGCCCCGACGGATCGCCGCGCGGTCGGTCGCCGCCCGCATCGCGCAGGAGTGCGACGTCGAGCTGGGCGCCGAGGTCGGCTACGCCGTGCGCTTCGACGACAGGTCGGGCGCCGACACCGTGATCCGGCTCGTCACCGACGGGCTGCTGCTCACCGAGCTCCAGCACGACCGGCGGCTCGAGCGCTACGACACGATCATCATCGACGAGGCCCACGAGCGGTCGCTGTCGATCGACTTCCTGCTGGGCTACCTGCGCGAGCTGCTGCCGCGCCGCCCCGAGCTGAAGGTCATCGTCACCTCCGCGACGATCGACGTGGAGCGCTTCGCCGATCTCTTCGCCACGCCCGAGCGCCCCGTGCCGATCATCGAGGTCAGCGGACGCACCTACCCCGTGGAGGTCCGCTACCGCCCGCTCGACCGCGACGACGACGTGATCGACGGGATCGTCAGCGCCGTCCGCGAGCTGCCCCGCGACGGCGACGTGCTGGTGTTCCTCCCCGGCGAGCGCGACATCCGCGACACCGCCGAGGTGCTCGAGGGCCAGTCGCTCGGTGACGTCGTGCCGCTCTACGGCCGCCTCGCCGCGCACGAGCAGCAGCGCGTCTTCCAGACCGGCCCGCGCCGCCGCATCGTGCTCGCCACGAACGTCGCGGAGACCTCGATCACCGTGCCCGGAATCCGCTACGTCGTCGACCCCGGCCTCGCCCGCATCTCGCGGTTCAGTGCCCGGCTCAAGGTCCAGCGCCTTCCCATCGAGCGCATCTCGCAGGCCAGCGCCGCGCAGCGCGCCGGCCGGTGCGGCCGTGTCGCCGACGGCATCTGCATCCGGCTCTACGACGAGGAGGACTTCGAGTCCCGCCCGGAGTTCACCGACCCCGAGATCCAGCGCACCAACCTCGCCAGCGTCATCCTGCAGATGGCCGCGCTCGACCTCGGCGACATCCGCGACTTCGGCTTCCTCGACTCCCCCGACCACCGCGCGGTGGCCGACGGCCTGGCGCTCCTGCGCGAGCTCGACGCGCTGGCGCCGCGCCTCGACGGCACCGACCGGCTGACGAAGATCGGCCGCACGATGTCGCGGCTGCCGCTGGACCCACGCCACGCCCGCATGGTGCTGGCCGCCGACCGGCTCGGAGTCCTGCCCGAGGTCCTGGTGATCGTGGCCGGCCTCTCCATCCAGGACGTCCGCGAGCGCCCGCTGGACAAGCAGCAGGCCGCCGACACGCAGCACGCCCGCTTCACCCAGCCCGACTCGGACTTCCTCAGCCTGCTGAAGCTCTGGGACTACCTGCAGGAGCGCCGCGACGAGCTGTCGCACAGCAAGTTCCGGCGCATGTGCCACGACGAGTTCCTGCACTACCTGCGCGTGCGCGAGTGGGCCGACGTCAACTCCCAGCTGCGGCGCACGGCGCGCGAGCTCGGACTCAAGCCCGGCAAGGTCCGCAAGGAGCCCGACGCCGACGCCATCCACCGGGCCCTGCTGCACGGCCTGCTGTCCCACGTCGGCCTGCGCGACGCCGAGACCCGTGACTACCTGGGCGCACGTGGCGCCCGCTTCTCGATCTTCCCGGGCTCCGGGCTGGCCAGGAAGCCCCCGAGGTGGCTGATGGCCGGCGAGCTGGTCGAGACCTCCCGGCTGTTCGCGCGCGACAACGCCCGCATCGACCCGGTGTGGGTCGAGCAGGCGGCCGGGCACCTGCTGAAGCACCAGTACTCCGAGCCCCGCTGGTCGGCGCGCCGTGGCGCCGCCGTGGCCACCCAGCGATCGACGTTGTACGGCCTGCCGGTGGTCGTCGACCGCACGGTCATGCTCGCCCAGCACGACGCGCCGCTGGCCCGTGAGCTGTTCATCCGGCACGCGCTGGTGGGCGGCGAGTGGCGCACCCACCACCGCTTCTGGCAGCGCAACCAGGACCGCCTCGCGAAGATCGAGGAGCTCGAGGAACGCGTCCGCACCCGTGGCATCCGGGTCGAGGACGAGACGCTTGTCGACTTCTACGACGCGCGGCTCCCCGCCGACGTCGTCTCGGTGCGGCACTTCGACGCCTGGTGGAAGAAGCAGCCCGACAAGCGGATCCTGGACTTCACCGACGAGCTCTTCCGTGCCGACGTCGACGCCGACGCCTTCCCCACCTCGTGGACCTCGCAGAGCGAGGACTTCGACGCCGTCCTGGACGTCTCGTACCGGTTCGACCCGCAGGCCGCGGACGACGGCATCACGATCACGGTGCCCGTCGACGACCTGCTGACGGTCGACGGAGCGGAGTTCGACTGGGGCGTCCCCGGCCGCCGGCTCGAGCTGGTCACCGAGCTGATCCGCGGGCTGCCCAAGTCCGAACGGCGCCGGTTCGCGCCGGCCGCGCAGTCGGCGGAGCGGGTGCTCCCCACGCTCGACACGTCACGCGACCTGCGTACCGAGCTCGGGCGGGCCCTCGAGGTCGAGCCGTCGCTCATCGACCTGACGGCACTGCCGGCGCACCTGCGCCCCACGTTCCGCGTCGTCGACGGCACGAAGGAGCTGGCCGCGGGCAAGGACCTCGACGCACTCCGTCGCGACCTCGAGCCGCGGCTGCGTCGCGACCTGCAGCAGCGCGCCCGCCAGGAGGAGCGCACCGGGATCAAGGACTGGGACTTCGGCACGCTCGAGCCCAGCATCACCGCCGGCCAGGTGACCGGCTTCCCCGCCATCGTCGACGAGGGCTCCAGCGTGGCGCTCCGCGTGCTGCGAACCCCGATCGAGCAGCGGGTCGCCACGATCCGGGGCACCGCGCGGCTCATCGCGCTGTCCACCGGCTCGCCGGTCGGCACGGTCGGGCGCACGCTGTCCCTGCAGGACAAGCTGCTGCTGGCCACCTCGCCCCAGGGCGATGCCGCCGCCGTCATCGAGGAGTCGTGGCTCGCCGCCCTCGATCACCTCGTGGTGCAGCACGGTGGTCCCGTGCGCGACGAGGAGGCCTACCGACGGCTGCGCGACCTCGTACGCGCCGACGCGGTGCCGCTCACGGAGCGCATCGTGCGCCAGGTCATCGGCGCGCTCCAGGCGCTCGGCGACCTCGATCCCGGGAAGGACGAGGCCGGCGAGGACGTGCGCGTGCAGATCTCGTGGCTCGTGCACCCGGGGTTCATCCGCGACATGGGCGCCGAGCAGGTCGGGCGCCTCGCGGTCTACCTGAGGGCGGCGGCGAAGCGGCTGACCTCGACCAAGGACCCGGCTCCCGTCTGGGAGCTCGAGGCCCGGTTCCACGAGCAGACGCGGGATCTCCGGCCGTGGCAGCGGCTGGCGCCGCCCGTGCAGCGGGTGCGGTGGATGCTCGAGGAGCTGCGCGTCAGCATCTTCGCGCAGGAGCTTCGCGCCGTCGGGCCGATCTCGGCCCAACGGGTCGCGAAGGCGCTGGACGCCCTCGCGTCACAGCTCTGAAGGGGGTGTCGGCTCAGCCGACGCCGAGCAGGTCGATCACGAAGACCAGCGTGCGACCCGACAGGCGGTGTCCGCCACCGGCGGGACCGTAGGCCAGCTCCGGCGGCGCGATGAGTTTGCGGCGGCCGCCGACCTTCATGCCCGGGATGCCCTGCTGCCAGGCGCCGATCAGCTGCGGCAGCGGAAACTTGGCCGACTGGCCGCGGTCCCAGGAGGAGTCGAACTGCTCGCCGGTCTCGAAGTCCACGCCCACGTAGTGGACGTCGACGACGCCGCCGTTGACGGCCTCTTCGCCCTCACCGATGGTGACGTCCTCGATCACGAGATCCGTCGGAGCGGGGCCGGGGGTGAAATCGACTTCAGGCTTTTCACTCATGTCTGCCATCCTTGCACGCATGCGCGCGACAGTCCTTCACTCCCCCGGCGACATCCGACTCGACACCCTGCCCGATCCCGACATCGAGGCGGACACCGACGCGATCGTCCGCGTCGTGGCCGCCTGCGTCTGCGGCAGCGACCTGTGGCCCTACCGCGGCCTCAACAAGCCTCAGACCGAGGCGCACCAGATCGGCCACGAGCAGGTCGGCATCGTCGAGCGCGTCGGCACGGACGTCTCCGGCATCTCGGTCGGCGACTTCGTGATCGCGCCGTTCATGTACAGCGACAACACCTGCGCGCACTGCCGCAACGGCGTGCAGACCTCGTGCGTCAACGGCGGCGGCTACGAGGGCTGCCAGGCCGAGCTCGTGCGCGTCCCGCAGGCCGACGGCACCCTGGTGGCCGTTCCGGGTGACGTGGACGACGAACTCCTCCCGCACCTGCTCGCGCTCACCGACGTGTTCCCCACGGGTCACCACGCGGCCTTCAGCGCCGGCGTGACGGCCGGCTCCACGGTCGCGGTCGTCGGCGACGGCGCGGTCGGCCTGTCGGGCGTGCTGGCCGCCAAGCGGCTCGGCGCCTCCACCGTCGTGGCGATGTCGCGCCACGCCGACCGCCAGGAGCTGGCTCGCCGCTTCGGCGCCGACCACATCGTCGAGACCCGCGGCAAGGAGGGCGCCGCCGAGGTCCGCGAGATCCTCGACGGCATCGGCGCCGACGCCGTGCTCGAGTGCGTGGGCACCGGTGAGTCGATGAAGCAGGCGTTCCTGTCCCTGCGTCCCGGCGGCACCGTCGGCTACGTCGGCGTGCCGCACGGCGTCGAGCTGAACGTCCCGGCGATGTTCGGTCGCAACCAGGCCCTCGCCGGTGGCGTGGCGCCCGTGCGCCGCTACCTCGACGAGCTGGTCCCCGAGGTGCTGTCGGGCGCCCTGCAGCCCGGAGCCGTCTTCGACCAGACCTTCACGCTCGACCAAGTGTCCGACGCCTACCGGGCCATGGACGAGCGGACCGCGATCAAGGCGCTGCTGCGTCCCTGATCGCGGCCCGCCGCGCTCAGCCCTCGGGGCTCACTTCAGCTCGGAGCTGGTGAGCCCCAGCAGCCGTCGGGCGACGATGAGCTGCTGGATCTGCTGCGTGCCCTCGAAGATGTCGAGGATCTTGGAGTCGCGGGCCCACTTCTCGAGGAACTCGGTCTCGCTGTAGCCCAGCGACCCGGCCAGCTCGACGCACTTGAGCGTGATGTCGTTGCCCGAGCGGCCGGCCTTGGCCTTGGCCATCGAGGCCTGCAGCGAGTTCGCCTGGCGGTTGTCGGCCATCCACGCCGCCTCGAGGGTGAGCAGCAGTGCTGCCTCCCAGTCGGCCTCCATCCGCAGGAACTCGGCCACCACGTGCGGCTGGAGCGCCGGCGAGCGGTCGTAGTCGATCGTCAGACCGGCCTGCTCGATGAGGTCGCGCATGACCTCGAGCGAGGCCCGGGCGCAGCCGACGGCCATGCCCGCCACGAGCGGACGCGTGTTGTCGAACGTGGCCATCGCGCCGGCGAAGCCCTTGGACGTGTCGATCTCCGGGTCGCCCAGCAGGTTCTCGGCAGGCACGCGGCAGTTGTCGAGCACGATGACCGCGGTGTCCGACGCCCGGATGCCGAGCTTGTGCTCGAGGCGCTCCACCCTGATGCCGGGCAGCGACTTCGGCACGACGAACGACTTCACCGCCGCGCGCCCCAGCGTCTTGTCGAGGGTGGCCCAGACGACGACGGAGTCCGACCGGTCGCCCGAGGTGACGAAGATCTTCTCGCCGTTCAGGACGTAGTGGTCGCCGTCCTTCGTGGCGGTGGTCCTGATGGCGGCCGAGTCGGAGCCGAAGCTGGGCTCGGTGATCGCCATGGAGGCCCACGTGCCCTTGAAGCGCTCGGCCTGCTCGTCGGTGGCGACCGAGGCGATCGCCGAGTTGCCCAAGCCCTGACGCGGCATCGACAGCAGCAGGCCGACGTCGCCCCAGCACATCTCGATCACCGAGAGCACCGACGCCATGTTGGTGGCGTTGCGGACTCCCTTGTCCTGCTTCTTCTCGTCCTTGACGCGGACGCCCGCAGCGCCGGCGCCCGTGCTGTTGCCCGACTCGTTCAGGCCGTCGATCAGCGAGGCCAGGAGGTCGAGCTCCTTGGGGTAGCTGTGCTCGGCGAGGTCGTACTTGCGCGAGTTGGCGCGCAGGAACTCGTTGGCGACGTCGTGGGCCTGCTGGACGAAGCCACGGAACTTCTTGGGGGTCTCGAGGTAGATCATGATCTCTCCCGTCCTCAGATGAGGACTGCTCCTTCCATCACGCCGACGGCACGCAGGTCGCGGTACCACCGTTCGACCGGGTGCTCCTTCACGAAGCCGTGGCCGCCCAGCATCTGCACGCCGTCGGTGCCGATCTTCATGCCGTACTCGGTGCTCAGGCGGCGGGCCAGCGCGGTCTCCCGGGCGAACTCGGCGCCGCGCTCGGCGCGCGACGCGGCCTTCAGCGTGACCAGCCGCATGCCCTCGAGCTCGATCGCCATGTCGGCGACGGTGAAGGCCACGGCCTGGCGGTGGGCGATCGGCTCGCCGAACGCCTCGCGGGTGGTGACGTACTCCTTGACGTAGTCCAGCACCGACTGCGCCGTGCCGAGCGCGAGCCCGGCCCACGCGAGCCGGGACAGGCGGATCATCTCGCGGTAGTCCTGTGCCGAGCCGAGGATCGCGTCCTCATTGACGTGGACGTCGGTCAGCTGGATCCGCGACAGGCCGGCCGCGCGCAGGCCCATGCCGGGGTCGGCCGCCACGGCGACGCCGTCGGTGTTGGCCTCGACGATCACCATCGACGGGCCGCGGCCCTCGACGTCGGCGGCCACGACGAGCAGCTCGGCCTCGGCACCGCGCACGGCACCGGACTTGAGGCCATTGAGGACGTAGCCGCCCTCGGCGCGCTTCGCGACCGTGGTCAGCGACAGCGGGTCGAACATGGGCACCGGCTCGGCCACGACGAGCGCGGCGGCCGGCACGTCACCGTCGGTGAACGACGGCAGGTAGGTCTGCTGCTGGCCCTCGGTGCCCCACAGCGAGATCGCGGTGGCCACGGCCGACGGCGCGAGGCAGGCCACGGCCTGTCCCATGTCGCCCTTCGCCAGCGCCTCGGCGACGAGCACGCCGGTGACGGCCGAACGCTGCTCGGCCAGGCCGCCGAGGGACTCGGGGATGTTGAGCAGGCTCAGGCCGAACTCGGAGGTCTGCGCCAGCACCTCCTTGGGCGTGTCGTCGGCGGCCTCGGCCTGCTCGGCACCGGGGCGCAGCACCTCGGCGGCGAACTCGCCGATGACGTCGACCATCATCTGCTGGTCCTCGGTGGGCGTCAGGTCGAACACGCCGGACGGCTGGGTCGCGGCCACGCGGCTGCCCTGCGAGCTGCCCGCCACCTTCGTGAACGTGCGCTGGGCCGCACCGATCGCCTGGAATCCGGCCTTCGTCGAGCCATGCACGGCTCGCTCGGCGAACTTGCGCAGGCCGATGCGGTCGAGCGTCTCGGAGGCCGCCAGCTTGTTCAACGCGCGCAGTCCGTAGGCCATGGGGTCTTTACCCGCCACGTTCACTCCCTCAGTGATTGCAGAAACTGTCGTTTACAGTTTCGCATACCGATGGTATCTGAATTGGGACCCGGTTGCCAGCGACTGCGCGTGTCGGCCTCTCGATAGGCTGAAGCGTGACCGAAACGCCCTCTGCCGACCAGTCCCGCCCCCTGCCCGCCGGAGGCTCCGTGCGACCCATCACCCGATGGGGCACGCCCGTGATGCACCGGGAGCTGAAGGACGTCACCGCGTTCGACGACGACCTCGCCGCCCTCGTGGCCGACATGGTGGCCACGATGTACGCCGCCGAGGGTGTCGGCCTGGCCGCGAACCAGGTCGGCGAGGACCTCAAGGTCTTCGTCTTCGACTGCCCAGACGCCGACCACCAGCGCATCACCGGAGTCGTCTGCAACCCCGTGCTCCGCCTCCCCGACGGTACCGAGCGCAAGCTCGACGTCGCCGACGAGGGGTGCCTCTCGCTGCCGGGCGCCTTCACCGAGTGCGGCCGCCCCGACCACGCCTGGGTCACGGGCTTCGACCACCACGGCGAGCCGGTCGAGTTCGAGGGCACCGGCCTGCTGGCCCGCTGCCTCCAGCACGAGACGGACCACCTCTTCGGCACGGTCTTCGGCGACCGCGTCCCGGAGAAGGCGCGCAAGAAGCTCTACAAGCAGCACCAGCAGCTGGCCGACGAGTACGAGGACGACTGGCCGGTCGGCGAGGAGCCCGAGGAGGACTGACCCGGCGACGCGGGACTCAGGGCCGGAACTGCCAGCAGGCGATCGCGGTGGACGCCGCGACGTTGAGCGAGTCGATGCCGGCCGCCATCGGGATGATCACGCGGTGGTCCGACTCGCGCTGCCAGTGCTCGCTGAGGCCCGGACCCTCGGAGCCGACGATGACGGCCGAGCGCTCCGCGGGCTCGATCGCGTCGATCGGAACGGCGTCGTCGGACAGGGTCATCGCGTAGGTCGTGAAGCGGTGCTCGCGCAGCAGCGCCGGGGCCGCGTACCAGTCGTCGATCCGCGCCCAGGGCAGGGAGAACACCGCGCCCATCGCCACCTTGATCGAGCGACGGTAGAGCGGGTCGGCGCACCGCGGCGACAGCAGCACCGCGTCGAAGCCGAGCGCCGCCACGTTGCGCATGATCGCGCCGATGTTGGTGTGGTCGACCAGGTCCTCGGCCACGAGGACGCGTCGCGCGGTGGCCAGCACGTCGTGGACGCTGCGCTCGGCCGGCCGGTGCATGGCCGCGAGCGCGCCGCGGTGGACGTGGAAGCCGGTCACCCGCTCGATCGACTTCTCGTCCAGCACGTAGGCGGGCGCGTCGGTCGACTGGAGGATGTCCGACAGCGTGCCGAGCCAGCGCGGTGCGAGCAGCAGCGACTTCGGCTCGTGCCCCGCGGCGACCGCCCGCTCGATGACCTTCGTGCCCTCGGCGATGTAGATGCCGCGCTCCTGCTCCACGCTCTGGCGCAGCTGCACGTCGCGCAGGTCGGTGTAGTCGCGGAGCCGCTCGTCGCGGGGGTCGTCGAGTGCGATGAGGTCGGCCACCGCACTAGGTTAGGTGGCATGAGCCTCGACCGACCCGTGACTCCCGATCCGTACCCGCTGCTCCCCTCCGCAGCCTCGTTCACCGTCGTCAGCGACGACGTCACCGACGGAGCCTCGCTCAAGGAGGACCAGGTCAACGCCCACGGCGACACGTCGCCCCACCTGGCGTGGAGCGGCGCACCCGAGGGAACGAAGTCGTTCGTCGTCACCTGCTTCGACCCCGACGCGCCGATCGTGTCGGGCTTCTGGCACTGGGTGGCCGTCGACATCCCGGCCGACGTCACCGAGCTGCCCACGGGCGCCGGCGCGAGCGACGACTCCCTGCCCGGCAACGCCTTCCACGTGCGCAACGACGGCGGCGGCCTGAACTTCATGGGCGCCGCTCCCCCGGAAGGCGACCAGCCGCATCGCTACTTCTTCGTGGTCCACGCCGTCGGCGAGGAGACGCTGGGCGTCGACGCCTCGGCCTCCCCCGCCGTCGTCGGGTTCAACCTCGCGTTCAAGACGCTCGGCCGCGCGATCATGCACGGCACCTGGCAGTCGTGAGGACGCAGGCCTGACGCTACTTCGCGTAGCTGTCGGCGATGCCGCGGACCTTCTCGACGTAGGCCATCGAGTTGTTGTAGGCGAAGACCGCCTTGACCCAGCCGTCGCCGGCCAGGTCGCGCTCCTTCGCGCACAGGTGGCGCGCGGCGCCCAGGGCTGCGTCGTCGATGTCGTGCGGGTCGGCCCGGCCGTCACCGTCGGCGTCGGCGCCGTACAGCTCCCATGACGACGTCAGGAACTGGAACGGGCCGACGGCGCGGTCCCACTGCTCGTCGCCGTGCAGGGCCGTGGACGCCTTGGTGGCCTCGATGGCCCGGGTGCCGTTCTCGCCGTTGAGGGGCGGGCCGATGATCCTGCGGCTCGGCACGCCCGCCGCGTCGAGGCCGGCACCGCCCAGCGTGCCGTGGGCCGACTCGACCGACCCGACGCCCGCGAGCGTGTTCCAGCGGAGGTTGCACGCGGGCGCGCTCTCACGCTCGCTGATCTCGGTGCGGGCGTAGGCCTGCATCGCCCGCACCGGGATCTGGCGGTCGGCGGCGGTCCGGGTGACCCAGTCCTCGTCGGGCTCGGTCGTGGAGCCGTCGGCCAGCGGGACCTCCTCGGCCTGCTCGGCCGGGGGCCCGCTGATCGGATCGGCGTCGTCCGATCGCCCGACGACCAGCCAGGCCACGACGATCGCCATCGTGGCCAGCACGGCGGCGCCGAGGACGAGGATCCTGGTTCGGTCCATCCGGCTCAGGCCGTGGGGGGCTGACCGGTCGGCGGATCGTCCTGGGTGGAGATCGGCGACTCGGCCTGCTTGGCGGCCCGGATGGCCTCCTCGACGGCGCTGCTGGTCTCGGCCGGAGCCGTGCTGGCGGTCTCGACCGGCTCGTCGAGGTCGACGCGCTTGTGCGAGCCACCGCCGTCCACGGGGATGGAGCCGACGACGTTGCCGATGGTGCTCAGGGCCGCGGTGACCTCGGCCGGGATGATCCAGGTCGAGGCGTTGTGGCCCTGAGCGATCTTCGGCAGCGTCTGCAGGTACTGGTAGGACAGCAGCTTCTGGTCGGGGTTGCCGTCGTGGATCGCCTGGAAGACGGTCTCGATGGCACGGCCCTCGCCCTGCGCGGTCAGGATCGCGGCGGTCTTCTCGCCTTCGGCGGTCAGGATCGCCGACTGCTTCTGACCCTCGGCCGTGAGGATCGCGGCCTGCTTCTGACCCTCGGCGCTCAGGATGGCCGACTGGCGCTCACCCTCGGCCGTGAGGATCGCGGCGCGCTTGTCCCGCTCGGCCCGCATCTGCTTCTCCATCGCGTCGATGATGGTCGGCGGCGGATCGATGCTCTTGAGCTCCACCCGGCTGACCTTGATGCCCCAGCGGCCCGTGGCCGCGTCGAGCTCGGCGCTCAGTGTGCGGTTGATCTGGTCGCGGCTGGTGAGCGCGTGCTCGAGGGTCATGCCGCCGATGATGTTGCGCAGCGTCGTGGTCGTGAGCTGGTGGATGCCCTCGATGTAGTTGACGATCTCGTACGTCGCGGCGACCGGGTTGTTCACCGTGTAGAGGATGACGGTGTCGATCTCGACCGTCAGGTTGTCCTCGGTGATGACGCCCTGCGGCGGGAACGAGACGACCTGCTCACGCTGGTCGACCCGGTACTTCACGCGGTCGAGGAACGGCACGATCAGGTGCGGCCCGGGCGTCAGGGTGGTGCGGTACTTCCCCAGGCGCTCCACGATCCCGGCGAAGTTCTGCGGGATGATCTTCAGGCTCATCGCTGCGGTCACGATCAGCAGGACCACCAGCAGGATGAAGAAGACCAGCATTGCGGATGCGAACATTCAGCTCTCCTTACGGACGACGCGGGCGATCGCACCGTCGATGGCGGCGACGAGCAGCTCGTCGCCCGGTTCGTAGGTCGCCTCGGGATCCACCGGGCGAGCGGTCCAGTGGACGTCGTCGATCAGGACGCGACCGGCATGGCGGTTCACGACCTCCTCGACGATCGCCAGCTGGCCCACCAGGCCCTGCTGGCCGACGGGCAGCGACGGCCCGTCGTGGACCCGCGCGGCGATCCGCGGGCGGACGAGGGCGAGCAGCGCCACCGAGACGACGCCGAAGATCGCCAGCGGCAGCGCCATCGGCGCACCGGCCGCGGCGGCCACCGCGGCCGAGAAGGCCGCGATGCCGAACATCAGGAAGATCAGCTCGCCGCTGGCCAGCTCGATGAGGCACATGAGGACGCCGAGCGCCGCCCACGTGACCCAGATGTCATCGCCGAACCAGTCCATGTCCCCTCCTAGTTCGCGCGGCGCCGCGAGGGCGGACGCCGAGCCGAGAATCGTCCCGCGTCGTGCGTGACCTCGAGCCGCTGGCGGAACGCCAGGGAGAGGTTCTGCGACGTGAGCACCTGGTCGATGGGCCCGGACGCCACCACGGAGCCGCCCGACAGCAGGAGCGCGTGCGTGAAGCCGGGGGCGATCTCCTCGAGGTGGTGCGACACCATCACGAGCGAGGGGCCGAACTCGTCGGACGCGAGCGCCTCGAGGCTCTCGACCAGGTCCTCGCGGGCGCCGACGTCCATGCCGGCGGCGGGCTCGTCGAGCAGCACGACCTCGGGATCGGTCATGAGCGAGCGCGCCAGCAGGACGCGCTTCTTCTCGCCCTCGGACAGGGTGCCGAAGGTGCGGTCGGCCAGCGGCGCGATGCCCAGCTCGGCCAGCATCGCCATCGCGCGGCGGTGGTCCTCGTCGTCGTACTCCTCGTTCCAGCGGCCGAGCACGGCGTACGCGGCCGACAGGATGAGGTTGCGCACCGTCTCGTCGGCCGGCACGCGCTCGGCGATCGCGGCGCTGGTGTGGCCGATGCGGGGGCGCAGCTCGAAGACGTCGACGGAGCCGAGTCGCTCGCCCAGGATCTCGGCGGTGCCGGAGGTGGGGTGCATGTTCGCGGACGCGACCTGGAGCAGCGTGGTCTTGCCGGCTCCGTTGGGGCCCACGATGACCCAGTGCTCCCCCGGTTCGGCGCGCCACGAGACGCGGTCCAGGAGAGTCTTGCCCGAGCGCACGATCGTGACGTCGGTCAGGTCGAACACGGCGGTCACACGTCCAACCTATCGGTTCGCCTCAACGTCCTGCCGATACCCTCGACACGATGAGCACGCCAGCCCCGGGCCACGTCCCCACGTTGCACCTGACCGAGCCCACGGTGCTGGTCACCTTCAGCGGTCCCGACCGCTCCGGCGTCTCCACCCGGGTGTTCTCCGCGCTGGACGCGCACGACGTCGAGGTGATCGACGTCGAGCAGCTGGTCGTGCGCGGCCGGCTCGTGCTGAGCGTCCTGGTGACCATCCCCGACGAGGTGCCCGGCTTCGAGGCCGACCTGGCCTCGGTCGGTGCCGACCTGGGCCTGGAGGTCGAGGTCGTCCACGGCACCGGCGACAACCGGCCCCGCAGGATCGGCCGCGCCCAGGTGGTCATCCTCGGCGCACCGCTGATGCCCGACGCCCTGGCGGCCCTGACCGAGGGGATCAACGAGCTCGGCGGCAACATCGACCGCATCGTCCGCATGGCGCGCTACCCCGTCACGGCGATCCGGATGGAGGTCTCGGGCGCCGCGTCGGAGGCCCTGCAATCCGAGCTGGCCGCGATCGGCCACCGGTTCGGCACCGACGTGGCGGTGCAGGAGCACGGCATCCTGCGTCACGCGCAGCGCCTCGTCGTCATGGACGTCGACTCCACGCTGATCCAGGGCGAGGTGATCGAGATGCTCGCGGCGCACGCCGGCTGTGAGGAGGCGGTGGCCCAGGTGACCGAGCGGGCCATGCGCGGCGAGCTCGACTTCGCCGAGTCGCTGCACGAGCGCGTGGCCCAGCTGCGCGGCGTGCCGGCCTCCGCCCTCGACGAGGTCTACCGGGACCTGGAGTTCACGCCCGGCGCGCGCACCATGATCCGCACGCTCAAGCGCCTCGGCTACCGGTTCGCCCTGGTCAGCGGCGGCTTCACGCAGATCATCGAGCGGCTCGCGGACGACCTCGGCATCGACTACTTCGCCGCCAACGACCTCGAGGTGCAGGACGGAGCGCTGACCGGCCGGGTCCTCGGGCGCGTGGTCGACCGCGCCGGCAAGGCCGAGGCGCTGCGCCTCTTCGCCGAGCAGGCGGGCATCAACGTGCGCAACACCGTGGCCATCGGCGACGGCGCCAACGACCTCGACATGCTCGCGGCCGCGGGACTGGGCATCGCGTTCAACGCGAAGCCGCTCGTGCGCGACCAGGCGCAGACCTCGGTGAACGTGCCGTACCTCGACGCGATCGTGTACCTCATGGGCATCACGCGCGAGGAGGTCGAGGCGGCCGACGCCGCCGACGCGCCGCCGGCGACCTGACCGGCTGCTACTCGTCGTCCTCGAGGCGGAAGCCCAGCTTCAGGGTGACCTGGTAGTGCGAGACCTTGTCGTCCTCGACCTGGCCCCGAATGCCCACGACCTCGAACCAGTCGAGGTGGCGCAGGGTCTGGGAGGCGCGGGCGATGCCGCTGTCGATGGCCTCGCTGACCCCGACCGGGGACGTTCCGACGATCTCGGTGACACGGTAGGTGCGGTTGCTCATGGGGCCATCGTCCCACCCGGCCGCAGGCCGCGCGCGGGACCCACGGCGTAGACTGGGGACATGGCCCGGCGCGACCCCGAAGAGGTGCACTCGATCACCAGTGCGCGCGAGCCCTTCAGCGCCCAGGTGGACCATCGCGAGCGCAACTACCTCATCTCGATGGCGGTCCGTGTGGCCTGCTTCATCGGCTTCGTCGCCGTCGACCACTGGATCCGCTGGGTGCTCCTCGTGGGCGCGGTGTTCCTGCCCTACGTGGCCGTCGTCATCGGCAACTCGGCGATCCGCAGCTCGGGCGACGGGCCGTCCCCGTTCGGGGTCGACCGCAAGCAGCTGGACCAGTAGGTGCTGCGCTTCCTGGCAAGCCCGCGCTGGATCGGGCTGGCGGTCTTCGTCGTCGTCATGGCGGTCACGTGCTTCATGCTCGGCGGCTGGCAGTACGACCGCTGGGAGCAGCGCAAGGCCGACAACGCCGTCGTCAAGACGAACCTGAAGGCCGACCCGGCGCCCGTCGCCGAGGTCGTCGCCGACGGCTGGGACCCCGACCTCGAGTACCGCACCGTCACGGCCACCGGCACGTTCGACTCCGCGCACGAGGTCACCGTGCGGTTCGCCCATCGCGACAGCCGGCCCGGCGTGCAGGTCGTCACCCCGCTGCGGCTCGACGACGGCACGGTCGTGCTCGTCGACCGCGGCTGGATCGAGGGTCCGCGCAACGGCGTGGCACCCGAGGACGTCCCCGCGGCCCCGACGGGTCCGGTGACCGTCACGGGATGGCTGCAGCCCGCCAGCACGGCCGACAAGGCGGCGACGACGCCGCGCGACGGTCAGGTGCGCGCCGTCAACGGCGAGCGGTGGGCCGACTTCCTCGGCGCCGAGCCGCTGCAGGGCTTCGTCGCCTTGACCTCGCCCGAGCAGGACGGCCTCGAAGGCCCGGCCGAGCCCGACCTGGGCACCGGACCGCACCTGTTCTACTCGATCCAGTGGTACTTCTTCGCCGGGCTGGCCGCATTCGGCTACTTCTGGTTCGTGCGGGCCGAGCTGATCGAGCGCCGGCGCCCGAAGGCGACGGCCTCCGTCACGCCAGGCTGACGAGGTCGGCGTAGGTGTCCGACCACAGGTCCTCGTCGCCGTCGGGCAGCAGCAGCACGCGGTCGGGCTCGAGCGCCTGCACGGCGCCCTCGTCGTGGGTGACCAGCACGATTGCGCCCTCGTAGGAGCGGATCGCCGCCAGCACCTCCTCGCGCGATGCGGGGTCCAGGTTGTTGGTCGGCTCGTCGAGCAGCAGCACGTTGGCGCTCGAGACGATGAGGCTGGCCAGCGCCAGACGGGTCTTCTCCCCACCGGAGAGCACGGCCGCCGGCTTGGCGGTGTCGTCGCCGGTGAACAGGAACGAGCCCAGCACGCTGCGCGCCTCGGTGTCGGTGAGGTGCGGCGCGGCGCTCTGCATGTTCTCCAGCACCGAGCGGGAGGTGTCGAGCGTCTCGTGCTCCTGGGCGTAATAGCCGATCTTGAGGCCGTGGCCCGCGATGATCTCGCCGGTGTCGGCCCGGTCGGCGCCGCCGAGCAGACGCAGCAGCGTGGTCTTGCCCGCACCGTTGAGTCCGAGCACGACGACGCGACTCCCCCGGTCGATCGCCAGATCGACGTCGGTGAAGATCTCCAGCGACCCGTACGACTTCGACAGTCCCGTGGCCATGAGCGGCGTCTTGCCGCACGGAGCGGGCTTGGGGAAGGCGATCTTGGCGACCTTGTCCACGGCGCGCTCGTCCTCGAGGCCGGCCATCATCTTCTCGGCCCGCTTGAGCATCTGCTGCGCGGCGGTCGCCTTCGAGGCCTTCGCGCGCATCCGGTTGCCCTGGTCGATGAGTCGCTCGGCCTGCTTCACGGCGTTGGCGCGCTCGCGCTTGCGGCGGGCCTCGTCGGCCTCGCGCTGCTTGAGGTAGGGCCGCCAGCCCATGTTGTAGATGTCGATGACGCCGCGGTTGGCGTCGAGGTAGAAGACCTTGTTGACGGTCTCCTCGACGAGGTCGACGTCGTGGCTGATGATCACGAGGCCTCCCGAGAAGCTCTTCAGGAAGCCACGCAGCCACACGATCGAGTCGGCGTCGAGGTGGTTGGTGGGCTCGTCGAGCAGCAGGATGTCGGCGTCGGAGAACAGGATCCGCGCCAGCTCGATACGGCGGCGCTGACCGCCGGACAGGGTGCTCAGCGGCTGCTCGAGGACGCGCTCGGGCAGACCCAGCGCGACCGCGATCGTCGCCGCCTCGGACTCGGCCGCGTACCCGCCGCCGGCGCCGAACTCGGCGTCGGCGCGGGAGTACCGGCGCATCGCGTCCTCGGCGAGCGCCGAGTCCTCCGAGGCCATCTCCTTCTCGGCCTTGCGCATCTTGCGCAGCGCCTCGTCGAGGCCACGCGCCGACAGGATGCGGTCGCGGGCGGTGACGTTGGGGTCGCCGACACGCGGGTCCTGCGGCAGGTAGCCGACCGTGCCCGTGCGGTTGATGGTGCCCTCGGCGGGCTCGCCGCCCGCCCCGGCCAGCATCTTGGTCAGGGTGGTCTTGCCGGCGCCGTTGCGGCCGACGAGGCCGATCTTGTCGCCCTTGGCGACCTGGAAGGAGACGTCGGACATCAGGACGCGCGCGCCGAAGCGCAGCTCCACGGAGGAGGCGGTGATCATGGAAGAGCCTTCGTGAGGGATGGACGGGGCGAGGACGCAGGGGTCGAGCAGGTGCTCGCGCGTCACTCCAGCCGGATCATGTCCACCGAGCCAGTCTACGGAGCGATCCGCCGGGCGCGAAATCGTCGCCGCCGTCCGCGCTCCTGCGCACTTTTGGAACGGGATGCACGTTCTGATCGCTCAGAGACGTGCATCCCGTTCCAAAAGTGGTGAGGGGTGGCGGGCGGTCAGCCGATGTTGAAGCCGAGGGCGCGCAGCATCTCGCGGCCGTCGTCGGTGATCTTGTCCGGGCCCCACGGCGGCATCCAGACCCACTCGATGCGGAAGTCGTTGACCAGGCCGTCGAGGGCGGCGCGGGTCTGGTCCTCGATGACGTCGGTCAGCGGGCAGGCCGCGGACGTGAGCGTCATCTGCAGGATGGCGTTGCTGTGCTCGTCCACGTGCACGCCGTAGACGAGGCCGAGGTCGACGACGTTGATCCCCAGCTCGGGGTCGACGACGTCCTTCATCGCCTCCTCGACGTCCTCCTGGGTGGTGGCGCCGGGCTGGACGGTCACCTCGGGCAGATCGCTGTGGTCGGTGGTCATGCTTCCTCCTTGGCCGAAGCCTGGGCGACGGCGTCCTTCCAGGCCATCCAGGACAGCAGCGCGCACTTGACGCGCGCGGGGAACTGGGCGACGCCCGCGAAGGCGATCCCGTCCTCGAGCACGTCCTCGTCGGGTTCGACGTGGCCGCGGCCCTGCATGAGCTCCTGGAACGCGTTGAGTGTGGTCAGTGCGTGGTCGACGTCCTTGCCGACCACGAGGTCGTTCAGCACCGAGGCCGAGGCCTGGCTGATGGAGCAGCCCACGGAGTCGTACGAGACGTCGGCCACCGTGTTGCCCTCGAGGTGCACGCGCAGCGTGATCTCGTCGCCGCACGTGGGGTTGACGTGGTGGACCTCGGCCTCGTACGGGTCGCGCAGACCCGCACCGTGGGGGTGCTTGTAGTGGTCCAGGATGATCTCCTGGTACATCGCATCGACGTTCGCTGCGTTCATCTCAGGCTCCGAAGTACGACTGGGTGTGGCGGATCCCCGCGACGAGCGCGTCGATCTCGGCCTCGGTCGTGTACAGGTAGAACGAGGCGCGCGTGGTGGACTGCACGCCGAAGTGCGCGTGCAGCGGCTTCGCGCAGTGGTGACCGGCGCGCACGGCGACGCCCTGCGAGTCGAGCAGCTGCGCCACGTCGTGCGGGTGCACCCCGTCGATCGTGAAGCTGATCGCTCCCCCGCGGTCGACCGGCTCCTTGGGGCCGACGATCGTGACGCCGGTCAGCTCCTTCATCGCGTCCAGCGCGTAGGCGGTGATCCGCTGCTCGTGCGCGGCGACGTTCTCCATGCCGAGGGCGCTGAGGTAGTCCACCGCCGCGCCGAGGCCGACCGATTGCGCGATCGGCGGTGTGCCGGCCTCGAAGCGGTGCGGCGGCGCGGCGAACGTGGTGCGCTCCATCGACACGGTCTCGATCATCTCGCCGCCGCCGAGGAACGGCGGCAGCTCGGCGAGGAGGTCGTAGCGACCCCACAGCACGCCGATGCCCGTGGGACCGACCATCTTGTGGCCCGTGAAGGCGACGAAGTCGGCGCCCAGCGCGGCCACGTCGACCGGCAGCTGCGGCACGGCCTGCGACGCGTCGATGACGACCAGCGCACCCACCTCGTGGGCGCGCCGGACGATCTCGGCGACCGGGTTGATCGTGCCGAGCATGTTCGAGACCCACGTGACCGAGACGACCTTGGTGCGCTCGGTGAGGGTGAGCGAGTCGAGGTCGAGCCGGCCCTCGGGCGTGACGCCGTACCAGCGCAGGTCAGCGCCCGTGCGCTGCGTGAGCAGCTGCCACGGCACGAGGTTGGAGTGGTGCTCCATCTGGGTCACCACGACCTCGTCACCGGCACCCACGCGACCGGCGTCACCGAGGACGCGAGCCACCAGGTTGAGCGCCTCGGAGGCGTTCTTGGTGAACACGACCTCCTCGCGACGCGGCGCGTTGATGAACCCCGCCACCTTGTCGCGACCGAGCTCGAACGCCTCGCTGGCCTCCGCACCGAGCTGGTGCATCGCCCGCGCGACGTTCGCGTTGTGCTCGAGGTAGTGACGCTCGATCGCCTCGACGACCTGACGCGGCTTCTGCGACGTGTTGGCGCTGTCCAGGTACACGAGAGGGCGGTCCCCCGCCATCGTCCTGGACAGGATGGGGAAGTCCTTGCGGATCGCCTCGACGTCGTAGCCGGTCATGATCAGACGGCCGCCTTGGTGAACTTGTCGTAGCCCTCGGCCTCGAGCAGCTCGGCGAGCTCGCGCCCACCGGTCTCGGCCAGCTTGCCGGCCACGAAGACGTGGACGAAGTCGGGCTCGATGTAGTTCAGGATGCGCGTGTAGTGCGTGATCAGCAGCACGCCGCGGTCACCCTGCGCCGAGTAGCGGTTGACGCCGTCCGAGACGACGCGCAGGGCGTCGATGTCCAGGCCGGAGTCGGTCTCGTCGAGCACCGCGAACTTCGGGTTCAGCAGCTCGAGCTGGGCGATCTCGTGGCGCTTCTTCTCGCCGCCGGAGAAGCCCTCGTTGACCGAGCGCGAGGAGAACGACGGGTCGAGCGTCATCCGCTCGAGCGCCGCGTTGACGTCCTTGACCCACGTGCGCAGCTTGGGGGCCTCGCCGTCGATGGCGGTCTTGGCCGTGCGCAGGAAGTTGGCGACGGAGACGCCCGGGATCTCGACCGGGTACTGCATCGCGAGGAACAGGCCCGCACGCGCGCGCTCGTCGACGCTCAGCTCGAGGATGTTCTGGCCGTCGAGGAGCACCTCGCCCTCGGTGACGGTGTACTTGGGGTGTCCGGCGATCGAGTACGCCAGCGTGGACTTGCCCGAGCCGTTGGGGCCCATGATGGCGTGGACCTCGCCGGAGTTGATGGTCAGGTCGACGCCGCGGAGGATCTCCTTGGCACCGTCCTCGGTGTCGACGGACACGTGGAGGTTCTTGATCTCCAGGGTGCTCATGCTGTTTCTCCTTGGTTCGGGAGGTCGACCCAGACGGTCTCTCCCTCGATCTTGGTCTGGTAGACGGGGACGGGTTCGGTGGCCGGCAGGCCCAGGGCCTTGCCGGTGCGCAGGTCGAAGCGCGACCCGTGCAGGAAGCACTCGATCTCGCAGCCCTCGACGTCGCCGTCGGACAGCGGGATCTCGGCGTGGGAGCACCAGTCCTGGATGGCGTAGACGGTGTCGCCGTCGCGCACCAGGGCCAGGTCGTGCCCCTCGAACTCGATGCCCAGCGCCGCGCCCTCGGGGACGTCGGCGAGCTTCGCGACCTCCTTGAAGGTCATTCGGTCACCGCCGCGGGGTTGCCGACCACCGCGGCCAGCTCGTCCTCGATCGCCGACAGGAGACGATCCTGCAGGTCCTCGACGCCGATCCGGCGGATGATGTCGTTGAAGAAGCCGTGCACGACGAGGCGCTTGGCCTCCGTGGGGTCGATGCCGCGGCTCTGCAGGTAGAACAGGTGCTCGTCGTCGAATCGACCGGTCGTGGACGCGTGGCCCGCGCCGGCGATGTCGCCGGTCTCGATCTCGAGGTTCGGCACCGAGTCGGCGCGCGCGCCGTCGGTGAGGACGAGGTTGTCGTTCTGCTCGAACGTGTCGATGCCCTCGGCGACCTTGCGGATCAGGACGTTGCCGATCCACACGGTGTGCGCGTCCTGGCCCTGCAGCGCGCCCTTGTACTCGACGTTGCTGCGGGTGCGGGGCGCCGTGTGGTCGACGAACTGGCGGTGCTCGAGGTGCTGGCCCGCGTCGGCGAAATAGATGCCGAGCAGGTCGACGCTTCCACCGGGGCCGCGGTAGTCGACGTTGGTCGACGAGCGGACGAGGTCGCCACCGAGGGTGAACTCGAAGAAGCGGACCGCCGCGTCGCGGCCGACGCTGATGCCGTTCTGCACGGCGTGGACGGCGTCGTCCTCCCAGTCGACCAGGTTCACGACGTCGAGCTGGGCACCGTCGCCCACGACGTACGTGACGGTCGTGGCGTAGGTGGCCGAGCCGACGTGGTCGAACGCGATCGTGGCCTTGGAGAACGGCGCCACCTTCACCACGACGTGGCCCCACACGGTCTGCTCGACCGACGTGCCGCTCAGGCGGATGCGGGCCGGGGCGTCGAGCTCGCCGTCGATCGACAGCAGCGTGGCGCCGCCGGCGTTCTGCACGGCGAGAGCCGCGAGGCGGTCGAGCGGCGCGATGCCGCCGATCGCCTTGGCCTCGTCGGTGGTGATCGTGGTCAGCGTGGCACCGGTGGGGAGCTCGTCCTTCCACTCCAGGCTGGCGTCCGACGGCGTGCCGTCGAGCAGTCCACGCAGCCGCTTGAGCGGCGTGAAGCGCCAGATCTCCTCCAGGCCGGTGGGCTTGGGGTGGGCCTCGACGTCGTACGACGGCTCGGGGTGCAGGTGGCTCTGGACGTGGTCCAACTCCAAGGCGGCGGCCAGCTGGTCGTTGTTTGCACCAGCCATTCGCTCGTCACCCACAACGGGAGTCAACGCGGTCATCCAACAGCCCCTTCCATTTGCAGCTCGATGAGTCGGTTCAGTTCCAGCGCGTACTCCATGGGCAGCTCGCGAGCGATGGGCTCGACGAAGCCGCGGACGATCATCGCCATGGCCTCGTCCTCCTCCATGCCGCGCTGCATGAAGTAGAAGAGCTGGTCGTCGCTGACCTTGGAGACGGTCGCCTCGTGGCCGAGGGTCACGTCGTCCTCGCGGACGTCGACGTACGGGTAGGTGTCCGAGCGGCTGATCTGGTCGACCAGCAGCGCGTCGCACTTGACCGTGCTGGCGGAGCCGTAGGCGCCCTCGTTGACCTGGAGCAGGCCGCGGTAGGACGTGCGGCCGCCACCACGGGCGACGGACTTGCTCAGGATCGAGCTGGACGTGTTCGGCGCGACGTGGACCATCTTGGCGCCGGTGTCCTGGTACTGGCCCTCGCCGGCGAACGCGATCGACAGCGTCTCGCCCTTGGCCTGCTCGCCCATGAGGTAGACGGCCGGGTACTTCATCGTGACCTTGGAGCCGATGTTGCCGTCGACCCACTCCATCGTGGCGCCGGCCTCGCACGTGGCGCGCTTGGTGACGAGGTTGTAGACGTTGTTCGACCAGTTCTGGATGGTCGTGTAGCGGACGCGGGCGCCCTTCTTCACGATGATCTCCACGACGGCCGAGTGCAGCGAGTCGGTCTTGTAGATCGGCGCGGTGCAGCCCTCGACGTAGTGGATGTAAGAGTCCTCGTCGGCGATGATCAGCGTGCGCTCGAACTGGCCCATGTTCTCGGTGTTGATCCGGAAGTAGGCCTGCAGCGGGATGTCGACGTGGACGCCCTTGGGCACGTAGATGAACGAGCCACCCGACCAGACCGACGTGTTCAGCGCGGCGAACTTGTTGTCGCCGACCGGGATCACGGTGCCGAAGTACTCCTCGAAGAGCTCGGGGTGCTCCTTCAGCGCGGTGTCGGTGTCCAGGAAGATGACGCCCTGCTGCTCCAGGTCCTCGCGGATCTGGTGGTAGACGACCTCGGACTCG
>NZ_DLNK01000006.1:0-16997 GCF_002476985.1 Aeromicrobium sp. UBA7512
AAAAAGCCCTCGAATACGACCGACCCGACATCCGCGCCCACCTCGACGAAGCCGGCAACACCGAACTGTCCATCGTCATCGCCGGCGCCCGCCGCGACCTCGGACACCTCGACGCCGCCCTCCAAATCCTCGAATCCGAACCCCTCACCACCAAAGGCCGCGCCGACTGGGTCACCCGACTCCGATACGCCTACGCCGACACCCTCCTCGCCGCCGGCCGCAAAGACGAAGCCATCACCTGGTTCCACCGCGTCGCCGGCACCGACGCCAACAACCTCACCGACGTCGAAGAACGACTCACCGCTCTCGAAGGCTGACCATCCACAGAAGGTCCAGGGTCCATGCGCGCCGTCCACAGGCTGCGCGTGGGCCCTGTCGTCGTTGTTCCCGAACGCGGGACGCTGGCGCCATGAACGACGCCGACAACCAGGTCCTGCTCCGCGGGCGTGTGGCCGATGCCGCCGAGACCCGGACCCTGCCCAGCGGGGACGAGCTCGTCTCCTTCCGACTCATCGTCGAGCGCAGCGCCGCCGCGCGGCGCCGGTCACGCCAGCTCGTCGACACCTTCGACTGCTCGGCCTGGACCTCCCGCCTCCGCGGCAAGGCCCTGCGCCTCAATCCGGGTGACCGCGTCGAGGTCAGCGGTGAGCTCCGCCGCCTCTTCTCCAGCAAGGGTGGCGGGGTGTCCAGCCGGGTCTACGTCGATCTCGGGTCCCTCACTCGGCTTCCCGAACGCCCGGTAGCCTCGAGCGCATGACGCTGGCAGCCACCGACACCCCGCTCGTCGCGTCGCACGATGCGGTGCTGCTCGACCTCGACGGCGTGGTCTACCGCGGCGGTGAAGCGGTGCCGGGTGCCGTCGAGGCGCTCGGTGAGGTCAGCGCGGCGCGTCTGGCCTACCTCACGAACAACGCGAATCGCCCGCCCGAGGCGGTGGCCGACCATCTGGCCCGGCTCGGGCTCGCACCCTCGATCGAGGACATCGTCACCTCCGCGCAGGCGATCGCGGGGGTCATGTCCCACGACCTCGCTCCGGGTGCTGTCGTGCTGGCCGTCGGGGGAGACGGGCTGCGCGAGGCCCTCCGGGCCCGCGGACTCGTGCCCACCGACGACCGGCACGCGCCCGGGCTCGCCGCCGTGGTCCAGGGGTACACGCCGGACCTGGGCTGGCGGGACCTCGCCGAGGCCGCCTACGCGGTGCAATCGGGTCTGCCTTGGTACGCCAGCAACACCGATCTCACGATCCCGACCGCCGAGGGGATCGCGCCCGGGAACGGCGCCCTCGTCCACGCCGTCCGCCTGGCCACCGGGCAGGAGCCCGTCGTCGCGGGCAAGCCCTACGCGCCCTTGTTCGAGGAGACGATGGAGCGCCTCGCGCCCGCCTCGCCGCTGATGGTGGGGGACCGGCTCGACACCGACATCCTCGGCGCCCGCCGCGCCGGCGTCACCTCCCTGTTCGTGCTCACGGGCGTCAACACCCTCAGCGATGTGGTCAATGCCGTCGCGGACGAGCGCCCTGACTTCGTCGGAGCCGATCTGGCCGCTCTGCACGACCCCCACCCCGCCGTGGTCGTCTCCGACGGGGCGGCCGAGTGCGGGGGTGCGCGGGTGGAGCTGCGCGACCGGACCCTCTCCGTCGTGACCGAGGGCACCTCCACCGAGACGCTCCGCGCGATCGTCGGACTCGGCTGGGCGTGCCGGGCCGAATCGGACGTACGGCTGAGTGTCGATGAGACAATCGACGCATGACCGCCGAACCCACCGCCGACGGCACCGTGCAGCCCGAGCCGGCCTCGATCGAGGAGGCCGAGGCGCTGCTCGGCACGCTCGCCGATCTCGACGTCGCCGAGCACCCGCGAGTGTTCGAGGCGGTGCACCGGGTGCTGCGCGACCAGCTGGCCGGCTCCTCCGGGACCCGCGGGTGAGTCGGTGAGCCGCCGGGTGCGGCTCGACGCCGAGCTCGTGCGCCGTGGGCTCGCCAGGTCGCGGGACCACGCCGCGACGATCATCGGCGAGGGGCGCGTGCTGGTCGGCGGGAATGCCGCGACCAAGCCGGCCACCCAGATCACGACCGACCAGGCCATCGTCGTCCGCGAGGGCGACGACCCCGGCTGGGCGTCGCGGGGCGCCCACAAGCTGCTCGGTGCCCTCGAGGTCTTCGAGCCGCAGGGGCTCACCGTCCGCGGACGGCGCGCCCTCGACGCGGGTGCCTCCACCGGCGGCTTCACCGACGTCCTGCTGCGCCGCGAGGTCGCCGAGGTCGTCGCCGTCGACGTCGGCTACGGCCAACTCGTCTGGGCGCTGCAGTCCGACCCTCGTGTCCGCGTCTTCGACCGCACCAACGTCCGCTCCATCGACACCGAGCTCATCGGGGGGCCGGTCGACCTGGTCGTGTCCGACCTGTCGTTCATCTCGTTGACGATCGTGCTTCCGGCGCTCATGTCGGTGTGCCGTCCCGACGGCGACCTGGTCCTCATGGTCAAGCCGCAGTTCGAGGTGGGGCGCGAGAACCTCGGCAAGAACGGCGTCGTCCGTGATCCCGAGCTGCACGCCGCCGCGGTCCACGGCGTCACCACCGCGGCCTGGGCCGGTGGCTGGGGAACGCGCGCCCTCGCGCCCAGTCCGCTCCCTGGCCCCGCCGGGAATGTCGAGTACTTTTGTTGGCTGAGGGCCGACGCGCCGGCTCCGGACGAGGAGATGGCGCGAGCCGTCGTCGCGGCCGGACCCCTCGCCGCGCGACACCCGACGGAAGGAAGCGACTCATGAGGAGTGTGCTGCTCGCGGTCCACGCGCTGCGCAACGGCGCTCCCCGGATCGCCGCCGACTTCGCCGCGTCCCTCCAGGGGGCCGGGATCGAGGTCCGCGTCCTCGCGGGTGAGGAGGCCGAGGCACTCGCCGGAGCCGGAGCCCTGGACCTGGTGACCGTCCCCGCCGAGCCGGGCGCCGCCCGCGACTGCGAGCTGACGGTCGTCTTCGGTGGCGATGGCACGATCCTGCGCGCGGCCGAACTGTGCCGCGGCACCGGGACGCCCCTGCTCGGCGTCAACCTCGGACACGTCGGCTTCCTCGCCGAGGCCGACGAGGAGGACCTCGACCTGGTGGCCCGGCGGGTGATCGCCGGCGACCTCACGGTCGAGGAGCGCCTGACCGTCGACGTGCTGGTCCTGCAGGACGGCGAGGTCGTCGCCACGAACTGGGCGCTGAACGAGGCGTCGGTGGAGAAGGCCTCCCGCGAGCGGATGCTCGAGGTCGTCGTGGAGATCGACGGCCGGCCGGTGTCGAGGATGGGCTGCGACGGCGTCGTGTGCGCGACTCCCACCGGCTCGACCGCCTACAACTTCAGCGCCGGTGGTCCCGTCGTGTGGCCCGAGGTCTCGGCGCTGCTCATGGTGCCGATCAGCGCGCACGCCCTGTTCGCCCGTCCCATGGTGGTCTCGCCCGAGTCGACGCTCGCCGTCGAGGTGGTGGGCGCGTCGGCCACGGGTGTGCTGTGGTGCGACGGCCGGAGGGCCTCCGACCTGCCCCTCGGCGCTCGCGTGGAGGTGCGGCGTGGTGTCGAGCCCGTGCGGCTCGCGCGGGTGCACCCGGCCTCTTTCGCCGACCGCCTCGTGCGCAAGTTCGAGCTGCCCGTGTCGGGGTGGCGCGGCTCCTCCGAAGCCTCCCGTCG
Organism: Aeromicrobium sp. UBA7512; assembly: GCF_002476985.1. NCBI lineage: Bacteria > Bacillati > Actinomycetota > Actinomycetes > Propionibacteriales > Nocardioidaceae > Aeromicrobium > Aeromicrobium sp. UBA7512. The sequence continues at coordinate 3,668 of NZ_DLNK01000006.1, forward strand.
GGCCGCGGGGGAGCGCTGATGTGGCACTCCCTTCGCCTCGCCTCGCTAGGCGTGATCGAGGAGGCCGAGCTCGACCTGGGCCCCGGCTTCACCGTCATCACCGGCGAGACCGGTGCCGGCAAGACCATGGTCGTCACGGCTCTGGGACTCCTGCGCGGTGAGCGCGCCGACTCGGCCCTCGTGCGCCGAGGCGCCGACAGGGCGCGCATCGAGGCTTCGGTCGTGGCCACGCCCGAGGTCACGGCGCTCGTCGAGGAGGCCGGCGGTCAGGTCGACGACGACCTCGTGCTGGCCCGGATCCTGACCAGCCAGGGGCGCAGCCGCGCGCTCGCCGGCGGCGCCACCGTGCCGGCCGGCCTGCTGTCCCGGCTGGCCGACTCGCTCGTCGCCGTCCACGGCCAGTCCGACCAGCAGCGTCTCGTCCGTCCCCAGGAGCAGCGCGGGGCGCTCGACCGCTACGCCGGCGCCGAGGTCTCGGACCTGCTCGCCGAGTACCAGCCCGACTACCAGCGCCTGCGCGACGTGAAGACCCGGCTGCACGACCTGCGCACCCACGCGGGGGAGCGGCTGCAGCGGCTCGACCTGCTCCGGCACGCCCTCGACGAGATCGACGCGGTCGACCCGCAGCCCGGCGAGGACGAGGAGCTCGTCCAGCGCGAGAACCGGCTGGCGCACGCCGAGTCCCTGGCTGCGGCCGCGGCCGGTGCGTCGGTCGCGCTGTCGGAGGACGAGCACTCCGCGGCGGCCGCCCTCGCCGCGGCCCGGGCCGTGGTGGAGCCGGTGGCGGGGAACGACCCCCGCCTCGAGGCGCTGGGCGACCGGCTCAAGCGGGCGGCGATCGATCTGACGGACATCGCCTCCGAGCTCGCGGCCTACGCCTCCGACGTCGATCTCGACCCGGCCGGTCTGGCCGCCGTCCAGGATCGTCGCGCGGCGTTGACGGCGCTGCAGCGCAGGTACGGTCCCGGGCTCGACGAGGTGATCGCGTGGGCCGACCGCGCCCGCGCGGAGGTCCTCGAGCTCGACCTCGACGACACCGCGATCGAGCGGCTGGAGGCCGAGGCCGACGCCGTGCGCACTCGCGTCGTCGCGCTCGCCGGCCGGCTCACCGCCGCCCGGACGAAGGCAGCCGAGCAGCTGGCCGAGGAGGTCGGGCGCGAGCTGGCCGACCTGGCCCTGCCGTCGGCCCACCTGGACATCCGGGTGGTTCCCGGCGATCCCGGTGCCCACGGAGCGGACGACGTCGAGATCTGGTTCGCCGCCAACAGCGGTGCCGAGCCGCGCCCTCTCGCCAGGGCCGCCAGCGGCGGTGAGCTCTCGCGCCTCATGCTCGCCATCGAGGTGGTGCTGGCCGGTCGCGACCCGGTGCCCACGCTCGTCTTCGACGAGGTCGACGCCGGGATCGGCGGCCGTACGGCCGTGGAGGTGGGGCGGCGGCTGGCGCGCCTGGCCAAGCACGCCCAGGTGATCGCCGTGACCCACCTGCCGCAGGTGGCCGCGTTCGCCGACGCCCACTTCGTGGTCAGCAAGTCCGACGACGGCACCGTCACCAGCAGCAGCGTGCTGCGCCTCGAGCACCAGGGGCGGGTCGACGAGCTGGCCCGGATGTTGGCCGGACTGGACGACTCGTCCGCCGCGCAGGAGCACGCGCGCGAGCTGCTCGAGCTCGCCAGCACTCCCTGAGTTCGTCACATTCGGGGCCGGACCGGCGTGTCGGGGGTGAATCCTCATGGAACGCAGGTTGCATGGAAGGCATCATGCCCATCTTGAAGCGCAAGCATCGCGCCCTTCCCGAAGGCCCCGGCGTCGTCGGCCCGGCACGGTTGTGCCGCCACGGTGCCGACCTGTCGTCGGTGCGTTCGGGCGACGTCGTCGTCGTGGACGTCACCGATCTCGGTGCCGACACCGCCCAGGCGCTGGTGGAGAAGGGTGTCGCGGCCGTCCTGAACGTGTCCTCGTCCTCCACGGGGCGCTACCCCAACCTCGGGCCGCAGGTCCTGGCCAGCGCCGGCATCCCGCTGGTCGACCGGGTCGGCGAGTCCGTGTGGCAGACCCTGCGCAGCGGCGACGTCGTGCGCGTGGACGGAGGCGCGGTCCACCTCGGCGACACCGCGGTGGCCACCGGCGTCGAGATGACCGAGTCGCGCGTGCGCGACCAGCTGGACGAGGCCTCCTCGGGTCTGTCGAGCCAGCTCGACTCGATCGTCACGAACGCCGCCGACACCCTCCGTCGCGACCGGGCCATGCTGCTCGAGGGCGCCGGGATCCCGGCCGTCTCGACCGACATCAAGGGCCGTCCCGTCGTGGTCGTGACCGACGGTCCCGACGCCGCGGGCGACCTCAAGTCGATCCGCTCGTTCGTGCGCGACCACGACCCCGTGCTCATCGGCGTGGCCGGTGGCGCCGAGCTGCTGATCTCCGCGGGCCTGCGCCCCCACCTGCTCGTCGGCCGTGGCGACGACTTCTCCGGACGCATGATCGAGCGCTCCGGAGAGGTCGTCATCGTCTCGCCCTCGGGCCGGCTCGACCGCCCGGAGCAGTTCGAGGCCCACGGCCGCCAGCCCGTGATCTTCACCGCCACCGGCACGCCGGACAACCTCGCGGTGCTCCTGGCCGACCAGAACGAGGCCGCCGTCATCGTGCTCGTGGGCGGACCGACGCGCCTCGTGGACCTCGTCGACGGGGACGCCGCGGACGCCGCCGGCACCTTCATCGCCCGGCTGCGCGCCGGCTCGCGCGTCGTCGACGCCCAGGCCGTGCGCTGGTTCGCCCGTCAGCGCCTCAGCTGGTTCACGCCCCTGCTGCTGCTCGTCGCCGGCATCGTCGCCGTCGTGGCGGCGGTGGCCACCACCCCTCTCGGTCATGAGTGGCTCGCGCCCGTGGCCGACCGTGTCACCTCCTGGACCGAAGGACTTCTCCCGTGATCAACCTGCGCTACCACGTCATCTCCCTCGCGGCCGTGCTGCTGGCGCTCGCCGCCGGCATCGCCGTGGGCGCCGGTCTGCTCGACGAGAGCGACGCCGCCACGGCCTCGGACTCCTCCGACACCGCCGAGATCAGCCCCGCGCTCGCCGGCTTCGACGCCGGCTACGCGTCCATGACCGCGCCGGGCCTGCTCCGCGACAAGCTCGAGAACCGCACCGTCCTGCTGCTCACCACGCCGGGGGCCCGAGACAACGAGGTCGACTCGCTGATCGAGAACCTGACCACCGCCGGCGCGCGCGTGACCGGCCAGGTGGAGCTCACGGGCAAGCTGCTCTCGCCGTCGAACCGCCAGTTCGCCGAGGGCGTGGCCGCCCAGTCCGATCCCGACGCGGCCGCCGCCGAGAGCGACTACGGCAAGGTCGGCGCCGCCCTGGCTCGCGGCTACCTGACGCAGGGCGACGGCTCGCTCGACGAGACGGCCCGCACGATCCGCTCGGCCTTCACCGAGGGTGGCCTGCTCGAGGCCGAGCAGGATCCCGAGGTCTCGGCGCAGCTCGTCCTGGTCGTCTCCGGCCCGGCGGGCGCGGCGGCGGGCGGTGAGGGCACGGTCGTGTCCAGCATGGTCGCCGGTCTCGACGCCGGCAGCCAGGGCGTGGCCGTCGTCGGCCCCGTCTCCTCCGGGGAGAACGGCGTGGTCAACGCCGTCCGCGGCAGCGACGCCGCGGCGAACGTCTCGACGATCGACGTCACCGACACCGGGACCGGCCGCGTCAACGCCGTGCTCGGCCTGGTCCGCGAGGCCGCGGGCCAGTCGGGCGCCTGGGGCACCTCGCGTGCCGCCGACGGCCCGGTCCCGAACTGAGTCGGGCCACGCCGCCGGGGTGGATGCGCCCGGATGGTCTCGGTCGCTGTGTCGCGATGGTAGGCTGGAGTTCCGTGGAGCCCCGAGTAGAACCGATCGCGCGCGACGGTTCCTCGACCCCCGGACGCTGCCGCAGGCACCTCCCGGTTCCGCATCCGATCCGGACCCACGGGAGTCATGTTGGCAACTAACGCCGTCACCAAGCACGTTTTCGTCACCGGTGGAGTCGTGTCCTCCCTCGGCAAGGGCCTGACCGCCTCCAGCCTGGGCCGGCTGCTCAAGTCGCGTGGCCTGCGGGTCACGATGCAGAAGCTCGATCCGTACCTCAACGTGGACCCGGGCACGATGAACCCGTTCCAGCACGGTGAGGTCTTCGTCACCGACGACGGCGCCGAGACCGACCTCGACATCGGCCACTACGAGCGCTTCCTCGACGAGGACCTCGTGGGACGCGCCAACGTCACGACCGGCCAGGTCTACTCCGACGTGATCGCCCGCGAGCGCCGCGGCGACTACCTCGGCGACACGGTGCAGGTCATCCCGCACATCACCAACGAGATCAAGGACCGGATGCTGTCGATGGGCGGCCCCGGCGTCGACGTGGTGATCCACGAGATCGGCGGCACGGTGGGCGACATCGAGAGCCAGCCGTTCCTGGAGTCGGCCCGCCAGGTCCGTCAGGAGGTGGGACGCGGCAACGTCTTCTTCCTGCACGTCTCGCTCATCCCGTACATCGGTCCCGCCGGTGAGCTCAAGACGAAGCCCACGCAGCACTCGGTCGCGGCGCTGCGCTCGATCGGCATCCAGCCCGACGCGATCGTGTGCCGTTCCGACCGCCCCGTCCCCGCTGGTGTGAAGCGCAAGATCTCGCTCATGTGCGACGTCGACGAGGACGCGGTCGTCACGGCCATCGACGCCCCCTCGATCTACGACATCCCCAAGGTGCTGCACTCCGAGGGCCTGGACGCGTACGTCGTCCGCCGCCTCGACCTGCCGTTCCGTGACGTCGACTGGACCGAGTGGGACGCCCTGCTGCGCCGCGTGCACGACCCGGCCGAGGACGTCACGATCGCCCTGGTCGGCAAGTACATCGACCTGCCCGACGCGTACCTGTCGGTGGCCGAGGCGCTGCGCGCCGGTGGCTTCGCCAACGACGTGAAGGTCCACCTGCGGTGGGTTCCCTCCGATGAGTGCGCCACCGAGGCCGGCGCCGCCGAGCACCTCGGCGACGTCGACGGCATCTGCGTGCCCGGCGGGTTCGGCATCCGCGGCATCGAGGGCAAGCTCGGCGCCCTGACCTACGCGCGCAAGCAGCAGGTCCCAGTGCTCGGGCTGTGCCTGGGCCTGCAGTGCATGGTCATCGAGTACGCGCGCACCGAGCTGGGCATCGAGGACGCGAGCTCCTCGGAGTTCGACCCCTCCACCAAGCACCCGGTCATCGCCACGATGGCCGAGCAGCAGGAGTTCGTCGAGGGCGCGGGCGACCTGGGCGGCACCATGCGCCTGGGCCTGTACCCGGCCAGCCTCAAGCCCGGCAGCATCGTCAACGAGCTCTACGGCAGCGACAAGGTCGAGGAGCGTCACCGCCACCGGTACGAGGTCAACAACGCCTACCGCGAGCAGCTGGAGGAGGCGGGCCTGGTCTTCTCCGGGACGTCGCCCGACTCGACCCTGGTCGAGTTCGTCGAGCTGCCGCGCGAGGTGCACCCGTTCTACGTGGCCACGCAGGCGCACCCGGAGCTGCGGTCGCGTCCGACGCGCTCGCACCCGCTGTTCTCCGGCCTGATCGGGGCCTCACTCAAGCGCAAGCTCGAGATGCGGCTGCCGGTCGAGGGCGCGTGACCGCCCATCCGCGGCTGCCGGGCCGGCTCGCGGAGCGCGTCGAGGCAGGCCCCGGCAGCTGGCCGCAGGTCGGCTCCGAGGTCGGGTTCCAGAACGGCTACCTGACGCTCACGGTCGACACGATCGAGGCGCCGGACGGCGACACGCACCCGCGGGTCGTCGTGCGGCCCCGCCGCGCCGTGGGCGTGGCCGCGGTCGACGAGGAGGGCCGGATCCTGCTCGTCGAGCAGTACCGCCACCCCATGGGCCGCCGGATGCTCGAGATCCCGGCCGGGCTGATGGACATCGAGGGCGAGGAGCCGCAGCAGACGGCCGCGCGCGAGCTCGCGGAGGAGACCGACCTCGTCGCCCGCGACTGGCGCGAGCTGGTGCAGATCGCGCCCACGGTCGGGTACTCCACCGAGACGATCACGATCTTCCACGCCTCCGGGCTGGAGCCGGTCGCCGACGCCGATCGCACCGAGCGCGAGGCCGAGGAGGCCGACATGGCGCACTGGTGGGCAAGTCCGGACGACGCGGTGGCGGCCTGCCTGGACGGCAGGATCACCGACGCCAAGACCGTCGTGGCGATCCTCGCGGTGGCCCGGACGTGACCGACGGCGGTGCGGTCGAGCGGGTCGTGGCCGAGTACCTGTCCCACCTCGCGGTGGAACGCGGTCTCGCCGAGAACACGCTCGCGTCGTACCGCCGCGACCTGCGTCGCTACACCGAGTTCCTGCAGGGCGCGGGCGTCCCCGATCCCGCCTCGATCACCGAGGACCACGTCACGGCCTTCGCGGCCGCCCTGCGCGCCGGTGACGAGGACCACCAGGGCCTCGGCACGTCGAGCGTGGCGCGCACCGTCGTGGCGGTCCGCGGCTTCCACAAGTTCTGCCTGCGCGAGCAGCTCGTCACCAACGATGTCACGGCGGCCGTACGGCCGCCGCGGCCGGCGTCGCGGCTGCCCAAGGCGCTCCCGCTGGAGGACGTCGAGGCGCTGCTGACGGCGGCGGGGGAGCCGGGCACGGCCCTGGCCCTGCGCGACCGGGCCCTGCTCGAGATCCTCTACGGCACCGGCGCCCGCATCTCCGAGGCGGTGGGCCTCGACGTGGACGACATCGACCTCGAGCAGTCCTCCGTCCTGCTCACCGGCAAGGGCTCGAAGCAGCGCATCGTGCCGCTCGGCTCGTTCGCCCGCGACGCGATCGAGGCGTACCTCACGAAGGCCCGGCCCCACCTGACGTCGGCCGCCGGCAGCGGCCCCGCGGTGTTCCTCAACGCGCGCGGCGGCCGACTGTCGCGCCAGAGCGCGTGGACCGTGCTGACCAAGGCCGCCCGACGCGCCGGACTCACGGTCGACGTCTCGCCACACACCCTGCGTCACTCCTTCGCCACCCACCTGCTCGACGGCGGCGCCGACGTGCGCGTGGTGCAGGAACTGCTCGGTCACGCCTCCGTGACGACCACCCAGATCTACACCCTCGTGACGATCGACAAGTTGCGCGAGACCTACGCGGCGTCCCATCCCCGGGCGCTGAAGTGAGCGGTACAGTGGCCGACATGCCCAGTTCGGAACTCGGACCCACCGGTCGCCCCCTCCCCGACCTTCCCGAACCCGGACCCCGCAGCACGCAGGCCCCTGCCGTCGTCCTGTCGATGTGCAACCAGAAGGGCGGCGTCGGCAAGACCACCACCACGATCAACCTCGGCGCCGCGCTGGCCGAGCTGGGCCGCCGCGTCCTGCTCGTCGACTTCGACCCGCAGGGCTCGATGACGGTCGGACTGGGCTACAACGCCCACGAGATCGAGCAGAGCATCTACCACGTGCTGATGGACCGCGAGCTCTCGATGAAGGAGATCATCCTCGGCACCTCGGTCGAGAACCTCGACCTGGTCCCGGCGAACATCGACCTCTCGGCCGCCGAGATGCGTCTCGTCACCGAGGTGGGCCGCGAGCAGGTCCTGGCCCGCTCGCTGCGCGACGTGCGCCACGACTACGACGTCATCCTCATCGACTGCCAGCCCTCGCTGGGCCTGCTCACCGTGAACGCGCTGACCGCGTCCGACGGCGTGATCATCCCGCTCGAGTGCGAGTACTTCGCCCTGCGTGGCGTGGCGCTGCTCAACGAGACGATCGAGAAGGTCCGCGACCGCACGAACTTCGACCTGCGCGTCATCGGTCTGCTCGGCACGATGTTCGACGGCCGCACGCTGCACGGCCGAGAGGTGCTGCAGACGCTCGTCGACGGCTGGGGCGACTCGGTCTTCCACACCGTCATCCGGCGCACCGTGAAGTTCTCCGACTCCACCGTCGCGGGCGAGCCCATCACCGAGTACGCCTCCTCGTCGCCCGGCGCCGAGGCCTACCGCCAGCTGGCCAGGGAAGTGCTGCAGCGGTGTCCCGACGCGTGAACCTGCCGGGTGCGGACGAGCTGTTCAGGTCGACCGCCCCCAGCAGCCCCCGAAACGACGACGCCCCCGCCGTGCCCGCGTCCGGCAGCGGCCGGGTCAAGCACGACGAGAAGATGACGGTCTACCTGACCAGCGACGAGCTGCTCGCGATCGAGAAGGCACGCCTCGAGCTGCGATCGGTCCTCGGTCGCAAGGTCGACCGCGGCCGCCTCGTCCGCGCGGCGATCGCCGGTGCACTGGCCGACCTGGAGACCCGCGGGGCCGACAGCGAGCTCGCCCGCCGGCTCGGCGAGGAATGAGCGCCGCGGTGTCCGTGACCGAACCGGCACCCGCGCAGGCGCCCGACGCCGGCTTCTCCGTCTCGCTGGGCAACTTCGAGGGCCCGTTCGACCTGCTGCTGCAGCTGATCTCCAAGCACCAGCTCGACATCACCGAGGTCGCCCTGTCGGTGGTCACCTCGGACTTCATCGCCTACACCCGCGAGCTCGAGGACGACCTCGAGCAGACGACGCACTTCCTGCTGATCGCGGCCACGCTGCTCGACCTCAAGACCGCCCGGCTGCTGCCGCAGGCCGAGGTCGAGGACGAGGAGGACCTGGCACTGCTCGAGGCGCGCGACCTGCTCTTCGCGCGGCTCATGCAGTACCGCGCCTTCAAGACGGTCGCGGCGATCCTGGCCGAGCGCTTCGAGAACTCGCAGCTGCGCCACCCCCGTGCCGCGACGCTCGAGCCGCGCTTCGCGACGCTGCTGCCCGAGGTGGAGATCCGCGCGACCGCGCAGGACCTGGCCGAGCTCGCCGCCGGCGCGCTCGCGCCGAAGCTCCCGCCGCTGGTCTCGCTGACCCACCTGCACGCACCCGCCGTGAGCGTGCGCGAGCAGGCCCACCTCGTGGTCGACCGGCTCCGCCGCGAGGGCAGCCTGACCTTCCGAGCGATCGTCGCCGACGCGCCCGACGGGCAGACGAAGGTGGCGCGGTTCCTGTCGCTGCTGGAGCTGTTCCGCGAGGGCATGCTGTCGTTCGAGCAGGCCGTGCCCCTGGGTGAGCTGACGGTGCGCTGGACCGGCACCGACGACGGCGACATCGACGTGGGCGACGAGTTCGACGAGCCGACCCTGACCGACGAGGGCCTCGATGCGGCGCAGGACGCCCCGACGGCCGAACCCACCGGAAGTGACGATGACCGAGACTGACGACCAGCTGCCCGCCGAGCCTGACGCGGAGGAGTCCGCAGCCGACGAGCGGCCTCCGGTCGACCTGCGTCCCGCCCTCGAGGCGGTGCTGATGATCGCCGACGAGCCGCTGGACCACCTCGTGCTGGCCCAGGCCGTGGGGCACCCGCCGGCCGAGGTCGAGCAGGCGCTGCGCGAACTCGCTGACGAGTACACCGAGCAGGGTCGCGGCTTCGAGCTGCGCGAGCTCGCCGGTGGCTGGCGCCTCTACAGCCGCGAGGAGTACGCCGACGTCGTGTCCGCCTTCGTGCTGGAGGGCCAGCAGGCCAAGCTCAGCCAGGCGGCGCTGGAGACGCTCGCCGTGGTGGCGTACCGCCAGCCGGTCAGCCGCTCGCGCATCTCGGCCATCCGCGGCGTCAACGTGGACGGCGTGGTCCGCACGCTCGTCACCCGCGGGCTGATCGTCGAGCTCGGCAACGACGCCGAGTCGGGCGCGATCCTCTACGGGACGACCAACTACTTCCTCGAGCGCATGGGGCTGAGCGGGCTCGACGAGCTGCCGGAGCTGGCGCCGATGCTGCCCGACCTGGAGGACCTCGACAGCGAGCTCGAGCGCGTCGCGCAGCAGACCGCCGATCGTGAGGCACCCGCGGACGAGGCGCAGCCCACCGGCGACGACACGCAGCCGACCGGGGGCGCCGATGTCTGAGGGGATCCGCCTGCAGAAGGTGCTGGCCTCGGCAGGCGTGGCCAGCCGGCGTCGCTGCGAGGAGCTGATGGCCACCGGCCGCGTCGAGGTGAACGGCGAGATCGTCACCCAGATGGGTGCCCGCGTCGACCCCGCGAACGACGTCATCCGCGTCGACGGCGCGCGCATCCCGCCGCCGTCCGACCACGCGTACGTCCTGCTCAACAAGCCGCGCGGCGTCGTGAGCTCGATGGCCGACGAGCAGGGCCGGCCCGACCTCTCGGGGCTGCTCGCCGATCGTGAGGACCGGCTCTTCCACGTGGGCCGGCTCGACACCGACACCTCGGGCCTGCTCATCCTCACGAACGACGGCGACCTCGCGCACCAGCTGGCGCACCCCTCGTTCGAGGTCACCAAGACCTACGTCGCGCTCGTGGAGGGCACGGTCGCCGCGGCGATCGGCCGCCAGCTGCTCGCGGGGGTGGAGCTCGACGACGGCGTCACCGCGGTCGACCGCTTCGTCGTGCGCGACCGCAGCCGCGGCCGCAGCCTCGTCGAGCTGGACCTGCACAGCGGCAAGAACCGCATCGTGCGTCGTCTCCTGGACGCCGTCGGTCACCCCGTGATCGAGCTGACCCGGACCGCGTTCGGGCCGCTGCGGCTGGGCGACCTGCGCTCCGGGGCGATGCGGGACCTGTCGCGCGAGGAGCTCGGAGCGCTCTTCGATAGCGTGGGGGCATGACCGCCGCCCTGCCCGATGCTGTCGTGCCCGGGCCGGTCCTGGTCGTCGGCTGCGGCCTCATCGGCACCTCGGTGGCGCTCGGCCTGCGCGATCTGGGCGTGCAGGTGCACCTGCGGGACGCCCGTCCGTCGAACGTCGAGCTCGCCGCCTCCCTGGGCGCCGGGACGGCCGATCCGGTCGAGGCGCCGGCGCTGGTCGTCGTCGCCGTGCCGCCCGCCGCGGTCGTCGAGACTGCCCGGGCCGCGCTCGCCGAGTTCCCCTCCGCCGTGGTCACCGACGTGGCCAGCGTCAAGGGATCCGTGTGCGAGGCGCTCACCGACCCGCGTTTCGTCGGCGGTCACCCGATGGCCGGCAAGGAGCGCTCCGGCCCGATGGCCGCCTCGGCGCTGCTGTTCGAGGGCCGGGCCTGGGCCGTCGTGCCCACCGACGGCACCGACCTCGGCGCGATCGCCCTGGTCGAGCAGGTGGCCACGGCCCTCGGCTCGGTCGTCCGCCGCATGGACGCCGCGTCCCACGACCGGGCCGTCGCGCTCGTCTCGCACGTGCCCCACCTGGTCTCGGCCCTGACCGCCGGGCTGCTCACGCAGGCGGACGGCGACGACCTGGCGCTGGCCGGACAGGGCCTGCGCGACGTCATCCGGATCGCCGGCAGCGACCGGGGCCTGTGGGTCGACATCATCGGCAGCAACGCGGGCCAGGTCGGGGCCATCCTCGACGACCTCGCGGTCCGGCTCGACGACCTGCGGTCCGCGGTGCACAGCGCCGACGGCTCCGTGGCCGAGCACCTCGATCGCGGCCGGGCCGGCGTCGCCCGGGTTCCCGGCAAGCACGGCGAGCAGCCGGCCGCGCTCGCCAGCGTCTTCGTCTCCATCGACGACACCCCGGGCGAGCTGTCGCGGCTCTTCGCCGCGATCGGCGACGCGGGGGTCAACATCGAGGACATGCGCATCGACCACGAGCTCGGACGCCTCGTCGGCGTCGTCGAGGTCGTGGTGCAGGCCGGCGTCGCCGAGCACCTGCACACCGCCCTGACCGAACGCGGCTGGGCCGCCTTCCGCTGAGGAGATCCATGACCGACGTCATCGCCATCGACGGGCCCTCGGGCTCGGGCAAGTCCAGCACCTCGCGGGGAGTGGCCTCGCGGCTGGGCTACGCCTACCTGGACACGGGTGCGATGTACCGCGCGATGACGTGGGCGCTGCTCCAGCGGGGCGTCGACGTGCACGATTCCGCGGCGGTGGCGGCCGCGGCGAGCGAGGTCGTCCTGACCTCCGGCACCGATCCCGAGAAGCCCACGATCGCCGCCGACGGCGTCGACGTCTCCGAGCCGATCCGCGGTGACGCCGTCACCGCCGCCGTCAGCCCGGTCGCCACCGTCCCGGAGGTGCGGAGCCAGCTCGTGGCGCTGCAGCGCGCCGCCATCGCGCAGTCCACGGGCGGCATCGTGGTCGAGGGCCGCGACATCGGCACGGTCGTCGCGCCCGACGCCTCGCTGAAGATCTACCTCGTCGCCGACCCCGTGGCGCGCGCCCGCCGCCGCGCCCTGGAACTGGGCGTGGAGGACGCCGAGGCGATGCGCGAGGCCCTCGCCCGGCGCGACGCGATCGACTCCAACCGCGCCGCCTCGCCGCTGGCCCAGGCCGACGACGCGGTGGTCGTCGACGGCACCGACCTGAGCCTCGACGAGGTCATCGAGCGCATCGTCGCGCTCGCCCGCCCCTGAGGTTCGTCCCGGGACGCGAGGCGGATTGGAACGCGGCTGCCGGTTCTGGCAGAATGGGCGCTTGCGTCCGGAATCGGTGCGGCCCTCTCTCCCGCCGAGCCCGGCCCCTCGACCAAGACCGGGCATGCCCCACACGCCGGGTCCGCGTCACCACAGTTCGACACCTCAAGGAGACACCACACTCGTGGCAGTCAAGATTCGCCTCAAGCGGATGGGCAAGATCCGCACGCCGTTCTACCGCATCGTCGTTGCCGACAGCCGCACCAAGCGTGACGGCCGCGTCATCGAGGAGATCGGCACGTACAACCCCAAGACCGATCCGTCGACCATCAACGTCGACTCCGATCGCGCCCAGTACTGGCTCGGCGTCGGCGCGCAGCCGACCGAGGCCGTCGCGGCGATCCTCAAGCTCACCGGTGACATCGGTGGCGAGTCGACCCTCAAGCAGCCCGAGCCCAAGGCCGACAAGGCCGAGCTCTTCAACGCCGCGCTGAAGGACCTGCACGCCGAGCCCAAGAAGTCGGCCACCACCAAGGCCAAGAAGTCCGAGGAGCCCAAGGCCGAGGAGACCCCGGCCGAGGAGCCCAAGGCTGAGGAGCCCAAGGCTGAGGAGCCCAAGGCCGAGGAGACCCCGGCCGAGGACACGAAGGCCGACGAGGCCTGATCATGGCCGCTCCCATGCAGGAGGTCGTCGAGCACCTCGTCGCCGGCATCGTCGACAACCCCGACGAGGTATCGGTCCGCGCCAAGCAGACCCGGCGCGGCGAGCTGTTCGAGGTTCGGGTCAACCCGACCGACCTCGGCAAGGTCATCGGTCGCCAGGGCCGCACGGCCACGGCGATCCGCACCGTCGCATCGGCCATCGCCGGTGCCGACGGCGCGCGGATCGACTTCGTGGACGTCGACCGGCGTCGCTGAGCCGACCATGCGCGTCGTCGTCGGCCGGATCGGCCGTGCCCACGGCATCCGCGGCGACCTCTCCGTCG